>JAWVYS010000022.1:0-51219 GCA_033722555.1 Brumimicrobium sp.
CCATTGACAGTGTTGTCCATTTTAAAACCCAGATCAATCACGCGAACTGTGAAGAACGCGAATGCCCTGTCTGCGGTAATGTAAATCCTGAGCAGATATTCAATATTATTGAGGCCAAAGTAGTTGATGAATTCGGTAATCAGACTGCTAAACGGAAAACCTCTCCGAAGGAATGGAACAAATATTACCTGAAGCAAAAATTAAAATTAGAAACGAAGGATGTCAATGAAAAACCAAATGTCATTCATCAGATCCCAAATAAATGGAATCAGTTTAAGGTTTATTTCATCCGTGATATCCTTTCAAAACTTACGAATAAACAGTACATTCTAATAAACACCATCGAAGCGCCTGTTCTCGCCTTGATCCTTGGTTTCTTTGTTAAATATTTCGGAATGACCAAGGACGGAATGGAATATACCTTCGAAAACAGTGAGAATATTCCGCAGTTTCTTTTTATTGCCGTTGTGGTTGCTCTATTCCTCGGTCTTACTGTAGCTGCCGAAGAGATTATCAAAGATAGAAAGATACAAAAACGGGAATCATTCCTGAACTTATCCAAAGGGAGCTATCTGTTTTCTAAGATCTCCATCATGTTTATCATTTCGGCTATTCAGACCCTACTCTTTGTTTTGATCGGTAATTTTATACTCGAAATTAAAGGAATGTGGCTTGAGTACTGGCTCATATTGTTTTCTACCTCCTGTTTTGCCAATTTACTCGGATTAAACATTTCATCCACCTTTAATTCGGCCAAGGTAATTTACATTCTTATTCCGATAATGATCATTCCTCAGCTTTTATTCAGTGGTGTGATTGTTAAGTTTGACAAATTACATCCCATTTTTTCTCAGGAAGACAGTGTTCCATGGATCGGAAATATTATGGCTTCCCGCTGGGCTTATGAAGCATTGGCGGTTACACAGTATAAAAGGAATAATTTTGAAGATCCTTTTTACCGGATCAATCAGAAAGAAAGTGAAGCGGCATGGAAACGTGATTATTGGCTTCCCGAGTTGCGCAATCAAAAAAACATACTCGATAATTACGCGGACGATAATACTCAGAAGCAATTAACAGACAACGCCAAAGCTATACTGATACATGAAATTTCAATGGAGGAAGATCTATACGATCCATCCTTAAACTTCATTTGCGAAGGTTGTGTAGAAACCCTGAAAAATGATCAATGGAATACGGAAGTAAGTAACAACATGGCGAATTACTTCAAAACGCTCAAGCAAATCTACAACAATGAGGTAAACGAGGCCTTACAGGCGCATTCGGAAAAACTGAAAGAAATTGGTCCGGATAAATACAAAGAATTAAAATCGTTATATTTCAATGAGTCTCTTTCCGATTTCGTAACCAACAGAAATGATCTCAACAAAATCATTCAGATGAACGGAAAGCTTATTCAGAAGTCTGACCCTATCTACCAAATACCACGTGATAAATCTTTCACCGATGCACATTTCTACGCGCCGGGAAAAAATCTATTCGGTATGCGATTAAGCACCTTTACGGCCAATATACTGATGCTATGGTTTATGACGCTGATTTTCACAATTACCCTGTATTTCGATTTCTTCAGAAAACTGATTGAAGGAACTGAAAAATTCATCAGTAGGTTCAGATCCTAAAAGTTAAGGTTGGATTGGATTTATCCCCCAAATTTTATCTTTCTTTTTACTTTTAATTCATTTGTGTTTTAGTAAATACAGTATTTTTGCACCATGGAGCTTAGTACTTTTGTCCCTCGATATATTCAGCGCCTGATCCTTCGAATGGGAATTTCTCTACTTATGCTTTCCCTTACAAGAATTTTGTTTTTTAGTGCCAATTCAGACCATTTCGTATCCGTAAATTTCACTGATTTCCTTGCAGGTATTTGGATGGACTGTATCAGTATTGGCATTTGGATGATACCCTTCTATGGTTTTTCCTTAATTCCTAACCCCATAAGAGAATCGAAGGTTTATCGGCTTTTCCTGAAAAGCATTTTTCATTTAACAAATACCCTGCTCATAGCCTTTAACCTGCTGGATGTCGCGTATTTCGAATACACGGCTAAAAGAAGTACTTCCGATGTTTTCAACTTTCTATGGGACGGTGATGACCTGACACAATTATCCGGTAAATTTGTAACGGATTTCTGGTGGCTGTTTATTGTTTTAATTCTGTTTGTATGGCTAAGCAATTTTCTTTATAATAGAACTTCTCGGGTATCTGAAAATAATAATCGTACAGGCTATTTTAAACAACTTATCCTGTTTGCAGTTTTTGGAACGCTTTTTTTTATCATGGGACGAGGCGGTCTTGGTTTTCGACCTGCTGATATGCTAACAGCAGCACAGTATACCAGACCAGAGAATGTTTCGCTGGTACTAAACACTCCCCTAACGATTATAAAAACAGTTGGAAAAGAATCACTGACCGAAAAACAGTATTTCTCTGAAGATTCCGAAAATTTATACGATCCTGTGCGTATTCCTCATCCTGACAGAAAAATTGCAGAGAATCTGAATGTAATGATTCTTATCCTGGAAAGTTTCGGAAATGAATGGTTGGGAGCAAAAAGTGGAGGATCCTACACTCCTTTTTTAGATTCTCTGATTGACGAATCTCTTTATTTCGAAAATGCTTTTGCCAACGGAAAAAAATCTGTCGAAGCGGTACCGGCAATATTTGCAAGTATTCCAAGTCTAATGGATAATCCTTACATCTCCTCTCATTACGGGATGAATTCTATTGACGCGCTTCCTCACCTACTGAAGGCAGAAGGTTATAGCACAGGATTTTACCATGGAGCTACAAACGGGTCTATGAAATTTGATGTATTCGCTGCGCATATTGGTTTTGAGAATTATTTCGGACGAAAAGAATATAATAACGAAAATCACTCTGATCATTTTTGGGGAATTCTGGATGAATATTTTATGCCTTGGACGGCAAGATCAATAACCAAAGAACTGAAAGAACCCTTTTTAGCAAGTTTGTTTACAATTTCTTCTCACCATCCTTTCTTTGTTCCGGAGAAATACCATGATGATTTACCCTCGGGGCCTCATCCAATGGCAAGATCCATTGCGTATGGTGATATGAGTTTACGATTATT
This sequence comes from Brumimicrobium sp., assembly GCA_033722555.1. Lineage (GTDB taxonomy): Bacteria > Bacteroidota > Bacteroidia > Flavobacteriales_D > Crocinitomicaceae > Brumimicrobium. Next base: position 3,119 of record JAWVYS010000022.1, read on the forward strand.
TTTCAAGGAAGCAAAAAAACAGCCTTGGTATAATAATACATTATTCATTCTTTGTGCGGATCACACACCTGCCGGGCATCAGATGAGATACACCCAACGAATTGGTATGTATCAAATTCCTATCCTTATTTATGACCCGTTAAAACGAATCAAAACAGGTAGGGAAAAAAAATTGTTTAACCATATTGATATTGCCCCGACAGTTTTGGATCTTGTAGGCTATAAATCAAAATTTTATGCCTTTGGTAAATCGCATTTTGATAATGCCCCTAATTTCGTAATAAATTATATTAGTAACACCTATCATTATCTTGAAGAAGATTATATGATTAACTTTGTTAATGATAAAACAATAGCCTTGTATAATTATAAAAAAGATACACTGATGCAATACGATTCGCTCAAATATTACCCGGCTATTGCTAAAGAAATGGAGCATAGACTGAAAGGGATTATACAGACGTATAACCATGATTTGATCCATAATGAGATGAAGGTAAAATGAAAAAACATATCCGCTTTATAATCAATCCAATTTCTGGGATCGGTCAAAAAAAAATATTGCCGAATCTCATCGATAAATACCTGGATAAGGATGTTTATACCTATGATATTGTTTTTACAGAGGATAAAGGTCATGCCACAGAACTGGCACGCGAAGCCGTGAAAGAAGGAGTGGATGTTGTATGTGCCGTTGGAGGAGATGGCTCTGTAAATGAGGTTGGTTCTGCCCTTGTAAATACATCAACTTCTTTAGCTATTTTACCAACGGGTTCCGGTAACGGACTCGCACGACACTTGAAGATGTCCCTGAAGCTAAAAAAGGCTATCAAAAACTTAAATACCGCGAAACCGACTTCAATAGACACGATCAAAATAAATGATAAAATTTTTCTGGGTGTTGCCGGGTTTGGCTTTGATGCACTGATAGCGGATCGTTTCGATAAATATCATTCGCGAGGATTCATGAGTTACGCCAAATTAGTCCTCACTGAATTCCGGAAGTATAAAGGCATATCGATAAGAATAAACGACGGAGAATGTCAGCACGACCTTCTTTTCTGCACATTTGCAAATGCGTCTCAATTCGGAAACGGGTTTGTGATCTCACCCCATTCCAGAATTAATGATAATAAATTTGAGATCATTTGTATACGCAATCCTAATTATCTTGGATTTTTAAAACTGCTTTGGCGCTCATATTTTGGATCTATCCATAAATCCTCGTCTTATTTTTCGATGGAGGTCAATAGTGCCAAAATTGAGACTGAAGAAAAATATGCCCACATAGACGGAGAGCCTGTAACTTTTGATAAGAGTATTCTCAACCTGAACACCTTACCTAAGAGTCTTCAAATACTCGTGGGAAAATAAATTTTTAATTATGTTTTTAAAGCCAAATCTGGAAATCGTTTTGAATCATCTGGATAAATTAGATCCGGACACAAAACCGAAATGGGGTACTTTGTCCTCTCAGGGCATGGTTGAGCATCTTACAGATGTGCTCAAGATAGCCTCCGGAGAAAATAAACAGAAATTACTCATTCCCGAGGAGAAAATTCAGTCTATGCAGCGCTTCCTGGATTCTGATAAGGAAATGATGCAGAATATTTCTGTTCCTTTCGCACCGGCTGAAAGAGTATTGAGAAATGACAACCTTTCCGATGCCATAGACGAATTTGTTGAAACCTGGATAGCTTTCGAAGAGCATTTTGATTCAGCTCAGGTAACAGAGTTGCATCCTTTCTATGGAGAACTTGATTTCAACGGATGGCAAAAACTTAATAGTAAACACCTAACGCATCATTTCAAGCAATTTGATTTAATGTAAGCTCAGAAATGAAGGTTGATATTGAAGAAAGTTGGAAATCGCGGTTGGCTCCCGAATTCGAAAAATTCTATTTTCAGGAACTTGTGCGATTTGTTAGAAAGGAATATTCAGAAAACACCTGTTATCCGCCGGCCCGAAGAATCTTTTCGGCCTTTGATCACTCACCGTTTGAAAAAACAAAGGTTGTTATCCTGGGGCAGGATCCTTATCACAGACCGAATCAGGCCAATGGTCTTTGTTTCTCAGTGAGTGATGGAATTGAGTTCCCTCCTTCCCTCCAGAATATTTTTAAAGAGATCAAAAAGGAATACGACTACAGCCTTCCAAATTCAGGCAATCTTGAACGTTGGGCAAAACAAGGAGTTCTTTTGCTTAACACTACATTAACCGTTCGCGAAGGTGAACCGGGATCCCATCAGGGCAAAGGCTGGGAAGTTTTTACAGACAAGGTTATTCAGGTAATTTCCGAAGAAAGGAAAGATCTCATATTTTTACTTTGGGGAGGTTTTGCCAAGCAGAAGGTGAAACATATTGATACCAATAAACATCACGTCCTAAAAAGCGGGCACCCATCTCCCCTCAGTGCAAACAGGGGTTTATGGTTTGGAAACGATCATTTTATTAAAACCAACCGGATTCTATCCTCCTTGGGAAAAGAAACTATAGACTGGAGTTGATTCAAAGCATTCCTCGGTCTGCAAAACTAAAATAACCGTGATCAGTTATTATCAGATGATCCAGCACGTTCAGGTCTATCATTCTACCGAATTCTTTCATCTTTTTCGTTAACTGAATATCTGCTTCGCTTGGATTGAGATTACCTGAAGGATGGTTGTGGAAGAGAATACCTGCTGATGCTTTCATGTCGAGCAAAGCTTTGAAAATGAGTTTTCCGTCGGCTACTGTACCGGATCTTCCCCCTTTCGAGATTAGTTCTGTCTTGATAACTTTGTTCGCCCGTGACAGGCCAACAATACGAAATTCCTCGTGTTCCAGATCTATGAAATAAGGTTTTATTAGCCGATAGGCATCTTCACTGCTTTTTATTACAAAAGTATCGGGAGAGGGTTCTTCCGATCGTCTTCTTCCAAGTTCCATGGCTGCCATAAGTGTAATGGCCTTGGCTGAACCTATACCTGAAAATTCTGTAAAGTCTCTTTCTGATAGTTTTCCCAGCTTGTATAAACTGTTGTCACTATAATTCAAAATTTCCTGTCCTAACTCAACGGCAGTTTTGGTTCGGGTGCCTGATCCTAAAAGAATGGCAAGCAGCTCTGCGTTCGACAGAGCTGACTTGCCTTTGATCTGCATTTTTTCTCTCGGGCGATCATCTTCAGCCCATGATTTGATGGAAAGGTGATTGGTTAAATACATAAAGTTTGTTTTCTAATAACGGTTAAAAAGAACAATTAAAGCGTGAATTATTCCCGGTAAGACAAACAATAAGGTCAGTAATAAATTCAATAAAGTTGGGAGCAATTCTTTTGTTATAATTGCAACGGCAAGCGGTGGAATGAAAAAACATAGTATAAGTAATAAAACAAACATACCATCGGCACTGTTTGATCCTGATTTATTGAAATCATCCTTAGCGAGAGAATTTGTTTCCTGAACCTTTTTTACAGGTTTAGCAATCCGTTCTTTAAGCTTTGCAGTCACCGCCTTGTTCGTCCCATATTCATCAGTCAATACAGTGCCTTTATCTAATCCTTCAGGTTTTTCTTTTAGATCAGTTTCAGAAATATCTTGACGCTTTTCGTCCATATCCTGAACCTGATCAACCGGTTGCACCACAATCTTTCGAGAAGTTTCATCCTTGCTTTCTGTCTTTGTAGCAAGATTTTCCCGACCTTTAAAATCTGTTTTCTCAGTTTTTGCTGATCCTTTCAAATCAGAGCTGTTGCTTTTAACGAACCATCCCTTATTATGCTTTCGTTTTTGGAAAAGTCCGCCGTCATTCACATGATTGGATACGGAACACGCCGAAATGAGGCTTATAATCAGCGCTGAAACGATAATTTTGAATGTAATTGTTGATCTCATCATTTTCATTTTAAATTTGGTTTATCTTAAAAATAAGAAAATAATATTCAAAACCTCTGTGGAATACAAAATAAATTGTCGTGAGAAGGGAGATCTTTTAGAGAAAGAACCTCAATAAGTACTGAAGGCCTGTTTTTTGTCCCTTTCAGCTTAAAAAAGCGGTATTTATTATTAACCGATTGCAGCCAATCATAGAGTTGTTTTCTTGAAAGGCTTTCATGCTCAGAGTTTTCTGTAAATTCAACAATCAGTATTGGAGGTTGATCTCTCTTAAGGACAGAAATACTACCCTTCAGTACCTCCAATTCGAATCCTTCGACATCGATTTTGATCATATCAACTTTTCCAGCTCCGATTGTTTCCGAAAGGGTTCTCATCTGAATTTTTCTTCCCTCCTGCTCTTTACCCATGACGAGACTTGCTCCGCCACGATTATCAGCCCACCTGTCGAAAATTACAGCATTTCCGTTTTGACTTCCAAGAGCATCTTCAAAGATCTTTACGTTTTCAACCTTGTTGAGAGCAATATTAGACCTTAATATGTCAGCCGTGAGAGGATGTGGTTCAAAGGAAATAACCTTTCCCTCCGGCCCCACTATCTTAGATCCCGCCAAACTCATTATTCCAATATTGGCGCCTACATCCACGAAGGTATCGCCTTTCTTAAGGTATTTATTCATAAAAGACAGTGTACCAGCCTCATAAGTTCCGGTATAATAAAGTACCTCCTCTATTCCTTTATCTTTGACAGGATCTATAAACAGTTTAATTCCATTAGGAAGAACTATAATACCCGAAGACTTCGGCTTAGGAATAAGGTATTTAGGAGCCAGGTGAGCCAGCTTCCTGAAGCCTTTGAGATCAATACGAGTTAAAACCTGAATGATTTTATGACGAAATCTAAAATCAAATTGAATTCTCTCGGATTCATTTTCAGTACTTTTCATGTTTTCATCTGACATATTTGTTCTTCGCTCTGATATCTTTCTTGTTTTTCCTTATTTCACACTGAACAAAAATAGAGTTTCCGTTTCAAAAATAGGTCATTACAAATAACTGAAGAAACAAAGTATTATTAGCTATTTCCAAAATATATAATCAGCATGGGCGTTATTTAAAAAACTTATGGAACTAAAGAAGCTTAGTTCATTTTTAAAAACTATTTTTGGGAATTTTTAAACAATGTCCAAACTTTTAAGTGCTGTCATATACTATCTGCTGGTGATTCCCATATCTTACCTGCCTTTCAGAGTGCTTTACTTTGTGTCTGACATTGTTTATTTAATACTCTACTACATTGTAGGTTACAGAAAAAAAGTTGTCCGTGAAAACCTCAAAAACTCCTTTCCACATTTTTCTGAAAAGGAGCTGAAAGAAACAGAGCGCAAGTTCTATAAGCATTTTGCAGACTTTCTGATCGAAAGCACAAAATCACTCACAATATCAGATAAGGCGATAAAAGAAAGGTGTGCCCTGATCAATCCTGAAATGCTTTATAAATATTACAACAAAAAGAAAAACGTTATTGTGCTCTGTGGACATTATAACAACTGGGAATATTACGCCGTAGGCATTGCGCAGCAAATGAAACACAAAACCATCGCCGCGTACAGACCCTTGAAAAATACATTCTTTGATAAGGTCATCCTCAAATCTAGACAGCGCTTTGGAATGAAAATGCTGAGCATGCGTGAGGTGCCGAGATATTTCGCCAAACACCTTTCAAATCAGTTGACGCTGAGCATTATGATGAATGATCAGTCACCGGGAAATCCGAGAACGGCCTATTGGAATACTTTTTTGAATCAGGATACGGGATGGATGAAGGGCGCTGAAAAACTGGCAATCAAATATGATCAGGTAGTGGTATTTGGTTGTATTCGAAAGAAAAAACGGGGGTTTTACGAAGTTACTTTTTATCCCATTTCTGATAATGTAGCTCTTGAGCGTGAGGGCTTTGTACTTGATAAACACGCAGAATACCTGGAAATGGTGATCGAAGAAAATCCCGAATACTGGCTTTGGTCGCATCGTCGATGGAAACACAACAAACCTGATTAAACAACCTTCAACTACTTACCATAGCGGTAATGCCCGATGATTTTATAACTGAACAAACAATCCTGAAGCACCTGTCCTGCACCAATGTTGTGAACAATTAAAAATCTTTTATTATCCCCTGATTTTCTTGCGGAAACAATCCCTATGTGAGTAAGTCCGTTACCAAGATCCCAGCATACAATATCTCCGGGAAGGTAATCCGATGCATTCGACGATAAAGACAGTGAAGTACCCTTTCTGTCAAAAAAGGTCATCAGGTTAGGAACTCTTCGGTGGTCTATGTTTGGATCCGTCTTTTTTAGTCCCCATTTATTGGGATAGATGCTGAAATTATTTTTCATATCCTCGTGAACGAGTCTTTGAAGATCTATTCCTACTTTCCGGTATGCACGGATCACTACATCGGTACACACTCCCCGGTCGGCCGGTACATCTCCGTTCGGATAATCAATGCTGTAGTACGTCGGATCGTATTTCACTTTCTGCCGTGTAAGAGTGAGTGCCGAATCTGCCAACTTCTTTTGAAATCCTGACTGAGCAGTACACGTTGAAAAAAAAAGGACGGTAAAAAGAGAGGTTATGATTAATAATTTCGAGGGATTCATAGTCGCGTAATTTTATATCGATTTACAAAGAACCGTTTAAGAACAAAAATTTAGCCACTTTTTGCTTCAGTTGATTTTTGAATTCAAAAAAAACAAAAACCCGTCTTCTACTTCCTGAAAGACGGGTTAATTAATATTTAAATGATTACCGGGATCAGGAAAGTTTTTCAACTTCCTTTTCTATGGCAGATTTTAGTCCATCACTCACATTTACCAAGGGTAATCGTAGGGTTGAACCACAGACATTCAAGCTTTTTAGAGCAGTCTTTACTCCGGCAGGATTTCCCTCTGCGAAGAAAAGTTCGGTAATTTTTAACAGCTCATAATGATTTTTACGTGAAGTCTCGAGGTCGCCCATAAGTGCAGCGTCAACAAGCGTTGAAAACCTGAAGGGAAAGGCATTCGCAACAACGGAAATTACCCCATGTCCACCTGCCGCAATTATTGGAAGTGTAAGAGCATCATCTCCGGACAATACGGCAAAGTCTTTGGGAGCACGTTGAATAATATTCATGATCTGCTCCATGCTTCCAGATGCCTCTTTTACTGCCACAATGTTGTCGAGTAAGGATAGTTCAAGCGTAGTTTCGGCTGTCATGTTGCTTCCTGTTCTTCCCGGAACATTGTACAATATGATGGGCTTATCAGAAACCCTAGAAACGGCCTTAAAATGTTCAATAATTCCTTTCTGACTTGGTTTATTGTAATGAGGAGAAGCACTCAAATAACCGTCCACTTTTTCATTTTTAAACGCCTTAATTTCTTCAATCAGTGCACTTGTATTGTTTCCTCCCATGCCTAAAACAACAGGAAGTCTACCGGCATTTTGATCAATCACTATCTCCAGAACTTTCTTCTTTTCTCCCTCTGAGAGTGTTGGTGTTTCTGCTGTCGTTCCCTGCACCACCAAAAAGTCAGTACCGTTCGACACCTGATGATCGACCAGTTTTCTTAATCCTTTCTCATCAATCGATCCATCCTCATTGAACGGTGTAACCAGCGCTACACCTGTCCCTTTAAATTTCATCATAATTTTATCTTATTTAAATATTTTTCTGTCTGCTCAAAAAGTTTCTCCCGTGAAGGATAATCCATCTGAAAAGCGAGATCAAAATTAGGTAAACTTTCATTTCGAAAACCTATACGAAGAACGCAAGAAGTAGCATCAATCAGTTTCTTAACATATTTTCCTGCAGAAATATCAGAACATAACAGAACACAGGAAGAATATCTCTTCAAACCGGCGTTCAACTCACCGTTTTTTATCTTTCCAAATAAATTAAAATCCTTAGCACTAAATACGTTAGCATCGGAAGGAAGTTGATCAGGAGTTATTTTTTTAGGATTTTCAAGAAAAATATAAAAATGCGGATTCAAGACCTTTGCCAAATGTTTTTCAAATTCATTTTTGAGGGCTCTATAATCGTCAATCCCTTTCCAGGTGGTAAATATGATCGCTTCCCTCAGGTTATTTTTGTTTTCCGATTTCTCTCCCATATTAATTTTTCTCCAGCATATTAATAAACTCTTCTTCAGACAATAACGGAATATTCAGTTTTTTCGCCTTATCAAGTTTCGAAGGTCCCATATTTTCTCCGGCAATAATGAAATCTGTTTTCGCTGAAATACTGCTAACATTTTTTCCACCGTTCGCTTCTATTTCCTTTTTTAACTCATCTCTCGAAAACCTAGTAAAAACCCCCGAAACAACAAATGATTTGCCTGCGAGCGCATTTCCTTTAAGCTCGTTCTCTTTCAACCTAAAATTAAGTCCGTGCTTTTTGAGACGTTCAACAATCTCAACATTGTCTTCATTCTGAAAATGAGATTGGATACTGATTGCAATTTTTTCTCCTACTTCATCGATGGAGGTCAGTGTATCAAAAGAAGCAGAAATAATACTATCAATATCTTTCAGTTCTCCGGCAATCTTTTTTGCAACAGTTTCTCCTACGTGCCTTATTCCCAAAGCGAAAAGAACGCGTTCAAAGGGAACAGACTTGGATGCCTCAAGACCACTGAGCATATTTTCAGCGGACTTTTTTCCCATTCTGTCCAGTTTTTCAATCTGATCAAAAGTAAGATCATAGAGATCTGCACTATTTTCTATGAGTCCCTCCTTATAAAGTTGTTCAACTGTTTCGGAACCAAGGCCGTCAATATCCATCGCTTTCCGCGAAATAAAATGCGTGATTCTTCCGGTAATCTGAGGCGGACAACCAGTATCATTTGGACAATAATGTTGCGCTTCACCCTGAATTCTAACAAGGTCTGTTTCGCATTCCGGACATTTACGGATAAATTCGATCTTTTCTTTACCAGATTTGCGGGCACCCAAATCCACGCCTACAATTTTCGGAATAATCTCCCCACCTTTTTCAACAAAAACAATATCATTTTCATGAAGATCCAATTTATTCATTTGATCCTCATTGTGCAGCGAGGCCCTTTTTACTATCGTACCACCGAGCGGTATGGGAGTAAGGTTGGCCACGGGCGTAATTGCTCCGGTTCTACCCACCTGATATGTTACAGTCTGAAGTTCAGAGCTTTGCTGTTCTGTTTTGAATTTATAAGCGATGGCCCAACGCGGTGATTTAGCCGTAAAACCTAGCTGTTTTTGAAGATCATAATTATCCACTTTTATAACCACCCCATCGATTTCAAAAGGAAGCTCGGCACGGTGTTCATCCCAGAAATATATAAAATCCATTATCCCTTCAATAGAATCGGTTCGATCAATGTATCGCTTCTTCGGATAAGGAATTTTAAAACCCCACTGAGCTGCCTTAGTAACCGTTTCGTAGTGTCCTGAAAAAGGAAGGTTTTCCCCGTAGATACCATATAGAAAACAGTCAAGTCCGCGAGTGGCTACCACGGAAGAGTCCTGCAACTTTAAAGTGCCGGAAGCCGTATTTCTGGGATTTGCAAAAAGATCCTCCCCCGATGCTTCGCGAGATGCATTTAATTCGTTGAATTTCTCTAAAGGGAAAAATATTTCACCGCGTATCTCAAAAGTATCGGGATAATCTCCTTTCAATTTTAATGGTATGGTTCGAATCGTACGAACATTCGTTGAAACATTCTCTCCTTGCGTGCCGTCTCCCCTGGTAACAGCGCGAACGAACCGGCCGTCTACATACTTTATGCCGATCGCTACTCCGTCATATTTCAGTTCACAAACATAATTTATCTTTCCCGAAACCAGTTTCTTTACCCGGTTTTCCCATTCAACAATTTCCTCCCGTGAATAGGTATTCGATAAGGACAGCATCGGATACTCATGCATAACCGTTTCGAATTTCTTCGTTATGTCGCCACCTACCCGTTTAGTAGGGCTATTCTCATCCGTGAATTCGGGATATTTCTCCTCAAGTTCCTGCAGTTCCCGAAGCATCTGATCAAATTCATAATCCGAAATCTCATTTCTGCTTTCCACGTAATAGAGATGATTATGGTAAGCGATCTGCTCGGCAAGTTCAGCCATGCGATTTTTTGCTTCTGCTTTATCCATTTCCCTTTTGATTCAAATTGTACATTTAATCATTCTGTCTTTATCCTGGAGATCTTTTCTAAGTTGAATATCCTTACAACCCTTCTTATTTAATAAACTCTTCAAGTCATCACCTCTATTTTCATTGATTTCGAAGTAAATAACACCATCTTTTTTTAGATGTTTCATCCCGAAATCAACGATTCTTTCGTAAAAGATTAAGGGTGTATCATTGTCGGTGAATAAAGCCATCCCTGGTTCATGATCGAGAACATTCTCGTGCATTTCTGACTTTTCACTATGAGGAATGTAAGGCGGATTGGACACGATTATATCCAGATTATCCGGGAGGGTATATTTTTCAAAATTGAGGATATCACACTCTTTAAAATCTACTTCCAGATTTAGATCTGAGGCGTTTTCTCGTGCAAGAGAAAGAGCCTCTATTGATCTGTCTATACCGGTAATATTTGCCCCCTTTAAAGCTTTTTTAAGTGATAAAGCTATACATCCGGTTCCAGTACCTATATCTATGATTTCTAAATTATTAGAACCTCTATTGTCTTCGACCACCCAGTTTACAAGTTCCTCCGTTTCAGGCCTTGGTATAAGGGCTCTTGCATCTGACCTCAATGAAATATTATAAAAATAGGTTTCACCCAAAGCATACTGAAAAGGAAGTCCTTGCCTCATTTGCCGTGTAACCTTTTTGAAATATAGTATATCAGACTCTGAAACCCGTCTCCCTGCATCTGTCATCAACTCAGATGCACCAACTTCGAGTCGTTTTGCGATAAAAGATTTTGCGATGAGCTGAATTTCCCTTTCTGAATAATTGTTTTTTAGAAGCTCTGCGAAATATTCAAATATACTCTTGAGTGAATTATTCTTAATAAACATAGTGTGCAAAAGTAGTGATAAATTAAGGTCTTTGAAAGACCCTGTTATCATAAAATAACCATAATTTTGTGCTATAAAAATATTCATTTTTGAGAGATATGGACATACAAGAGATGGAGCGTTATGCCTCGCAAACCCGAAGAGATATTGTTAGAATGGTAGCAGCCGTTAATTCCGGACATCCGGGAGGATCCTTAGGCTGTGCAGATTTTCTTACCGTGCTTTATCACCGAATAATGAAACATAATCCTTCCAACTTCACAATGGACGGTAAAGGAGAGGATCTTTTCTTTCTTTCGAACGGGCATATTTCTCCTGTTCTTTATAGTGTACTTGCCCGATCGGGATATTTTCCTGTTGAAGAACTTTCTACTTTCAGGAAAATCGACTCCAGACTTCAGGGTCATCCAAGTCCTGCCAAGGGTCTGCCCGGGGTCAGGATAGCCACCGGTTCACTCGGACAAGGATTATCTGTCGGTATTGGCGCAGCCGAAACGAAGAAATTAAACAAGGATGACAGATATATTTTTACGCTTCACGGCGACGGAGAACTTCAGGAGGGACAGATCTGGGAAGCAGCTATATACGCCTCAGCCAGAAAGATAGACAACCTTATTGCAACTATTGATTACAATGGAAGACAGATAGACGGTGATGTCGAAGATGTGCTTTCGCTTGGTGATCTCGAAAAAAAATGGCAGGCTTTTGGTTGGGAAACACTGAATGTTGACGGACACGACATGCATGACCTTGTAAACAAATTAGAAAAAGCAAAGTCTTTGTGTGGAAATGGCAAACCCATTATGCTGATCATGAAAACTGAAATGGGGAAAGGTGTTGATTATATGATGGGAACGCATAAGTGGCATGGTTCGGCACCGAATGATGAACAACTGGAAAAAGCGCTAAATCAACTGGAAGAAACGCTGGGAGATTATTAAATACATTTTTTTTGAAAAAGTTAATTTGCATATTCTTTTTAATTCTGTCGGGGATTAGTTACTCGCAGGAAGAACTTACGCGGATTCTTTTTCTTTTCGATGCCTCGAATTCGATGAATCAGCGCTGGGGAAGAGATACGAGATTCAACGTAGCCAAAGACTTACTGATCAGATCAATAGATAGTTTACGAGGAGTCCCCAATTTGGAAATCGGTCTTCGGGTCTACGGACATCAGTCACCGGTTACTGCTACCTATCAAGACTGTGCGGACACAAAACTTGAGGTACCATTTTCAAAAAACAACCATGACGTTATCGTTAGTAAAATAAAAGGATTACGGGCAAAAGGTACTACACCAATTGCACGGTCCCTTGAAGCCTCGGCAGCTGACTTTCCTGATAGAAACTCAAGAAATATCATTATTCTTATCACTGACGGAGTTGAAGCCTGTGATGACGAACCTTGCGTGATAGCAGATAAGCTTCGGGCCAAAGGAATAACCATCAGCCCCTTTGTCATAGGATTGGGAATGGACATGTCTTACCTTGATCAATTCGACTGCATCGGTAAATATAAATCAGCAGAGGATCCAATGGCTTTTCAGGTGGTTTTAAAGGATGTAATTAACCAGGCTTTGGTCAACACAACGGTTCAGATAAACCTCAATACAATTTACGGAACCCCAAAGGAAACGGATGTTACAATGTTTTTATACGAAGCAGGAACACGCAATCTTGTATACACTTTCACACATACGCTGAATGAAAAAAATCTTCCCGACACGCTTATAATGGATCCCTCCAAAAAATATGACCTGATTGTTAAAACCTTGCCGGAAAAGTCCAAATACAACATTACCATCAAAAGAAACACACACAATATAATTGAATTAGATACCCCTCAGGGATTACTGGAAGTTACCTTCGACAGACCTACCTCAAACAATTTCATCGACGTACGTGTAATGCAGGAAGGGCAATCAAAGACCTTAAATGTTCAAAAATTTCAGGAAATTCAAAAGTACATCGTAGGCAAATATGATCTTGAGATTCTGACTTTGCCCAGACGTTATCGAAGTATTGAGATCAATCAGAGTTCAACAACTAACGTTCGGATAGAGGCGCCCGGAACGGTTAACTTTCAATCCGCAAAGCCTGTAACCGGCCAGATTTTCGAGATTATGGACAACAACAGGTTTGAATGGGTCTGTGATCTGAACGAGAATACTACAAAACAGAACTTTACGCTACAACCGGGTAAATACCTGGTGGTATCAAGAAAAAAACATCTCAGGTCTACGAATTATACTCAGAGATCCGAGTTTTCAATATATTCTAATAAATCAGTAACATTAAATCTATAATGGAAAAGCACGTTGACGTAACAGGAGAAAAGGATACCAGATCAGGATTTGGTGAGGGCCTACTCACCCTTGGGAGAAAGAACCCTAACGTAGTGGGACTTTGTGCAGACCTCACAGGATCTCTGAAAATGAACGATTTTCAAGACGAATTTCCCGACAGATTTTTTCAGGTGGGGATTGCCGAAGCCAATATGATGGGAATGGCTGCCGGCCTTACCATTGGTGGTAAAATTCCTTTTACAGGAACTTTTGCGAATTTTTCAACGGGTCGGGTATACGACCAGATTCGTCAGTCTATAGCCTACTCGAATAAAAATGTCAAAATTTGTGCTTCACATGCAGGACTTACACTCGGTGAAGACGGAGCCACTCATCAAATTCTCGAAGATATAGGAATGATGAAGATGCTGCCGAATATGACGGTTATTGTACCTGCCGATTTTAATCAGACAAAACTGGCAACCATAGCAATTGCCGATCACCAAGGCCCTGTTTATTTGCGTTTTGGAAGACCAAAAGTCCCTATTTTCACAAAAGAAACAGGGAATTTCGAAATAGGAAAGGCTGATATTATTTTTGAAGGCAGTGACGTTTCTATAATTGCTTGCGGTCACCTCGTTTGGAAAGCTGTCGAGGCTGCTCAAAGTCTTCATAAGGAAGGAATAGACGCTGAAGTGATCAATATGCACACCATTAAGCCGCTCGACGAAGAGGCTATCTTAAAATCCGTTGGTAAAACGGGCTGTGTGGTCACTGCAGAAGAACATATGCTCAACGGTGGACTTGGAGATTCTGTTGCACAGGTACTTGCTCGGAATAATCCCCTTCCTCAGGAATACGTGGGCGTGAATGACAAATTCGGTGAAAGTGGTACTCCTGATGAACTCATGAAGAAATACGGCATTGATACGCCTGATATAATTGCCGCATGCAAGAAAGTTATTAAACGCAAGTAATTAACAACTGTGTCGGAATATCATAGTAACAAGGATAAATTTCTTTCCCTACAGGGACAAACGAATCCTTTTCCTTATTTGATAGAAGTCGACTATGCACGGGGCAGTTACATTTTCGATAAATCCGGAAAGGCTTACCTTGATATGATCGCAGGTGTTGCAGTAAATAACATAGGTCACAATCATCCCCACGTAATCCAAGCACTAACAAAGCAGATCAACAGACATCTCCATGTCATGGTCTACGGCGAATTTATTCAGGATGCACAATTAGATCTTGCCGAAAAACTCTGTTCTGTACTTCCTCCCTCCCTTAATTGCGTATACACTGTAAATTCGGGTACTGAGGCGAACGAAGCAGCCCTGAAACTCGCAAAAAGAGCAACAGGAAGACAAGAGATCATATCATGCAAAGGATCCTATCACGGAAGTACACACGGTTCACTAAGTGTTTCAGGCAATGAATCGAAAAAAGCTCCATTTCTTCCTTTGCTTCCCGAAATTAAATTTATCAGACACAACGAGGTTGCAGATCTCGAAACCATCACGGAAAAAACAGCGGGAGTAATTATCGAGCCTGTTCAAGGCGATGCAGGGGTGAGAATGGCCTCTGATAAGTATCTCAAAGCACTCAGGGATAAATGTACAGAAACCGGAACCATGCTCATATTCGACGAAATACAGTGTGGTATGGGAAGAACAGGTAAAATGTTTGCTTTTGAGCACAGCGGGGTAACCCCGGATATTCTTACACTTGGAAAGGCGCTTGGAGGCGGTATGCCGATTGGTGCTTTCATTAGTTCCAAAGAAATCATGCATTTGCTCTCACACGATCCGATTCTGGGCCACATAACAACCTTTGGTGGTCATCCGGTGGTGTGCTCAGCCGCAGCAGCATGCATTGAAGTAATTAAAACAGAAATTGATTTTTCAGAAGTTGAAAGTAAAGGCAAATGGCTCGAGGATAAAATCTCAAAACATCGGATGGTAACTACTGTTAGAAGGGTTGGGATGATGTTCGCTATCGACATGGAAAATGAAAATATTGTGGCTCAAGTGGTTAAAAATTGTATCAAAAGAGGATTGATAAGCTTCTGGTTTTTATCCCATCCTTACAGCTTCAGGTTAAGCCCACCGCTGAATATTTCCAAGGAAGATCTGGAAAAAAGTGCCGATATCATTCTTTCAGCCATGGATGAAACCCTTCAGTAAATCCGTAAATAAGCTTATTCAATCTCCTCAGCATACAAATATTTCTTTTGCATAGATTCAAAAGGTCTGTAGATATAGTAGACCTTTCCGTCATAAATATGAATATTCTCGGTATATCTGTAAAACAATTTAAAGGAGCCTACAATTTCACCCGTTCGAGGATCTATTTCCTTCAAGGTCGTATTCCCCACATAGTCATAATACGTATAAATTTTCTTGGTGACCGGATCCTGAATTAATTCCCCCTCCCACCCTGATTTGCGCGCATCGTGGTGGTAATCGATAGACACACTATCGATCGCCCGGCAATCATAAGCGTCCATGCGACAAAGAAGGTTTCTATAATGGTCAAAAACCAAGAGTTCATCATTTCTCAGAAACATAGGACTATAAGGTTTTTGATAGTAGATCGTATTGGTAAAAACGTTAGCTCCTACCCAAATCTCACGATCAATACCGGAGGCGGCCTCCATATCCCAGGCCCATAACTTAGTGCGCACATCTGCCCATTTGTATTCGGCTCTGTAATGTTCCATCATTTCGGTATCTTCTATATGGCGGATCGTTGTGTAACTTGTATCTATTTTATTCACCATAAAATAATCAAACGCAGGATACCATTCACTGTAATTACTAAAATAGACAAGGTTATTATCCAGGGTATCCAGAATCGGTAAAACGTAAGATTCGAGATCCTTTAAATCAACCGGTACCAACCGTAAATTATGAGGTTCTGAAATAAGATAGGTCCTATCAACACACTTCAGGTATATTTTTCCTTGATAATCTTTTATGAGCTCCTGAGCCGTTCCGGGAACCTCCTTACGCAGTTCGATTTTATCCCGGCGATAAAATATCAACTCACTTGACTTTTGAAGCCTTTTGGGATAAGCCAGTAATACCATTGTTTCCGAATCGATTATAGCGAAGTCACTTACACTGAGGCTATCGGAACCGAAAATAACGGATGGTTTGTACTGTGCATTCACGTCGAAAGGGGCCATGCTCTGACCGTCATAAATAAGATTAAACGTAATGCTGATCAGTTTCCCTTTTCGAATCTCTTTCTCAAAGTTTTCGAGATCTATCACTTCACTCTTGGACTTATACCCCTGGGATCTCAGCTGAACAGTGAGTGGTTCTAGCAATTCGGACGAGACAGAAATAGTATCCCCCGATTTATAAAAGGCTGAGTAAACTGTCTGTTTATTCCTCTTAATTTCAACAAACGCGCTTTCAATATCCTGCCCTGATAACTCATCCTTTAAATCAAATTTCAGTGAAATAACATTTTGACCGTAAAATGAACAGCAGATGAAAATCGGAATGAAAATCAGGAATCTTGGCATAATCAGATTTTATTCTACTGATGATTAAATTTACGAAATTCCATAATTCTCTGAAAGTTTTCCCAAATGAAAGACTCCGGAATTTGTATTTGTGCCTTTTTTTCACTAGTTTGTAGATGATATGACAGCACGATTATTTTTTTTAGCGACTTTGGTAAGCCTCATCTTTTCGACCACGTTGAAAGGTCAGGAGGAATTTATTTCTTTTCTAAATCAGGCAGAATTACCGGCATGTTTCAAAAAACTGAATCAAACAAATATTTTTGAACTCACCGAATATGGTAAAACCAATTCAGAAGGTTTTATTATTTCTGCAGAATATGATGAAAATGCAGGTATCATAAAATTAACCACCAGAGAAGATTGTTACAACACCTCTTCCCTAACGATGAAATTATATCGCAAGGATACTACAGATTATATCTTTCTTTTCAGAGATCAAAACCTCTCCGAAGAATCCTACGGCAATATTCAGGTGTTTGAAAAACAAGATAGCTTGTGGCAAAAAGGCCGTCAGATAGTAATAACCTGGGAGCAGATCTTTCATACAGAACCGGAAAGAATTAAAGAATTAAAGGAACATGACAAATTCCCGCGATGCATGATTACCTTTAAAAAAGAGGGTATGCTCATCAAAATTCCATGGGATCTTTATGTTTACGGAGAAACCAATGATTATAACGGGTATGCCAAAGCAGGTGGGGAACACCCCGTACTCCTTGACTACGATTATTTTTTAGGGCCTACTGACTAAATAATCACTATTACAAAATGTAAAAAATAATTTTATTTTGTTAATTTTATAACATAAGGTTATTTATATTTATTTCGTAGTTATATTTGCACAAAAATAAATATATGCAAACACCCAACATTTACAACGGCCCATATTACAGGTATGACATTCCTCTTTTGCGAAGAACGATAGAAACTGCGCTTGAAGCAGGAAAAGACCACGGTTGTAAATTGTTTTATGCAATCAAAGCAAATCATGAGGCACGTATTGTAGAAGAAATTCTTGATTACGGACTCGGAATTGATTGCGTTTCCTCAGGAGAAATCAGCTATGCCCTAAAGAAAGGTGCAGCTGCCGAGAATATTGTTTTTGCCGGATCGGGAAAAACAATAAGAGAAATAGAATATGCCTTGGCTCAGCATATTGGAGTGATTCACTGCGAATCCGTAGCTGAATTCGAAATAATTTCAGATTATAAGTCTCGATTAAACTCATCTACTCGGATTGCTTTACGTATCAACCCGGATTTACGCGTAGATACTCATGAAAAGATAAGCACCGGTGAGAGACACCATAAATTCGGTATGTCATTCGATGAAGCCCTTAGTATTATCGAAGTTTCCTCAGAAATAATCGGTTTTCATTTTCACGTAGGTTCTCAGATTCTTGATATGAAATATTTTGAAGACCTATCACTTACCGTACGTGGATTATTATCTCGCCTGCCTGATTCATTTCAGCTTGAATACCTAAATCTGGGTGGAGGACTAGGTATTGATTACCTTAATCCTCAAAGAAATTTAATTTCCGATTTTAACGGATGGATGGCAGCCCTGAGAACTTATCTTCCAAAAGAATTTATCCAAGTTTTAAGCCTTGAACCGGGAAGAAGTCTGGTTGGACAATGTGGCCAGCTCATCGGAGAAGTTCAGTACATCAAACACGAAGATTCAAATCCTACAGCTATTCTCGATGTGGGAATGACTGAACTACTGAGACCTGCTTTGTATGACGCGAGACACAAAATTACCGTAAGTAAAGATGACCTTATCGTGAGAGAATATACGGTAAGCGGACCAACCTGTGAAAGTTCCGATACCTTCGGTTCAAATCATATTCTTCCAGTTCTAGAGCGAGGAGATATGGTCATTATTCACAGCGCAGGGGCCTACGGTTCGAGCATGAGGCTGAATTATAACCTAAGGGAAGTTATTCCCAGCAGATATATTACGGAAAGTGTAAAAACTCATCTTAGAACACAGGTAGCTTAATCAGTCGATCAGATCTTTCGGAAGGAAAATTCTTTTGAATTGCGTAAAAGTTTATTTATCTTTTCGGAAAAGGCCCGATTTAGATGGTAATTGATATTCCCAAGGAAAAGAAGAAAAGAATTGTAATGATCGGTTGCGGATTTGCAGGACTTGAATTTGCAAAAACGCTAAAAAATAAGAATGTACAGGTGGTCATTGTGGATAAAAACAATTATCATCTTTTTCAACCCCTCCTCTATCAGGTCGCTACATCCGTTCTGGAAGCTGAATCAATCGCTTATCCGATCAGAAAGATTTTCGGTAAATCATCGAATATCTATTTCAGAAAGGGTGAAGTAAGGGAAATAGTTCTCGATGAAAAAAAAGTACTCATTGGAAACGATGAACTCAGCTACGATCAACTGGTGATTGCCACTGGTGCTAAAACGAATTTCTTCGGAAGTCAGGGTCTGATTACCAGCGCGATGCCCATGAAGAACATCCTTGAGGCTCTTGATCTGAGAAGCACCGTCATTGAAAACTTTGAAAAAGTCCTGAGAAACACGGATGAAAAGATCAAAGAGGGTTTAATGAATATCGTGATCGCAGGAGGCGGGCCTACAGGCGTAGAACTCGCCGGTGCTCTCGGGGAGATGAAAAAACACATCCTCCCAGCGGATTATCCCGAACTGAATTTCGAAGACATGAAGGTAAAAATCATTCAGTCAGGTGATCGGTTATTGCCCTCATTCAGCGAAAAAAGTAGCGCTAGGGTTAAAAGGTACCTTGAGAATATGGATGTTGAAGTGATTCTTAATACACGTGTAACTGATTACATCGGAGATCAGGTCAAAACAAACAAAGACGTCAGTTATACTGCACGTACGCTGATCTGGACGGTTGGAGTATTAGGAAACACTGTTGAAGGTCTCAAAACGGAGGATATTGGCAAAGGAGAGCGCATTTTAGTGGATGAATACAACCGCGTGAAGAATCACGAAGATATTTTCGCAATCGGTGATATCGCCGGAATGATCAGTGAAGAATGGCCAGAAGGTCATCCAATGCTCGCTCCGGTAGCTCAACAACAGGGAAAATTACTGGCAAAAAATATTCTTCGTGATCAGAAAGGCAAGGAATGGAAAAAATTCAACTATAAGCACAAGGGTGCCATGGCCACCATTGGAAAAAATAAAGGAGTTGCTGAAATTAAAGGAATGAATTTCGGTGGATTTCCGGCATGGTTTCTATGGATGTTTTATCATTTGATGTTATTAATAGGTTTCCGAAATAAAACGATCACTTTGTTCAACTGGATTAGAAATTACTTCAGTGCCGACAAAGGCATGCGACTGATAATTAGTGAATTCGATCTCTATGAGGAAAGAAGAAAAAGGTATAAGATGTCTCAAACCGAACAAATTGAAGAAGAACTTGAAATTGAAGAAAAAAAATAGTCATTTCGCTGACAACAAAGTAGGTAACTTCGGAATATATTCTTTATAAATGGTTACTAAGCCTTACATTTAAACTTCAGTATTACGTATATTCGTTATAAACTTATTGACGATGGTTATAGATATTCCTGATAAATTAAAGGGAAGGGTCGTGATAGTAGGCGGTGGATTCGGCGGAATTCAACTTGCCAAGACACTATCAGGAAAAGACTTCCAGGTAATAATTATCGATAAAAACAATTATCATACATTTCAACCATTACTTTATCAGGTGGCGACTTCAGTCCTTGAAGCCGAATCGATTGCTTATCCAATCAGAAAGATCTTTAAACGGGCAAATAACGTATATTTTCGTCTGGGTGAAGTAACGCGTGTCATACCTGAAGAAAATAAACTGATACTCGGTTCGGATGAACTTTATTATGATCATCTGGTGATTGCAACAGGTGCCAAAACCAATTTTTTCGGTAATGAAGGTCTTACTATTTCTGCCATGCCGATGAAAGAAATTCTTGAGGCTCTTGACCTAAGAAGTATGATACTTCAAAATTTTGAGAAAACTCTCCGCAATTCAAATGAAAGGAAGAGACAGGGCATGATGAATATTGTGATCGCAGGTGCAGGCCCCACAGGGGTTGAGCTAGCCGGAGCCCTTGGAGAACTTAAAGAGCACGTTTTACCAAAAGACTTTCCCGAGCTCGATTTCAAACAAATGAATATCTATCTGGTACAGTCGGGCGACAGGGTTCTCCCCGCTTTGTCCGAGAAAAGCAGTGAGAGAGCAAAAAAGTACCTCGAAAAATTAGGTGTTGATGTCGTACTGAATACAAGAGTACTCGATTTTTTCGGAGATTACGTTCAAACGAATACAGGTAACGACATTATTGCACGAACACTGATTTGGACAGCAGGCGTCATAGGAAATCCTATCGAAGGAATGGAAGATAAAATAGTTGGTGGAGGCAGAATACAGGTAGATCATTTTAACAGAATTGAGGGAACAAAAAATATTTACGCCATTGGGGATGTTGCCGGTATGTGTTCAGAAGAACTTCCTATGGGTCATCCCATGGTTGCACCTGCGGCTATTCAGCAGGGAAAGAATCTTGGAAAAAATCTTCTGCGTCAGCTGAAAGGAAAGCCCATGAAACCATTTCGCTATAAGGACAAAGGAGCCATGGCCACCGTAGGTAAAAATAAAGCCGTTGTAGAGGTTGGTTCCACAAAACTCGGCGGAACCTTTGCATGGTTTATCTGGATGGCCGTCCACCTCATGTCTCTCGTAGGATTCAGAAACCGCTTAGTTACATTCTTTAACTGGACAAAGAATTATTTCAGTTCTGACAGAGGGATGCGTCTAATTATCAATAAATTTGATCTTCACGAAGAAAAAAAGGAGAGAAAGAAACGTTGGAAACAGGAACAACTTATTAAACAGGAAGTCGAAAATTAAACAAGTTTCCATTCTATGATCTGTCTGTCATCACTAACAGACAAAAATCCTGATTCTGAAGTTTTACACAAACGATTAACCGTATGTCTATGTCCACCGTCTTTAAATTCCTTTCGTTGAATAATTTCAATCGTATCCGCCTGCCAGAGTTTTATCGATTTATCAAAACTACCTGATACAAGCTGTTCACCGTTATTCAGTAGTTTCAGGTCATAAACCGCGTAATTATGTGCAGGAACCGATCGAATCTTATCCCCTTTTCTCCAGTCCCATAATGACAGATAAGCATCCTTTCCTCCGGTGTATAATAAGTCTTCCTTGAAAAGTGCACAATTCACTCCAGAACCGTGTGCTTTAATTTTAGAATGTTCATTGTAAAAGGAAGTGTCGAGTATACGGACATAACCGTCCTGACCACAAACAACCAGGTATTCACCCGATGGATGAAGAGAAATTTGTCTGATTTTACCGCATTCGAGAGGCAGGGTCAGCAATAATTTAAGTGTATCGGCCTGCCAGACACAAAAATAGCCCTCGGAATCACCGCTATAGAAAACGCCGTTTTTATCATCGAAAACCAGTGCAAAAATCGGTGAACGATGCTGTTGCAACAGTTTTATTTCTCTTCTTTCCTTAACATCAATTACATGGATTCCGCCTTTGGAGTTACCGATGAAAAGAAAATTATTGTTTTCATCCAAAGTAATCTGAAAACTTGTATGCTCTAACCTGACAGTAAAGTCGTCCTGAACACCGCGACTCAAATCCCATCTCACCACATATTTATCCGCGGCTGTGGTGTAAGCAAAAACATTATCGTTGCAAAAAATATCGTAAATCGCTCCGTTGTGCCCCTTAATTACCTTTTTTCGCATTAACTCCATAGACCGGGAAAATTACTCCTCCTCTTCTTCGTCGGAATTAACTTGTTTCAAACGGGTTGCATAATCTTCAGGTAAATTCTCAAAGAAAGTATCGCCTCTTAAACCTATTCGAAGGCATTCCAAAGGTATAACTTCATTCGGGGCGATATTTCCGAGGTTGACATTAGCCCCAAACAATTTAATGAACCAGACTTGCTGGTTTTTCTTCGGTGCTTCCCAAAGGATATCCTCAGGCTTTATTTTGGCAATAATTTTATTGATCAGAAAAGTATGAGCCGTACCGTTTGGTCTGAAAACACCCACATTCCCACTTTCTCTTCCTTCCGCAATCACTTTCCAGGAACCTGCTTCAAGTTCTGTACTCATCATTTTAATCCATTTATTCGGAGAGATGAGAATACCTGAATCCTTTGAACCAACTTCTGAAAGAACTGTCCTATCTTTTGACATAATGCGAATAAGTTCACATTTCTTATCGTGAGGGATAATTATAGATCCGTCTGAAATCTCTGCAAGATCCAGTTTGTATTTATCGATCAGTTTCAGATACTCCTCAAACATTCCCCGGGCATAAAACGCTTCAAAAAGAGTTCCTCCAAAATAAGGACGAATATTATTTTCCTTGTAAAGAGCAATTTTTTCCTTCAACTGATTGGTAACAAAGGCGGTACCAAAACCAAATTTGACAATATCAGTAAGGTGCCCGTTTGCCTCAATAAAATTCTCTGCCTCTCGGAGGCTGAGTCCTTTGTCCATCATCATAGTCAAACCGCCTTCCCGAGGCTTTTGACTCCTTTCAGGTATATATGGTAAATTAAAATTCTTCATCCTCATTGCTTTCTTCCAGTTCTTCCAATCTGTTCCCAAAATACTCTGCCGACTTAAGGGCAGGGAAATGCAAAAATAAACTTTTCGCGAGATTGGCGTTGCTTAGAGCTACTTCTTCGAAATAAAAAACAGCATCTGATTGATTGCCAAGCAACCAATGTATATAGGTCATTGCGAGCTTTGCCCCCTCATTATTCTGAAGGGTTTCCTTTTCATAATATTTTTCAAGAGCCTGTTCAGGATCCAGGGTTCCAAGGCAGTTAAACCAATCCATGGCTATATCGTGATCCTCCGGACTAAATTCGTGCGCTTTTTCATAGGTGTCAGCAGCCAGAAAAAGCTGTTCATCATTTTCATAGGCACTTGCAAGAGCTCTTAGATAGTTTGGATTCTCCGGTTCAAGTTGCAATGCCACACTCAGTTCTGATATAGCCCTGCCGGGATAACCGGTCAGATCGCTGATTATACCTTTACCCAGCCATGCATCAGCAAGATGAGGAAGAAGTTCAGCACTTTTCGTGTAAGCATCATAGGCAAGGGAATATTCTCCCAGCTCTTCATAACACTCACCCAGTGAGCAATAGACCATACCATCGTCACCGTCAATCTCCAGGCATTTTTTATAAAACTTCAAAGCCTCCAGGAAATTATCCTGATCCATATAGGTATTGGCCATATTGAAAAATGCAGGAGCAAATTCGTCATTGATGACCGTACAATAATCATAGGCCCAGAGTGCTTTTTCAAATTCACCCATTTTCACATAGGCGTTGCCTAAATTATACCATGTAGTGTATGAATACGGATCTTCATCTATGTAGAACAAGAAGCTCTTTACGGCATTTTCGTAATCCTCGAGTTGCTCATAACAATAGGCAAGTTCGTAAATGATAGCCTCGTTTCTTTTGTCTTCTTTAAGAGCCTGTTCTAAAGTATTGATAGCCTCGCGGTAATTCTTCTGATTTTCGTATTCCATTGCGAGATCAAGGTAGATTTCTGTGCGCTCATCCCCTTCTGAAAATTCTATGGCTCTACGAAAATATTTTATGGCCGAATCTGAATCTCTGAGTTGGCTGTAACACGCCGCGGTTGTAAGCAGCAGATCAAGGCTAGGTGCATCCATCTTTTCAAGCTGACTTAAAATTCTAATTGCACCGTGTAGCTCTCCTGCCAAGGACATTGCCTGTGCTTTACGCAATAAAATTGTATTGTTGAAAGGGAAATGTTTAAGCGCCTGTTCAGCTGCCCATTTCGCTTTTTTAAACTGATTTGCAATAAGTAAATGATCGAGTATTACCTCTACCTGATCGGCGTCGATATAACTGTATTCCTTGCGTTCGTACATTTGGTTGAAGGTCTCTAACTGCTCATTAAAGTCCGCTCCAAACCATTCATCCTCCTCGTCTTCAAACATAGTGCAAAGTTACGAAATTAAAGCATCATTTCAATACATCGGATCCTTTTTCAATCCAACCTGTCCGCCCTCTCCAAAGTGCTATCCAACAAAGATTAGTCAACTTCTATATTCTAAAATTAATAAAAAGAAAATTAGAAATTCACAAAATATCGTCCGCTTTTCAACAAGAAATTAACAGGTGATTGAAAATCAGCATATTCACAAGCCAAACTATTTCGAACTGATCTCCTCCTCAGTAGCCTTAAGAATGGTTCGAACCTCTTCAATATCAGTGGCTTCAGCATAAACTCTAAGCACCGGTTCAGTGCCGGAAGGGCGTATCATAACCCATTTATCTCCGGGAAAGAAATACTTGAATCCGTCAATAGTCTCAACCCGTTCAACGTTATATGCTCCAAATTTGGAATAGCGGTTGTTTTTACAATTCGCAATGATTTCCTGCTTCAGTCTTTCATTGATGTGTAGGTCACTTCTTTCAAACTTAAATTCACCCACAATCTCATAAACCTCCTCTATTAATTCTTCCAGGGACTTGCCGGATTTCGCCATGAATTCCCAGATGATCATTCCCATCCAAATACCGTCTCTCTCAGGTATATGACCTTTTACAGCAATGCCACCGGATTCTTCACCCCCTAGTAATACGTCCTCTTCAATCATGATGCCTGCCACGTACTTAAATCCAATCTTTACAGTTTCGTGTTCCAGACCGTAATGCTCACACATCCTCGCAATTTTAGGTGTACAACTGAAAGCTGTAACCACCTTCCCTTTCATCCCTTTGTATTTCACAAGATAATGGATCAGTAACAGGATTATATGATGTGAATCCACAAACTCACCTTTACTGTTATAAAGTCCTATTCGATCCGCATCGCCATCGGTAGCCAGTGCGCAGTCAATATTTTTTTCATCCTTGATAAGGTTTGAAAGTTCCTGAAGATTCTTATCTATGGGCTCAGGAGCCTGCCCCATGAACGAAGGATTGTATTCGCAATGCAAATAGGTCAGCTCCGGAAACAGCGGTTTCAGAACGTTTTGCCCGGCACCGTACATTGCATCGAACGCGAGTTTCATTCCCGAGTTTCGTATTGCATCGAGATCGAAATTGGCTCTAACGTGCGAAATATAATCCTTTTCCAGATCAACTTTTTTAAGCAATCCGGAAGCCTGAGCAGCATCAAGATCTATCATTTCAGGATCATAACCTGACTCCTCAGGAATGAGGTTCTCTAATTCCTGAACTTTATCCGGGGAAAGAGGGCCTCCATAATGTGATTTCAGTTTAAAACCACCGTAAGAAGGTGGATTGTGAGAGGCAGTAAGCACCACACCAATGTCTGCTTTATAATTAAAAGCTCCAAGAGAAACCATGGGCGTTGAAACAAATCCTTCGGCAAAATACACCTTTATCCCTTCTTTCAATAAGGTTTTTATTGCTACCTCCATAAAAAGGGAACCGTTAAACCTGCAATCGTGACCAATAATGACGCTGGGATCACTAAAACCCTGCTTTTTCATCCAAAATGCCAATCCTTTGGCAACGCGGGCTACATTAGTGAAGGTATATGAATCTCCAATGACCGCTCTCCAGCCATCCGTACCGAATTTTAGTTTCTCTATCACGATTATTAGTTTAGTCCTGTTAAAGGGCGCTAAATTAATGATTCCCGCCACAAAAAGAAAGTAAAGGAGTTATCTTAAATTTTATTTCAAAAAACATCAACCATTGAACAATGGTAAATTCTGTCAAACGCTGTCTAAACGAAATTCAAATATGGAATGAACATTCTTCCTCCTAAAAGGGTTATCTTTGCCACAGACATTAAATTAAGATGAAGCAGTTCGATATCCCTGAATTTTATCGGTCACCCGTCATTTCAAAGGTGAAAGAAATACGTAAGGTCACTGACCCCAGAAAAAAGGACTTTACCCCTACGGTACTTGATTTCGGACCGGTTAAATTCTACATAGCAAGGCATTTCGGATTCTGCTACGGCGTAGAAAACGCTATTGAAATATCGTACAGAGCACTTGAAGAAAATAAAGGCAAGAAAATTTATCTTTTGAGTCAGATGATTCACAACCCAGATGTAAACAAGGACCTTCTTTCTCATGGTATACAGTTTCTTCAGGATACCGAAGGAAACGAACTAATTTCCTTCGACGTGTTAACTCCGGAGGATATTGTCATAATTCCTGCTTTCGGAACGACCCTGGAAATTGAAAATAAGCTGAAATCCATCGGAGTCGACATTCAGGTATACAACACCACCTGCCCTTTCGTTGAAAAAGTGTGGAATCGCTCCGAAAAACTGGGAAAAACTGATCATACGATTATTATTCATGGAAAACATAAACATGAAGAAACGAGGGCGACATTTTCTCACAGTGCAAAAAATGCCCCTTCACTGGTAATCAAAGATATTGACGAAGCAAAACTTCTGGGTGAAATAATACTCGGTCAAAGAAATGCAGACGAATTTTACAACCTATTTCAAAACAGATTCACTGAAGGATTCGATGTAAGTATACATCTTGACAAACTTGGTGTAGTCAATCAAACTACCATGTTGGCAACGGAAACACAGGAAATAGCTGATTTTCTGAAAAATACGATGCTGAAAAAATATGGGACAGAAAAATTGACCGAGCACTTTGCGGATACGAGAGACACCTTGTGTTATGCAACAAACGACAATCAAAGTTCTACTTACGGACTAATGAAAACAGATGCGGATATAGCCATTGTTGTTGGCGGATATAACAGTTCGAACACGACGCATCTCGTTGAACTCCTCGAAACGGAATACAAGACCTTTTTTATTGCAAACAGTTCGGAGATATTGAATCGAAATCTGATTAGCCATTTTAATATTCACACCAGGGAAAAGGAGGAAACCCTGAACTTTTTACCCAAGAGTGAGCCTGCGAAAATAATTTTAACATCCGGTGCTTCCTGTCCAGACTCAATGGTGGATCAGGTATTGCATAAAATATTAAGCTATTATGAGGAGCCTGCCCCTCTGCACCAGGTACTCAGAAAGCTCGAAGAAGAAAAATAGCGATTATTAGGCGTTTTATGTTTGAAAAAGTAAATGAAATTACTACTTTTGCGGCGGGGTAAGTCTTGTACGACCAGCTCCCTCCGAATTCCCCCAGGACGGGAACGTAGCAAGGGTAGGAGGTTGTAGCGGTGCGATGCAAGTAGCTTGCCCCACTTTTTTTTATCCCCCTTTACGCTTTGTACCATAACCTTCCTTAGAGAGTATTTCAATAATCTTATCCCTGAAATTACCCTGAATCAGAATCTCTCCTTCTTTGGCCGTTCCCCCTACTCCACAAGCATTTTTCAGTTTTTTAGCGAGGAACGCAAGATCAAAATCCGAGCCCTTGAAGCCCTGAATCAGTGTAACGTCTTTTCCTTTTCGCTGTTTGCGGTCGATAGAAATATAAAGGGTCTGCTTTTCCGGTGGAAGTGTCAATTCCTCATCTTCCTCCTCAAAATCGAAATTAAGGTCACGATTCGTGCTGTAGACCATTCCTCCTTCTTTGTTTTTCTTATTCTTTCCCATTAGCTTTCTTCTTTTCTTCGAATACTGCTCTTGAATTAATATCAATAATTATAAACCTTTACCTGACGTTTCTGTTCAATTTCCTGTGATTCTATTTGAATTTTAATCTGTTTTTTTAATTTTCGATTCAGTTTTTCTTTTTTATCTAAAGCAACTTCATCCTTATATTTTACTGCAATCGCAAAGAGTGTATCGGTTTGTTTTTCGGCTGTTGCCCGATAACCACTATAAATTTCGAACGTGTCTATTTCAGGAAAATGAAGGTCAATGTTTTTACGAATACTCTCTACATTCAGGATATTCCGACGGGATTCTTCCAATTCTTTGCTCGTCAGAGTGAGTTTCTGCTCCAAAAGATCAATCTTGTCCTGTTTATCCCGAATGAGCGAGTAACTGATATCTCTCGCTGGAGTATTCAGGTTTTCTCTGAGTGACTCTATTTTTTCATTCAAATCCTCTCCTTGTATTATTCTCAAATAATGAGAGGAAAGATTAAAATTCGGCATCTGCCGCTCCCAGGTGTCTATTACTTCTTCTGAAACGATTTTATTCTTGAGATAAACCTCGACGAGACTGCTATCCCCTTTGTATTCGTAGGCAAATTCTGCTCTTAATTCTTCATCCGATAATATAACTTGTTGAGCAAATCGCTTTGCATTTTCCCGAAAAACCGTCTCTTTCACCTTCGTGTAAAAAAGAAAAATAGCAGGTGCAACTACCAAAAAAAGCAGAATATAGGACGTCCAGGCCACCTTTTTCTCAACTTTCTTATCAATAAACTGTCTGAGCGGAAACTTAAGATACCGAACAACGAGTATTGTTGAAAGACAAATGAATAAACTGTTCAACAGAAAAAGATAGGATGCTCCAAAAAAGAGATTAATCTGGCCCATTGCAAGTCCGTATCCCGCTGTGCATAAGGGAGGCATGAGGGCTGTTGCAATAGCTACCCCGGGAATTACAGTGCTGTTATCTCCGCGACTCGCCGCGACAATTCCTGCCAGTCCACCGAAAAAAGCCACGAATACATCCATAAGATTCGGACTTGTCCTGGCTTCTATCTCGTAGGTGAATTCATCAATGGGTGAAATAAGAAAATATAACCACGCCGTCAAAATGGAAATCCCCACTGCTACACCAAAATTCTTTAGCGAATCAATGATCAGGGAAATATCATTCGTCCCAACCCCAAGTCCTACTCCCCGAATAGGACCCATCAAGGGAGAGATAAGCATCGCACCGATAATCACGGCAGCTGAATTCATATTTAAACCAACGGAAGCTACAATTATAGAGCAGATCAGCACCCATACATTCGGACCTTTAAAATCTATCCCCTCCTTAATATTTTTAATCGTCCCTTCAATATTCGCCCCTTCTTTAAAGGAAAGCGTCTCCTTTATAAAGTTAAGAATGCTTTTTACATTCTGATTTATATTGGGATTGATCTTTACTTTGGTTGGATCACCTTCGATTGCATCACCGAAAGCCTTTTCTTTCTCATGTTCATTATTTTCCTTCTCCGTCGTCATAATTAAAATTCATAATCTTTAACAACCTCTCAATTTCACTTTTGTTTGCACTGGAGTTAATGGCTTTAACAATTTTATTCTTTTCCTGTTTGGTTAGGTGCCACGACAATGCTATTCGATCGCGGAAATCCTCCCGTAGGTTCAATGATACGATCTGAATCGGATAGTCTACCGTTCTGATTGTGGCCGAAAGCAGCTCATCCTGATCAAAGTCTTGGACACGAGGGAAATTTCCGTACATATTTCCAAAGGGAAGAAATAGCTTGTCAATTAATCCGATTTCGGAATAAATTTCATTTGCCATGGCTTTTTTGGAATCCCTCACCTTGAGAATAATAACACCTGAGGTATTTTCCTTAATCCATTTTCTAAGCGCTAACAAATACCTTACGGTTGTTTTCGTGCCGTAATTATCCCGTATACCGGCGTCCATTACATGCATGCCCGGTTTGGTAGGCATGGTGACCATGGGCATTATATATGGAAAGGTAGCGCTCATTCGTAAAACAGTTGTAAATCGAATATCATATGGGACATTCTCCTTAAAGTATTTGAGATATTCTACGTTCTCTATCTGTGAATTAAGTCCTATACGCTCATCAAGCTGAGAGGTAGCCTGTAGAAAACCCAGATGCTGGGCACTTATCAATAGTCTCCTACCATCGTTTACTATTGTTGGGGTAAATATTAGCGTTGGAATTTTACCGGATTTTTCAGGTTTCACGTAACTACCCAAGGATCTGTCGAAAGCACCATCCAGATTCGAGATTAATTCCTGTTCAAAGGCATATCCTCGATCCTTGGCATACTCCCTCCCATTTATTTCCACCTGCTGAAAGCGGAAGAATATATCGCTTGTCG
Source organism: Brumimicrobium sp. (assembly GCA_033722555.1). Classification (GTDB taxonomy): domain Bacteria; phylum Bacteroidota; class Bacteroidia; order Flavobacteriales_D; family Crocinitomicaceae; genus Brumimicrobium. Next base: position 33,867 of record JAWVYS010000022.1, read on the forward strand.
AAATCGAAAAAGACAACCTGTTTAAAAGATCCTTTGATATATTTTTTCTGTATTTATTTTCTAAACGATTCTCTATCTTACCTGACAATTCCTTTAAAAGTAGTTCACGATAGTAGGCCGCCCCTATCATTCCTCCTGAAGCACCCGTGCCCATCTGCACGTGTTTTATGAATTTACCGTGAGTGAGGCTGTCCAGTTTCTGAAGTATCGAAAAAGTCCACATAGCACTTCGCAATCCACCACCGCTCGTATTGAGTATTACCAGTTTCGGTTGTTTCAATCCTGTACTTTTCTTCCAGTTGTTTAAGGTTTTTACAAACTCCTCATAATCGGCCTGAATTACTGAATCACTGTAATTTATTCCCTGAAGCGATTCCTGAGAGAATTCCACCATATCTTCTTTCTCATAAGAAAGTCCAAGGGCATAACTTTTGAATTGAAACATTTCCGTCTCCCTACTGAGATAATTGATCAGAAGAAAAAGGGCCACAATGATCGGATAAGTCCAACTCCTAAACCAGGAAAAAAATGCGCTTACTAACATAAGAATGATGGTGAAAAGCATCATTATGCTTACGCTCGCAGGAACCTGAAAAAACTCATAATCACGGAAAAAGCCTATTGCAAAGAATGACAGAATAAGGACAACCTCAAAAACGGAAGCGTTGATATGGTTCTGAGAAAAAACCTGATCAAGTACCTCTTTATCATAATGCACACTGCTCCTTGATCTTTTAATTTTAAGGTGCCTCCCTAAATAGTAGTACTGATCTACATTGACGCGGAGAAAATCTTTGTACCAGGATTGTTTTCTGTGCAATGCTGCCTTAACATTACTTGTTTTAGACTGATAATCCTCAGACCGTATGCCTGTCAGTCGAAAGAGGTCTTTATTCGTTGGGAAGAAGTAAAAAAAAGAAAAAGCCACGAAAATGAATACACCAAAAATAAAACTTGCACCTAACTTAATCAGATCAAAATCGGTCAAAAACTCTTGAGATTTTTGGAATCTAATGATGTTATACGTCAGGTTAATGATAAAGATCAGCGGTATTAGGCTATTATTTAGCGAGAATTTGAAAAAAGGTCGCGACAAGGTTGCTATGAACGGATATTTTGGACCCAGCTGAATATAACTGTAGGTATGAAAAGCCATTATAAAACCACCAACACTGAAGCCGAGTAAAAGAAAGGAAAGGTAGTTTGTATCGTTCAAATATTCCGGAGAAAGAAAAAGGTAAGGTAGCCCTATACTCACCCCAAGTGAACCGTTAATTATGGCAAAAAGGAATGCCCAGTAAAATAAAACGATCAGATTGTATTTCAGGTGAGAAAAAAGGAGGTGCAACGGAAAGAATTCCCTCAAGGCCCGGAAGAAATCAATCAGTTTAATCATCTCGAACTTAAATTATGACAATATACTATTAAACTTCGGAAAAATCATAACAACTGATGAAATCAGTCACCAAATAAGCCAAAGATTTACCTACTATATTCTTTTCCGTTTCATTTTTAGGTGCACCTTCAGGCAAATGAAGATACGCCACATTCCTCATAAGGGCCAAAGTACGAATGTATTTACGAGCAGTATTAAGACTGATGCCCGACGGAGAAAAGGCACTACTCGGCATATTTTCGATAGAATCCAGATCAAGTTCCAGACCCACCGGAATCGAAGGAGTATTAAGGTTCTGAGATAAAAGTAACTGCTTGAAATCATCCTCCCAAATCCGTTTATTATCGAGATATTCCTCAAAAAATGTAAATCGATGGTTATCCCTTCGCAAACTATCCAAAATATACTGATTGTTATATCTCTCATGCAATCCAAGCACATGGTAGCTATTCATAAAACCCTTTTCAAAAGCAAAAGAAAAAGGGTTACCGCTGTGCCGATGATCTGTTTTCCTGTAATCGGCGTGAGCATCTAGATTAACGACATTAATTTTTTTATCGAATCGTTCAGCGCTAAAGCGTATCAGGGGAAATGCGTTGTTATGTCCTCCGCCGATGATTACAGGAATCTGTCCGGGAATTAGATAATTGTTCAGAACTTCAGGCAAGAATGCATCCAGCTCTTCCACCATTTGAGAAAAATCCAACGGCATCTTTAAATTCTCCTCAATTACAATTTTACCGGCAACAGATACATTTCTACCGTTAAGGGATTCATTGGATTGCATATTTAGAAATTTGCTCAAAAAAGCTTGAAAAGCAAATTCGGCACCCGCATTTCCTTTGTTTGCCTGAGGTCCGGCAGATTCTTCTATTCCGATGACAACGAATTTTGATTTATCCACAACCCCAAGATCCTGTCCAAGTTTAAGTTCCCCTTCTCTGGCAGATATCAAATCATTCAAGTCCTTTTCCGTAAAAGCCCTGAAACTGTAAATATTCGCTTTACTCCTCATGTTTCTGACTTCTCATATTATCGATCATCTTACAAAAATTTTCTGGAGGAGCCGTTGGACGCATGGTCGTTTTGTTAACGAAAACAAGGGTAGTGTGTGCCGTAGCCACTAGCGCTTTATCTTCATTAAAGATCTCATATTCAAATAAAAGACGCGGACCTGAAAGTCCTACAACAAAGGTCTTAACGGTCAATTCATCATCATATTTTGCCGGAAACCTGTATTTGACATGGTATTCACTCACAGGCAGCATGAACCCTTCTTCCTCCATTGTTTTATAAGATATCCCCAAATTCCGGAGGGCCTCCACCCTTCCCACCTCGAAATACTGAGCATAATTTCCGTAATATACATAACCCATTTGATCCGTTTCTCCGTAACGTACTCTAAGGGTTATTTTGTCTTCAAAAATAAATTCAGAGGCTTTCATTTTTTTTTAACAAATAAAAGTTAGTAATTAAAAAAGGATGATTATATTCGAACTGTGAAACCGCAACAACTTGAAATACTAATGTTATTAAGATTTGTCGATGAAAATAACATTTTATTTCGACCAAGTTTACAAAAGAAGCGATATTTTATTTTTTTAAGGTAGAGTAAAAAAAATGAAAAAGTCAATAGCAATTTGATTTTTTTTTTCACTTTTTTATGTAAATATTTGCTCAATCGAAATGTGAGATAACTTTCGGGTGCTTTTTACTCGAAAATATGATATATAGAATTGCTAATTTGCTATAAACGAATTAAATGAGTCAACTACATGAACAAAAATGGGACGCTTGTCTGAAAATCATTAAGGATAATATTCCATTACAAGCTTTTAAGACGTGGTTCAGCCCAATTCTTCCCGTAAAATTAGAAGACGATGTTTTAACTATTCAGGTTCCCTCACATTTCTTTTATGAATGGCTGGAAGAACATTACATCGGATTACTCAAAAAAGTAATTAAAAAAGAGCTCGGTCAGAACGGCAGACTGGAATACAGTATTATCATGGAGAAAAATGCTACCAATTCGACTCCTTATACTGTTAAACTACCAACCTCAGGGAAAAGTTCTCTGAAGAATGCTCCTGTTACTGTTCCTTTAAGTGTTAATGAGAACCAGATCAGAAATCCCTTCGTGATTCCGGGGCTTAAGAAAGTTAATGTTGACTCCAATTTAAATCCATCTTACTCCTTTGAAAATTTTGTAGAAGGTGACTGTAACCGTCTGGCGAGATCAGCAGGTTATGCAGTTGCAAACAAACCCGGAGGCACAGCATTCAATCCCTTATTGATATACGGGGGTGTAGGTTTAGGAAAAACGCATCTTGCTCATTCGATAGGTATAGGTATAAAAAATCAGTTTCCTAATAAGACTGTTCTTTACGTAGGCTCGGAGAAATTCGCTCATCAGTTTATCGATTCTATTAAGAACGGTACAACCAATGATTTCATCCATTTCTATCAAATGATGGACGTGCTTATTATAGACGACGTTCAATTTTTCTCCGGCAAGGAAAAAACACAAGATGTCTTCTTCCATATTTTCAATCACCTGCACCAAAACGGCAAACAGATCATTCTTACCTCTGATAAACCTCCGGTTGAAATGCAGGGAATGGAACAACGACTGTTGAGCAGATTCAAATGGGGATTATCAGCAGATCTGCAGTCTCCGGATCTTGAAACAAGAATTGCGATCCTTGAAAAGAAAATGTACGGCAACGGTATAGAACTGCCTTCTGAGGTTGTAGAATACCTTGCTTACAGTATAAATACGAATATTAGAGAAATGGAAGGTGCTTTAACTTCTTTGCTGGCTCAGGCCTCGCTAAATAAGAAGGCAATTACTCTTGATCTCGCAAAACAAATGATTGACAAGTTCGTCAAGAATACCGCACGAGAAGTTTCTATCGAATACATTCAGAAAGTAGTTTGTGATTACTTTGATCTTGCCATTGAAGTGCTTAAATCAAAAACCAGAAAACGCGAAGTTGTTCAGGCTCGTCAAATAGCCATGTATTTTTCAAAAAAGATGACCAAGTCCTCACTCGCTAATATCGGTGCTCATTGTGGTGGAAAGGATCATGCTACTGTACTTCACGCATGTCGAACGGTGAATAACTTATCAGAAACCGATAAACAATTCAAGACCTATCTCACAGATCTCGAAAAGAAATTATCTATGCAATAGAATAGTATCAATAATTATAACAAAAAAAGGAATTCGCAATGAATTCCTTTTTTTATTGTAATCAGGACTCTTTAAAAATTCCCGAAAATTTAAGTCTCTTAAGGTTTATCCTACCCCTTGATGCGGAGAAGGTGGTATCGACATTATACTGTCACTGGAAATAGTTATATCATCCACTCCTTCCTTTTTCGCATAAAGTTGGGTTAAATGCTTAAAGACAGTTTCCTGTTGATTCGGGAACTTATCTACAATATCTCCCACAATCTCAATTTTCATCGGATCGTGTCTTTCAAAAAATTCTCTTAGTTTTTGAGCGTACATATCTTCACTGTATTGCATAGTCTAATTTGTTTGGTTCGCTTATAATATAAGAAAAAAGATACGCAATCACAAATTTTCAGCCCGTTATCCCGGAATATCGAGCAGATCTATCTCGAAAATAAGCACTGTATTGGGCGGAACAGGACCACTTCCCTTCTCTCCATACGCCAGGCCAGAGGGAATCAATAGAATTCCACTTCCTCCTTCCTTCAATTTGGGAACTCCTTCAGTCCAGCCTTGAATAACCTGCTGTAGATTAAAGGTAACACCCAATTCCTCGCTTTGATCAAAAGTGGTATTATCAACATAATAACCCCTGTACCGAACTGTTACATCATCGGTCTGAGTTGGATGATTTCCGGTGCCTACCTCTGTTATAACATAATGTAAACCGGAAGAAGTCTTGGTTGCAGAAAGATTATTATCAGCGATGTACTTCTCGATGATCTTAATATCTTCTTCCAGCTGTTCCTCAGGACTGATTTTTTTCTTACATCCAAAAATTATTAGTGGTATTAAACATACAATAAAAATATTTTTCATAATTCATAGTTATTTTATTCAATCTGCATCCCCGGCTATAAAACTTAAACCGTCAAAAGCGGGTTCCACAGATTTAGGTAATTTCTCTATAATCCCCTCGTGGGTATCAAACAAATGAGAGATATGCGTAAGATAGGTCTTTCGTGGTTGTAATACTTCGATAAGTTCCAGTGCTTCCTCCATATTCAGATGAGAGATATGCGGTGTTTCACGAAGACAATCTAAAATGAGATAATTTACTCCCTTTAACTTATTAAGTTCCTCATTATCGATCGTTTTCAGATCCGTAAGATAAGCAAAATCACCAATACGGAACCCTTTCACGGGCATTCTGTAGTGGTACAATTGTACCGGGGTTATTAAGGGCCCATCCGGAAGTCGAAAGGGTTTGTCGTCAATAAGATTGATATTCACGTTCGGAACACCCGGATATTTATTCTTCTCAAATGCATAATGGAAATCCCTCTTAAGGGCCGAAGAAACTTCCTGCGTGCAAAAAAGCTCCATATCCCTTTTCTCAATAAAATTAAAAGCTCTCACATCATCCATACCGGCAACATGATCCTTATGCTCGTGGGTGTAGATGATTGCCCTCAATGAGCTTATATTTTCCCGCAACATCTGCTCACGAAAATCCGGTCCTGTGTCGATTACAAAGTTCTCTTCATTCCAACTGAAAAGAATAGAACTCCTCAACCGTTTATCCCGAGGATCAGAAGAATTACATACCCTACATTGACAGCCTATAACCGGAACTCCCTGTGAAGTTCCCGATCCTAGAACCTTTACTTTCAGCGGGTGTTTCATTGGACTAAAATATAAAAGATTATCGTTATTATTCAAAATTCATGGAATAAAAAAAGGCTTCGTTAAACGAAGCCTTTTTCACGGATCTTGGCCGTAGTTTTATTCTTTTACCAGTTTCAAGGTACTTACGCCTTGAACAAAGTGGATATTCACAAAGTAAATTCCGCTCTCCCAGTTTATTGTGTTCAAAACTGCTTTTTCATTGTTGACAGAAACTTCAACCACTCGTTGACCGTTCACACTTTCAACAGTAATCGTTCTAATCTCGTTTCCTAAAGATTGAACAGTAAGAAGATCATTCACCGGGTTAGGATACATTTTAATGGTGTTCAAAGCATTGGAAGTAAGTCCAATTGTTGAAATGTTCACGCAATTAGAAGTATCCTGACAGTTACCGTCCGATATAATCACAGCGTAATTACCGTTTTGAATGGGCGTAAAGTCCTGATTGGTCTCTGTGGCAATATTTGCGTAATTATCGTCACAGTCTACCCACTGATAGGTAACACCTGTAGCATTGGCTGTAATGGTAACACCACTCACGGAAGTCGTAATATCTAGATTACATAATTCGTCCACAGAACAAGGGAAGATCTGATATCCATCAAAATAAGGCGATGAATTGTCAAACTGCCCTCCTATTCCTGTCATATCAAATGGTCCTGAAGGAGTTGGTGTTCCTGCTAAAGGAGACGCTGCGGTAACTCTAGCAGTATACGTATTTGTTCCGTCTGTTAAGTCGATGTTACCGTTACTTGGCCATGTAGTCTCAGCGTTTACAAGAGACAACCCTTCCAATTTAACGAGCTGACTTTCGGTTGTTTCGTCTAAAGCAGTTACAACAGTGGGAGTTTCCGTTAACTGACCCTGAAGAAATACATGAATGGAGTCAGCAGCAATTTGAGTAAGACCGTTAAACTGGTCTATACTTCCTTTCACTCTCAATGAATCACCTTCAAGAGCTACATATCCGTTCAACTGAGTAGTACTGTAGACATTTATCCCGTCACCCTGCGAATCGATAATCGTAAAACTGTAACCCGTTCCTGCATTGAAATCAATACAATGTACGACTCCTCGCAATTCAACAAAAACATTCAGGGAATCAGCTACACCGTTCGCGTCATTGGTTGTAACCGCTCCTATGGGATACAGCGTATAATCATAGGTAACACCGCTCAAGGATACAGTCTCATCCGTTGCACCTGCAGATGAAGCTACGATATCGCCTGACTGATTATAATTAGCCGTAGGTCCGTTTAAACGCACGTAGATATCGGTTAAAGGAACAGAACCAGATCCGTCAGGAGTTAAAGCGATTGAATTAGTAAATCCAGCACCTGAAGTTAGAGAAATCTCAAAGTTCGTAGGAGCCGTTAGGGTAATATCCGCTGTCAAGTTATCTCCGGAAACCTGGAAAGTTTGCTCTCCTGAGGGAGTTCCGGTAAAATGTGTAAATCCTGTGAGACTGTTTGTAGAAACAATGATATTGGGCGTTGGCATAAGAATTTCACCTTCGAGATTCACAATTTTAGTTGTTGCACCCGTAGAAGTTAAATTCACCTGACCATTTGAAGGTGAAGCAGCCGCAGGACCATTCAATCTAACGTAAATAGTGGTTGGAGAAACACTTCCGGCCGTTTGCGTAAGCGTTAAAGTGTTTGTAAAAATACCTCCTGAGGTAAGAGACATTTCATAATCACCTGAAATGGTTAAATCAATATCATTTGTTAAGTTCGAACCTGACACTTCAAAAGTTTGTTCAGGTGACGGCGTACCTACATACTGAAGAAAACCGGAAAGCGTAATTGGATTTACCGAGATATATGGAAAAGAACTCAATCCTGTAATCGAGATGTTATCCAAAGCGATCTCATCACGTGCACCTGCTCCAGAAACGTCGTCTGATGCCCAACTCAAATAATACACGGCTCCAACTGCTAAGTTTAAATTCGTTAGCGTAATGGTTCTAGTGTTACTTTGCCATGCTGGACTAGCATCTGCTATTTCTGTGGTAGCGAAATCCAGTGAAGGTTCTGCAGTGAAAGTCATATTATCCGCACTGTGGGCGAAGTTCACTGAGTTTGAACGTCCCTGATCGTTGAATACCCAAACTTCATAGGAAATATCGAGGTCTTCGATCACATCTCCAGTATTGTTCTGGATAGCCAGAGTTATGGCTCCGGGAGTAAAATCAGTACCGGTTCCCTGAAAACCCAATGAAGCACCCGTAGAATTATCGAAGGAATAAATTCCTCCAGAGAGAACACCGCCAACGCTCGTGCCCCTTGCGAAATCCCCTGTTGTACCAGTTCCGCCGAAATTTAAAGGTCCATCAGAAAGACCAATGATTTCCCAGTTGTTGGAATTTAGCTGACCAGCAGCCGGAGATGGAGCGAATCCGCTACCGTCAAAACCTGTGAAATCGATGGTTAACGGTACACCCAACGAATTTACTGCCTGTTGTCCGTAAGAGAAAAATACAGACAGTGCAAGTGTAATCTGAAATAAACATTTTGTAAAAGTTCTAATCATAACTGTGTTTTTAATTGTTGTTGCAAATTTAAACGAAAAGTATTACTGGTTAAATTAACAAATTATTAAGGTTTAGACAATAATTTGAGGTTTTTTATGATTTATTCCTGAATAACAATAAGTTTCGAATCAAATCCGTAAGCCGAAAAATGACCGAGAGCTCCATTGCTCCAGTTTGTCTCTGGATTAGCGGGAGCAGCATTATTTCCACTGTCACCTGCAAGATCGAAAAGCTGGGTATAGTAATCATAGCTTTCCTCACTATAAGATCTGAACTCCACAATTACACTGTCTCCAATCTCATACCGGGAATTGAAGAAAGGAACCTTTTGATTATTCCCTTCAGAAAAAGTATCATCAAAAATAAATTGTTGACTAAGTTCAGTAAGATATTCTCCATTAACCTTACGAATTGCGCGGTAGTAATTGGCTCCTAAAGGGTCAGTAAAGTTCATAAATACAACATAACCTGCCTCTCCAAAAATACTTGCTTCCTGAAATTCCTGTGTAAGAGAGTCGAGTGCCACAACTGATGGAAGTATGGTAGTTGCCTCATACAATGTATTGTTATAATTTACCCTGAGGGTATAATTCGAATTATACTCAGGTGCATAACCGGTTAAAAGATAATTACCTCCTCCAATACCCGGAACGGTAGTTATGTTTCCTGAGGGATCAATGATCTCTATGAGTGCGCCTTCTACCGCAGGAAATTCACTTCCTGAAAACACGTCTTTGGTAGTCGTAAGTTTGACCTCCACTCTTTGATTCACCGCATCATAATTGGCATCAATCACAACTTTCTCTTCGATGTCATTCACCTTCAGATCGATGACTTTTTCACAAGATACGAATGCTAAGGCTATCACAACCCATAAAATAAAAACTCTTTTCATCTATTTAAAATTAAAATTGTAAGTAATGGAAGGGATCATCTTAAAGAGTGCAGTCTGCACCGCCTGAGTTTGTCCTGTTGTATTTCCTTCAAAAGAATCCGTAAAACGTACTGAGAAAGCATTCTCTCGTCCATAAACATTGTATATGGAGAAATTAAGGTTATGCTCAAATCTCTTTTTTTCCTTAAGGTACCAGGTACATCCGAGATCAAGACGATGATAGTCCGGCAATCTGTTCGCATTTCTACTTTCAATATAAGGTACAGTAATTCCGTCAACAGTATATAGTGCAGAAGGGAACGTAACCGCATCTCCGGTATAGTATACAAAGCTTGTGCTTAGTACCAAAGCCTTATTCAGCTTGTAAGTCAAAACAACATTAACATCATGGATCCTGTCCTGTCGTGCAGAAAATTCTTTTCCGTTGTCTATGTCGTCAAATTGTCTGAGTGCTCGTGATAAGGTATAATTCACCCAGCCGGTAAATTTTCCCTTAGTCTTTTTCACCTGAAACTCTACCCCATAGGCACGGCCCTTCCCGTAAACCAGTTCACTCTCAACCGTACTGTTTAAAATAAGGTCAGCGTTGGGTTTATAATCGATCTGATTTTGAAGCCATTTGTAATAGGTTTCAACAGAGAGCTGATATTCGTTCTTTTTGAAATTGCGATAATAACCCAGTGCCACCTGATCACCAATTTGTGGTTTTACATTATTGGAGGAAGGCACCCAAACATCAGTGGGACTGCTTGTGGTAGTGTTGGATAGCTGATGGACATACTGAAATATACGATTGAACCCAGCTTTTACTGAGGTCTTTTCATTAATGATATAACTAGCAGAAAGGCGTGGTTCAAAACCCTGATAATATTTAATCGACTCCCAGGAATCATATTTTCTTTCCTCTATTAAATCTCCTTCTTCATCGAATTGGTATGCTGTACCCTCACCCATGTAATTGAACCCCGAATATCTCAGTCCATACATCAGCGCCCATCTGGTTCCCACTTTTTGCTCATTCTGAATATAAGCACCTACTTCCAAGGCTCTTCTTTTATCAAGCTCTATGGGGTTGAACCCTACATTATCACCCGATTCTAAAACCCCAGGCTCAAACGTATGATGGATGGCATTCAGGCCGTATTTAATTGTGTTTTTGTTGTTGAGATAATAAGTAAAATCCTGTTTGAGGTTATAGTCCCTGATCGATGAGCGAATCCCGAAACCGTCTTCACCCTGACCAATGGTGAACTGGTAATCGAATTTACTATAAATCAGCGACGTATTTGAGAAAAGCTTTTCACTAAATATGTGATTCCATCGCAGTGTTCCGGTTGTGTTTCCCCAGTCGAAGCCGAACTGATCTGCCAACAGAAATTCATCCCTACCGAAGTAACCTGACAGAAAAATTCTGTCTTTTTCAGATATCTTGTAATTCGCTTTGGCATTTAGATCGTAAAAGTAAAGTTTGGTATCCTTTAAGCCCTCTTCGTTCGAAAGACCTAAAAAGATATCTGCATAACTCCTTCTTCCTGAAAGAATGAATGATCCCTGGTCTTTCACTATTGGACCTTCTACCGTCAACCGTGAAGAAATGAGTCCCAAACCTCCTGAAGCGCTTAGGTGTTTACTGTTTCCATCTTTCATTTTCACATCCATAACCGAAGATGCTCTACCTCCGTATTCAGCAGGAATACCCGATTTATAAAGTGCAACGTCTTTCAGTGCGTCTGAATTGAATACAGAGAAAAAACCAAGCAAGTGACTTGCGTTATAAACGATTGACTCATCAAGTAAAATAAGGTTTTGATCAGCTCCTCCTCCGCGAACAAAAAACCCTGCGCTTCCTTCACCTCCTCCTTTTACACCCGGAGTCAGTTGAAGCGTTTTCATCACATCCTGCTCACCGAAAAGAATGGGTATAGTCTGAATCTCCTTAGGATCCAGACGAGTTACTTCCATCTGGGCGGAAGTTATATTATCATTCCCTTTTTTTGAGGTGATAACGACCTCTTCCAATTCCTGCACATCCCCTGCAACCTCAAGCTCTACGTTCAGGGTTATGTTTTCCTTCAGTTCTATCTCCTTGACGGTTTCAGAATAACCGGACGACCTGAATACCAACGTGTATTTACCTTCAGGAAGGGTCAGTGAATAAAATCCGTATACATTGGTCTGAGCACCTGTATTCTGAAGTTCTTTAACAACCACAGAAGCTCCGAATAAATCCTCTCCGTTGGAGGCATCTGTAATATTGCCACTTATGGTATAATTCTGTGCAAAAACTCCCGGTATCAAAAGGAGGCAAAACACTATGAGTTTTAGTTTGATCATTATTATTTCAGTTCTTTCCACAAAAGGTGGGTAATCTTTTAAAAATTCGGGCCAAAAGTATATTTTTAATTTCTTCCAAACAGCAAAATTCACTGAAATGTTCGAGAAAAATACCCTCTTTATTTAAACGGTAATTTTCTTGTTTAATCTCCTTAAAAAACGTCTTTAAGCGTCATTTTTTCCGTTACCCGGTATTTAACTAACCGAAATTATACAAACTTAAATTTTCTTCATAAATTCGCGTCCCCAAAATGAATGAGAACTAAAGGTTTAGACTTGAAAAACTTAATCAAATACAGTGTTTTTTCATGGATCATGTTGCTTTCCGCGATAACCTTTGGTCAGCCGGACAGCACAAAATCCTACATATCGGATCTTTATCAGAGTTGGCTAAACACGTACTATGATTATTCCTTCGAGCATGTATCGGGAAAGACCGACCATATGCAGGCTTTGTTTGAAAAACAGTTCGACGACAGTAACCGGGTGAGAAATTTTCTTGCTGAGTTCAAATCCCTGGAATCCGAATTTTATAAAAAGGATTACGGAATTGGATTCAATGCAGGTTTCCTGAATAATCCCACCGGTGGTGAACAAGATTTCGACAACATTATTTATCGAAGCAGATTCATTTCAGATATTGGTTGGGATATTCTCAGGAGCGGTTACCTGCATAACCGTTTAAAAGCTCAAATCGCTGCAAATGAAAGCAAGATTGCGCTGATCGAAGATAAAGAACTACAAAAGAATGCGCGGTTTGCCATACTCTGGAATTATATTATATATCAGTTCAATATTCAGAAAATTGAAATATTGGATGAACGCATGAAGCTGGCCGAAGATAAAATCGAAGTTATTAAAAAACTCTACCTTTTGAATCTCGTGGATCAGGAAGAATTGCTTAAAAATCTTGAGGCATTGGCTGAGATAAGAAGCATGTATAAGGTTTACGCTGATTTTAATGAACAATTACAACAAGAGTATTTGTTTGAAAGTACGGATACCCTGGAACTACCCCTTATAGATATCCAGTATTCGCTTATCCGTGATAAATTAAATGGAGAACAGGAAGATTCAATTGTATTCTATCTGAAAGAAAATATTGATCTCGAAAACCGATTCATCAATGAGGTCTCCTTACGCACCTCCGTGAGATACAGCTATTACGACCTTGCCACCATAACACCCTCGAGCAGAGATTTTTTCTCGTTGGGACTTACTCTTGGGATTCCACTGAATTTCAATAGAAAAGTCAAGAAAGAATGGATAGAACTTCAGAAAGAAAGTGTTTCATTTATTCCGGAAGAAGAGAGAATTGCCTTACAAAAAGCCATTTTAACCAATTATTATGAATACAGGTATAAATTGAAGCAATTTACCTCCATGCATTACAAAAGATTGATGTATGAAGAACTATTGAGAAAGGAAAACGCACGCTATTCAGTAGACTATTTGTCTTTCAATCCTGTATCTTCTTTAAGAATACTGGACGACCTAATGAAAATTGATATTGAGATGATTGATCTGAAGCAACAGATGTATCTGAAGCTGATCGCTATACATGCCGATCTGCCATTCACAGAAATTGAAGACCTTTACTCCATTTACATACCTGAAAATCAAGATCAGAAAATATACTCATCGGACAGGGCAATCTACATCTGGGATAATATTTTCGCTGAAAAATCTTTACCCTTCTTGATTAGCTATATGGATAAAGCGGAATTTGAAAGAGCCGTGATTAGTTTTAACAATGATTCATCCCACAATAACCAAAAGATTAAATTCATTGATACACTATCTTCAGGTAACATTGAAATAGAGATCATGACCGGTAGAAACTCCCTCATCGAGGAAGATCCCGTACCCTATTTTGAGAAAATTTTCGCCGGACTCGATTTTACAAAAATAAGCGCAGTGCACCTGGATGTGGAGCCCCATACACTGGCTGACTGGGATCAGAAGAAGAAAGAATACCTTGATAAGTACATTGACCTTCTCGATAAAGCTAAAACCTACTGCGAACAAAGAAACGTGAGTCTGTCGGTATCAGTACCCGTCCATTATCCGGAAGAATATTTGCAAAAGATCTATGAATACGCTGACCTTGTTTATTTCATGGCTTACGAAAATATCAAGACCGATTATATACTCAGAAAAGTCAAGGATTTCCCTGAAAATAAAACCGTAATCGCTCTACGCACAGAGGATTTCACAAATATGTTAGAAATTGAATCGAAAATTATTGATCTGCAGGAAGCTTATAAACCCGTGTTTTTTGCAATTCATGATCTTCGCAGAATCATAGAATTAGAAAAGAAATAAGTTGAAAAATCTCTATTTTAATAGAAAAACATCGGTTCTCCGCAACAAAGAGGAGGAAGCTCGGAAGAAGAGAAATACCAACTGGGATAAGATAATTTATTTCATAATTCTGTTCGTTATCTTGTTTTTTGTTTTTCAGTATTTCTTTTTAAGGGTAGTATACGTTGACGCACCCGGCCATGTTTTATTTAAGAGTTTGTCCATAAGAATACCTGAGGATGTTACCATAAAAGAACTTTATAAAGAAGAGGGCGAACTTATCTGCGAAGGGGATACAATCTTCTCCTATATCTCAACCCGTGATGAACTAATGGCTATGTCAGACATGAACGTTAGCTTGGGTACTGGAGGAAATCAGTGGATAGAGCGAGAGATCTATTCCCTGAATAAGGATATTGGCCTCAACAGTATCGATATTTTTGAAAAGCAAAAACTCATTGAATGGAACGCAACAAGGATAAAAGAAATCGAAGATGAGGTCGTATTAGGAATAACTCCAAAATACAAGTTAGAAAACTATCAAAAAGATATTGAAAAGCTTCGGCTTGAGATTGAAAACCTGCAGAAAGCGAATGCAACATTTAGAGATCTAATAGCTACACTCCAAAAAGGTTTGAAGCCGAATTCGAACAATGCCGCAATGAATGGTTATGGCAACGGTGGACTGGAGAGCCTCATCAAATATTATCTCTCCCCGATGGAAGGAACAGCCACAAGAATTTATAAAAACAACCATGAGGTGGCCCTTAAATCTGAAAACATTCTTAACCTTCATAAAAGAGAAGACATCTACATCAAGGCTTTCTTTGATCAGGAAGATTTCCAGTATGTTAAAGAGGGAGATCGTGTGCGGGTAATTTTCCCGGACGGCAATGAGAGCTACGGACATATCAAAAGGTTTTATTTTGCTTCCTACCGTCTTCCGGAAGAATTTCAAAAAAAATACGAATCCACTACCCGGGCGATTGCAGCAGATATCTTTCCCATTGAACGGGAGGACCAGATAAAATGGAAGGCTTTCTATAAAATGAAGGTAACGGTGCGTATCAGCAAATTTTAGCACATGGAGAAGATAGAAAATAAAGATGTAATTCGCCACGGCAACTTTGAGTTCATTCGAGTTCATGACTATTCAAACCATGCGCTCGAACTTTTCCTGGCTTACGATTCCATCATTATAGAAAGTAACAATCGTGACTTTGTTGAGAAATTCATCCGTTCAGTTCGTACACACAACAATCCCGATATCTATTTAAAACCTGTTTTCTTACTCAAAACAAGTAAGGTCGAAGACCAGCTTATAAATAACCTGATAGACGGGGTTATTTTTTCGATTGATCAACTCGATATTATCTCGGATTACGTTCGTCAAATCCTTTTAAGGATTAATGATTTCATATTTGTAAAGTCTATATCTCTTGAAGCTGAGATTATCTCAAGGATAATTAACCTTCTGGTTTCCAGAGAAAAAACAGAAATGTTTGCTTACCCATATATCGGTTCCGGTATCGGACACGTTTATCCCGAAGCAAGCATAAATTTCAACCCTCGGGATGAGCACAACCTGCTCGGAATTCTTGAAATCGCTGAAAGCGAAGGACTCTTCACCTCTTCGTTCAACGACCGAATATATCTCTGTACAAATTGTCAGACAGGTATTCTCAGTTATCGTGAGGTTTGTCCGAAATGTAATTCGGCCGATTCTGTCGCAGAGGATCTGGTGCACCATTTTGCATGTGCGTATGTCGGCCCTGTTTCTGACTTTAAAAACGCCATCGACGACGAGCTGAACTGTCCGAAATGTAACAAATACCTCAACCATATTGGTGTGGATTACGATAAGCCTTCCTTGCTTCACACCTGTAAAAAGTGTGATCATAAGTACCAGGATTATCACGTGAAAGCTAAATGTATTACCTGCATGCACGACAACGATATAGAGAATCTTGTTCCGAAAACAATTAAGAACTATTACCTGACAAAAAAAGGCCAGAACGTTGCTTATCACGGATTCATAAGTACCTCCAGAGATTTTAATGAAATACCGGGTACAGTTAAGTTTGATATTTTCAAGATCATGCTCAAGTACGAAATTGAAAGGCTTAAGCAAAACGATGCGACCAGTAATATCGCTTATCTTACCATTTCTAATGCAGGAGAACTTTATTCGAGAATAGGCATAGACCGACAGAAAATACTGGTTGCTGAAATGATACGGATTCTTCGAAAAAATTTGCGATCATCGGATTTCATCGCCTTTTATAACGCTTCGACGCTTATTCTTTCCCTGAATGACATACCGACAAAAATTGCCTCAAATGTTCTCAAAGATGTTACTAAAGTCACCACCGTACTGCTTAAAAAGAATTTCAAGAACGTGGATATAAATATAGAAACACATGCCATACCGCTAAGTACAGAACTTTCACATGAAATTCAATTACAAAACCTGATTAAACACCTCGAAAAAAGTGCTGGAGAACGATGAATTTCGTAGCGGAACAGATCGATTATTTTTTCAGTTATATCAATGAGGTAGGAACCTCGAAACTAATTCGCATTTTTTGGTTCTTTATCGTTTTCGAATTTTCCAGGATTTTCGTAATTGACTTTCTCGCTCTGATCGTAATCTATTTTAAGAGAATTTTCACCCGAAAAAAAAGAAAAGAAGCAAGAAGACAGCTATACCTGAGAAATCCTCTGGTGTCTATAATTGTACCCGGTAAAAATGAAGGCAAGAACATTTATAAACTTGTTTCCTCATTAAAGGAACAGACGTACAGGAATTATGAGCTGATCATAGTAGATGACGGTTCTGATGACAATACCCGGGAGATCTGCAACAATCTCAAAAAAAATGGTTTACTCGACATCTTCATCCACAATGAAGTAAGAGGAGGAAAAGCTTCCGGCGCCAATACAGCGTTGAGAGTAGCCTCAGGAGATTATGTCATTCACCTCGATGCGGATTCCTCGCTCGACCGCGATGCCATTGAACAGATC
>JAWVYS010000023.1:0-51155 GCA_033722555.1 Brumimicrobium sp.
ACCGGATGCAGCGATATATTTTGTCAGTTCCGAATAATCTATACTGTTTATTTGACGCGCATAATTCATGATTTTCAAGGTATGAACCATGAAGTCCTGTAACTCATCTTCACCAATCAAAGCCTGTTCTCTGGACTTAAAGAAATCCAGAAAATCTCTTTCACGCCCTGAAATGTAAAGATCACGGTCTGTAATAAAATGGAATTCAAAAATATAACTGTTATGTAGTTCAGACCATTTTGCCGGAATTTCATAACTGTACAGCGGAGTATGAGTCAATAGACTGTCCTTAGAATTGAAAAGAAAATAATCATGATGCACCGAATGATTACTTCCCTTCACAAATTTATAAATGTGTTCATGTTCATATTGAACAAGGTGTGCGTCCCTTTCTGCAACAGGTTTATATGCAGCGATCATTTCCTCTACACCGGAAGTTTTTAGTTCTCTGATCTCTCCTTTATCGATGTATTCCTCGCGCACTGTGAACAAGGAGTCGAGAATTTCAAATGAACTTGGTTTGTAGACAATGGTTTTGCCAAAAGCGAGCGACTTATATTCCTTCCCGGGAAATTTTTCCTTGATATAAGCTTCCGTTTTTTTATGCCTGTTTTCGTCCCTTTCCTGAAAAGTTTCAATGGGAGTATACTGAGTCGCACAAGCACCGGAGAAGATTAGCAATAGCCCGGATAAGCCGAATTGTATGACTAGCGGATGAAAATATCTCAAAAAATAATTATGTATAAACGGACTCATGTCTCGAATATAAAAAAATAAACGAACAAATGATGTTTATACTTCGTGTGATCAGCCTTTCGGAAAGCACTGAAATTTATCTGTTCAGCATGACAGGCATCACAAGCATCAGAATATCTTCGTTCTCGTTTTCGTTTGTCGCCGGTAAAATGAGTCCTGCTCTGTTGGGTTGACTCATCATCAGTTTTATTTCGTCAGTTTCGATATTGTTCAACATTTCAAGCAGGAATCTGGAATTGAATCCTATTTCCATATCTTCTCCTTCATAACTGCAAGTAAGACGCTCGTTGGCCTCGTTTGAAAAATCAAGGTCCTCGGCAGAAATAGCAAGTTCTGACCCCGAGATTTTAAGCTTCACCTGATGCGTTGTTTTATTGGCGAATATCGAAACACGCTTTATGGAACTCAGGAAAGAATTTCTGTCAACCGTGAGGACATTTGGGTTTTCCTGAGGAATAACCGCCTCATAGTTTGGATATTTTCCGTCAATAAGCCTACATGTCAGAACCGTTTCATTAAAGGAAAAGACTGCATTTGAATCGTTGTATTCAATCTTAACATCTTCCTCTCCTTTTAGGTTGTTTTTGAGCATGTTGAGGGCTTTCTTAGGAAGTATGAAAGAAGAGTTCCCTGAAGCTTTAGAATCGGTTCTTTTATATCTAACCAGTTTATGAGCATCTGTAGCAACAAAGGTCATATTATCGGCAGATAACTGACAGAATACACCGCTCATCACCGGGCGAAGGTCATCATTACCGGTGGCAAAAATGGTTTTGTTTATCGCTTCTGAAATAACCTCTCCTGAAACTGTTGTGCTATCCGCATTTTTAAGAGCCGGAGCTTTCGGGAAATCATCACCGTTGTACCCGACCATTTTTGATTTTCCGTTTGTATAACTGATCTCAATGCTGAAATTCTCTGTATTTACCGTGAAGGTAAGGGGTTGGTCAGGTAGGTTTTTAAGTACATCCAAAAGAAGCTTGGCCGGCATACAAATTTTGCCATTTTCCTTTGCCTCTACGTCGAATGAAGTTTTCATTGTAGTCTCGAGGTCTGAAGCAGAAACTGTAAGCGATCCGTCACCAATTTCAAAAAGAAAGTTATCCAATATCGGAAGTGTATTACTGGTGGTAAGAACACCGCTTACTGTTTGTAAATGTCTTAATAAACTTGAGCTTGAAACAACAAAATTCATTTTTTGGATCTTAATATTTGAAAAAACAAATATAAATGAATGTCCCTAAAAAAACACGGAGCAGAAAAATTAGTTGTTAACGGAGTTATCGACAAAAACAGTCTGACCATGGATGAGCGGACCTATGGTATAAAACTGCATGCGCACTAGTTCGCCATCTTCTTTAACGCCCCAGAGATAATCTTCATCATAAACTGTGGTGTCCGCATTCGAATAATCAGGATCCAATCGGCGATAGAAAGTCATCGAATAATCACTGTTCTTGCCCTTGATAAAAAGTTTATAATCTGGCTTTACTTTTTTCAGGCTGTCTATCTCTTTTTCTGAGAAGGTATAGTTGGGCTGGTTGAAGTGGATTTTTTCAAAGCCGTTGAGGTAATAAATAAGGTTGTTCCTATTGATGTTTTGAAGAGGTATGCCTTGAGAACTTACCTGATAAGTATTTCCCTGTTTTTCTATCCTGAAACTTTCATGCGGACTAACATTATTGATCACCTCCACACTGTTAAGCTCTTCTCTTTTGTAGGAGAACAGTTCGGTACACATGAATTTTCTTTCATCCGTAAAAAACCGAGGTTCAAGAATTCCGTAAAAACCTTTCATTCCCATGATCACCGGGTTATCACTTTTCTTTTCGGGTGTTTCGAGAAGCATGTAGGTACCCATATGATCCTGAGTTGAATGACCTACAAACCAGGTTTTGGTCCATTCCCCGTTTTGAAAGATTTTTACCTGTTTATGTTTTGCCATCATCTGTTTTTTCATGTTCTCCATGGCAGATTGAGGCACATAGCCCTTGAGTGTTATTTTTAGCATCGTTTCAAGCATCATTTTTGGAATTTCCTGCTGAACACATCCTCCCTTGGTATCTGTCCAGACCCCTTCATCATTTCTTATCAACGTAAATTCACGATCGAAATAAGTATCGTATATGGTTATCTTATCCACTGAGGCAGTATCAATTACCGCGAAATCGATGAGGCTGAGGTCAGAAACTTTTGATTTTTTCGACATATTCATGGCTAAAAAAACAAGTCCGACGATTAGTCCGATCCCCAAAGCTAAAACGACGATTTTTTTCATTCTTTACTGTTTTTTGACATACTTTAAACGTCGGAAATAGAAAATTAGTCCTGCCATCAATAAAATAAATATGATCGGAACAAAAATATTGATAAACTGATAAAAGTTTCCGTGTTTTTCGACCTTTAATTTATCGATAGGATGCAAGTCTATCGTTCGGCTTCGAATGGAAAGAAGCGTACTTTCTCCCAACATATAGTCGACACAGTTCTGGAAAAATTCAAAATTTCCGAAGGGTCTTCCGGAGAATAATTCATCAATTTCATTTCCTCGAGGCATTCTCGGTATATACCTGTATTTATTTTCCTCAGGAACCGGTACAGAATCATAATAGGTATTTTTGAAAAAATTTCCGTTCCCTATCACCATAAGTTTACCGGGTTTTAGAGATTTTTCTTCAAATCTTGCGTCGGGATTGTCTGTGTACGTCGTAATGATTCTGTTCTTGAAAGCGGACTCGAACTCCCCTTCAACGATGGCTCCTAACATTAATTTGTTCGCTTCATCTTCCGGATTCGGTTGGAATACGGGATTCTCGCCAAAGGTATTTTCCATGGCGATGGAAAGAAGAGGTGCGTTACCGAAAGATTTGGCATTGGAGGAGGAGGTAAGGATCACCGAAGGAATGGTTTTGTTTTTCGTTTTTACAAACTGTAAGCTTGAAACATAGGGCAGTTTCACGGGGTCTATCATTGCGGATATTGGATGCATTGTCCCCTGAGCACGAACGTAAAAATACCAGTTAACGTAACCTTTAGGTATACCCGGCATAATGAAAGGATCATAGCTTGCATCTATAACCAGGTCTTCATTCAGTTTGATGCCATAATCAAAAACCAGGTCTGTAAGCCCCGTTCTTTTTCGCACGCTGTGTACTTTTCCTTTTCTTCGAATTGTATCGTTATTGATCTCGAGCGGATTTTGAAACACCATTATATTTCCTCCGTTCATGAGATACTGATCGATGATAAATTTGTCCTTATCGCTGTATTTTTCTGTCGGATTAGCCAGGATAATTCCGTCTATACCATCAAGAGCGTCTATTGCTCCGTTTATAATGATGTCCTTGATTATGTATGAATCTTCTATTTTGCTCCTGGCTCCTTGAGTGTAAGGGATTCCAAGTTCTCCGTGTCCGTGAATGAAGGCCAGGGTTTTTTTCGTTGTGCGCGTCGCCTTGGCAAGCACCTGCATGTATTTGTATTCGAGTGTATTTATGGATCGTTGTATTTGTTCTTCCAGTTGTGCGTTTAACTGATATTTACCCCCTTCCATGAAACGGATGTGATCAACCGTATTTCCTCTGTATTCTACCACTGCACCCGGAAATATTTCAACGATTTGGGCATTTCCTTTACTGCGAAAGGTGACATCTACGGGTCGGATTCCACGGGCTCTGTCGTAAAGCTGCTCCTTTAGGGCTTCCTGATCTTCAATCGATCCTTCGTTTGGGTCAATAAATTCATACTCGATGCGATCTCCTGCGTAATATTTAAATTCATCCAGTTTGTCCTTAACTGCGGTTTGTAATCGTTTGATCTCCGCCGGAAAATCTCCTTCGAGATACACCTTGAAAAGAATTTTATCGGTCAGCAAAGAGTCATTGTTGAGGAAATTAACGGTTGTTTCAGTCAACGAATATCGTTTGTCCTTCGTAAAATCTACTCTAAAATCTACAAAGGAAACAATGATATTCAGAAGAATAATTACCACCAGAACAATGACGGTCATTAAGCTATAAAAGACCCTGTTCGAAAGATTTTTGAAAATTCTGGATTTCATATTATTTTCTTAATGCAGTTAGAACGTTATGAGAGGCAAAAAGGAAGAAAAATATAACGCTCAGGAAATAAAATACATCGCTGAATATCAGAACGCCTTTTTTGATTGATTCATAGTGATAATCCATACTGGCATAGCGAACGATGCTGTCGAATCCTGCAAATGTGGCGTAGGATCCCAGCAGTGAGAGTCCACTGAAAAGGAACCAGCAAAGAAACATTGCAATTATGAAAGCTACGATCTGGTTGCTTGTGATGGTACTTGCAAAAATACCTATCGCAACAAATGTGGCTCCGAGAAAAATAAGCCCCAGATACGATGTGATTGCCGCCCCGTCATCCAGAACACCTACCGGATCTCCCAGGTAATGAATGGATATATAAAAAACAATCGTCGGAAGTATGGTTATTACAACGAGCATTACTCCGGCTAAATATTTTGATATCAGTATTTTGAAGTCTGAGAGAGGACGGGTATAAAGGAGTTCAATAGTTCCCGTTCTTTTTTCTTCAGCGAATGATCGCATTGTAATTGCCGGAATAAGGATAAGCAGAATCAGTGGAGCGAGATTAAAAAACGGGATTAGGTCCGCTACACCGCCCTCGAGGAGATTATAATAATCCGAGATAACCCACAGAAATAACCAACATGTCACGATAAATATGAGCATAAAAATATACCCTATGATCGAACTAAGGAAACTCCTTATTTCTTTTAAGAAAAGTGCGCGCATTCTTTAAAATTTTGCTCAAAAATAAGTCTTCTTTTTATCTCTTTCTTTTTGATTTGTTAAAGTTTATCAAAATTTTACTGTGCAAAGATACTGTTTAAAAGGTTTCTTGCTTGATTTAAGTTTAGTTGTCCTTAAAAGCTTATCACCGGATTTAAATTTTCCAATCAGCACAAAATACATGTATATAATTCTCCTATCTTTGCACCAATGTTACTGTTTTTAAATAGCATCGCGGGTTCTGAGATTGTAGTCATACTGCTCTTTATTCTTATTTTTTTCGGATCGAAAAGTATACCGGGTATGTCGCGTACGCTGGGTAGAGGAATCCGTCAGATTAGAGATGCCAGTCAGGATATTCAGGACGAAATTCGGAAGTCGACAACCGACATGCGGCGGGAAATGAATATAAACAGAACCCTCCATGAAACGAAACAGCAGATTGAACAGCCATTTGAAGAGTTTTCGCGAGATATTAGATCCTCAACGGATGGCCTGGATGAAAATATTCCAATTTCTCCTCATAAGCCGGCCGGTTCATCAGAACATATTTCAGAAAATAAGATCAATAAAGATCTTGAACCCGGAAGCGAGGAAAATAATCAGAGGTCCTGAATATGATTTTTGAGATCATATTGATAATCGTTGGCCTGACCGCCCTCATTGTTGGGGGAGAATTTCTTGTGAGAGGCGCCGTAGGTATTGCAGCAAAAGCAAGATTGTCAAAACTAGTGATCGGAATGACTGTAGTATCATTTGGTACTTCCGCACCTGAACTTATTGTTTCTTTACAATCTGCGGCAGACGGATTACCGGAGATTGCGATCGGGAACGTAGTCGGATCGAATATTGCCAATTTAGCCCTTGTTTTAGGACTTACCGTGTTAATTTTTCCGATGCCGGTTGCACTGAATACGATCAAATACGACTGGCCAATGATGGTTCTGATTTCGGCCGTTTTTTATCTTTTTGCACTGAATTTGAATTTGAACAGATGGGAAGGTGTTGTCATTTTTCTTTCGTTGATCGCTTTTGTGGTTTTCCTTATTATCAACTCACGTAAGCAGGAAAAACTAGGGGATATAGACTCCCCCGAAATAAACAAAATGGCTGTCAGAATTTCAGTTTGGAAGCATCTTGCCTTTCTTGGTATAGGTTTGGTAGGCTTATATTTTGGCGCGAATTGGTTGATAGATGGTGCTAAGGGACTTGCAGAAAGAGCCGGATTGTCGGCACATGTTATCGGGATCACTGTTGTTGCGTTCGGTACCTCTGTACCGGAACTTGTAACGAGTTGCGTGGCGGCCTTCAGAAAGGAAACGGATATTTCTGTGGGTAATCTGATCGGAAGCAATATTTTTAATATCGGAGCGGTTCTAGGAATTACATCCATGGTTGAACCCATAGAAATTGCTAAGAACGTTCTTTCCTGGGATATTTTCTGGATGCTGGGAGTTGCTCTGATTTTACTGCCTATGATGGTATTTCGTAAAAAGATAGGGAGGATCAGTGGTGTGATTTTAATGGGATCATACGTTTTTTATATCATTTCCCTTTTTTAAGTGTGTCTTTTGGGACTCTCAGGAGATCGGCCGTGATTGCATAATGATCAGAGAGTACTTCTTGTTGACGGTTAAAACTTAAAGCTTCGAAATTTTCATCAAAAAAGATATAGTCTATTCTTCCTGCCGGAATTTTTCCTGCATAAGTTTTCCCAATTCCATATGAGGTTTCTCTGAAAGCATCGAAAAACTCATCATTGAATTTGTCATAAATGTATGAAACGGGAGGATCGTTGAAATCTCCACAAATCACAACCGGATGAGGGCAGCTTCGCGCATGCTCGAGTATAGCCTTCACTTCATCAACCCTTGGACCATAGGCATATTTCAGCTTTTCGAATAATCCCATGATTTTCTCAAGTTTTGTCTTCGCAGTAGGTGCATTTTGATCAAAGAGAGAATATTCATCCTGTTGAAAACGAATGCTTTGAAGATGTAAATTGTATACTCTCATGGTGTCATCGTAAAGAGCGATATCCGCAAACTGGCAGAACATTTCGGTTTTTGTTGATTCAACGGTTCCTTTTTTGATGATAGGGAACCGGGAGAAAATAGCAAGGCCGAAATTTACCCCAACGGTTTGAACGGTGGTTTGTTTCGCAACATTTGTAAAACCCCCTGCCTCCATAATGTCTTTGTCCTTGATGTGCGCTACTGTTCGGTTGTCTTCCATATATTCTTGCAAACAGAGAATGTCAGGATCGTTTTTTTCGAACACCTTCAGAAACTTTTGTTTGCTGTCGGATTTGTCAGGGTTGATCCATTTGTAGATATCAAAAAGTCGCACGTTATAGGACATAATCCTTATTTTTTCAGTGCCTTGAATTTCTGTATTTCCACTAAAACTTATTCCGAAGAATCGCAGGTGAATTGGAATTCCGATTATAAGAATGATCCCCAATAAATAACTCACGCGCCTGTTTATATAGATAAAAATTAAAAGGATAATCAGGGAAAGAAAGAATAGCACAGGGTAAGCGAGTCCGAAAATTTGTATCCACCAGAAATGTTCGGGAGATATAACAGGGCTTAAATAGCTTATTCCCAGGCAGAGTGCCAGAAGAACGGCTAAAAATGTGAGCACTGATTTTAGCAGTTTAAATACCAGAGATTTAAACTTAGTCATTTTTATTGCTTTGATCGAAGAGGATTTGTTTTTCTTTTTTGGTTAGGCTGTCATAACCTGATTTCGATATTTTATCGAGAATTGCATCAATTTGTTTTTGTCTCTCTTTTTTGAAACGGTTGTAATCTTCATCCGATGAGGTATCGTAGGGTTTTGATTTCCCTCCTCCTTTTTTAACTTTCATCCGTGGCTCCCCTTTAACAGACTTTTTTAGATTATCTATGGTGCGTTGTGTCCAGTTAATAATGTTATTCCGGGAATGTACATTTCGGATGGATAAGATTCCGAATGCGATCCCGCCCAAATGGGCGAAATGCGCAACATTGTCCATGGCACCCATACGAAGAAGGTCGAGAAGAATGAAGATCAGAGCTATCACGATCATTTTCACCTTAATTATCCCGAAAAAATATACTTCTGCCATTGGTTTATAAAAAGCAGAGGCCATAAATATTGCCATAACTGAAGCGGAAGCTCCCACCACGAATGTCTGAGTACCCTGAAGAGCGGGGAATGTACTGTAAGCTATTATCTGAAATAATCCTCCGCAAATACCACCGAGAATATAAGTATATAGCATGCGCTGATTGGAGAAATATTGAAGAAAAAAGGGTGCGATGAAGTAGAGGAAGAGCATGTTGAAAAAGAAATGAAACAGCTCGAAATGGGCAAAAATACTTGTCACTAGTCCCCACGGATGGGTGAGAATTCCCTTCCAGGTTGCATGAAGAGTAAATATCTCATTCATGATTGGTTCAACCGGATTGTAAGGTCCTGTAACGGAAAGTCTGCCAAAAACGATCAGGATAGCAATGAATAAAAATACGATGAGGTTTACACCTATCAATTTAATGTGCATTCCACCGGATTTCCACTGATATTTTATTTCATCGGTAAACGTTCGCTGCATATCCTAATAAAATTTGCGTTTGTCTTTCTGCCAGATCAGTACTATTATGAAGCCCACGATAGCTCCACCGAGATGGGCAAGGTGGGCAATGTTGTCACCGGGTCTGCTTTCCAGTGAATTCAGCAAAGCGATACCTACCATGATAAGTACGAGCCATTTGGCCTTGATAGGAATGGGAGGAAATAGAAGCATGAGTCGTGTGTTCGGAAACAAATAGCCAAAACCCACGAGTACTCCGTACACAGCCCCTGAGGCTCCAACAACAGGAACAGAAATTCCTGCTATGTAATCGGTAACCAGGTCATTGGTTCCATGAATAGTTTCAAAGGTTGAAATCTGTCCGGTGCGTAGCTCTACAATTCTGTCTCTGAGGTCATATAAATTATAGCCCGCTTCGAGCAGCTTATCTTCTATGCTTTGTACTTCGAGGTAACCAATAAACTGATGAAGTAAAAAAGCACCAACTGCCGTTGCTACATAAAAAATGAAAAACCTTTTCGGTCCCCAAACCTGCTCCAGCGCTGACCCGAAAATTACGAGGGCGAACATATTGAAAAAAATATGGAAAAAACCGCCGTGCATAAAGAAGTGGCTTACGATCTGATAAGGTTCAAAGAATGGTGAATTAAAGACATATCCACCCAGTAATTGTGTCATGTTTATTCCCTGCATCTCACCTAAAACGGTAACTATAAACATTACCACATTAAGGATTAACAGGTTTTTCACTACCGGCGGCATATTTCCTAATAAGTTATTCATACAAAAAAATCATTCAGTTCGTTCAACGTAAGTGTGTTCAGTATTTTTTTGCCTTTTGGCGTGTACTGGTGTTCCTCTCTTTGAAAAAGTTCTTCAATGAGGTGATTAAGTTCTTGGTCGTTCATTTGAGGAGCAGGGCCTCTGGAAGAGGCCGAGGCAAGTGCGCTGATAAGTTCATGGGCCAATTCACCCTTGTCAAGATCGGCATGTGTAATCTGTTCCAATATGGCATCTATGCTCCCTGTGACTTGTTCAGTTTCGAGGAAAGAAGGTATGCCGCTAAGAATCAGTTTTTTCTTATCCCATTGCCAGTCAAATCCAAGTCTTTTCAGTGAAACTGCATTGTTTTCCCATTCAAGCTGTTGTTCTGGCTGCATTTCATATTCAAAAGGAAACATCATTTGTTGAGAGGAAATCGGGGACAACATGAACTGTTCCATCAATTGGTCATAAAGAATTCTCTCTTTAGCACGATTGAGGTGAATGATCATTAAACCGGATTTTACCTGAACAAGTACAAATTTTCTATGGACCTGAATTTTACGGGATTCAGAAGTTGCCTGCGGTTCTTTCTCAAATCCGAGTCCTTCCTCTGTGGATACTTCAGTTTCTTTGATTGAATAAAAATTCTCCCAATCTTCCTTGTTTGGTTTGAGCGGTTTAAATCCTGAAGATCCAGATGAACTTCCGCCACTGGATGAAGAAACTTTTGTACCTGAAAATGGATTAAAGTTTGGGTCTGTCTTTACTTCAGGTGGTCGCACAGGCTGTTTTTGCTGGCTGAGCGGGAGGTCGAACTGAGGCTCTCGTTCAAAATCCAGGCTGGGAGCGATGTTGTATTTTCCCAGAGCCAGTTTTACGGTACTTCTCAGAATACTGTATATATTCCTGTCTTCCTCAAATTTTATTTCAGTTTTAGTAGGATGTATATTCACGTCGATCGAAGAAGGCGGAACAATGAAATAAATGAAATAAGCCGGGTAGCTTTTGTCCTGAATCAGGTTTTCGTAGGCCGCAAGTACCGCATGATTCAGGTAGTTGTCTCTGAAAAAACGATTATTTACGAAGAAGTACTGTTCGCCTCTCGTTTTCCGGGCAAATTCCGGTTTTCCTATGAACCCCCTTATGGTCACCAGATCTGTTTCTTCTTCAATAGGCACCAGTTTTGTATTAAAATTGGTCCCAAAAAGATCCACGATACGTTTTCTCAATCCCGAAGACTGAAGGTCGTGCATCACGTTTCCGTTGTGGGAAAACTTAAATGCTATTTCGGGATGAGTCAATGCAATTCGGTTGAATTCTTCGATAATATGCTTTGTTTCTACCTGATCCGACTTCAGAAAATTGCGTCTTGCTGGAACATTGAAAAAAAGATTTTTAACGGAAATACTTGTGCCTGAACGCCGAGCAGTGGGTTCTTGAACATCCAGTTTACTCCCGGCAATTCTTAAAAGAGTTCCAATTTTTGCGCCTGACTCCACGGTTTCCATTTCAACGTGAGCAATTGCTGCGATGGAAGCTAGTGCTTCTCCCCTGAATCCTTTCGTACTTAAATTGAAGAGATCATCGGCTGATGAAAGTTTGCTGGTAGCATGCCTTTCAAAAGACATTCTGGCATCGGTGTCAGACATTCCCTTTCCGTCATCGATTATTTGAATAAGTGTTTTTCCCGCATCTTTAATATGCAGTTCGATTTTTTTTGCATCCGCATCGACCGCGTTTTCTATCAGTTCTTTCACGACAGAGGCAGGGCGCTGAATGACCTCTCCTGCGGCGATCTGATTGGCAATATTATCGGGTAATAATCGAATGATTTCGCTCATGCTCCTAAAACCTTATCAGTTTACAATGGTTACTTCAGAGGTGAAAATATCCACATAATTGAGAATAAAGTAAGTAGCAATAAGCAGGGCAGCCAAAATAACTATGAGCCGAATGTTAGCTGCACGGGACTGGCCTGACTGAGTGCTTTGCAAACTCCAGGTCCGCTCCATACGCTCTTTCAATCGTGCTCTGTACTCGGCACTTCCAGGTTCAAATTCATCCTCCTTTTCTTCGTAATTTTTTATAAGCGCATTGAGCCGCTCCTTTCTTTCGTCATAAAACCGAGGAGTATAATCGTAACGCTTATGTCTGTTCACTTTCATGAACTTAATTCGTTCAAGCATATTTTTGTTGAGTTTTTATAATACCCAATGTATAAAGATAAATGAAAAAAATAAAACTGTAGCTTCAATTCACAGCATATTCTTTATAATGGATCGTTAAATTAATTTTCACTCTTTCTCTTTTATTTATCTTTGTTTTCAATTATTATTCCATTAGGAAAATCGTGACAGTTCGGCAGTATTTTTTTATTCACGGATTTGAATTTTTGGAAGCGGATATTACTAAATAAATAACTCACGATTGATGAATCATCGTTTATTCTGGATTTTTACACTCTCTCTGGTTTGTATGCTCATGAGCTGGTCTTCGGGAGATTATTATGAACTGAAAAGTCTGGGGAAAATTCCAAAGAATGAACTGCCGTTTTTTCTCCGTGAATCACCGGATTGGGCGTTCCAAAAACTATCAGGACTGAGTCTTGAGGAGAAGATAGCTCAAAGTTTTATGGTAGCTGCAACTCCCAACAAGGGGGAGGTTCATCTGGCGGGAATTGATTCGCTGATTGAAACATATCGCATCGGAGGGGTGATTATGTTTCAGGGTGAAAAAGAAAACACGAAAACTGCCATAGAAAGGTTTCAGGGTACCTCTGAAATTCCTTTACTCATAGGAATGGACGCGGAATGGGGTAGTTCAATGCGTTTATGGCAGGAAAAAAAATATCCCTTCAATCTTACCATCGGTGCTGCGGATGATATAGAAAGTACGGAAGTTATTGGTAGAGCGATTGCCTCAGAACTCAGAGAACTTGGTGTGCACATGAATTTTTCACCGGTGGCGGATGTAAACAGTAATCCTGATAATCCTGTAATCGGTTTTCGTTCATTCGGAGAGTCTGCTCTGAAAGTGGCAGACCATACTCGCGCGATGGTTTTAGGACTTGAGAGTTTCAACGTACTTAGCTGCATGAAACACTTTCCGGGTCACGGCGATACCGATGTTGATTCTCATCACAAATTACCTGTAATAAGTAAAAGCAAACAAGAGTTGAATATTGTTGATTGGGCGCCTTTTAAAGTTGGACGATTGTCCGGTGCGTCGGCTGTTATGATGGCTCACCTGAATGTTCCGGCTCTGGATAGTTCGGGGACCCCAAGCAGTCTTTCCAAAACTATAATTAAGGATATTCTGATAGATGAATTGAAGTTTTCCGGACTTATAATCAGCGATGCTTTGAACATGAAAGCGGTGTCCGAAAGATATGGAAAAAATGAAGTTGTAAAACTCGCTTATCTGGCCGGAAATGATATTTTGCTTTATCCTGAAAGCATTGGGGAAGCGATAAGTTCTATAAAGAACGCGGTGATAAAAGGGGAAATTTCCCTGGAGGAGGTCGACGCGAAATGTCTTAAAATACTAAGGGCGAAATATTACGCGATGAAGGCCGACCCCAAGACTAGTCCGCTTGATACTGAATTACTCGAGTATGCTGAAATCAAAATTTATGAAAAGGCACTCACGGTGGTTAAAAATGAAGGGGCAATACCGGTGAAAGGAGCAAATGGAAAAAACCTCACGCTTAACATAGGGGTTCGTGAAAATGGTTTTGTACAAAGGGTTCTGACTTATGCTACTACGGACAGTTTGCATGCTTTTACAGGGAGTGAGGCTTTAAGCAGGTATGGTTCCGTGCTGAAAGATTATGATAATATATTTATAAATCTTCTCACCTCATCCGTTCTTCCGGGTGATGACTATCATTATCCGGCAGGCTGGCGAGAACTTTTAGCGTCTTTACCCGATGAATCGAATGTTATAGTAACTTTTTTTGGTAATCCGTATGTGCTGAAGAAGAGTCATGACTTTAGTCATGTAGATGGAGTAATCTTGGCCTTTCAAAATTCTTACTTCTCAAGGGAACGAGCTGCTCAGCTTATTTTCGGAGCTTTTCAGGCAAAAACGAAATTGCCGGTTACCCTCTCAGGGAAATATCAGTTTGGTTATGGTGTTGTCACTCCGGAAGCAACCCGATTGAAATATACGGTTCCCCTGGATGTTGGGGTGAGAAAGGAGTCTCTTAAACGATTGGATTCTATCGCTCAGAGGGGGATTACTGCCAAGGCGTACCCCGGTTGTCAGATCATCGTAGCCAAGGATGGTAAGGTGTTTTATCAGAATGCTCTTGGATATCATACGTACGACTCTTTAAATCCGGTCGACCATGAAACGATTTATGATATTGCCTCAATCACAAAAATAGCCTCTTCGACCATTAGTTTAATGCGTTTGCAGGATAAAGGACTGTTTTCTTTGAATAAATCCCTTGGGGATTATCTTCCTGATCTTACAGAAGGCACAGACTACAGAAATGTGAATCTTCGGGACATGATGGCTCATCAGGCGGGATTATCTCCATGGATCCCTTTCTATACCAAAACCCTGGTAAACGGAAAACCCAATCCCATGTTTTATTCTCCAACACCGAATGATTCGATGACGAGCAGGGTAGCGAATGACCTATACATGCTAGGGAATTATGAAAATGTTCTTTATGAAACCATACTTAACACTTCCCTGAATCGATACAAAAAGTACAAATACTCCGACTTGGGATACTATTTCGTGAAAAAAATAGTTCAAAAACAGAGCGGTAGTTCTTTACAGGATTTTGTTCTGGATAATTTTTATACCCCCATGGGACTTAAAACCATGCGCTATAATCCACTGGATAAATTTGATGTTGGTAGAATTGCGCCGACTGAAAAGGATGCTTATTTCAGGCATCAGTTGGTGAGAGGATATGTTCACGATATGGGTGCAGCTATGATGAACGGGGTAGGCGGTCATGCAGGAATATTTTCAAATGCAGAGGACCTCGCTGTGTTGATGCAGATGCTTTTGAATAAGGGGGTTTATGGTGGTGAAAGATATTTGTCGGAAGATGTGATCAAGGAATATACACGTTGTCAGTTTTGTCCCGACAACAGGCGAGGGGCAGGTTTCGATAAACCGGTACCGGACAAGAGCGGAGGTCCGACTTGCGAACAAGTCTCTCTCAGTTCTTTTGGTCATACCGGATTTACGGGCACCCAGGTTTGGGCGGATCCTCAGTATGGAATAAATTACGTTTTTCTTTCTAACAGGGTGTATCCATCCAGTGAGAACTGGAAAATCGTTCAGATGAACATCAGGACCGATATTCAGGAAGCCATCTACCAACTTTTTGAAATAAAGAAATAGAACATAAAGAACTTTAGGTTGTTGTTGAGATCAATCATAAACCGGAAGTTTAAAAAGTTTACAGATAAGGATAATATGAAAATAGGAATAGTTTTATACCCGACCTATGGGGGGAGTGGAGTAGTGGCCACGGAATTAGGTAAAGCGCTTGCTGATAAAGGGCACGAAATTCATTTTATTACTTATTCACAACCTGTCCGCCTCGGATCTTTCCGTGACAACATATACTATCATGAAGTAGCTGTTTCGAATTATCCTTTATTTGAATTTCAGCCGTATGAAACTGAGCTGGCAAGTAAGATGGTGGATGTGGTGATCCATGAAAAACTGGATTTGTTGCATGTTCATTATGCTATTCCTCACGCGTCGGCTGCTTTCATGGCACAGCGCATCCTAGAAACAAAGAATATCAGAATTCCATTTATTACTACCCTACATGGAACGGATATTACACTTGTTGGAAAAGATAAATCTTTTGAACCCGTTATTACCTTTTGCATAAACCAGTCGGATGCGGTGACTGCTGTTTCTGAAAGTCTCAAAGAAGATACTTATACTCATTTTGATACTGACAGAGAGATTCGGGTTATTCCGAATTTTATTCAGAATATCGGTGATATGGATGAAATAACGGATCAGGAGAAAAGAAGAAAGTATGCCGGGGATGAAGAGATGATACTTTGTCACGTTTCGAATTTTAGACCGGTTAAGCGATTAGAGGATGTAATACGTGTTTTTCATAAGGTGAATGCTTCGATACCTTCGCGCTTACTTCTTATCGGTGACGGACCGGACCGAAATTATGTAGAGCGATTATGTCGAGACCTCGGTACATGTGATCGTGTGAAGATGGTCGGGAAGATCAGGGATGCATCCAACCTTCTGAAAATTTCAGACCTGTTTTTACTTCCTTCTGAAACGGAAAGTTTTGGACTGGCCGCACTTGAAGCAATGGCTATGGGAGTGCCTGTGATCAGTTCCAATACAGGAGGGATTCCTGAAGTGAATGAACACGGATTTTCAGGGTTTTTATCAAATGTGGGGAATACTGACGATATGGCGAAGAATGCCGTTGATCTTTTATCGGATAAAAATAAGTTGATAAGGTTTAAAAAACAGGCGCTTCAACAGGCTGATAAATTTCGCTTGAACAGGATTCTTCCGCAGTACGAGAAACTGTACGAGGAAGTTGTGAAGACACATAAAGAAAGAGCAGTCAGGTTTTAGGACTGTTCACGGATTAATTTTTCCTTTTCATTTTTCAACTCCTGAATACGCATCATTTTACCGCGACTTCTGATGTTTTTGGCTGTCTCAGTATAGAAAACGTGGGTTTCTTCAAGGTATTTTAATTGAAAATCTATCCATTCAAGATCGCTTAACACAAGGCCATGCAGTTCCATTTCCTCCCTTAAACGACCTGCTACGATGTAATAATCGGCCCTTCCGAGATAATCGTGATCGGCGTCGTTCATTATTTTTTCAAGCAAGGTAACCGGCTCAATTTCATAAGTTGTAGAGCGGATAATATTAACAATTTGATCGATGTGTTTTTCAGTGTAACCGAAATGCGGTAATTCGGCCTGGACGAGGTTTATAGCGAGCTGTTCATTTTTTTCGTAAGAAAAAATAAAGCCTGCGTCGTGGAATAGAACAGCGGTTCTTAGAATGATCAGGTCTTCACCCTCAACACCTTCCAGAAGGGCAATGCGTTCTGCGGAACGTTCAACATTGATTGTATGTTTCAAATCATGATAAATGAGGTCTTCAGGAAGAGAAGATTTCAGTTTGTTCAGGATGAATCTTCTGGCGAAATCAAAGTCCATTTCTACCAATCCACATGCTTTTCTAAGTTTACTGTTTGCTAGTTTTCCTTCCTCGAAAAGAGAAAATTTGGATTTCAGTCTTTCGAGAAAGAACATATCCACTCTTCCGCCATATTTAATTTCAATTTCACCGCGATGTATCAGATCGAAGTAGGGGAGAACGTGCCCCGCGATACGGTCTGTAACTGAGATATTGTCAGGTTCTGAGTTTTGTTCCGCACGGGCTGCAATATTTACGGTATCTCCCCAGACATCAAAACTTATTTTTTTAGATCCAATGATTCCTGCCACCAGAGGACCTGAGTGTAAACCTATCCGAATTTCCCAGAATTCCCGGTTCGTGGCTATTGCGAGTTGCTTACGGTTTAGAATATAGTCGCGCATTTCAAGGGCAGCAAGGCACGCCCTAACCGCAGGTTTAGGATTTTTTTCTGTTACACCGGCGAGAGCCATGTAGGCATCTCCAATTGTTTTAACCTTTTCCAGATCGTATCTTTCGACGATTTCATCGAATTTATTGAAATACTCTTCCAGTTGGCGTAGTAATTCCATCGGACGCTGATGCTTGGCGATTTTCGAGAAAGCCACGAAATCCGTAAAAAGAACGACACCTTCTTCAATTCTTTTGGGTGAGAATTTGCCTTGACTGTTCAAATCGTCGAGTACATTTTGAGGAAATATATTCTCAAGCAGCTGGTTAATTCTTCTGTCTTTAAAGTATAAAGTTTTAAAAACTTCAATTTTTGCTTTTACCAGGTTTGGATTAAACGGACTGGACAAATAATCTACCGCTCCTTCTCTTAGACCTTTTACCAATCGTGCTCCGCTGGAACTGCTTTCACTGATCACGATCTTATAAGCTTCTGAGCTGTTTGGATTGGAGGTTAGTCGCTGCAGCATCTCAAAACCATTGACCGAATCTCTCTCAATGTTTATAAGTATGATACCGATTTTGCGTTTAGCGAGTATCGGAAGTGCAGATTTTTCATCCTCGCAAAAGATTAGATTATTGCCTCCCCCGGTGAGCATGGCTCTTAATCCGTTAATGTTGATCGGATTATTGTCAATGACAAGGATATTTAAAAATCTTTCCACCCCGAATGATAAAATTGAATTTCTAAAATTAAAATTTTTGTGCTGTATTGCATCAATAGAAAAAGAAAAAGTCAGGTACGATAACCTGACTTTTTAATTTGACCTCGAGCATTTCTTAAAGGTGCATAAAATCTTTTTTTGCTAATAGTTCATCTTCGGATTCCCTGTAATCGGGATCATCAACACAACAATCTACCGGACAAACAGCTGCACATTGTGGCTCATCGTGAAAACCTACGCATTCCGTGCATTTGTCAGTTACGATATAATAGATGTCCATGTCAACCGGTTCATGTGCTTTCTCGGCATCCATTTCATCTCCGTTCAGGGTGGTGATCATGCCTTTCAGGGTTGTGCCATCAGCATACGACCACTCGGCGCCACCTTCATATATTGCGTTATTCGGACATTCGGGTTCACAAGCCCCGCAGTTGATGCATTCGTCCGTAATCATTATCGCCATTCTTACAACTTTTTAGATGTTTCTTCTTTACATTTGCAAATATACGAAACGCTGAGCAGCTTGTTTTGTTCAGACATCATTAAAATTAAATTTCTGTGGAGGAGAGTATTAAAAACAGGTTGATAACAACTTTTTCGGAACTTGGTGAAGGTATGGTTAAGTGGGGAGAGGATAAGCCAAAAGAGGATTTTGGCCGGTTTATGGCTGAATATTATGAAACCATGAATGATTTAATTAAGCGAGAAAAAGCGTTTAACGGATGGTTTACTGAGGAAGCGGTTCGTTCTTCATTGTTTCACCTTGGACAAAGACTGAATAGGGAAGATCTAACTGAATGGTTGTCAAATCTTACACCGGAAGCCCAACCTGAGAAGGTGGGTATTATAATGGCCGGTAATATTCCTCTTGTCGGATTTCACGACTTTCTATCAGTGATACTCACTGGGAATAAGGCGGTGATCAAATTGTCCTCGGACGACAACCGCTTATTTCCTGAAATAGTCAGAATTTTGATTGATTTGCAACCGGATCTTGGGGAAAGGATAAAAATGGTGGATAAGCTTTCCGGGGTTGATAAGGTTATAGCAACAGGTAGTAATAATTCAGCTCGATATTTTGAGAAATATTTTGGTCACCTTCCGAATATTATCAGAAAGAACAGAACATCTGTAGCGGTAATCGATGGAACGGAAACCAAAGAAGAACTTGAATTGCTGGGAAAAGATATCTTTACCTATTTCGGATTGGGATGTAGAAACGTTTCCCATTTGATAATTCCGGAAAATTTTGATCTTGATCGTTTTTTTGGAGCTATTGTCGATTATGGTGCTATCATAAATCATCATAAATATGCCAATAATTATGATTACTATAAAGCGATCTATTTGATGAATCAGGAAAAAATTATTGAAAACGGTTTTGTTCTATTAAAGGAGTCGGAAGATCTTTTTTCTCCGATCGCAGTTCTGTTTTATCACAGATATTCAAAGAAAGATGAAGTACAAAAATATCTTTCCCGGCATAAGGAAAATATTCAAGTAGTGGTCGGTCACGGCTACACTGAGTTCGGTTTGGCGCAGTCTCCCCGACTTGATGATTATGCTGACGGGATTAATACCCTGGATTTTTTATGCTGATTTTCAAGAAAATAACTACATTTATCATCATTTCTATTAACTTTACTCCGAGTTTGGCCTGAATATTGTTTTCGGGTCGCAGAATTTTAAACTAACATTTTATGAAAAAGAAAGTACTTTTATTTGCCGGAATGCTATCATTCCTCTTTACAACTTCAGGGAACTTAACTGCACAGGTAGAGCAAGGTTCTATTATTATTGATCCCTATTACGGATTTCCTAACTTCGGTAAGAGCTTTTTACAGGCCGTTGAAGACTCCAATCCTGAATCAACCGATTTTAAATCAGGAGGAATCGGACCAGCCGGACTGAGAGCTGAATATATGGTTTCCGATCGAATTGGTCTTGGATTCGACATTATTTATAATTCGCTTTATTCAAGCTTTACAGATGTAGACACTACCGGGGTGGATGGTTCTGGAAATTACATTACCCAAACGTATGAGTATGAATACAGAATGCAGCGATTAAGAGCTCAGGTGAGAATTAACTATCACTTTGACATTTCTAATCCTCAATTTGATTCTTATATAGGTTTGGGTGCGGGAACAAACAACCGTTTCAGAACTACTACGGAAAATGGAGTAGAAGTGGACGGAGATTTAAGTGACTTCACACTTATTCCTTTTTCGATGAGATTCTGTGCAGGTGCGAGATACTACTTTACAGATAATATCGGATTAAACATGGAAATTGGTCTGGGAGGTCCTGTCCTTTCAGGAGGAATTTCCTTCAAGTTTTAAGAACAAACTCGATTCACTGAGAGGTCATCTGCTTTGGATGGCCTCTTTTTTTGTGCGTTATTAAGGGTTTTTGCCAAATAAATTATTTATATTTTTACCAAGCAAAAAAAACAAGATATGTTAGAAGGAAAAGTAGTAATAATAACGGGTGCTTCCCGAGGAATAGGTAAAGCTATTGCTCAAAAGTGTGCAGAACAAGGCGCAAAAGTGGCATTTACGTATTTGTCGTCAGAAGAGAAAGCCAATGCCTTGGCGAAAGAGCTTTCAGCCAAAGGAGGAGAGGCAAAAGGTTTTAAATCCGATGCTTCCGATTTTAATGCAGCACAGAAACTCGTGGATGACGTAGTAGAAGCTTTTGGTACGGTAGATGTGCTTGTGAATAATGCAGGAATCACAAGAGATACCTTGCTTATGCGAATGACAGAGGAACAATGGGACGAAGTGATAAATACTAACTTGAAATCTGCATTCAACTTAACAAAAGCAGTACAACGACCGATGCTCAAGGCCAGAAGCGGATCGATTATCAATATGTCTTCGGTTGTCGGTGTTTCAGGAAACGCCGGTCAGGCCAACTACGCAGCTTCAAAAGCAGGTATGATTGGATTTACAAAATCTGTTGCTCAGGAACTTGGTTCAAGAAATATTCGATGCAATGCTATTGCACCCGGGTTTATTGAAACTGAAATGACTGAGGCATTGGATGAAAAGGTAGTTGCTGAATGGAGAAACAGTATTCCCTTGAAAAGAGGAGGCACTCCTGAGGATGTGGCAAATGCGGTTATATTCCTTGCTTCTGATCAGTCCGCTTATATTACAGGTCAGACATTACAGGTTTGCGGTGGAATGTTGATGTAATTTGAAAAGTTTTTTGTTGGTTCTAAAATAAACGAAAAGTCTTATCGTTTTAAAAGAGAACTTCAAAAAATGCTCTATGACAAATCGTTACGAAACATTCACTCCGTCGGCTCAGGAGTTTAAAAAAGGACCGTCTATAAACACACTCAACAACATTTTGAATTTTTCGAAAAGTGTTGAAGTGAAAAAAACAAAGAAGGAATCTTTACTGATTCATTTGAATTAAAAAAAAGAGCGCTTAGGGCGCTCTTTTTTAATTTTAGTCCTTTTTTTAGTTGAGTAGAGCAGGATAATTTTTCGGGTCTGCCTCGTGCATTAGCTCATAAGCAGCATCGAAAATATCGTCAATGCTCGGCTTAGAGAAGTAATCGCCATCCGTGCCATATGCAGGTCGGTGATCCTGTGCACTTAGCGTTTTAGGTTCGCTATCCAAATGGAAATACCCTTTCTGCTTCACAAGAATCTGATCAAGCATGAAAGCTGTTGCGCCACTTGAGACATCCTCATCTACAATCAGTAAACGGTTCGTCTTCTTAAGCGATTCTGAGATCACATGATCGACATCAAAAGGCAAAAGAGTCTGAACGTCTATTAATTCAACATTCACATCAGCCTGCTGAAGAAGTTTCACAGCTTCCTGGCAAAGGTTGAACGTTGATCCGTAACTAACGATAGTCAGGTCAGTGCCTTCCTTTACGATTTCAGGTTGCCCCAATGCAATCCTATACTCACCAAGGTTTGTGGGGATTTTTTCTTTTGTTCTGTATCCGTTCAAAGGTTCGATGACCAGAGCCGGCTCATCCGATTCAATGAGGGTATTATACATACCTGCGGCTTGTGTCATATTTCTGGGAACGCAAATATGCATGCCTCGTAGGGAATTAATGATCATACCCATAGGACTGCCTGAATGCCAGATGCCTTCCAGTCTGTGACCACGGGTTCTGACTATCAGTGGAGCCTTTTGTCCGCCTTTTGTTCTGTACTGAACCGTTGCGAGATCATCGGACATCACCTGTATCGCATACAATAAATAATCAAGGTACTGAATTTCCGCGATTGGTCTCAAACCGCGCATAGCCAGGCCTATTCCCTGACCGACGATGGTGCACTCACGGATTCCGGTATCAGAAACTCTTAGATCACCGAATTTATCCTGCATACCCTCCATCGATTGATTTACGCCGCCAATTTTTCCGGTATCTTCACCGAAGGTTAAGATTTCAGGATGTTTTTTGAAAAGGGCTTCGAAATTATCTCTCAGTATAATTCTGCCGTCTTCTTCACGATTATCATCTCCGTAAACAGGAGCCACAGGTTCAATATTTAGAACAGCCTTTTCAGATTCTGAATACAAATGAGAACTGTATCTTGCGTAATTTTCAGCTCTTTTGGTCTTGAACCAGTTGATAAGCTCTTTTCTTTCTTCAAAATTTTCGCCCCGGATGAGTCTTATCACGCTTCGAACTGTATTAAAAATATCCTTACGGATAGGTTCGAAAGCGTTTTCCAGTTTTTCAATCTCTTTTTCAATAAACGATCTGTTCTGGCTTTTTGAAGCCACTTTCTTCATCAAAGAAACTGCTGTATTAAGATCACTTTTGATGTTTTCAGTGAAGGCTTTCCATGCCGCAGATTTCTTCTCCCGTGTTATTTTTTTTGCCTCGTTTTCAATAGCTTCTAGTTCTTTTTCATCTGCTATGATATCTCCTTCTTCAGTCTTGAATGAAAGAATGAATTCTTTAAATTTAGCGATGCAATCAAAATCTTTTTCCCATTGCATACGTTCGGGCGACTTGTATCTTTCATGAGAACCTGAAGTAGAATGGCCTTGCGGCTGATTCACTTCCTGTACGTGTACCAAGACAGGGATATGTTCATCGCGACACAATTTAACCGCCTTTTCATAGGTAGCACAGAGATGGGGGTAATCCCAGCCTTTGGTTGTAAATATCTCAAAGCCGGGTTTATCCTTGGTTCGTTGGAAACCAGCCAGTGCTTCAGAAATACTTTCTTTGGTGGTTTGGTATTTTTTGGAAACTGAAATTCCATATCCGTCATCCCAAACCGACATAACCATAGGAACCTGAAGAACACCTGCTGCGTTCATCGTTTCCCAGAATGGCCCTTCAGAGGTACTGGCATCACCGATGGTTCCGAAAGCGACCTCGTTTCCTTTGTTAGAAAATTTTTGAAAATGTTCAATCTTTTGCAATGTCTCGTGTGCACGATAAACTTTTGAAGCCTGGGCTAAACCGAGTAGTCGAGGCATCTGACCTGCTGTGGGAGAAATATCTGCCGAACTGTTCTTTTGTTTGGTTAGGTTTTTCCAGTTACCATTTTCATCGAGACTTCTGGTTGCGTAGTGTCCGCCCATTTGTCGACCACCCGAAGCCGGTTCGTGTTCCAGGTCTGTATGCGCATAGAGTGCAGCGAAATACTCCTGAATATCGAGCTGCCCAATCGCAAGCATTATGGTTTGATCGCGGTAATATCCTGACCGAAAATCACCGTCTCTGAACTGCTTAGCCAGGGCAATCTGAGCGAGTTCTTTTCCGTCGCCGAAGATTCCGAATTTGGCCTTTCCTGTTAAAACCTCTCTCCTTCCGAGCAAGGATGCTTCTCTCGAAAGACAAGCCAGTTCAAAGTCAGCAATTACTTCTTTTTTGAAATTCTCAAAGTCAATTTTATTATCTTCCTGTAAGGTTACTTCTTTGGACATGCACAGTAAATTTAGTGGTGCAAAAATATGAAATTTAAGCGAATTTTTTCTGAATATTCTTGGCTATATACTCAAACATAGATTTAAAAACGATAATTTAAGCGCTGCACGATTGCCGGACAGAAAATTGTTTTCCTTAGCCCTGCTTATTCTCTCTCCGCAAAAATCCGCTTCAAGCCATTTCCCGGATCGTTGTATCAGTCATCGATGCAGAAGATTTTTCTCTTTTTTACTTCCAAATTTAGAATGGATTGGTTGCATGAACCGTTACCTCAGGAATGTAACCCCTGTTATCCATTTCAAGAGAACTTACAATGGTATGCGCAATTTCTCTGGGGCTTAATTTATTTTCTTCCAACGGCTTTTCCTTCCTCGTTTCTTCGTTGCCAAAAGCGGTTGGTACTTCACTCGGATTGATCTGAATTACCCGTACGTTATGTTTTCTCAGTTCTGCCTGCCAACATTGAGTTAACCCTCTTAAAGCGAATTTTGAAGAGGAATAAATACTTCCGTTTGCATATCCTTTCAGTGAGGCCGTTGACGCTACGTTGACTATGTTTCCGTTTTGTTGCTCTTTGAATATAAGTGCAGCCCCCCTTGCAACCATTGTTGCTCCAAAAACATTCACTTCGTAGGTTCTTTTCATTTCTTCCCTGCTGATTTCGGTTAAAGGATAGTGTCCACCGATTCCGGCATTATTTATTAGGATATCTAGTCTGCCGAATTCTTCCATTATAAATTTATATAGATCATCTATTTGTTCGTCATCCGTAACATCGCAAGCGTATGGCAACGCACCTATATTTTTGGCGACTTCCTTTGATTTTTCGTAATCTCTACCTGTTATAATTACCTTTGCGCCTTTTTCGATCATCAGCTCGGCTGTAGCTTTCCCCAAACCGGAGTTTCCACCTGTGATTAAGACAATTTTATTTTTTAAATTCATGGTATGTCTTTTTTTATTTAACAATGCTCTTGTAAGAACGTTCATTTTTTAAGTGACGAGTGATAATGAGTGACGAGTGAGAAGAAGTGACGACGACTTCGCTGACACTTGTCTTAGTGACTAATTAGGGCGAGGGCGTACTTTGGGTGGGTATTTTGATAGCTCTTTGATTATCTCTTTATCCCAGTTACCTATTTAAAAGTTACTCCACAAAAGACCACCATTGAATTATCACTCCCCCATTCGTCACCAAGCAAAGCGTCGTCACTCCGTCACTACCTTCTTCGTCACTAAGCAAAGCGCTGTCACTTGTAACTTCGTCACTAAAATCCCTCTCCTTGCCACTAAAAATAAAAAAAGCCACTTGAAACCAAGCAGCTTTTTCAATAACTTATTCGTAAAACTAGGCAGTCACTCCAAGAACTTCAGCCATTTTACTTCCGATATGAGCAGGTGAGTCAACTACATGAACACCGCAATCTCTCATTATTTTCTTTTTAGCTTCAGCGGTATCATCGCTACCACCTACGATTGCACCTGCGTGACCCATTGTACGGCCTTTTGGTGCTGTTTCACCTGCGATGAATCCAACTACAGGTTTGGTACCATTTTCTTTGATCCATTTGGCTGCATTGGCTTCAAGATTACCACCGATTTCACCAATCATAACGATTCCCTCTGTTTCAGGATCATTCATGAGTAATTCAACAGCTTCCTGGGTAGTTGTTCCGATAATCGGATCTCCTCCGATACCGATGGCAGTAGTAATTCCTAGTCCTGCTTTCACTACCTGATCAGCAGCTTCATAAGTAAGCGTACCTGATTTTGAAACGATACCGATTTTTCCTTTTTTGAACACGAATCCGGGCATGATACCAACCTTTGCTTCGCCTGCTGTAATTACTCCCGGACAGTTTGGTCCGATTAATCTGCAGTCGAACGCTTTGATATATTCTTTTACTTTAGTCATGTCCTTCACCGGAATTCCTTCTGTAATACAAACAATCACTTTGATTCCCGCATTAGCCGCTTCCATAATCGCATCCGCAGCAAAAGCCGGTGGAACGAAAATGATGGAAACATTCGCATCTGTTTTATCTACTGCCTCCTGAACGGTGTTGAACACAGGTTTGTCTAAATGTTTCTGACCACCTTTTCCCGGGGTAACTCCTCCTACCACATTGGTTCCGAATTCAATCATCTGACCCGCGTGAAATGTTCCCTCGCTTCCGGTGAACCCTTGTACAATAACTTTTGAATCTTTATTTACTAATACGCTCATATTTGCAGAATTTGTGCTTTAAAATGTTGCTCAAAAATAGAACTTTGATTGATTAAAGGCAAGGAATTTCATGAAATATTATCACTCCCAATGAATTCTCTTACCTTAGCTTTGAGTTCCGCTTCGGAAATCTCTGGTCTTATATTTCAATAATTAATAGAAGATTACGCGAACGGTATCCGACATTGATTAGTCCTCTTTTGATGTATTCAGTCGTTTGAGAGAAAGTTTAACTCGATCGGAATTTTTTTTGAAAGTTATCTTTCTGTTCTTCTTTCAACTTATTTAAATCCTCAGGGACTTCTCTTTTCCAGCGTTTATGTGACCAGATCCAGTATTGAGGTTTTTCCCGAATCACTTTTTCGAGCATTTTAGTATGCGTTTCGGTGATTGCGCCCCAGTGTTCTTCTGAAGGATTTTTGGTTATTTCCTGTAAATGCATCTTATAATAACCCCGTTTTACCTTTTCAATATGAAAAAATACCGCGGCCTGATCGTATTGATTGGCTAACATTTCAGGGCCAAATACGACCGCTGTTTTTTGATTCAGGAAATCCATCCAGTACGACTTTTTAGAGTCTCCCGGCGATTGATCTGCCAGAACCAGTGTTGCAGTCGTCTCCGTGTTTTTTGAGAAAAAATCATGGACAATTTTTGAATGGATAATCTTCATTCCGAATCTTGAGCGCCGTTCGTTCAGTTTTTTGTCCCAGAATCCACTGCTCAGCGGCATTCCTATTCCTACAGCCTGATGTTTGAAAAACAGG
Organism: Brumimicrobium sp.; assembly: GCA_033722555.1. Classification (GTDB taxonomy): domain Bacteria; phylum Bacteroidota; class Bacteroidia; order Flavobacteriales_D; family Crocinitomicaceae; genus Brumimicrobium. The sequence goes on from JAWVYS010000023.1 coordinate 27,094, forward strand.
TTTTGACCGGTGATCAGCCATTCCCAGTTGTTGTAATGCCCGGAAATGAGCAGTACACTCTTGTTTTGAGCGTAGAGTTCATCCAGAATTTCAGGATTACTCACTTTGAATCTTTTACGCAGCTGTTTTTCTGAAATACTTAGGTTTTTCGCTCCCTCTGCCAGAAGATCACATAAGTGCCGATAGAATTTCCGTTCCAGTTTTCGCTTTTCCGTGGTGCTCATTTCCGGGAATGATTTATCGATGTTTTTTCTGACTACTTTTTGGCGATAGGGGATTACCGTAATCAGAAGTAGATAAAAGAAATCGGTGAACAGATACATGACACGAAGTGGCAACAAGGACGCCGGGTATATTAAAATATGATAAACGAGCCAGCTCAAAATAATTACCGTTTGTTCAAATGTATGAATTTATGGGGAATAAGTTCTTTTTGTTCGTTTAGAATAAACCGTGATTCTATTTTCTGTGAATTATGATCGAATTCTTTAGAAAATTCTTCACACCTGCGCTTATTTTCCCTGAAATGATGAGTCGAATGGTAAGCGTTGAAGTATGGATCGACCCAGGGTAAGCTCATCGGCATAATGCAATTCAGTTCCAACCGCTACTCCCCGAGAGAGCGTTGTGACATTGATGTTAAAAGGTTTTAGCTTTTTGAAGAGGTAAAAATTCGTAGTATCTCCTTCCATGGTGGAGCTTAAGGCAAAAATGATTTCGTTGACAGTACCGCTTTCTGCCCTTTTGATCAGGGAAGAAACATTCAGGTCGTCCGGTCCTAAACCGTCCATGGGAGAAATTACACCTCCAAGCACATGATAAACACCTTTATAGCTCCCGGTTGCTTCGATGGCAAGAATATCCCTGATATCTTCTACCACGCAGATTAGGGTATGATCCCTACCTGGATTGGCACAAATTCCACATAAAATGGTGTCGGATATATTTTTACATTGCTCACAAAAGCGAATATTTTCTTTCATGGCTATGAAAGCTTGTGCAAATTTCTCAACCTCCTGCGGGTTTCTTTTGAGAAGATCCATAACTAATCGAAGTGCGCTCCGCTTGCCAATGGAGGGAAGTGAGGCCATTTGTTCGACAGCTTCCGTGAGATATTTGGAAGGTAAATCCATGCTGCAAAAATAGAATGGTTTTATGGTTTTTTCGTTTGTTTGTCGTAACAAAATTTGACAAAAGGGCATTTTACGATACGATTTATTGCTGAAAGAATTATTTTTGTGCAATGTTTTTAGATATTGACAATGTTTGCGGGATTCCCGCTGATAAATTACCCTTTAGCATGTTTGGTTTATGTCTTCAGGAGCCTATGGCGCTGATAACAAACTGGTTAATTGCCTTCACGGCATTTTTTATCTTTTTTAGATTTAAACCCGTAATCACTGATTTTGATAGGCACTGGAAGAAGTTCTATTTGTATTTTGGAATGAGCACGCTTTTGGCCGGTCTTGGACATTTGTTTTTTAACTATACCGAAGTTTTCGGAAAGTACCCAACATGGATTTTTGGAACTGTAGCCGCTTATCACGCGGGAAGCGCCATGATCAGTTTGAATGTAATTAGCGAGAAACTGGAAGAAATTCTTAAATACACACTTTATTTTAAGGCGGTAATATTTTTGACGCTGGCTTTGATAATGAAGAGTTTTATTTTCATCATGATGGATGCAGTAGTGACGTATTTATTTTTCTGTTTAGGTCTGGGATCGTTCTACTGGAGAAAAGGGTTGAGTTCATTCAAATATACTGTATTTGCCGTGGTCATTCTTATACCGTCAATTTTTATTTTCACTTTGAAACTGAATCCGCATCTTTGGTTTAATAAGGATGATTTTAGCCATGTTTTAATGGCAACTACCATTATTTTCTTTTACTTTGGGGTTAGCAAATTCAATCCACTCGACGAAGAGATGATTGTAGACCTTAAAGAAAGAAGTTAAAATGGCAAAGGAGAATCCGGTTAACATTAAAAATAAACGAGCCAAGTTTGAGTATCACTTGCTTGATAAGTTTGTCGCCGGTATTCAACTTGGAGGAACTGAGATTAAAAGTATTCGCAACAATAAAGCGAGCATTCTGGAGGCATACTGCGTCGTTGAAAACGGAGAGATTTTCGTTCGAAATATGCACATCACCGAATATGAGAATGCATCTTTCTATCAACATAAGCCACGAGCAGACCGCAAATTACTCTTAACGAAAAAAGAGATTCGTAAACTTGAAAAGAGTATGAACGTTAAGGGGTACACCATTGTTCCTCTAAGATTGTTCATTGATGACAAAGGGCTCGCCAAACTGGAAATTGCACTGGCTCAGGGTAAAAAGCTTTACGACAAGAGACAAGATCTTAAGGAAAAGGCCGACCAGCGTGCAATGGACAGGGTAAAAAAGGAATTTTAACACAATCTCGGAATGGAGGTCTTTCTCGATTATTTACTTCCTATTGAAATAGGGATTATTATGTTCGGAATCGGACTGAATCTTGAATGGAAAGATTTCAAACGTGTTTTTATTGCGCCTAAGGCGGTTCTTTTTGGTTTGTTTGGTCAACTATTCATTCTACCGATTATTGGATTTGCAATCGCATTTCTTCTCCCCTTGGAACCTGTTTATCAGCTGGGGGTTGTATTGATTGCTGCTTGTCCGGGCGGGACTTCTTCGAATATCATGACCTATATGCTCAAAGGTAGAGTAGCTCTCTCTGTTTCCATCACGGCATTCAACAGTTTTCTGATTGTTCTTTCTATTCCTCTTGTCTTAGATATTGCATTCTCGACCTTCATGGATGAAAACAAGACAATCAGTCTATCTATGAGTCAAACATTCGGCGAAGTTATTTTTACAGTTCTTTTGCCTGTTATAGCCGGGACGATCGTAAATCATTATTTTCCAAAAATCATCGATAAAGTAAGGAATTCCTTGAGGTATATTTTACCTGCCATGCTTTTTATCGTATTTGCTTTGGTTTTACTGGAGGAAGCGGATAATGGTGGTAAATCGATTTCAGAATACTCCAACCTGCTTGTTCCGGCCTTGCTTCTGAATGTACTGGTAATGATCATTGGTTTCTTTCTTTCCGGTTATCTGGGTATTAATCACGAAGGTAAATATACCATTGCTATAGAAATGGGGTTACAGAATTCTGCATTGGCCATTTTCCTGGCAAATAATGTAATCCAGATGGAAGGACTGTCACTGATTGCGGTTTTATACGGTGGTTTTTCATTCTTCTCCACACTCCTGGTTGCTTATGTCATGAAAAGATGGATGTAAAAAATGCCGAATTCCAAGGAATCCGGCATTCTGTATCGTGGAGTATAGTTAGATGCTATTTTAAAGTTGCTATTATTTTATCAGCGAGTTCAACGCCTATTCTTCCTTGAGCTTCAACCGTTGCTGCTCCTATATGTGGAGTACAGGCGATAGCTGGATGAGCAAGCAGTTCTTTTTTTGGAGTTGGCTCGTTTTCAAAAACATCAAGAGCTGCTGCAGCAATTTTTCCTTCGTCCAAGGCTTTGAGTAGATCATTTTCATCGATTACTCCGCCCCGAGCTGCATTTACGATTCGAACGCCTTCCTTCATTTGTGCTATCTCTTTGGACGTAATTACCGGTTTTCCTCCTTCCTGTTTCGGGATGTGAAGTGAAATGAAATCTGCGTGCGGAAGAGCTGCATTCATGTCTGTATCGGTTTCTATGCTGCTGTTGACCGTTCCAATACCTTCGATAGTTACAGGAATATCAATTTTGAACGAAGAGTGATCTACAGCCTTTACCTTCATTCCTACACCCAGCGCATAGCCTGCGAGAGACTGGCCAATTCGACCAAATCCAACGATCAGTAATGTTTTTCCTCTCAGTTCTATACCTTCTCCGTATTTTTTCTTCAGTTTTTTGAAGTTTTCTGCACCGTTATCCGGCATTTCCTTGTAAGAATCGAAGGTAGAACGGGCAACGCTGAAGAGAGCGCCCATAACCAGTTCGGCCACAGACTGTGAAGATGCCTCCGGTGTATTTTCAACAATTATTCCTTTGGAGCGCGCATATGAAACATCGATGTTATCCATACCAACACCCCCTCGTCCTATGAATTTCAGTCCCGGGCACTGATCAATCAGTTCTTTTCTAACCGTTGTAGCTGAACGTACCAGCAGTGCTTTGTAATCTTCTTTATTAATTGCATCTGCTAATTTATCCTGATCTACTTTATCTGTCACTACGGTAATGCCGGCCTGTTCTAATTTTTCAATTCCTTCAGGAGATATACCGTCGTTTGCTAATACTTTGATTTCTGACATTTTCTATAAACTTTTGAGTACGTTAACAAGTGCCTTCACACTTTCAATTTCAAGGGCGTTATACATAGAAGCTCGGTATCCGCCTACTGATCTGTGTCCTTTCAGTCCTACAATTCCCGCCTCGTTCCATAATTTATCAAAACGCTCCTTTTTACTTTCATCGGTGAGTTTGAAGGTTACGTTCATTTTCGAGCGGGAATCTTTTGCGGTGGTTCCCGTGAAATTCGGATTGCTGTCTATCTCGTCGTAAAGCAATGCAGCTTTGCGGTTGTTTTTTACTTCTATTTCTTTAACACCTCCTGTACGTAACAAATGTCTTAAATTCAGGTTTGACACAAATACCGAGTATACCGGAGGTGTGTTAAACATACTGTCTTTTTTGGCATGAACGTTAAGGTCAAGGTAGGAAGGAATATTGTTCAGGCTGGATTTGCCTAATTTTTCGGTTTTGACGATATAAAGAGTCGCCCCGGCAGGTCCTAAATTCTTTTGAGCTCCTGCGTAGATTAAGTCAAATTTTGAAACATCTATCTCTTTGGAAAATATATCTGAAGACATGTCACAGATAAGCGGTACCTCTGTTTCAGGGAAAGACTGGAATTGTGTTCCGTAAATGGTATTGTTTGACGTGAAATGCAGATAATCAATATCCGATGGGATATTACCGATTTCAGGAATATAGCTGAAATCCTTATCCTCTGAAGAAGCTACAGTAACCACCTCAAGACCGGCATTTTTTGCTTCCTTGATTGCCTTGGTTGACCAAACTCCGGTATTGATGTAACCTGCTTTTTTGTTTTTCCCGGCGAAGTTCATTGCGGCAATTAGGAACCCGAGACTGGCACCACCTTGTAAAAATAATACCGTATACCCTTCGGGTACATTCAGTGCTTTTTTGACATTAGCGCGAGCCTCCTCCATAACATCAATGAAATCAGCACTTCTGTGAGAGACTTCCAGTATGGATAATCCGTTAAAATCGAGAACAGCTTTCGCTGCTTCCTTAAATACTTCCTGAGGTAATATACATGGTCCTGCTCCAAAGTTGTGCTTCATGATTTCAATTTTTAATTTGATGTTTTTTGATAGTACAAATATTGAAAAAAAAATAGTGCTCTCAAAAGATTTGTACTTTAATAAAACTTTAATACTTGATCAAACCGATTAAAAGAAAAAAGTCGGCCCTAGTTATCAGTCCGACTTTTTTTTATAGTTTGAAAATTTTATTTTTCTTCATCCTTCTTTTTGGATGCTGTTTTTGCTACCGGCTTTTTCCGTGGACTAACATCCTTTGCTTTTTTAGGTTCTTTCTTTTCGGTTTTTTTCGTGGAAGTAGGTTTTTTATCTGCTGTTGCTGCTTTCTTGGAAGATGGTGCCTTTAAGGTTGATGCTGATTTTTTAGCGGTAGGCTTTTTTTCAACCAACTCCTTGGTTTTTTCTTTTTTGGGAGTGTTTTTCTTTGCGGTTGACTCTACAGCCGGCAGGTTTTTATTTTTCTTCTGTGGTCTGGTTTTTCCGTAAGAACCTTTGAATCTTTTACCCTTTGCAGTTTTTAAATCACCTTTTCCCATAAATCTAATTTTTAATGTTGGTTACCGCATAAAGATATAAAAAATAGCTTATTCTTTTTCAATTTACTCATTCATAGCTTACTTTGTTCCATCCATGAGTCTTTTCAGCAATCCTTTTTCAACTATTTCTGAGTTCCTTATGATCTTCTTGCACCACTGAATTTTTAGTTTTACCTGTTCATCATCATTGAGTTTCCAGGGGAAGTCAGCCTCTTTTTCCAGCCTGTCGCGCAGGGTATGCATGAGTATGGCTGCAGAGACGGAAATGTTGAAACTTTCGGTAAAGCCATACATAGGAATTCTGACATGGACATCCGCGAGATTCAGGGCGGTTTCGGATAGTCCCGACCGCTCGGTTCCGAACAAGAGTGCTATGGGTTTGTCAAGTGATAGGTTTTTAAGTGAATTGTCGGGTGAGTGAGGGCTTGTTGCTACAACGGTGTATCCCATTTCTTTTAGCGCTCCGATGCATTTGGTTGTTGGATACAAGGGGTCGTAATAGTGATGACGATCCACCCAACGCCCGGCGCCCATGGCAATCTCTCTGTTTACGCTGAATTTATTGGTTTTTTCAATGATATGGATGTCTTGAATGCCGAAACAGTCGCAGGATCGCATTACCGCACTTGCATTGTGTTCCTGAAATAAATTTTCCACTGCCACAGTAAGGTGGCGCGTTCTTTCCGCTGCTATTCGATCGAACTTCTCAATTTTAGCGGGAGTTATCAGTTTATAAAGTTCCTGAAGTAATTCCTGTTCCATACCAATAATTATCGGGCAAAAAAAAAGGGAGCCAAAAAAGGCTCCCCAAAATTTTTTGCTAAAACTAGTTTACAGCTTTAGATAATTCAGCACCAGCTTTGAATTTAACAACTTTCTTAGCTGCGATTTGAATTTCTTTACCAGTTTGAGGATTTCTTCCTGTTCTAGCTGAACGCTTAGAAATAGAGAAAGATCCAAATCCGATTAATGAAATACGATCTCCTTTTTTCAAGGCCTTAGTAGTTACATTAATAAACGCATCCAATGCTCTTTTAGCATCTGCTTTTGACAATCCTGACTCAGAAGCCATTGATTCAATCAATTCTGCTTTGTTCATAGTTTTGGTTTTTGTTTGTTAAATAATTATGTGAACAAATATATAGGAATATAGAGACCGTGCAAGTGTTTAGACAAAAAAATGTAGAAAAATGTTGATAAAACTGTCAAAATGTGGAAAAGTAGCCTGTTTTAGAGGATTTGAAGCGTGTTTTGGAAGGAAATTTTCCTGCGCAATTGCGTTTCGTGAATGCTTACAAAAAGATAAATCCGAACTTTTGTTCGATCAATAAGGAATTTAAAAAGATATAATCAAAAGTGGGATGAGGAAATTATTCAGCACATAAATGACGAGAAATTAATCAAAAAAAAGGATTCATGAAACAAGTTCCCAATGTTCAGGATCAAAACCGGTCAGGAACTGCTTTGAATCCATGCGCTTCTTGCCTTCGAGCTGAACTATCTGTAACTCCAAAGTGCCTTTGAATACATGAAGCACCAATTTGTCATCGATCTTCGCAAGCCGGAGTTCTGTGTGTTCTTCACTATTCATTTTTCGGGCTTCGAATACCTTAAATATATATTCTTTGTCGCTATCTTTTTTTCTGAGTCGGATCCATGATGCAGGATAAGGCGATAGTCCGCGAATAAAATTGTGGATGGAATCAACATCTTTCCGAAGGTCTATCCTACAGTCTTCACGAAATATTTTAGGTGCAGGTCTTAAATCCTCTCCGGTTAGAGGCTGAGGGATTGCATCGGCTTTATTTTCTCTGATTCGCTGAATTGTTCGAACCACCGTTTCTGCTCCTAAATGCATCATTTTATCATGAATATCTCCCGCAGTCTCGTTTTCTTCAATGCACAGTTCCGCCTGAAGCAGAATATCTCCGGTATCAATTTGGTCGTTTATGAAAAAAGTCGTCACTCCTGTTTTCTTTTCACCATGGATAACCGCCCAGTTGATAGGAGCTGCTCCCCTGTATTGAGGAAGGAGCGATCCGTGTAGGTTTATCGTTCCAAACTCAGGTATTTCCCAAACAACCTTAGGCAACATTCTGAAAGCGACAACGACGAAAAGGTCTGCTTTGAGCTTCTTTAATTCATCAATGAAACTGTCGTCTTTAAGATTTTCGGGCTGCATTAAACGTAGCTGGTTGCTTTTTGCGTATTGCTTGACTTCACTTTCCTGAATTTTTCTTCCTCTTCCGGCCGGCTTGTCAGTAGCGGTTACAACTGCTTTCACGTTATATCCTTCAGAAATAATTTTGTCGAGAATGGTTACCGCAAACTGTGGTGTACCCATGAAAACAATGCTGAAATCTTTATTGATCATACTTAATATTGTTTTTTTCTCCAGTCGAATAAATTTAAATAAAGTATGGAGAATAAGCCTATGGTTCCGAAATAAATGTATTCAACCGTCCATATTAAACGTATATCGAACATCCATTCCTTAATGAATAAATAGGCGAATGTCAGGTAGATAATTATGGAGGCTATTTCAATGATGAGGGTCGCTTTGGTATTTCCTGATCCGTTGATTGTTTGGAAGAAAGGAGTACAGAAACCGAAAATGATTACTGCTCCGAATACGATTTGCAGAATTTGGGCGCTGTCGGTAAGGTAATGTTCGTTAGGGTTGATTATAGATATTAATGTCTCCGGGTATAGGATTGCGCCGTGAAAAAAAAGGAGAAGAAATAGTATTGCAAGCAGCTGGATCTTTCGAACAGTTCTCCCAATCAGTCGCGGATTTTTATCATCCATGTATTGTGCTACATAGGTTTTTGTTGTTGCACCAAATCCGAATATGGGAACAAAAGCCAGAAAATAAACTGCGCGAATATTTTGCGAAACGGTTAGATCATAGGTGCTTTTCTGTTCTATCCAGGTAAAAAAAACGGTCCAGGTAGCGAGAGCAAAAAAACCTTGTATCACAAGGGGGAAGCCTATTCTAAATAATTTTTTTAGGGATTCTTTTCGAATTTCAATCCGGGTGAAAAGACCGAATTGCTTTCTTTCTTTCGAAAGTAAGAAGACGGTTATCAGAACAAGTACGGCGACACCTTCAGATAGGACGGAAGCCAAAGCAGCCCCTTGAATACCCATAGAAGGAATAATACCATATCCGAATATCAACAGCTTATCAAGTATTATATTCGATGCCGCGAATAATATGGTGCTTAACATTATAACCCAGGTTTTTCCTAACGCCGTGAAAAAAGCGTTTAGACCTAACATGATCGCTGCCATAAAGAAACCGAATGACCTTACGGAGAGAAAATCGATCTGCTCCCTTGCGACCTCCTGATTTTTGGAGTAACCGATAATCATATCAGGTACAACGAATGTTAGCGTGATAAAAAATAAGCCTGCCAGCGCTAGGTTTGAAAGAAAAGATGATTGTATTATTGCATTCAGTTCACGAGTTTGTGAGGAGCCGATGCGCCGAGCCATAATGATTTGAGCACCATCACTCAATCCTGCGAGTCCCATAAATAAAGTGACATAGATCAGTCCTGCGTTTCCGCTCGCATCGAAGCTAAGTGTGCTGTATCGACTAAGGAAAGCAGCATCCGTAATCAGTACGATAGATTGGATAAATGTTCCAAGCATCAGCGGAAGGGCCATCTTGAGCAAGGCGGAATATGAATTCTCAAGCCTCATTCAACCTGTAAAATTAAACCTTTCAGGTATTCTCCCTCGGGATGAAACGCGTGGATGGGGTGATCCGCGGGTTGATGAAGCTGTTCGAGTATGCGTACATTTCTTCCTGTTTTAATGGCCGCATTTACAACCGCTTTTTGGAATTGAAAGGCATCCACTACCTGAGAACATGAAAAGGTAAATATAATCCCTCCTGTTTTAATTTGTCGTATGGCATTCGCGTTTAATCGGGTATATGCTTTTATGGCCTGATGGCGTTTGTTTTTATGTTTGGCAAATGCCGGAGGATCAAGGATGATGAGGTCATATTCTCCTTCAAGTTCATTCATGTATTTTACTGCATCGGCAATGATCGATTTATGCCTTTCTTGTGAATGCTGAATTTCCACATTTTTTTCAGCCAACTGAATAGCGTGCGCCGAGCTATCTAACGAATGGACTTCAAGGGCACCGGCACCGAGAGCATAAATACTGAAACCTCCTGAGTAACAGAATGTATTAAGTACTTTTTTACCTTGAGAGTATTTTGCCAGTAATTTTCTATTTTCTCTCTGATCAATGAAAAAACCTGTTTTTTGGCCTGCCTCCCAGTTTACTGAGAATGTATGTCCGGACTCCTGGGCGAGATGAGGAACTTTACAGGCTCCTAATAGGTATCCGTTTTCTGCATCGGTTCTTTCAGGAAGGGTTTCCTTGCTTTTGGAGTATATAGCTTTCAGGTCGTCGCCCATTACTTTTTTTAGTGCTTGCGCGATGTTTTTTATCTCCCGATAAATACCCACGGCGTGAGCCTGTATTACCGCTACTCCGTTATAGAAATCTATAATAAGTCCTGAGCACTGATCTCCCTCTCCGTGAACAAGCCTGCAAATATTGGTGTCAGAAGAGATTAATCCGAGAGACTTTCTCAACTGCACGGCAGAGTTCAGCCTGTTGACCCAAAAATTGACATTTATTTCTTCTTCCTCGAAGGTGATTATTCTAACTGCAATCGAGCCTGGTTGAAAAAAGCCTATGGCGCAAAATTCATCCGTATGATCAACGAGCCTGACAAGTTCGCCGTCAGTTAAATCATTCGTTTCTGACTGAATTGCTCCGGAAAAGATCCACGGATGTTTTCTGAACAAAAAATCTTCTTTTCCTTTCTTTAATCTGATTGTTTTCATAATTTTTATCTGGCCCCTCGTGAATTTTTGCAAATATAAGGTTAGAAACGAGCCCGGAGGACAATGCTTGAAAGAATACTTTATACTAAATCAATTTAAAGTACGTATTTAGTGAATTACACAAATTTTAAAATTGTACTTTTGCAGCAATGTTTAAACTAAGATACATTCCTTTATTGGTTTTTGGTCTGGCTGTGCTTTTTTCATGCAGTGATTATCAGAAGGTTATCAAAAGTGATGATTACGAGGAGAAAGCTAATCTCGCCGATGTTTTATATGATAAAGAGTCATATACGAAAGCAATAGCGCTTTACGAACAGGTTTATCAGCGTTTTCCTCAGACGGGACGAGGGCAACTTGCCTATTATCGTTTGGCTAAGAGTTATTACGCTTTGAAAGATTATTACATGGCCGGTTATTATTTTGAGAATTTCACCGAACGATATCCGAGCAGTGATAAAGTGGAAGAGTGTCTGTTTATGACAGCGATTTGTTCTGTAAAAAATAGCCCGGCTCCCTCTCTTGATCAGGAGGAGACCAAGATTGCCCTCAATGATTTTCAGATCTTTGTGCAGCGTTATCCGGAAAGTAACCTGGTTGATTCATGCAATCGTGTGATGGATAGATTGAGATTTAAACTGGAAACGAAGGATTTTAATTCGGTTCAGCTTTACGATAAGATGGAGAATTACAGAGCCGCACTCACCTCGGCCAAATCCTTCCTGGAGGAATACCCTCAGTCTTCTTTTAAACAGGAAGCAGGTTTTATCGCTGTTAAAAACGCCTATCATTTGGGAATGAAAAGTGTTTTCAGTAAACAGAAAGAGCGACTTGAAGAGGCTCTTGAACTTTATGCCAAATACTATCCAATCTTCGAAAACAAGTCCTATCAGAATCAGGCTTTAAGGTACTACGATGAAATCGGTGAGGAATTGCTTAAGGTAGAGGAACAGTATGCTTTTAATGAGATTGTTGAGTCTTATGAAAAGTCCAATACCCAGTCGAAGGAGAAAAAAATGACATATCTTAAGGAAACATTAAAAAGATATGATAACTTTGCAAAAAAATATCCGGAATCAGAATTTCTGAACAAAGCTAAATCTATTAAAGATAAGGCTGAAGAGGATATACTCAAAATATAATTATTCAATTATTATGAGCTTCAAAACAAGTAAGGCTGAACGAACAACGATCACTAGAAATACCGTTGAGTTCGAAAAGGAGACCGACAATATTTATGAATCCATTGTGATGCTCGGTAAAAGAGCGAATCAGATCAACGTGGAACTCAAGGAAGAACTTACCCAGAAATTACAGGAGTTCGCTTCGTCTACGGACAATCTGGAAGAAGTTTTTGAAAACAGAGAACAGATTGAGATCTCAAGATTTTATGAGCGTTTGCCAAAGCCTGTTTCTATGGCAATGGAGGAAATGAAAAACGACAAAATCTACAAGCGTAAACTGGAAGAGTAATTACTGTTCTATGTTGAAGGGGAAGCGCATTATTCTTGGGATTACCGGAGGAATTGCGGCTTACAAAACAAATTTGCTTGTCAGATCACTGAAAAAATGTGGGGCAGATGTCAAATGTATTTTGACACCTGCCTCTTCTGATTTTGTATCCCCCTTAACGCTTTCAACCTTATCCGAAAACCCTGTTTATCAGCAGTTTTGGAACAGAGAAAACGGAGAATGGACCAACCATGTATCTCTTGCCATGTGGGCAGACCTTTTTGTCATCGCACCTTTAACCGCCAACACGCTGGCGAAGATGGCTCACGGGTATTGCGACAATCTTCTGATGGCTACCTATCTATCGGCAAAATGTCCGGTAATTGTGGCTCCTGCCATGGATCTGGATATGTATGCGCATCCAACCACCAAACAAAATCTTGAGATCATATCCGGGCATGGTGTGAAAGTTATTCCCGCAGAATCGGGGTTTCTTGCAAGCGGTCTGGAAGGGCAGGGAAGGATGGCTGAACCCGATACAATACTGGAGAATATCCAAACATTTTTTAGCAATCAGCAAATTCTTAAGGGGTCGAGGATATTGATTACTGCAGGACCTACTTATGAATCGATTGATCCGGTTCGCTTTATCGGAAACCATTCCTCAGGGAAGATGGGCTTCGCGATCGCTGAAAGCTGTCTCAAAAGAGGGGCAGAGGTTATTCTCGTTACGGGTCCGACGGAATGTCGTTTAACGCATGAGAATCTGAAAGTTTTTCCGGTTCGAAGCGCGGATGAAATGTTTGAAACGGTTAAGGAAAACTTTAAGAATTGCAATGGAGGAGTTTTTGCAGCTGCAGTGTCAGATTACCGGCCAGTCGAAATAGCAGATCAAAAAATTAAAAAATCGGACGATAAACTAATTCTTGAACTTCAGAAAAATCCGGATATTTTGGCCTGGGCAGGTGAGAATAAATCGTTTGGACAGTGGTTGGTAGGCTTTGCTCTCGAAACAAACGATGCAAAGGAAAATGCCCTCAAAAAACTTAAAGCCAAGAATCTCGATGCAATAGTACTCAATTCTCTTGAAGATAAAGGCGCGGGTTTCGGACATGACACAAATAAGATAACAATATTGGACGTGAACAATAATTGGTTTAACTTTGAGTTAAGTTCTAAAGGAAGAGTTGCAGAAAATATTCTGGATTTTATAACAGATAAGCTACAATGAAATATTTTTTATTGATACAGTTCTTGGTTTTCTTCGGATTATACCGGGCACAGGAACTTAATTGCCAGGTTTCGGTAGTGTCCAATCCGGCGCTCGACGTGACCACTACAGAAAAGGAGATATTTCAGGAACTTGAGCAAAAGATCTTTGAACTTATGAACGGTACGAGTTGGACAAAGGTGCCGTTTGAGGTTGAAGAAAGAATAAACTGTATTTTTCAGTTGTCCATTATCGAAATACCAAGTACCGGAAATTACAGGGCTACGCTGCAGGTTCAATGTACTCGACCTGTTTACAATTCAACTTATAACACCACGCTGTTCAACTTCCTCGATGAGGATATTCAGTTCAATTTTCAGCGAAATGCCATGCTGGTTTTTACAGAAAATCAGTACTCAAATAACCTTACTTCTATCCTGGCTTTTTATGCATATTATATCATAGCACTGGACGCGGATTCATTTTCACCGAAAGGAGGAAGTAATTATTTTACTCAGGCACAGAATATTGTAACACTTGCTCAGACAGGAGGTGCTTCCGGATGGAAGGCGAATGAACAAGGAAGAAGGAACCGTTACTGGCTTATAGAGAATGCTTTGCAGGAGTTGTTTGAGCCTTTGAGGGTTTGTATTTACGAATATCATCGTGACGGTATGGATAAAATGTTTGATAACCAAAGTGCTGCGCGAATAGCTATTTACGGTGCTCTGGAAAAGCTTTCTTCTGTAAACAGTGCCCGTCCCGGTTCTGTGAACCTGCTTAATTTTCTTCAGTCAAAACTGACGGAAATAAAAAATATTTATCGCGAAGCAGAGCAGAAGGAAAAAACGGACGTAGTCAATCTTCTCAAAAGGCTTGACCCGGCAAATGCCTCTAAATACCAGGAAATTTTAGAATAATGTTAAAGAAACTGTTAGTCAGTAATTTTGCCTTAATTCAAAATGCTGTCATTGATTTTGAGCAGGGATTTACAGTGATTACCGGTGAAACGGGTTCGGGAAAATCAATTCTTCTCGGAGCTCTTAAATTAATCCTGGGTGAAAGAGCAGACTACGGTGTTATCAGGGATGAATCAGAAAAAACCGTCGTTGAGGCTGCTTTTCACATTGAAAAACTGGATTTGGCCGGATTTTTTGAAGATAACGATCTCGATTACTGGAAAGAAACAATTCTTCGCAGAGAAATAAGCGCAGGAGGGAAATCACGGGCATTCGTTAACGACACCCCTGTTCAACTCGTTGTTCTGAAAGACCTGACCGAAAAACTCATTCATATTCATTCTCAGCATCATACACTCGAACTTAAGAATAAATCGTATCAACTCAATTTACTTGATACACTTGCAGATAATTCTTCACTTCTTAAAGAGCTGAAAATAAAGTATCATGAATTTATATCTGTCGGTAAGGAACTTGAGCAGCTTGAAAAGAAAAGGTCTGCCATTGAACTGGAATCTGAATTCAATCGTTTTCAGTTGGACGAAATTCTGAAACTTCAACCTGAAAAAAGAGATTTTGAGTCGATCGAAAATGAGGTACAGCGGGGAGAGCAGTTTGAAGAGATTAAAAGTGCTTATCAGTTGATTTCAGAAGCAATTAACGGTGATCAGGGAATCAAGGAAATTCTGAGTCATGTAAAAAAGAATAGTACGGTCAAGGACTTAAAGATAAACGAGCTTTTGGAACGACTCGAAGCGGTGCGTATAGAACTCGATGACATTGCTGCGGTGGCTGAAGACGATCTGGGTGAACTGGACTTCGATCCGGGAAAAATTAACGAATATATTGTTCTTCTGGACACGTATAACGGAGTGATGAGAAAACATAATCTACGTGAACAAAAGGAACTGATAGATTTAAAAAACCGACTCTCCGATGAACTGGAGATCAGCGATAATATTGAAGATTTTATTTTGAAGAAAAGGGTGGAAATGGAACGTCTTCAGAAAGAAGCGATAACCATAGCTGAAAACATCTCTGATCGTCGAAAGAAAACAGCCCCTTTGGTAGAAAGCGATGTGCGGGAAATTTTGACCAAATTAAAATTGAATGGTGCTTTTATCACGTTTGAAATAACCGAAACGAGAATTTCGGAGACCGGTATTGATGAGGTAGCTGTTCTGTTTACACCGAACAAGGGTTTACAACCCCAGCGAATCGAAAAGGCGGCTTCGGGTGGTGAATTATCCCGCTTAATGCTCGTAATCCAGTATTTATTGTCAAGGAAAAAAAGTTTGCCGACCGTTATTTTTGATGAAATAGATACCGGTGTATCCGGAGAAGTGGCTCAGAAAATTGGGGAACACCTAAGGGAAATGGGGAATCATATGCAGTTAATGGCCATCACACATCTTCCTCAGGTTGCAGGTAAAGGAACTTCTCACATAAGGGTAGATAAAAGGGAAGAGGGGGGAACTACGAAAACCCTGCTTACCCAGCTGAATAAAGAAGAGAGAATAGAGGAGATAGCTAAACTAATGAGTGGTTCGGAGATTAACAGTGCGGCCATAGAAAACGCAAAAAACTTAATGACTGAATAATGGATAAAAAAATGATATTATGCGCGATCATCTTTATACTGATTGCTATCATTCTTGGGGCATTTGCTTCACACGGGCTGAAATCACTAGGGATACCGCCGGAAAAAATATCCAGTTTTGAAACGGGAGTTAGGTATCTATTTTATAACGGTTTAGGATTGATGGCTGTAGCCGGTGTTTTCGGAAGATTTGAATTTTCGGTTCGTCCTTTTTACCGCGCAATCCTTTGGGGAACTATACTATTTTCGGGTTCAATTTTTGCACTTGTGCTTATGCCTGTTTTTAACCTTGACCTTGGAAAATACATAGGACCTGTAACTCCGGTGGGGGGCGGCATTATTATTTTTGGCTGGTTTGTTCTACTTGCAAAATTCTTAAGAACTTATACAACAGAATAGAAAGATTTCAACAAGAACTCCGCTTTTTGTGGAAAAAAGGAATTTAATTCTTACGTGTTGCCAGTGAGATAATGTATTTTTGTATAACTAAATATAGCAATTGCTTAAAATAAATTCTCATGAACGAATTTGGAAAGAGGGGTGTTAATACCAATTTGAAAGCAGACATAGGTCTGGAAAACCTGAACAGTATATTTTGGAACCTGAGTCCTGCAGAACTGGTGGAAGACACTATTTTACTCGGGCAAGGAGTGCTGACAGATACAGGAGCACTTGCGGTAGAGACCGGTAAATATACAGGGCGTTCTCCTCAGGACCGTTTCATCGTATATGATGACACAACGAAAGACAGCGTATGGTGGGGCGATGTAAATAAAAAGTTTGACTCTGATAAATTTGACCTGCTTTACAGCAGAATGAAAGCATATCTGACAGGAAAAGATGTTTACGTAAGAGATGCTTATGCGTGTGCTGACAACAATTACCGTTTAAATATTCGGGTTGTTACCGAGTATCCATGGTCCAATATGTTTGCGAACAACATGTTCCTTCGTCCAAACGAGGAAGAGATTCAGAATTTTAAACCTGACTGGCATATAGTATGTGCTCCGGGATTTTTAGCAGACCCTGAGATCGATGGCACAAGACAGGAGAATTATGCGATCTTAAATTTCTCCAAAAAGATGATAATAATTGGTGGAACAGGTTATACGGGTGAGATTAAGAAAGGTATATTCTCTGTTCTAAATTATATCCTTCCACATGAACACGATGTACTTTCGATGCACTGTTCGGCAAACGTAGGAGAGGATGGGGATACGGCTGTTTTCTTCGGACTTTCAGGTACGGGGAAAACTACTCTTTCCTCAGACCCTAACCGAAGATTGATCGGAGATGATGAGCACGGTTGGGCAAAAGATTCGGTATTCAATTTTGAAGGAGGTTGTTATGCAAAAACAATTAATCTTTCTCGTGAAAACGAACCACAGATTTATGATGCCATTAAATTCGGCGCAATTCTGGAGAACATCGGTTTCAAAGAAAATACATCAACCCCTGATTACGAGGACGCAACTATCACGCAAAATACGCGTGTTTCTTATCCGATCGATCATATTGATAATATAATGACTCCTTCGGTAGGAAGCATTCCGAAAAACATATTTTTCCTTACTTGTGATGCTTATGGCGTGTTGCCTCCGATATCGAAATTAACCATCGGTCAGGCCATGTATCATTTTATTTCCGGATATACGGCAAAAGTTGCTGGAACTGAGGCCGGAGTGACTGAGCCACAGACCGTTTTTTCGGCTTGTTTCGGCGCTCCTTTTTTACCGCTTCATCCTACAAAATATGCTAAGATGCTCGGTTTGAAAATGGGTGAAAACGATGTGAACGTTTGGTTGATTAACACAGGTTGGTCAGGTGGTGCTTACGGTACGGGAAGCAGAATTAAATTGAAATACACACGTGCTATGATCACCGCAGCGCTTAAAGGGCAGCTTGATAGCGTGGAGTATGTAAGCGACGATATATTCGGGCTCAAAATGCCGGTTTCTTGTCCGGAAGTTCCTTCTGAAATGTTAAATCCTAAGAATACCTGGAACGATAAGGCAGCGTATGACGCCAAAGCGAACGATCTCGCGAGGTCTTTTGTGAAAAATTTCCAAACTTTTGAAGCAGGTGCCTCCGAGGAGATACTGAATGCTGCTCCTAAAGTTTTGGTGAAATAAATACTTAATGTTGGAATTAAGAAGTCGGTTAATTGCTAACCGACTTTTTTTTTGGTATCAAAATTGTTACAATTTGCAACGAATACTTAAAATTAAGGTTATGAAACGAATACTGTACATATTTATCGCTCTATTAATGGTTCCCTTCTTCGGATTTTCTGAAGAAACGAATCCTGATAAGTCTTATCCTGAAAGAAGGGATAGTGACCATATAAAAGAAATTTTTGAGGCCTGGAACGATCAGGAAGGCCCATGGCTTTATGAAAGTATGGCTGCCATCGTTACGGGAGTTCAACATCCGGAGAGGCCTATGTCAGTGAGTAGCACAACGTTCGAATTACTGCAAAAAATGGATGATAATCGAAAGAAACGTGTGGAGCGCATCGCTGAAACTGAATTGGAGAATGAGCGTAATGGTTCAGGTGTTGAAGAATCAAATATGTTCTGGAGCCGGTGGTTACAACTTCTACGTTTATCCAACTGTGAATCGAGTAATGCTAATTCCAATGGAGATCCTCACATGCGAACTTTTGACGGTGAAAAATATGATTTTCAGACTGCCGGAGACTATTTGCTTACTTCTTCAATCGATGAAAGCTTTTTAATCCAAACTCAGCAAGTGAGACATTCCGATAAAATTTCTGTTATTGGAGCTGCATATCTGAATATCAATGGTGATGAGGTTGAATTATTCGCCCAGAACCATCCCGACGAATTCACGAATAAAATCATGCGCGTAAATGGCCAGGTTGTTGAAAATGAACGTGCGGAAATCATTCTGGAACATGGCGGAGTTATTCGGTTCGAAAACGGGAGAAATGTTGTTCATTGGCCAACCGGAGAGCAACTGCAGTTTTCGGTAAGAAGCTTCCAGCAGTCACAGTTACTTGATCTCTTCGTTTTTGTTCCTGAATGTAATGACTCCTATGTTGGATTACTTGGAAATAATAACGGGGAACGAGGCGATGATATTACTGTTCGGGATGAGAACGGTGCGATTGTTTCGACAAGAGAAGCTGCTAATCGCACTTTCGATGATGTTTTTGGTGCAGGACGGAAGAATAAAGCTAACCGTCAGAAACAAGAGGCTGAAGGGAGGTTTATTGCAAGGGAATTTGGTGATCAGTTCATGTTGGATGAAACAAACTCCAGATTTACAAATCCTTTAGTGAACCTATCGGAAGAAGAGCGATATCCTTCGGAACATCTTACTTTGGCTGACTTAACGGATGAAGAAGTAGAGGAGGCACTGGCGAAATGTCGCGAGGCAGGCGTAGCAGAAGAGGATCTTTTCGAGTGTGCATTTGATTATGCATACGTTGGTCTTGAGCCTTTAAGAAAGCCCGAGTACATCAGAAAAAAGGAAATTAAGGAAAGAACTGAGCCCGAGGTCAAAGAAACCAAGGAACAGAATGCTAACAATAATCAAAATATACCACAGATCAGGATAGGAACAGGTGTTTTCCGTCCGATCGGTTCTCCCCAACCCAGAACGTCTCCTCGTCCTACAGGGGGAAGAAACGTTGAGATTAATACCCCGCGTGGAGGGCGATAAGACAGTTTGTAAGTATTCTTTTAACCCAATTACCCGGTAACGAAAGTTTCCGGGTTTTTTCTTTTATTTGTTAGATATAAACTTATATGTATATTTGTTTCAGCACAAAAACTTAAAATATAATTACTTATGAAACGATCATTTAATCTATTCACCCCATTAGTGTGTTTTATCGGTTTAGTATTGCTTACAGGCAACAATATTTATTCGCAAGGAAATAATAATGGAAATGCCAATCAGAATAATAATGCCAACGCAAATGCTATAAAATGGGAAATGCACGGAAATCAGGCTGACACAACTCATTTTATTGGAACAACCAATCCCACCGCATTAAAAATGCGAACTCACAACGTAGAACGAATGCGTATTACAAAAGATGGGAAATTTGGTATCGGAATATCCAACCCGTTAGAAAAATTTGAATTACAAGGTAATTTGAAACTTACCGGGGATATAATTTTTTCCAGTTACTCAGACCTCAGCGATACCACTGGGAAAATTTTATTTGTTGATCAATATGGTCGAACCACGCCAAGAAATAGAGATCAGCTAAAAGACTTAATATACGCTGATGCCTACAGCGGACTCGCTTCTGTTTGTGATGTTGAAGGAGTCGTTTTTCAGAATCCAGTCTGGAATAATGGCCCAAATAAAATTTTCAGTAGATGTCCTCAGGTTTATGTGGGAATAGGAACAGATAGTCCTCAAAAGTTACTTGACGTTAGGGGCACAACGCAAACCAGAATACTTGAAGTGGGTAGAGAGATTTCAAGCTATTCTCTGATAAGTGGTTACAGAACAGGCTTAACTAATTCTTCATTATTGTCTTTAGGTCAGTATAATCCTCAAACACAAACTGAACATCTTGCATTAGAGCTAAAGTCTTCAGGTGATTAAGTTTAAATTATAAAGAGTTTCAACAAGGTTCTACAGGAGAAGTACTTACTATTAAAAATGAGTCTTTGGAAATTCTTAATTTAGATAATACTGGTAACTTTAAAATTTCAAATGCTAATCGAACCATATTGTTTATGGATGCAGATAATGAAACTTTTTATACTCGGAGAATTGTCGTGAATCAGCATACTTGGCCTGATTATGTTTTTAAAAAGAACTACAGATTGATGCCTTTAAATATAGTGAAACAGTACATTGACCAAAACGGTCATTTACCCAATGTTCCAAGTGAGAAGGAAGTGATAGAGGAAGGGGTAGATTTAGCAGAGATGAATAAAATCTTACTTGAGAAAATTGAAGAATTGACATTATATACTATTCAACAGCAGGAAGAAATAGAAAAGTTGAAAGAAATAGTTGGGAAAATAGTTGAAAAATAGATTGAAACTATGAAGTATACAATTTTCAGATTCTTGATGCTAGTTTTTCTTAGTTTAAGTTATTCACTAAACATCTTTGGTCAGAAAGAATTATCAGTCAAAGACTCGATTAATATAAAAAAAAATGCTGTATTCGCAGAAATTCTTGGTGGAGGCGGGTATTACAGCATTGGTTATGAAAGAACCATTCTAAATTACGAAAGGTATGAACTATTAGCTTCTATTGGATTAACTAGTCTTAGCATAAAGAAGCCTAGTTTTGGTTTTCCTTTATCTCTTAATAATCGGTTTAAATTTTGGAACTTTAATGGTATTGATTTTGGTTTAACTTTTGGCAATTATTTTAATATTTGGTCCATGATTGATCAAGATAAGTATTTTGATTGTCCACTGGGTGAATGTGTACCTCCTTTTAGAATAATGCCGAGTTTCCATGCAGGCTGGGTTTTTAGACTAAATAAATTTACTATTTCTCCGAGATTTTATGGATTTTTATACACCTCACTTAATAATAAATTAAAAACTGAACCTTTTGTTGGTTTAAGAGGAAGTTATTCTTTCTAGGAATTTAATCTAAAGATCTAACTTCTTCTATTTTATTTTTAAAAGAATTTTAAATTATGAAAGCAATTCTATTTTCTCAAGTAATATTTTTTTCGATAACACTATTTGGTCAACCTTGGCAGAATCAAATACCTAACTATAGCTTTGAAAATATTACTAGTAGTTTTCCATCTCCTTCTACATCAGGAAATAATATTCCTAATTGTGGATTTGATGGAAGCGGAAATTTAGGAACTAGTGGTGAGTCCTATGAATATATACAAGAGTACTGGGGCAATGTTATTGAATGGACACATCCTTTAGTAAGAACACCATGTCTTGACTGTCCAAAAGTTGCCACAGCAGATTTGAGAACCACTAGTTTCAACCCTCCTCCACTAAGCCCGAGAAGTGGAAATAATTGGGGTTATACACACGGTAGTGGAGGAGGAGAGTATTTAATTGTGCCAACCTTAAATTTTTTTAATAATGGATTAAATCCTAGTAGAACTTACTACATCGAAGTGTTTCATCAGGGGAGTGCAAGTAATGATTTAGATGTAGTAGGTTATGAAAACCAACCAAAAATATGTGGTTACCAAAACAAATTACTACAGGATATTAATGCAAATAGTGGTCATTCTAATGTTTTGTTTTCCTTTAATGCGTCGAATAGTTCAGACTGGACTAGATATAGAGGTTATTTTTCACCACATGGGTTTAAAAAATGGCTTTCTTTTGGAAACTCAGGTTCTTGGGACGATCTTAGAATCTACGAAGTTCAAAACAATAAATGCCGAGATAACTGGTACTTTGATAACACAGTTTTTAATTATCCTTTGGAAGTTTTTCAAGCATCAAATAACATTTATGTAGGAAATGGCGTAGATCCTGAAAATGGGATTAACCATATACCTGGAGATGTATTCCAGTATGCCAATTCAGAAGTTATATTGCGTGCAGGAAATCAGGTGATTATTGATCAAGGTTCATTTGCTCAGGAATCTGGTGCAAAACTACTTGTTATCGAAAACACGCCATGCGGAGATGACTTATGTCCTGATGAATTAGAATTTGAAAATGAAATATTATGTAATGAACCAAGTAAAGTAATTGGTACAGAAGGTAATGATTGGGGAACAAGCGTTCAATGGTCCCCATCTACCTATTTAGATAATCCAAATGTAGCTAACCCCACTTTTACTTCTCCAGGAGGTGTTGGTTCAATAACTTACGAAGTACAAGTGACCTATACCTGTGATGTATCTGAACTTAAACCAAATTTAGATGGACCCTTTCCCTTTCCCTTTTCTAATAGTTATACCGAAACACATGAGGTCGTTGTACAGTACACGAATATAACAGACCCGACATCTTCGATTTCAGCAAATGTTATTCAGGATGATGCTTACAATTTTGAAGCAGATTTAAACTTCTCACAAGGAGTCACTGAAATTACTATAGAGGTGAATTCCTCACCGGGTTATTCAGAGACATTTTATTTAGGAAATGATTTTTCCTGTTGTAATTTCAACTGGGTGTTACCTAATGCTTGGAAGTGGAGCTCTTGCAATGACGATATCATTAAGGTTACTGCAAAAAATAAATGTTCAGGGGATGAAACTAAAATAGAATTACCTTGGAATAAATCAGATGTTCCCTTTTCAATGCCTTCAAGCTATCCTAATATCATTACAGCCAATAATGACGGTTCAAATGACCAATTGTGCTTCGATATTGAAAGTGCCGATTACATTGAAATAGTAATTTTAAACGTATGGGGGAATGTAATGTTCGAATATTTTGGACCAATTACGGAGTCACTGTTCTGCACAAACGCACCTTTTGATAATTTCACAGAGGGAGTATATTATTATGTGATTACCGTCAGTGACGTGTGCGGAAATGAAGGTTCAAACCATCAATTTTTTTGGATTGTTGATTCAAACAAATCGTCAACAAATCAAAATACAGACTCTGAAAGACTTGGCTTCCGGGAATTTTTAGAACAAGATGTTGTCTTGTCTCCAAATCCAACTTCATCTATACTGAACATACAAACTCCCTCAAAGATTTCATCCATTACGATAATCGATAAAAAGGGAACAATTGTGTTACATGAAAGTATTATCAATAATCAAATCAATGTTGAATCCCTTGAACCGGGTACGTATCATTGTCAAGTTAGTTTAAACGGAATGACAGTAACCAAGGCGTTTGTTAAATTGTAGATATGAAAAAATATTTTTGAAATATTCGGGTATCAACATCTTTTCGATAACCAGCACAGAGATTATCAGTACTAAAAAAATAATATAAATTGAGAGTAAATTATCATGAGAAAAGAAGAGGCCTCAGGGCAAACCAAGGAACAGAATGCTAACAATAATCAAAATATACCACAGATCAGGATAGGAACAGGTGTTTTCCGTCCGATCGGTTCTCCCCAACCCAGAACGTCTCCTCGTCCTACAGGGGGAAGAAACGTTGAGATTAATAACCCGCGCGGAGG
>JAWVYS010000024.1:0-48266 GCA_033722555.1 Brumimicrobium sp.
AGTCGGTGGTTTGGAAAACGGTGGTGCCAATACGAGTTATATTACCATTTCTGTTTCACAAGGTGGTGTTTTGAACTGGGCAAATACATATGCAAATTCGACAAACAGGGATTTTGCTTCTGCTGTAACTGTGGATGCTAGTAATGCAGTTTATGTAGCAGGTGAAAGTTTTAATACCGGGAATAGTCTGGATTATTATGTAATCAAGTATAATTCTTCAGGAGTAAGTCAATGGCAGCGTAGGTTTGATGGTGTGGGTTTATCTGACCGGCCCTCTGCAATTTCAGTTGCTCCTGATGGAAGTGTGTATGTTGTAGGTGCCAGTTACAGAGGTCTGAATGACGATGATGATATACTCATGATTAAGTTAAACGCTGCAGGAACCGTTCAGTGGAACGTAACAATAGGTGGAACTGACGGCGCGGATGATCGTGCGAGATTTGTTACTACTGATCCACTGAATAATATTTATGTAACGGGAAGTTTAAAAAACACGGGTAACGGTGAGGATTATTTTGTAGCACGTTATTATCCTACCGGAGTGCAGCACTGGGATTACATTTATCAGAGCCCTTCCAACGGTTTTGACGAAGCCAAGGGACTGCGGATAAATACCAATTATGAACTTTACGTATCCGGATATTCCAATATTTCGGGGGCCTCAGATGATTATTTTACGGTTCGATTGGATACGGTTGGTAATGAAATCTGGACCAAGCGATTCAATGGCCCGGCATCGGGAAGTGATCAAATGTCTGCCTTCCAGATTGATGATTTTGGAAACATTTTCGTTACAGGATCTTCCCAGGGAAGTGGAACCCTCCGAGATTACAGCACGATTATGTACTGTCAGTTAGAAACCATGGCCTCTCCGAATGATACTATATGCATCGGAGATTCAGCACCACTATCAGTAAGTGGTGGAATGAACTTTCAGTGGTCTGTTTTCTCTGGAGATCCAATTACTGCAGGTAACTTTTCCTGTACAGCTTGTAATAATCCGGTTGCCAGTCCATCATCTACGACAACGTATGTTGTAAGTAGTGAAAACGCATCCGGGTGTATCGATTTTGATACGGTGACCGTTGTTGTTAACCCTTTGCCAGGACCTAATATTACGGCCAGCGGACCTACTTCATTCTGTGACGGTGGTTCTGTAAATCTAACAGCTGACCCTGCTGCAGATTATGATTGGAACACAGGAGAAAATACTCAAACAATTACTGCCGATACATCAGGAACTTACTCGTTGACAGTAACGGACGCGATGGGATGTCAGAATTCAACCAATATTTCTGTGACGGTGTTTCCAAATCCTGTGGTCAACGGAGGTGCAGATAGATTCAGATGCCCTGGTAAACCGTTGACTTTTAATGCAACCGGTGCTGATAGCCTTGTGTGGTTCCCGATTCCTTCAATGAATGACACCATAGCAAACGGAGTTTCATTTATTCCTCCTTCTACGAGTCAGTACATGGTTCTGGGAATAACTCCTGACGGTTGCGAAGATAGAGATACTGTGCTTGTAACAATTTATCCTAATCCGATTCAGATTGAAATCAGCATAGGTATGAGCGGAAATCTTTTTGTGAATACAACCGATGGAACCACAGAATGGTCTCAGGATAGTAACCCCTTGAATTATTTCGGTACGTCCTTTTATTATGATTCTGTTCCCTATTGTATAGGAATCTACAGCGTGGAATTTACGGATGAAAATGGATGTAAATCTTTCGATACAATTCTAGTGGATACAAGTCATATATCTGCTTCGAGCAACTGTCGTGTGGGGGTTGAAAGTTATGCAATGGATGAATTCTCCTTATTCCCTAATCCAAGTGCTGGAGAGGTTAATATTCAATTCAGTTCTCCGGGTAAGAGAACGGTTTTAGTGCATTCAATTACCGGAAAATTGATTGCAGAACATATTTCTACAGACGATTTCTTTACAATAGACTTAAACGATCAGTCCTCAGGTTCTTACATGATCACAGTCGTTTCAGAAAATAGTATAACGAGGAAGAAATTAATAAAACAGTGATATTATCATCCGATTAATTATATCTAAAAGCCGCATATTTGAAGATGCGGCTTTTTTATTTTCATCAGAATGATATTCGTTTAAAAAGAATGATTTCTTTATTTAAAATGATTCTAATTAGTATGAAATATTCTCTATATTTGAAACGTGAGAATAATTATTGCTGATAGTAATAGTATTGTAAGAATAGGTTTAAGAACTATTCTTTCATCAGATCGCCTTATTCAAGTGGTAGGGGAGGCTGTCAGTAATAAGGAACTTGAGGAACAGGTCAAAAATTTCGAAACTGATCTTGTACTCATTGATTACACTTCACCCGGTTTTAGTATTGATATTATTCCTCAACTACTGAATACATACAAGGACTTAAGGTTTGTGGCTATCACACCAGAGCAGAGTGCCGGTGTGATTGTTGACGCGCTGCGTTCCGGGGTATCCAGCTATGTTAAAAAGGACTGTGATATAGGTGAAATAATTAGTTCAGTGAAAGAAACGGGTGCAGGGAATAAATTTTTTTGTGGTCAGATCCTTGAAACTATTCAGAAAGAAGCCATCAACGTTGACGATTTGGATTTCGATTCATTTACCTGCGAGCCTATCTCCCTCTCTGAACGTGAAATTGAGATAATCGTTCTCATTGCCGAAGGAAATACAAACTCCCAGATTGCTGATCTTCTTCATTTAAGTCCACACACGATCAATACGCACAGAAAGAACATAATGGCAAAGCTCGGAACCAAAAATACGGCTGGTATTGTTATGTATGCAGTGAAAACGAATCTGGTGAGTCCGAATAAATTTCTTTTCGCAGGAGAGAATCAAAATAACTAAGTCCCGATTTCCCTTTGTCTAAATGTATTCCCACTTTTAATCTAGGGTATAATATTGCAGTGATTTATTGCTCATAGAACATGCAAAAGGCTGTCTCAATCGAAACAGCCTTTCAGTTATTATTCTTTATCTAAAGTTTATTTTATTACACTTACTTTATCGGAATAGAGTGTATTACCGTTTTTATCCTTGATGTGGTAGAAGTACAAGCCACTGTTAAACCTACTCAGTTCTATAACGGTTTTGTCATTCAAGATATCACCGGATATCACTTTTTTACCTGTAGCGTCATATAACTCGATACTTTGAGCTTCTTCAATTTTAACAACAAAATTCAGGTATTCTTTAGCAGGATTCGGATAAACACTGATCAATTCGTTCAGGTCTTCTGAGGACAAACTTGCATCATTTTCGTTTACTGTAACATCATTACAAACGGTTGATTCATCACAGTCAGAATAAGCTGTCAGACAAACATTGTAAGTTCCGTTTGCTGCATACGTGTGCGTTGGATTAAAGTCCGTAGAGGTATTTCCGTCTCCAAAATCCCACGAAAATGAATTAGCACCCGTTGATAAGTTGAAGAAGTCCACAGTCAGGAAGCTCGGAGCACTATTGAATCCTGCAGCCGGAACTGTCGGATTAGCGTTCAGAGTGAAATCTTCAGTCGCTACACATCCATCCTGGTCGGTAACTGTGACCTGATAGGTTCCGTTTCCTATTCCGCTCCACGTTTGTGTAGCGGGTCCTCCGGTCCACTGATACTGGAAGCCAGTGCTTCCTGAAGCGGTTACAGTGATTTCACCGTCCTGGGTATCATTACAAGTCGGATGGGTAATTGTTGAATCCAAAACAATATTCGTGGTGTAGTTCAGGGTGTAACTTTCTGTAATAAAACATCCGTTTCCTGCCGTTGCTGTAACCTCAAAAGTTCCGGCACCAAGATTGTCATACAATGCTGTTGATGGTCCGTTAGTCCACTGATATGAAATCCCCGTACCACCTGTCGCGAATGCCGTTATTGAACCATCATCGTTCATAGAGCATGTTGGCTGGTTTACTGTACTATTCATTAGCAGATTAGTTGAGTAACTAAGTGTATAACTTATAGAGGTATCACAAGCTGCATTGTCTGTTACCGTCAAGATGTAATTTCCGGCATCCAGATTGGAATTAATATTCGTATTTCCAGCACCGTTTGACCAAGTATAGGTATATCCAGGTGTTCCGCCTGAAACGAATACTTCAATTTCACCGTCAGTAACGGTAGCACATGCTGGTTGAGTTATGGTACTTACCACATCCATATTACAGATTTGATTTGAAGTCAATTCAACACAGTAATCTTCCACCTCGCCGGAGGTGAAATTACCGCAAACCCCGGGTAAAGGATCGGCACCGTAACCCTGATAAGCCATCTGAACTCTTAATCTCGTGCTTCCAGGCAGGGCATTGGCCGGTATAAGTAAGTTATCTGTCAGAGCACCAAAGCTTGCATTTCCTTGATCGTAAATCATTTCACCGGCATCAAAAGTTCCACTTTGATCGGCATCTAACCAAATTCTCGTGTACTCCAGAATTGGCTGACCGTCGAATCCAGGCGTCATTGTAAACGAATAAGCTTGGCCTAAATTGAGTTGGAAAGGTGTTAAATCAGGTGCACGATATCCTCCGTCGTCACCACTAACTGTAAGATTTCCATTTAATTCAAACGATTCGATCCATTCGTTTTGAGCTCCGAGTAAAGCCGTAACGGTAGCTCCACCATTGATTTCATTGATCAGTGCTGTTCCGTCAGCCAAACTTATCATAACTGCCGGAATTGTCACGTTAGGATCTGTACCTCCCATTACTATTGGGGCTCCTGCCTGATTATTTACAACTATGATCGCCGTTGCACCCGCATTTTGAGCATTTAAAGCTTTTGTAGTGAAATTACACGATCCACGCATGGCAATTGCAATATTTCCGTTGATTGCAGCTCCGTTAATAAGGGCATTACATCCTTCGTCTCCGTTGGCAGTTCCATCGTCTACCAAAACCACCTCTCCATACACATATCCGGTAGAAACGTCACCGCCCCATCCGTTTGTCTCTTCGTAAAAATAGCTTCCCGCAACGTTGGAAGGCGTATGAACGGTAAGTGTAACCGCCGGATTCGGATTGGTACCGGTCAAACAATAATTCAGATCGATACAGTTTCCGCAACCTGTTGTATTGAAGGAAACGGTTTGTGAAGGAATACTCACCTCTGTTCCACAGTCAGATTCGATGTAATATTCGTAACTTGTACATGGCAATAGGCCTGTAAATGTGTGCGTTAAATTGGTTGTTGTAGTAGAAGTCCAGTTTCCACTTCCTGCTTCCTGAATATAAATGATATAGTTGTTTGCATCTGCTACAGCATCGAATGAAATAGTAGCATCGGTATCGTTGATGATATCCGTAGAAACATTCCCCGGGGGAGTACAGGTACTACAAACCTGAGTCATAAGAAGATCAATGGAGTTCTTAGCGTTAATACGTCCACCGGTAACTGTTCGTTGCTGAAGATGCAGACTTTGGTCAACACCATTGTAAAGAGCAGTTCTGACGATGTCTGCTGTCCCTTGAGGGTCAGCCAGAGCCATTGATATCAGGTTGGGACATGGAATACTGTACATTAGCCCAATCACACCAGCCGTAAGAGGACTGGCAAAGGATGTTCCGCTTGTATTCGAATACCCCCCGTTAGCCGAGGTAGAATAAATATTATCTCCCGGTGCTCCTACGTCAATCGTTTGATCCCCGTATCCGGCAAAGGTAATCTGATCGTTGATGTCGGTAGCAGTGACCGCAACCATGTAATCACTGGCACATGCTGTAGGCACATCACCGAAAGTATCCACATCCTGACTCTGGTTGGTTGTTGCGCCGCAATTCAAAATACCTACTTGTCCTAAGTCATCATAGAATGAACACCAAATCGGGTAATTATTGGGATCTCCACCATCTACACCCCATGAGGCATTCGTGGAAACAACAAAAGAACCCTGAGCACCGTTTGTTTGATTCCAAAGAAGTCTTGCCTCAAGTGGATAGGTATAAGCTTCAACTATATTTGCTTCAGTAAAAGGATTGTTATAACCAGCGACTACCATGATCTTTACGTCCCAGTTGGCACCGGCAACTCCTTGATTATTATTTCCTTGAGCTCCGATCATTCCGGCAACTGCTGTACCATGGGAGCCTGTGCCTATGTTGTCGTTGTTCGTCCCTACATTCCAACCGTCGTAATCATCTACGTAACCATTGTTATCGTCGTCTATCCCGTTGTTCGGTATTTCAGCCGTGTTTACCCAATGATTGTTTTGTAAATCCGGATGTCCCATAACATCGGCACTTTCTATTACGCAAACAACAATATCATCTCCAGTGGCCGTTGTTCCGCCAGTCGTGATATCCCATGCAAGCTCTGAATCAATGTTCTGATGCTGCCATTGATTGCTATAGTTGGGGTCATTTGGAGCGGCTCTCAATTCAACCTTATGGTTCACCTGAGCAAGCCATACTTCCTTTACCCTAAGAATTTCAGACACCAGTTCATTATGTTGAATTTTTGATGGGTCATATTTTAGTAACCAAATATCCGAATATTTCGAAAGAATACGGTCTATCTTAAGTCCATAGTTTGATGGTAATTCACGAAGAATGCTTTCAGGATCCTGACCTTTATGCATTCGAACCAGAATTTCTCCGGGAACAATGTTTTTCTCTTCTTTCTGTTCAGCTGTGAGTTGCTGTTGAGAAAAACCTGGATTTACGATAAAAACTGATAGAAATATCAGTAAGAAGTAGTTGAATTTAATCATAAGTTTATAATTTATAACATGTAAGCGCCTACAATTTAATTTAAATTCGGGAGTTAAAGAAATCTTTTTGATGGATGGTGTAATAATTATTATCAACGGTCATCTTGGAAACCAAAATCTACTAAAATTGAATTCATTGAGCTTTGAAAAGATTATTTGATAATTTTGATGTTCAAAAATTTAAATATTATATACCATGAAAAATACATTATTAGGAATCTTTTTTTCTTTATCATTACTGGCAACAGCACAAGTGGAAATTCCACAATTAAGTCCCAGAGCTATTGTCAAACAAATTGTCGGGTTAACCAATTTTACTCTGGATTATTCAAGACCTTCCGTGAGAGAGAGAAAAATTTTCGGTGAACTTCTTCCATACGGAGAATTGTGGCGAACTGGTGCGAATAAAAATACGACACTTAGTTTTGATACCGAAATTACCTTTGGAGGTACTAAGGTAAAAGCCGGTAGTTACGCAGTTTTTATGAAGATCAACGAAAAAACTTGGGATATTTATTTATATGCAGACACCGAAAACTGGGGAACTCCGAAGAAATGGGAGGAAGAAAAGGTTGTAGCAACTGTTTCTGTTCCGGTAAAGAAAAGTTCTACTTTCACTGAGACCTTTACCATTTCCTTTGATAATTTAAGTGTAGAGGACCTTCAACTGAATTTTTCATGGGAAAACTCTACCGCTGGAATTAAAATTGAAATGCCTACCGATGAATTGACGCGTGCTTCAATTGAAAAAACCATGAGTGGTCCTTCAGACCGTGATTATTACGGTGCAGCGGATTATTACCTGAGTGCTGGAGAAAACCTTGAGGTTGCACTGGAATACATTAAAAAAGCAGTCGAAATGCGAGGAGATGAAGCGTACTGGTATTTAAGAAAGCAGGCTTTGATAGAGCATAAACTTGGTCAGAAGAAGGCGGCTATTGAAACAGCTAAACGTTCTCTTGCTTCGGCGGAAAAGGCGGGAAATAAACAGTATGTGGAAATGAACAGAAAATCCATCGATGAATGGTCGAAATAAGATAAGCACCAATATACGAAGAGGATCTTTGGATCCTCTTTTTTATGCCGGAAAGGCAGATTTGTATTCCCTGTATCTGATGAAAATGGATCTCACATAATCGAAGGTTTGAGAGCCTCGTAGATAACCGTGACGGCAAACTTCGTCCTGATAAAATTCAGGTTTTGAAAGCTGTGCAACATAGATTTCAACATTATCATCCCATTTCTTCGGGTCTTTTCCATATTTTCTGGCGAGTCGCTGAGCATCCATAATGTGCCCCAGTCCTGCATTGTAGGTTCCTAAAGTAAATTTTAGCCTTTGAATGCTATCCGGTATGCCGGTCCATCTGTCATAATCACTGTTCAATTTTTCGACGCCTCCCTCGATCTGTACCTTCACCGGAGAATTTGGGTAAACACCGTATTTAGGTCCTGTGCCGGGCATAAACTGCATTAATCCATAGGCTCCGGCCCATGATTCCTGGTCAAGTTTAAATTTAGATTCTTCAAAGATGATTGAAGCCACCAGACGCCAGTCCCAACCATATTTTTCAGCCGCTATCTTAATTTCTTCATCAAAAGGAGAGATACGATTTCCTTTAATGGATGAGTACTTATTTTGCGAAAGACCGGCGTACGATGAATTGTTGAAATATTTATGTTTGATATAATGAAAAGTAGAGGTATTCATAAAGTTTTCTAGCCAGGAGTTCAGTTTTTTGCGAAGAAGAGGACTTTTTTTTCTAAGTCCAAATGCGATTTTTTGTTTGACACTTAATTCGAGACTTGCATCAATATCCGGATAAAATCTCTTATTGATGAGCGCTACATTTCTGTCGGTAACTGTATAATCAATAAAACCTCTAGAAACCATCTCCATGACTTCCTCGGGAATCACGTTACCATCGATGCCTTTTAGATATATCGTGTCTCCAAGTTCCTCCTGCAAGTGTACCAGCCTGTCGTAATAACTTGAATTTTTCCACACATGAACAGTTTTTCCTGTTAATTCATCGGGTTCAGAGATAAGTTCATCTTGCCATTCTTTTTTTCTCATTTTTCTCCATCCTTCAGGTTTTCGCTGGATCAATACTTGTGAAGTTCTCATAAAGGGTATCGTGAAGTCTATCTCTCTACGTCTCTCTTTGGTAACAGTATAATTACAAGCAACAATATCTCCTTCACCGGAGTTTAGTTTATCATTAATTTTATCCAGATTGTTCACAATACGAATTTCAAGCTTTACTCCCAGGTCTTTTGCAAATTCTTTCAGGATTTCATATTCGAGACCCATTTTCTGGCCTTTATAAATAAAATAGCTGGTAGCACTGTTTTCCGCGAGAACAATAAGTTTTTTGGATTTCATTATTTCCTTCAGATCCCGCTGAGCGATGGGGTCTGCATTTCCAACAATCGCATTTTCTTTCGGAGATTTATCAGAGCAAGAAATTAATGCGCTCAGTGTGAACGCTATTAATAAAAGAACCGGAGTTTTCTGGAATAATATATTTTTCAAAGTGCCTAAATATGTTGTAAGATACGAAGAAAAAATCTTTCTGCCAACCTGGAGGGAACCGGTATGGTATTTGACACGTGGGATAAAATCGTTCAATGTTTACATAGTTGTGGTCAACGTGTTGATTAGTAGATTAACCGTAGGTCAAGGAATTTTTTCTTTCCGTCTGTCATTACTTCATTAAAAACTTTTTCGATAATTGCCTGGTAGGAGCTAAAAACTTCTGGAGCTTCGTTAAGATTGTTTTCAAAACTTAAACGTGCAGAAAGTCCTTTTGAGGCCATTATCAATCCCTCCGGGAAACGGTATCTTAATAACCAGTTTTTGCTCTGCATAATGTGAAGCAACTGAAGAAAATCTCCGGGATATGTAAAACTGAGATTGTCGCTTTCGAAACTGTGGTTTTCCGCATTGAGGGCGTACCGATAGAAGCCGGAAGAGTAATTCTCAAGATCCTCTGAATGGAAATCTCCCCAACGCGAGGCGAGCAGGTGGTCTATGAACAGATCCATTGCTATACCCGAAACTTTGGGTAACAAAGGATAAAGTATACGGTGAAAAAGTTCGAGGATGGCGGGATGCTGGTCTGTAAATTCGTCTATCTGTCTATGTAATATAACTCCTTCTTTGACCACTGAGGGTAGACTCGAAAAATCAGACCCCTTGAAAAAATCTCCATAGAGATTGGCCAGCATGAGTCCATGATTATCCCCGGAAAAATAAAGATGTCCGAGATAATTCATATAAATTTAGAGCCTTTTAAAACACGTTTAATTAGCGAATGAATTTCCCTGCGCGATTCAGGATTATATCGTATTTTACGGCCACCTCAAATCCGCCGATGGTTGAAGATGCCGGCATCAGTCTGTTTATATTCGAATCATAGGAAGCTGCGATCGTCCAGCCACTGAAAGTATAAGAGAAGTTTGCTATAATAGCATCTCCTAATCTATGATAAACGCCGAAAGAGAAAATGTGGGGTCGGTAAAAGTCTGTTCGTAAAGAGGGCTCAACCAGATAAAAGTCGAAATTAGAACCGAAAACAAGGTTTTGATTCGGTCCTTGTTTCATAAACATAACTTGTGGTGAAATCCCGAAAGTGCTCAGTTCGAATTTATAGTTTGCTCCGGCATGAGCGGTATATCTTCTGTAAAGGTTGTCCTCAATATTGAAGGTTAATTCAGGCTGTGTAATATGCTGCATGGAAACGCCTCCGTATATTTTTCTTGTATAGTCTTTCTTGTAAGTATAAAATATACCTGCACTAAGGTCAAGATTAGCGGAAGATGCATTTCCTATTCCTTCGCCGGGGACAGTGTTATTGAACTCGTAACCATTCCACTGATGATCCCAGGTCAGGTTCCCTCCCGAGAGAGAACGTTGATATAATCCCGGCTGTAAACCTACCGAAATAAAGTTATCAGCATTGAAGAACAGGTGATAGGCAATAGGAACACTTACCTGTGTAACGGAATATCTTCCGTCACCGCTCATATCATTCAAAAATGAGCCACCCAGACCGAGATAACCGTTTCTAGTATTCGACCTGAACAGTTTGCCTTCCACAGAACCTGAAACGGTCTGATACGGTTTATCCGTTACAGTGAAATACTGATAACGAAAATTAGCGAAGGCCTGCATATCATTATCATTTGTTCCTACCGCTGCCGGATTGTACTGCATATGATTTTGAAACCACATACTGAAGTTTCTTCCCTGCTGACCATAGGTAATCAAGCCTGAAAAAAGTGTTGTAAAGAATATAATTGATCTCATCATTTTCTTATTTAATTAAGGTGATATTTCCTTCTCTTGTTCCGCTTTCGCCGTTAACAAGGTCGAATTCCAGCGTGTAAACAAACACTCCCTGATTCAAGGGTTCTCCGTTGAAAGTTCCGTCCCAGCCTTCATTGATATCATCTGTTTCAAAAACCATCTGTCCGTATCGATTGAATATTTTAAATTCAATACCGGTAATTCCTATACCCTTAACGAATAACAAATCATTGAAGTTATCACCGTTAGGGGAGAATGCAGAGGGAACTTCAACGATCTCTTCAAAATTAACGACTACATAAACTGTGTCCCGACCGGTACAGCCGTTAAGAGCCGTGAGACTGGGGTAATACACCGTAGTGAGATAAGGCGTGGCGATCACCGTTAAGCAAGTATCGCAATCCAGATTTTCTGAAGGTGTCCAGAAGAAATCACCGAAATCCGTATAACTTGCATTAAGAACTGCAGCTCCACCAATATCAATGATCGTATCTCCAAATCCTTCCACTGTAGGCAAAGGCATAACGGTAATGGAATTTGTAATCTGGTCTGTTCCTCCCGGATTTGTAACAGTAAGTGTAACGTCGAAAGTACCTACTGAGTCAAAGCAGATCTGACTTGGATTTTGTTCAGTGGATACAGGGGGATTTCCTGTGTCGAATGTCCAGTACCAGGTCGTTGGGTTTCCGGTTGATTCATCTGTAAATGAGATACAGTCTCCAGCACATATGATTGTTGTATCAACTGAAAAAGCAGCAGTCGGTGGATTTCCCGGACATGTGTTTACGGTTATCGACTGAGTGGCATTGTCCGTTCCGTTACTGTTTGTTACAGTAAGGGAAATATCGTAAGTACCCGCCACTGAATAACAAATATTACTTGGATTTTGAGAAGTGCTGGTTGCCGGTGTTGCTCCGTTAAATGTCCAGTCCCAAGATGAAATATTCGTTCCGGTGGAATTATCGGTAAGATTAATACAGTCACCTACGCAAATACTTGTTGAGCTTGCGGTGAAATTAGCCGTAGGTCCAGACCCACAAGCGGATACGTTGATTGTCTGTGTAATATTATCAGTGCCGTTATCGTCTGTTATCGTTAAAGTAATGTCATAAGTCCCTGCCGTTGCATAACAAATATTTGATGGGTTTTGATTTGTACTAGCAGAGGGGGTAGCTCCGTTGAATGTCCAAGACCAGGAAGAAATGTTTGTTCCCGTTGAATTATCTGTGAGGTTTATGCAGTCACCTTCACAGATGTCATAGGAGCTAGCGGTAAAAGCTGCCGTTGGACCTGTGGCGGTTCCGTCTGCGAAAAGCCGCAGATTATTCACTGCAAAAGAAGGATCGGTTCCATTTCCGTCGTTATCATTTTGCCAGTGAAAAGCAAATCTTAGGTCAGCCTGATTTTCAGCCGCTACGGGCAGCGGAACTGTTTCTTCCGTCCATTGTCCCTGACCACTGCCGCATACAGGTCCCTGTACCTGAGTCCAAAATACCGACCAGGTAATACCACCGTCAATGCTGTATTCAATTTCAGTGAAATCCGACCCTGTTTGCCCTACACCTATCCAGTCAAATACGAACTCAAGATTCGTTTCGCCAACAGTTGAAATGGGCTGAAGATAAACGGCTCTTTTATTCGTTTCCGTGTTGAAAAAACCGGCGCCACCATCTCCTGCGTTGTAAATAGCTCCTGTTCCCAAACAGAAACCACCCTGACAGGTGACATGGAGTGTATTATCACCATTACTTGCAACTCCACAACCCGGAGGAGTAACTCCACCTTCTTCATCACTTATTTTCCAGATATTGGCATCTGATCCGTTTGTTCCCGTTTGCACGGTAAGATCCCAATCAGCAGAAGTGCCTTCAAAATCATCATTCCAAATCAGAACCTGTTGAGAAAAACAGAGGCTGGAAAGAAATATTATGGAGAGAAAAGCAGTTATTCGTTTCATAAAATAGGTATTTTTGGATATCCAAATTTAATCAAAAATAAATAAAAAATGTTTAAATCCATGGTTGTTAAGAATGATGTATAGTAATATTGTAAAAAAATAGGTCATTTGAATTAAACAGAGAAGGATCAAAAAATCATTAAAAGTCAGTTTTGAACTTCATCATTTAATTAAGTTTAAAGAAAAAAATGCTCGGATTAAAATTGCCAACAGACCCCAGGTGGGTTAAAATTGTTGAGAAAAATATTTCAGAAATTTTGACGGATCACGCTTATTGTGAACAAAAAGCCGCGTCAAATGCGATCACGATAATCGTTAAATTCCCCTATTATCCGGACGTGGTAGAGGCTATGGGAGAATTGGTGAAAGAGGAAATGGAGCACTTTCAAATGGTCCACAGAGAGATTCAAAAACGCGGATTACATTTAGGAAGGGAAAGAAAGGATGAATACATTCATGATCTTTTGGATTTTATTAAGAAGGGAGGTGATCATGAACAGCAATTTGTTGAGCGAATGTTGTTTAGTGCCATGATAGAAGCCAGAAGCTGTGAGCGATTCAGATTGTTGTCGGAGAAACTTCAAGATTCTGAACTAGCGAAATTTTACCGAGATTTAATGGAAAGTGAGGCAAGGCACTATACCATGTTTCTGAAATTCGCCAAGAAATATGCTGTTCGAATCGATGTAGATAAGCGCTGGAAGGAATTTTTGGATTATGAATCGGGTCTGATGCTGAAGTATGGCAAAAAAGAAACGATTCACGGCTAGGTCGTTCCAGGATATTTCATCTGTATATTGAACTGTTTTATTATCTTCATCCCCGTTTAATAAAATTCCTTTCATGAGACAAATTAATTTCTCCCGGATTCTCAAGCAAAATTGGATTCACCTCCTGGCTATTGGGTTATTTCTTTTAACTACCTTCATCTATTTTAGTCCACAATTTTCGGGGCACCGACTCAAACAACATGATATTGAGCAGTTTAAAGGAATGTCAAACGAAGTGTCACATTTTCGTGATGTAAAGGGAGAAGAACCGCTTTGGACGAATTCAATGTTTGGGGGAATGCCTACCTATCAGATTTCTACCAAATATGAGGGTAACCTTTTGGACGATGTTACGCAAGTACTCAGTTTTGGAATGCATTCACCGGCAGGATTATTTATCCTTTATCTCATCGGATTTTATATTATGCTTTTGTGCATGCGTGTTAACCCAAAGGTGGCAATTTTCGGAGCTTTTGCTTTCGCTTTTTCGTCCTATTTCATTATTATTCTTCAGGCCGGTCACAACTCCAAAGCTGCGGCTATTGGTTTAATGGGGCCTGTTATAGGAGCCTTTTATATGGCGTATCGTTACAATCTGAAGTGGGGGATTCTTTTATCCGCGTTTTTCATGGGTTTGCAGCTCAGTGCAAATCACTTTCAGATAACCTATTACCTGGGTATTGTTCTGGTCGGATTTGGTATTGTTGAACTCATACGTATTATCAAATTGTCTCAATGGGGTTACTTTTTAAAAGCAACCGGAGGTTTATTATTGGCTTATTTTATTGCTTTAGGAATTAATTACGGGAATATAAAACTTACTCAGGAATATGCACAACACACAATTCGTGGGGGGAATGATATAACCATAGAACCCGGAGGAGAAACTAATCAGTCCAAAAGTACCTCGGGTCTTGACAAGGATTATATCACTCAATGGAGTTATGGAGTAGATGAATCACTAACGCTGATCTCACCCTATGTTAAGGGTGGAGCGAGCGGGACGATTAAAGAAAGTCAGTTTTCAGAGAAACTTCGGGATCCTGAAATGCGACGGAATGCTAGTTTGGTGGCTGAAAATAATGTTTACTGGGGCGATCAGCCGTTTGTCTCCGGACCTGTCTATCTAGGTATTATCGTATTTTTTCTTGCATTACTAGGTATGGTATATCTCAAGAGGCCATTGAAGTGGGCACTGCTGGGAGTAACAATCCTGGCGCTGGCTCTATCGTGGGGTAAAAACTTCATGGGGTTAACAGACTTTTTACTGGATTACTTGCCCGGTTATAATAAATTCAGAGCGGTTACGATAATTTTATCGGTAGTGGAACTAACGATACCGTTACTTGGAATACTTTTTTTGAATAAATTGTTTAAACAAAGGGAGGAAATTAAGAGCAATATCAAACCATTTTTTATTGCTTCCGGAGGACTCATTTTAGCGCTGATTGTTTTAACTTTTACCGGAACGGGTGATGGATACCTTTCAACGCCCGAAAGAGATTTCCTTTACTCGTATGAAAATCAGGTAAGGGAACAGATAAAAAATGAAGATCCGAGAAGACTGCTTGAAAGCGGTATCGATATAAATAATCCACAACAAATCGAACAGGTGGTTGATCAACAGGTAAAGAGGGTTGATCAGCAGTTCGATGCGCTTGTACAGGTACGAGAATCTATTTACCGATCAAGCATGTTGCGTTCTATTTTCTTTCTGATAGTGGGAATAGTACTAGTCCTGATTTATCTTTTCGCTGCTGTGAGAAAGGAGGTTATACTCATCGGTCTTGGTTTATTCACACTTGTGGATCTGGTAATGGTTGACTGGAATTATCTCAACACCAAAAAGGTTGGACGAAAGTATGTTCACTGGATAGACAAAAGTGATTTTGATTATCCGCTCTCACCTACAAAAGCAGATCTTGAGGTGCTTAGAATGGAAACAGAGAATAATCCTGAACTGAAAGAAAAACTGGAGAAAGTCAGCATTGATCGTGAAAAGGGAAGGAGAGGTCAGGTTGATACCAAAAAACTTTGGTCAAAAAAGTTTCAGGTTCTTAATTTTAATACCAACTACCGGGTATATGAGCCTGCAGCAGGTTTCTCCAGCTCGAGACCGTCTTATTTCCATAAGTCTTTAAACGGTTACCACGGTGCAAAACTGCGTAGAATACAGAATGTAAAGGATTTTCATATTGATTATAACAATATGGATGTGTTGAATATGTTCAATGTAAAATATATTCTTCAGGATCAGGGGGCCAGATTGAACCCGGGGGCTTTGGGTAATGCCTGGCTTGTGAAGGAACTGGTCGTAAAGCAAAACCCGAATGAACAGATTCGCGCGCTGGATGATTTATTTTTAATTGAATCCGTAGATTCCCGTGGTCAACTTTTTATCAATAAAACAGCTAAAAAAAGAGATACTATTTCTGCAAAGGAGACGGGAGTATATTATATGGATCAGGATAGCATTCCTTTAAATCTTGGAAATGTTCGGAGGTCGGGGATGTCGTCTGCCTTTGTAACGGACGTCAATGGAAATACCAACTGGATACCGCTGCAAGAACTTAGTAAGGATACCCTGAATAGTTTTACTGTTCTGGTTAAAGTTGAAAAGATCTATGACTTTGATCCAAAAAATGAGGCCGTTATAGGGCCTGATGTGGCTTCGGAGATATCGTCCCTTACCTATTCAGGCGAGGGGAGTATCAAAGAAAAATCGTATCTACCAAATGAGCTCGTCTATAGTGTAGATGTTCGAGGTAAACAGTTCGCTGTTTTTTCTGAAATTTATTATCCGGATGGCTGGAACGCTTACATCGACGGGAAGAAAATTGAAATCCACCGGGTTAATTACCTTTTAAGAGGAATAGAGCTTCCTGAAGGAACGTATGAACTTGTTATGAAATTTGAGGTGCCCGAATTTGATACCGGTAACAACATAGCACTTGCGGGGTCGATTTTAATATTCCTACTTATAGCAGGTAATTTTTTAAGTGACTTCATTATCAAAAGAAAAGAAAATTAGCCTGTATTCAAATTTTTCTGGTACCAAGAAAACGTACGCGTAAGTTTTGGATTAACTGGAATAATTTTGATTGAACAGTTAATTCGTTAATCTTAGCTTCACGAACGAGAACTATGCTAACATAATTATTTACATTCGTATGAATTGAATAAGGTATAATAGAATAGACTTGAAAGCCAGCCGGATATACGTTGTTCAAAAGATCCTGCATAGACAATGACTGATCGATAACCTGGAGAGCCTCAGGCTTGTTTTTACGCATCCAGTTCAGTGCGTTTGGTTCTGGGATATTGATTAATACACGCGTGCCAGGATGAGAACATTTTTCGATATTTTTAAACAGATTAGCGTGTTCCTCTACCGGAATGTGTTCGAGTACATCTGGAAAGACGATGAAATCAAATTTCAATTCATGTTGGAAATCGCTCATATCGCTCACCAGAAATTGTGTGTTTTTATTCAAATTCGTGCGGCGGGCAGTTTCAATACTTTTCGGAGAGATATCCGTTCCGACATACTGACCCGATGATATTGATGGTATAATCAAGGAACTTACTTGTCCAATACCACAACCAACCTCCAATACTTTCGAATCT
This sequence comes from Brumimicrobium sp., assembly GCA_033722555.1. Classification (GTDB taxonomy): domain Bacteria; phylum Bacteroidota; class Bacteroidia; order Flavobacteriales_D; family Crocinitomicaceae; genus Brumimicrobium. Next base: position 17,387 of record JAWVYS010000024.1, read on the forward strand.
TTTTTTAGTCCTATGTTTTTTAAGGAAGAATATATAATTCTATGACGGACAGATACTCCTACTTTTTTCTGTCGGTCAACGAAATTATTATAAAAATCAGTTACTTCTTTTTTGTCTATCATTTTGATACTGTTAAAAACTCTCCGAAGATAAACCGCAAATTTAGCATATTTAGCTTATTGAGAAGTCCTCTCAAAGAATTCAATATTTCTTGAAAGGATTTGATTTTCATTGGACTTCTTATAATCATGGTCATTTTGAATAGGAAATTCTTAAAGACGAACCTAAAACACTATTTTTATCCCCGAATTTAACAAAGAAATGATTTACTGATTAAACGAATTGGAATGGGCATCATTCGATCACAATCTATAATTACAACGATCATTTCATATGCTGGGGTGATCATCGGTTTTATTACCTCCGCTGTTTTAATGCCTTTATTATTCGATCCTTCTCAAGTTGGATTGGTGAAACTCATAATTGCTGTTACCGGCATTTTTTCCACTATATTTTCATTAGGGGTGTTTCAAATGTTTTATAGGTATTATCCCATTTATAAAAATGAGCGGAATATGTTGAGCGCTCTGTTTTTTTACGCATTGCGACTTACAGTGATAGGTATTCTTTTAGCTCTTCCTTTTTATCTTTTGTTGAGTAATCAGTTGTTTAATTTAGAGAAAGAAACTGCAGGAATTGATAAGTCAATTTTATTTGTGTGGATCGTGTTTTTGGCGATTTGCGCCCGCCTTTTTTACAATGCAATATTTGGTTTTATAAGAATGTCAGGCAAGGTGGCGATCGATGCATATATTCAAAACCTCTATCTCAAAGGTGGTATGTTACTGCTGATTTGCCTATTTTATCTTGGTGTCATTTCCTATTCCTTTTATATTTATTCTTTACTCTTCTTATACATGATTTTCCCTTTTATTCTGCTGATTTATCTAAAGATGCAGGGTTCCTTACCCAGGTATTCCAGAGGAATGACCTTTGGTAAACAAGAAAGGCGTGAATTGAGAAAAATTTCAATTTTTGGGACCTTGACTTCTGTTGGAGGCTCTCTTTATCTTTATTTGGATACGTTAATGGTTAACGAATACCTTGGGGAAGCAGAGGTAGGAATTTATGGGACAATGTTTCTGTTCGGCGTCATAATTAGTATTCCAACAAGAGGTGTTCGATCGGTTGCTCAGTCAGTTATATCTCATTCGATAAATGAAAACGATATGGATAATGTACTGAAGGTATATCGAAAGAGCAGCGCATCTCTTCTGGTTGTGGGCGGGCTTATTTTTATAGGTGTTTGGATTAATTTGTATTCTGTTTATGGATATTTGCCTAAAGAATACGCTGGTACAGAGTATGTTGTTTTATTTATAGGACTAGCGCAACTCGTTGATATGACTTTTGGGGTGAATTTTGAAATAATAAATTCGTCTCGAATGTATCGTTTAAATACCTACTTTATTTTCTTATCCATCCTGATTGCCATTGGAGCTAATCTTTTATTGATTCCTGCCTACGGCTTAAACGGAGCAGCACTAGCAACTTTTATTGCTTATTTTATTATGAATTTCTCTGTAATGTTGGCGGTTTATAAGATTTTCAAGATCCACCCGTTTACTTTAAAAACGGTGATTACTTATATATTGATTGCTGCATGTGTTTTACTGATTGATAGTTTACCGAATACTGAAAATTATATTTTGAATCTGATAATTAAGAGTGGTTTGGCGATCATATTATATTTGCCACTAGTGTATTTTTTAAATCTCTCCGAAGACATCAATGATGTAATTAATAAAGTTTTCAAAAAAATAATTCCTGGGAGAAATCATTGATGAGTGGCAAAGAGATTTTTAAAGTCCTCTAATCTTTTCTTTATCGGATAATTAGTCAAAATACGCTGTCTAAAATAAAGGGCGTCTTCTTCATTATATTCTGGGAGCTTCTGAATTAAAGCTTTTAAAGCCTCGACATCTTTTTTTAATAGTACATTTTCTTCTCTTCCAATGATTTCAGGAATTGAAGAATTAGAACTGCCGATTGGTATACAACCGCAGAGCATAGCTTCGCATAGGGTATTGGGCAACCCTTCTGAAATTGACAGTTGGAAATAATATTGATGCTCATTATATATCTCTTTGAGTTCATCCTGTTTGACGAAAGGAATTAACTTTATATTATCGGGAAAATCCAGATTACAGTTCATTCTGCCCACGATGGTTAAGGTTGATTCAGGATTGCTTTTGAAATAATCAATTAAAAGGTCAATCCCTTTTAATGGGGTAGTTCTTTCGTTTATTTCTCCAACAACCGTCAAATAGGAGTGTGGCAATCTATCTTTCCCCATATACGGCCATTTTGTCATGTCGAAACCATAATTGATCACCTTCAGTTTATTTTCTTCCAGTTTTGGGATGAAAGTTTTCAATCCCTGGTAACTAGGGTCAACAGGATAAAACGTATTCTCATACTGGATCAGACTTTGGTGCACAGGACAAATTATTGTGGCATGAAGAAAACTTTTAGAAGTGAAATATCTGTACAGATTTTTCCGGAAATTACCATAATCGATTGACGGATAATTCACACAGTCTGTTCCAACGGCAATCACTATTACTTTCCCTTTGAAGATTCTGTTGAGAATGGCTGGTAAAAATGAATGATAACCTCCTCCTTGACAAACAATGTAACTGAATTTTCTTTGATTAAAAAGAAATTGAAAAAACTGTTTAAAGAACGACAAGGGTAAGACGTATTTTGGATAAATTGGAAAAGAACTACTCTTTACTTCGAAGTTCAATGCTCCGAATATTTCCTCATCTCGTGTCATCCAAGTGGATTTATTTCCCGGATAGATCATCCATATTTTATTTTTAGAACCTTTTGACATAGTTGTTAAAAAAGAAGAGATTATTTAAATAATAACTGGAATTTAATGCGGAATTTCGGCGTTTTTTAATTGTTCTGAAAAAAAGTTGTAAAGCTAAACATATTTGTCCTCAAAACTAAGATATTATTTTGTTGCATCCCTTTATCCTTCTTCTTGATTTTGATTATAATTTTCATTGTTTATCGCTCATAATTCGCGTTGAACTGGATGTTTTCGTCTTATGTTCTACCAATTTTAGCGGATTTTAAGGATTATTTCTTTATCATTTCATTACTTTTGCTCCAAATAATTTAAAAAGAAGAAATAATCAATGAGTGCATTAGGTAATCACATCTTAGTAGAGTTCATGCGTTGCGATCCAAGTATTATGAACGATGTTTCGGGAATAGAACGCGACATGGTTGAGGCTGCAAAAAAGGCCGGGGCAACTGTTATCAATTCAACCTTTCATCATTTCTCTCCGTATGGAGTTTCTGGTGTTGTTGTAATTGAAGAGAGTCATCTCGCCATACATACCTGGCCTGAATACGGGTATGCTGCTGTTGATCTCTTTACCTGTGGAGAAATGGATGCATGGATTTCTTTTGATTATCTCAAAGATTGTTTCAAATCGGCTTCTTATTCGGCGCTGGAAATGAAGAGAGGTTCGAAAAATCTTTTGACACGTAATGACTTCGATATCTCCTCATCACGTCAAAAAGCCGATGAATGGGTGAATCCCGATATGTATACCAGAAATGTATGGTTTACGGATAAAGATGAAAACCAGGCGATTTCTCTGCGTTATACAGGTGAAGTTTTGCACGATGTTCAAACGGACTATCAGCGTGTTCGTATCCTAGAATCTCCTAAATACGGAAAGTTACTCACTTTGGATGATATGTTCATGACTACTGAAAAAGATGAGTTTCATTACCATGAAATGATTGCACATCCGGCAATTTTTGCGCATAAAAATGTTAAAAATGTGCTGGTTATCGGTGGAGGTGACGGGGGAACCGTTCGCGAAGTACTGAGACACGAGGGTATTGAAAAGGTTACGATGGTTGAAATTGATGGCGAGGTTATAGAAGCATGTAAAAAACATTTGCCTTCTATCGCAGCTTCGTTTGACCATCCAAAACTTGACCTCATTGTGGGTGATGGAATTGATTACGTGAAAAATGCCAAACCTGAATCCTATGACCTCATTATTGTTGATGGTTCGGATCCTGTAGGACCGGCTGAAGGTCTTTTCTCGGTTTCTTTCTACAACAATTGCTATAAAGCACTTAAAAAAGAAGGTATTCTGGTAGCTCAGGGAGAATCTCCGAAATTCAATGAAAATGCATTTGCAGATGTTCATGACACAATTAAAGGATTATTTGGTGAGAACAATGCACATGTTGCTTTATTCTATGTTCCGACTTATCCAACAGGTATGTGGAGTTTCCAGTTTGGATTGAAGAGCGACAAACTTTCATTGAAGGATATTGATACTGAAAAAATCGATGCTTTTGTGAAAGAAAAAGGATTGAAATATTATAACGCTGAGATTCATATCGCTGCTTTAGCCCTTCCTAATTTCGTTAAGGATCTACTTAATTGATTTATGTCTGAAAAAAAGAAGTTCGATCCGCATGGCGTAGGTGTTGCTAACGGAAATATTTTTGGTTTTCCGGTCACTGAAACAGAAGCGGATATCGTTATTTTACCGGTGTGCTGGGACGTAACAGCTTCGTACGGAAAAGGAACAAGTCGAGGACCGGAACAGATTTTAGAGGCTTCAACGCAACTGGATTTCTATCATCCGAAACTTCCTAAAGCGTATGAAACTAAAGTTTTTATGGCACCGGTGGCTGAGGATGTCCTGAAACTGAATGATCAGTTCGTTCTTGAAACTCAAAAATACATTGATTTTCTTGAAAGCGGTGGTAAGCTGGATGAAAGTGAAAAGTTTCAGATGACCGTTCAGGCTGTGAATGATGCTCAGAAAGAATTAAAAGAAGCCTTGAAGGTTCGTACAATAGGTCTTTTGAGGAATGGAAAGATTCCAGCAGTTTTAGGGGGAGAACACAGTGTTCCTCTTGGTCTGATCGAGGCACTTGCCGAAAATTATAAATCTTTTGGCATCCTCCAGATAGACGCTCACGCAGATCTGCGAATCGCTTATGAAGGATTCGAACAGTCTCACGCAAGCATTTTCTACAATGCTTTGCAAAATAAAAGCGTGGAAAAACTTGTACAGGTTGGAATACGCGATGTTTCTGCTCCTGAGGTGGAAATGGTTAAAAACAGTAATGGACGCATACGTTGTTTCTATGATTGGGAAATAAAGGAAGATCAGTTCAGAGGTAAAACCTGGAAAGACCTTGTTGCTCAGATTATCAGTGAATTGCCTCAGCGAGTTTATATTTCATTTGATATAGATGCCCTCGAACCATCTCTGTGTCCGAATACAGGGACACCGGTTCCGGGAGGATTCAAACTTGAGGAAACAAACTATTTAATTCATGAACTGGTCAGTGCCGGAAAGGAGATAATCGGCTTTGATCTTTGTGAGGTTGCGAACGGGAACGATGACTGGGACGCTAATGTCGGGGCCCGCTGTCTGTGGAATCTGGTAGTTGCCGTGGAAAGAAGTCGTCGTTTATAATAGTTTTGTATATTTTTGGGACATAGCTTGTTATATAAAAGATGAATAAGATACTGAATGTTATAATAGGTGTTGGCGTCATAGGTTTTTGTTCGCTATTAATTGCTGTGCTGGCCAATAACACTGCTATTCTTGTACTTTTTCCTTTTATCGTTCTAAGCTTCATGATCGGAATTTCGGCCGGTGTAATAAAGGTCTTTCGTAACAACAGTGATTTGTCCCGAGCGGTTAACGTTGCAATACTTTTTTTATGTGTCACTCCGGTAATAATCCCATTATACGGTCTTATAGATACCCACCAGGTGGAGGATAGCTGGCCTTTTATGATGGCAGGAATTGTTTTTCAGGTTGCTGTTGGTCTGTTGTCGATAACAGGAATGTTTAGCATGTATAATCGTCCGCATTTCCTTACCAGAATAACAATGTACGTCGTAGGTTTTATTCTCGCCTTCTGGTTTGTAATCATTCTATTGAAACCTTCGAACAAGGAAATTTATTCATACAGTCTTGTACTCGGTGCTCTTGCAACCTTTTTGTATATTTTGGCTCTTGTCAACGAGGCAGTGAGGCTTAGAAAGCCTTAACGAACTGAAAAAACGGACAGGACTATTCGAGGTATCTTCCAAAACCTGCAATACGCTGTTTCCAGTAATTCGACTGATAGATATCAATGATAGAAATCCCTGCGCTTGTGCTTGCATGTATCATTTGAATGCTGTTGTTGTTCGTCGAATAGACAATCCCTACGTGAGAAATTCCGGAGCCATTATCGAAGAAAACCAAATCTCCGGGTTTGGCGTTTTTGGCTTTGATTTTCTCTGAAGCGTTGTATTGATCAACAGCTCTTCTTTCGAGGTTCTTATTGAGAGCAGTTTTCATGACATAAGAGGTAAAACCGCTGCAATCAAATCCTTGAGGGGTTGTTCCTGCCCATTTATAAGGGATTCCGAGTAATTCTTCAGATTTCTGTACCACCTGTTTTCGTTGATCGGACATCCTGGCAGAACTCTCGGTCGCTTCCGATTCGGTGATTATTTCATTATCCAGCGGGATATTGTCCTCTCTCAGTTCGTTGATGTCTGGTATTTTACTGAAGTTTTCAAGAAGTAGGTTCTGTATCTCGTCCGATTTATATTTTTCTCCGCTTAGCTTCAGTTGATTGAGCCACTGCTGGAGGTCTGCTTTTAAACCACTCAATTCATAGACATGCGCTTCCAGTAGAGCTCTGCCTTCATGAGATTCCTGGAGCATGCTCAAGGTTCTTTTCGCTTCGGATACGGCGTATTTATGTCTTTTATACCATTTGTCGTTTTGAGCAAGCTGCAATTTTGAGAGTGCCAGATAGTACTCAGGTATATAGGAAAAATCATAGGAAGGATTGTCTAATAACCTTCTCGCTTTTCGGTAAACATTTTTATAATGACCTTGATCATAACGCATTTCAAGCTGATCAAACTCTAAGACCTGACTTGTTGCCACACCTGCAAAAAACAAACTCCATACGATAAGTAAAAGGCTCTTCATTGAGATCAGAATATTCTACGAAATAAATAAATAAAAGGCTCGTTATTTATTCAGTACTCAAAATGCTTTAACAGTTATATGTTTAAAATTCTCCCAACCTGTAAATAGTTATATTTATTTGTTTGTTGTGAACCAAAGGAAGACTTAAATTGTATATCTGACTGATTAACAAAAGATGATTTAATTATCCTAAAGCGGCTTGATTTTTGGTCAATTTTAACTAATTTTCGAAACTATGAGAATAAGACATATTTTATTGGCGGTCTGGATGTTTACAATTTACACCGCTTTTTCACAGATTGGGTTTGAAGATCCGAAATTACGCAAGATTAATGAGGTTTATACCTATATCGACAGGATGTACGTGGACACGGTGCCGTCAGAAGAAATCAGTGATGCCGCCATCGTTTCTATGCTCGAGAAACTGGATCCTCATTCAACCTATATTCCTGCTGATGAAGTGAATGAAGCTAATGAAAGAATAGATGGAAGTTTTGTTGGGATTGGCGTACGATTCAACATTCTGAAAGATACTCTTTTGGTTGTGAATCCCATTCCGGGCGGGCCTTCAGAAAAAATTGGAATTCAAGCGGGAGATAAGATCATCAAGATTGAGGGTGAGAATGTTGCCGGTGTAGGTCTAAAGAATTCTGGGGTTCGTGAAAGGTTGCTCGGTGAAAAGGGAACTAAAGTGCGCGTTTCGATTGATCGTGGTGGGGATGAGTTGATTGAGTTCACTATAACGCGGGATGAGATTCCGGTTCATTCTGTGGTGAGTGCCTACATGGTAGACAGTAAAACGGGCTATATAAAACTGACCAATTTTTCCCGCACTACCGCAGAGGAGGTTAAAACGGCCATTTCCGATCTGAAGAAAGCGGGTATGAAAGACCTGATCTTCGATCTTCAGGGGAATGGAGGCGGATTGCTTTATGCGGCCAAATATGTAGCGGATGAATTTCTCAAGGATGATAAGCTCATCGTTTATTCCGAGGGTAGAAAACAACCGAAAAGTGTACTGAAAGCAGATACGAAAGGGGAGTTTGAAAAGGGAAATCTGGTTTTACTGATCGATGAAGGATCGGCTTCAGCGAGTGAAATTCTGGCGGGAGCTATTCAAGACTGGGACCGAGGACTTATCGTTGGACGTCGTTCTTTTGGTAAAGGACTTGTTCAAAGGCCTATCGAGCTGAGTGATGGCTCTCAAATAAGACTAACCATTGCACGATATTATACGCCCAGCGGACGATTTATTCAAAAACCTTATGATGACCTCGAGAAATATCGCAATGATTATATAGACAGGTTTCTTCACGGTGAAATGACACACAGAGATAGTATCAGTTTACCGGATTCGTTGAAGTTCAAGACCCTTATTAAGAAAAGAACCGTTTATGGAGGAGGAGGCATAATGCCTGATATATTTGTACCACTGGATACGCTTGAGTATTCCGAGTTTTATAAAGACTTAAGCAGGTCGGGAGTAATCAATACTTTTGCACTTAATTACGCCAATGAACACAGAGACGAAATTCTGAAAAACTATTCGGATGCAAGAGCTTTTAAGGATGGTTTTAAAACGGATGAGGCTTTTATGAACAGATTTTTCGGTTATGCTGTGAAAGAGGACAGTACGCTTCAGTTCGTTCAGGAAGATTACAACATCAGCAAGGATTTGTTGCAGATAAGGTTAAAAGCCATGATCGCTCAAAATATATGGGATTATTCTGCTTTCTATCAGATATTCAACGTGAAGAATGAGATTTTTATGCGTGCTTACGGCATACTTTCTCAAGGTAAATATGAAGAAATGAACCTGACGGAGAAATAGCGCTTAATTTCTAAAAATGAATATTATTATATTTGGAAAAAATTGACGTTATGAAGAAGTTGATGATGTTTCTATTTGTATTTTCTTTAATTACAGCCTGTAAAAATGATGCATCGGTTGAAATCGATGTGAAAGAAGGAGAAAAACGCTCGAAATTGGCTGCAGGTTCCCAGTCTGAGGAGGAATTAGAAAAGGCTGCTGAGGAACGAAGAAAGGAGCAGGAGCGTATTCAACAGCAAAGGCTGGCTTCTCAGACAACAATGGAAATAACTCCTAAGGTTCACGATTTTGGATTAATCCCGAAGGATAAACCTGTTTCGACGATATTTACCGTAAAAAATACAGGAAAGAATCCTTTAACCATCAATGATGCAAAGGCGTCTTGTGGATGTACTGTTCCCAGTAAACCGGAAGAACCCATTCTTCCAGGAGAAACAGGGGAATTGGAGGTAACTTTTACAGCGAAACCAAATCAGGTTGGACAGAATATTACTAAAACGATAACGGTTACTGCGAACATCCCTAATTCAACTCAAACAGTCACCATTACCGGAAAGGTTCAGGATTAAATAGAACTACTTGATTGCTAAACCGGGTCCTCCAAAGGCCCGGTTTTTTTATTGCCGAATCTCTCTTTTTCTGGATGAAAGTCCGAAAAATCTGTAGATCGGACAAAAACTCATTAGGCTTGTCGTTAAGAAAACGGTTCCAACAAGTATGAGGCCGTAAGCGAGCCAACCCTGAATAATATCGAGGATAAAAAGAATTATTGCAGAAATGAACAGCAGGAATCTAACTGCTCTGTCGGTATTACTCAAATTAGGATTCATAATGTCTTTTTTAATGTTCTTTTTTCCGAGCTATTTTTTTATCTATGATTATTTTTCGCCGGATAAAACCTTAAACGAATAAAGACATATTTTGTTCTGATGTTTATCATTTTACATATAACGCACTTTTCGGTTTCTATCGATCTGTTTAAATACCGCAGGAAGCTGTCTATTTCATACCATTTTAACTGACTTTAATTTATGGGAGAGTTTGATCGCAATTACCTTTTCCCGAACTACAGCATGAAAGTTCCGTCACAATTTGACTATTTTTCTTCTGCTCATTATTGACGGCTGTCCGCGTTTTTGTCTCAATTTTCGGACTGATATAAGGGATTCCGATGTTCATTCCCCGGATTATTATTATCAGTCCTAAAAGAGATACCATTCCGGCAATTACAATTTTCCTATTCAGCAGGGCAAACGACTGAAAAAAGCGCTTAAGAGAAGCGAGGAATACGAAAGCTGGTAAGGTTCCTAACCCGAAAGCGAACATAAATACAGCGGAATTCAAAACATTTCCCGCATTAAGTGCAGCAAGAAGTGCGAGATAAACCATTCCACAGGGTAAAAAAGCGTTTAAAAGTCCAATAATCATCAACTTGCTCCATTTTTTATTTCCTTTTGACGCATTCAGAAATCGTGACATTATTCGGATGACTCCACGATAGAGTTTACCGGATTTGAAGGGATTTTCAAAATATCTGAACCATGCGAACAGTATAATCAGAACTCCGGAAATGATGCTAATCCATTGAAGAATACCCAGTAATGATGCACTGATCCCGATAAAACCTATTAAGAAGCCCAAAAAAGCATAACCGGTGCTTCGTCCGAAGGAATAGGAAGTGATCCCAGCGGCGATTGTCCATTTGTTTTTTCGATTCAACGGTAGAGCGAAGGCAATCGGGCCACACATTCCCATGCAGTGAAGTGAGGAAATGAGGCCCAGACTTAGCCCTGCAACAATCAAAGCAATCATTCCACCCATATTTCTTTTTTTAGCTGATAATCCTTGTTATCCTTGTTCCAACTCACGGTCAATAAATATTTGCCTTTACTGAGTTTCTCTTTGGGAATGAAGGTACTTGGCCCAGGCGTGGAGACGATAATATCCTGATTAGGATCATTTCCTCTTAACAGATGGACATTAATTTGTCCGGTTTCCACTGTATTCAGTATTTGAAGAAAGACACCTCCCTCTGAAACATCTGTTTTCAAAATCAGATTTTCGTTCAGAGCGTTTTGTTCTGCGTCTATTTCCTTACCGTAAGCAACTTCCTTCTTATAATAATCCTCGCTTACAAGATCAGCATTTGCTTTCATAAGTATCACAGCCAAAGATGTTATAAAAGCGATAAACAAAACCAAAAATATAGCTATACCTTTTCCCCAGTTCATAATTCATTAGTCTTTTAGAGCATCGGTCCGATGAAGCGCGTATTTTCCTGCAGGATGGTTTCACCATTACCGATGATTTCAATTTTTAATTTTTTCTGTCTGTTTTCAAGTTCCTGCACAGGTAGTTTGATGATAAAACGTTCTGTAATTGATTCTTCAGGATCTAAAACGAGGGGTTGTTTAACCAGGGTTATTTCTCCTTTCGAATCCTGAAGTTGCAGATCAATTTCGTATTCTTTTTTTGTCTTATTGATTAGGTTGATTTCATAGATGTTACTGATCATACCTTTTTCGAGAACCTGGTAGCTTGAGCCTCTTTGTTTCAGAATTGTGGCATCTATGTTTGTTCTGGATCCTATCAATATTCCCCAGATCACAAGAAGTAAGGCCAGAAGTACTGTATATGAAATTGTTCGTGTGGTCCAGCGGAATTTTTTTCCACCTTCAATATTTGCCTCCGAAGCGTATCTGATAAGTCCTCTCGATAGTCCAACATTATCCATTATATGGTCGCAGGCATCAATACAGGCTGTACAGTTTACACATTCGAGCTGAGTACCATTTCGAATGTCAATACCGGTAGGGCATACATTTACGCACTGTCTGCAATCTATGCAATCACCTTTTCCGAGTTTGTCGCGATCTTCATTTTTTTTGAATTTGGCTCTTTTTTCACCCCTTTTATGGTCATACGCTACTACTATGGAATTCTTATCCAACAAAACTCCCTGAAGACGGCCATAAGGACAAATAGTCGTACAAACCTGTTCACGCAGAAAAGCGAAAACCCCGTAAAATAAAAACGTAAAAATCACTAGTGCAATAAATCCTACAAGATGTTCCTGAACCGGTGACGTTTGAATATTCCACAATTCTTCTGCACCGATGATATACGCTAAAAATGTATTGGCGATCAAAAAGGAGATGAGAAAGAAAATAAAGTGTTTCAAAGATTTCTTAAAAATCTTTTCTGAATTCCATGGGCCATTATTGAGCCTTTTTTGATGGGTCCAGTCTCCTTCAATCCAGTATTCGATCTTACGAAAGACCATCTCCATGAAAATCGTTTGAGGGCACACCCAACCGCAAAAAAGTCGGCCGAAAACGACCGTAAAAAGGATGATGAACACGATTACCAGGATCATGGTGAAGGCAAAAATATATAGATCCTGCGGCCAAAAAACCTGTCCGAAGAAAACGAATTTTCTTTCCAGTATATTGAAGAGAATCAGAGGTTCTCCCTTTATATATATATGAGGCGCACCGAACAGAAAGAGGAGAAGCACAATGGAAAGGATTAATCGCATTCTGTGAAACCTTCCTGATGGCTTCTTTGGGTATATCCATATCCTTTTTCCGCTTGTATCTACGGTCGAGATATGATCCCTGAACTCTTCTTGTTCTTCATTTTCCATTTTTATTATACCCGCTCACTAATCACGGTGATTTTTTAGTTTTTACTTTGCGATTTGAAGCAACGAGTCATCCTTCAGATTTTCTCGCTGTAGGTCATCCATTTTTTCTTCAGTTTTGCCTACATGTTCGTATTTTTTTCCTTCAGGTTCTTTTCCTCCCATCTGTTGCGTTATTTTATCAAGGGTCAGAACGAAAGAGGATACCTGCTGTATTTCTATAGGATTAAATTTGGACTGATGATCAGGCATTCCGTTGGGGGTACCTTTCTTTACAACACCAAACAAATCTTTTATATCTCCTCCGTAAATCCAGTATTCGTCGGTAAGATTTGGTCCTACTTCGCCACTGCCGTTTTCTTTATGACAAACTGCACAGTTATTAATGAAAAGGGATTTCCCTGCTCTGAGATCAGCTCTATCGGTCATAAGCGTTGCGTTTGTTTCATCAACATCCATTGCTTGTGCCTTTAAATATTCTTTAACTTTTGCATTTTCAGTTTTTACGATTTTGGCGTATTCAACTTCCTGTAAATCTCCCGTTTTAAATACGTGATAATGGAACATGTAGATTACTGCGAAAACAATTGAGATGAAGAATCCTGCGAGCCACCAGGGAGGCATTCGGTTGTCTAGTTCTCGTATACCATCGTATTCATGTCCGGTATCAATTTTATATTCCTCTTCCACAGGGACTGCAGCTGTAAGTATTTTGGTAAGTGTTCTTTGCCTTTTTTCATTTCTGGCGAATCTTTCTTCTGCCACGGCCTGTGGTGTCTTCTTAGGTTGAATAAGACCGAGTATCTTATAAAACATTCTGACGGTATGAAGAAGAAATCCGAGAAGAAGCAAGGCGATAGTCAGTAATACATAGATGTCGCTATTTTCAACGTAAATACTAAACTTTTCCGTAGAAGTTTCCCTTTCGGCAGCAGACAAAGCAGCGGCCTGAAAAGAATATCCGGTAAACAGGATCATGATTAAACCGGAGAGCTTGTTTCCCTGGGAATTGCGTTTTTTGTTTATTTCTAAAAGTTTGTTTCTGAATTTATCAGATTTTATTATTTCACTTGTACTCTTTGAGATTATAAAGATGGAAAGCAATAACAGGGCGATTACCGTTATCAGTACATAAAACAGGGTCTGATTCAAAGAATAATCGGGAACATTGGTTACGTTTTCAGCAACTTTTTCCGGGTTTTCTGTATCCGGTGAACTTGGTGTCCAACTGTTCACGTATTCTACTATCGCTTTGGCTTCCTGGTCGCTCACCGGTTGAATTGGCATCACGGTTGGGCTGTAGTCTTTAATGACTTTGGCACGTTCACTTTTCCCTTCGGCAATAACTTTGGGCGAATTTTTGACCCACTCGATGAGCAAATCTTCTTCACCTTCCCATTTAGATTTTACACCTTGTAAATTAGGACCGGTCGCATCCTTACCCATAATATGGCAGGTGTTACACTTTGCCTTGAATAAGGCCTCTCCGTCCTGGGCACGGACAAAACCCTGAATCCCAATGATAATTGTGCTAAGTAGAAACACAATGTAGTTTATTTGCTTTTTCATGACTCCAGTTATTCGCTTTTATTTTCTTCTTCCTTTTCTTTATTCTCTTCGACTTCTTCAGCCTCTTCAAGTGGTATATTTCTAAAATTCTTGATGTCCGATCGTGGTATTCGTAGTGTAAGCCATAACATTACTCCGAAGAATATCACGAAAATGAGCAGAGATATGATCGGATAAATCTCAATACCGGCTATTTCCGACATGTTATGTTTAATGTATCTGAGCATCCTATTATTTTGTTTCGGTGATTACTTCTACTGAATCAATCTTTTCACTTACCTTATCGATTGCTTTGATATCCGTTCCTAATCGTTGCAGATAAGCTATAAGCGCAATAATTTCCTTGTTGGCTATTTGGTCCGCAGAAACTTGGCTCCCTTTTGCTGCAAGGTCCTTAACGATGCGCAGAGCAACTTCCTGTGCCTGTTTGTTGAGATCCGAAAGCGCCTTTGATTCATATCCTTCTGAGTATGGTACACCCAGGTCTCTCATGACGGATATTTTTTTTTCCAGCTGTTCCGTATTCAGAATGTCATCTGCAAGCCAGGGATATGCCGGCATTACCGTTCCTGGCGACCAATCTTTAGGAATAATGAGGTGACCATAATGCCAGGAATCACTTCTCAGACCTCCCTCACGTGCCAAATCAGGTCCGGTTCGTTTAGAACCCCAAAGAAACGGATGGTCATAAACAAATTCCCCGGCTTTTGAATACTCACCGTATCTTTCTGTTTCAAACCTCAAGGGGCGTATCATTTGAGAATGACAGTTATTACAACCTTCGCGAATGTATATATCCCTTCCTTCAAGTTCCAACGGACTCAAAGGTTTGATCTGAGGAAGTGTGGTAATATTCGATTTCACCGCAAGGGTAGGAATGATTTCAACAGCTCCACCGATCAGAATTACGATCAAACTAAGAATCATCAGCTGTACTGGTTTGCGTTCTATCGGACGGTGCCAGTATTCTCCTTTATAATTTGCTTTTGTTTCACGGTTGGATACAACTTCAACGGCCTCATCATTCCTGAAAGACCCCATTTTAGCTGTTTTTACAAGGTTGTAGCCCATGATCACAGCTCCAACGATGAACAGAAGTCCTCCAAAGGCTCTCATTGTGTAAAATGGTTTGATCGCTTCCACGGTTTCCAGGAAATCACCGTTTACCAATGTTCCATCGGGATTAAATTCCTGCCACATCAGTCCTTGGCTGAATCCCGCCCAATACATGGGTATTGCCCACAAAAGAATTCCCAGAGTGGCAATCCAGAAGTGAATATTTGCCAATTTTTTGGAATAAAGTTCTCTTTTGAACAATACAGGGAAAAGATAGTACAGCATACCGAAAGTGAGCATTCCATTCCAACCTAGTCCTCCTACATGGACGTGGGCAATGGTCCAATCTGTAAAGTGTGATATGGAATTCACGTTTTTCAGAGAAAGCATTGGGCCTTCAAAGGTTGCCATTCCGTATGCTGTGAGGGCAACAACCATAAACTTGAGTACAATACTGTCGCGTACCTTATCCCAGGCACCTCTAAGCGTGAGAAGTCCATTGAGCATTCCACCCCAGGATGGAGCGATCAGCATAATCGAGAAAACTACACCGAGAGATTGCGCCCAATCGGGTAAACTCGTGTATAACAAGTGATGAGGTCCTGCCCATATGTAAATAAATATGAGCGCCCAGAAGTGAATGATCGATAGTTTATAGGAATAAATGGGACGGTTTGCTGCTTTTGGAACGAAATAATACATCATTCCCAGATAAGGTGTGGTAAGGAAAAAGGCAACTGCATTGTGACCATACCACCACTGAACCAAAGCGTCTTGTACTCCGGCATACCACGAATAACTTTTGAGCAATGATACCGGAAGTTCAAATGAGTTGAAAATATGGAGCACTGCGACGGTGACAAAAGTTGCCATGTAAAACCAGATGGCGGTATAGATGTGTTTCACTCTTCTGATCAGAATGGTTGCCATCATGTTCCATCCAAATACAACCCAAAGCAATGTAATGGCAATATCAATAGGCCATTCTAGCTCAGCATATTCCTTGCTGGTAGTGTAACCCATGGGAAGAGTGATTACTGCCGACAGAATAATGAGCTGCCATCCCCAGAAATTAATGTAGCTTAATTTATCACTCCACATCCTTGTTTTTAAAAGGCGCTGCACAGAATAGTACACCCCTGTGAATATTCCATTACCTACAAATGCAAAAATTACCGCATTCGTATGCAAAGGTCTTATCCTTCCAAATGACAGGTATTTAAATCCGAGATAATCGTTAAAAAACTCCGGGAAAGCAAGCTGGAGAGCCACTATTAAACCTACCACCATACCGGTAATACCCCAGATAATTGTTGCGTATGCAAAATACTTAACAATTTTGTTGTCATATTTTACGATAGTTGTGTCCATTTATTTCTGATTTGATTTTTCAGTTATTTCTTCGTCATCATATAGAATGCGTATTCCCGGCGTGACGTCATCATCATACTGACCGGTTTTATTTGCCCAGATAAAAGACAGTAAAAAGAAAAGCGCCAACAACAAACTCACGATTAGCATTATGTATATAATTCCCATGGTGCAAAGAAACTCTTCAGGCGAAGTAATAAATATGATAGGGGTCAAACTGAATTATGACTAATGTCAGTTTTCGATTAACGCAGCAGAAATGAAGATCAAAGGTGATCGTCTATGGGGTATTTTGATAAAATGAATCGGTATGTTAAAAAAAACATCCTGTACTGAATCACATTCCGTCAGCACATCCTTACCTTTGGGAGGTGGAAGAGAGAAAAACATATTTCGTGGATGTCATTCTCCCGGTTCCTGTTCACAATACTTTTACATATCGGGTTCCTTTTGAACTCAATGAATTGGTTAAAACGGGAATTAGGGTTGTGGTTCCTTTCGGAAGAGCCAAGTTGCAGACCGGCATAATCGTTCGGGTTCATGAAGAAGTCCCTGTGGATTATGTGTCCAGATATGTGGATTCAGTGCTTGACGATACCCCAATAATTACAGGCAAGCAATTCAAATTGTGGAACTGGATATCGGAGTATTACATGGCCCCTTTGGGAGATGTGATGAATGCTGCCCTTCCATCTAACTTTAAACTTGGAAGCGAAACGAAAATCATTTTACATCCGGAATCGGAGGTAAATACCGAGCACCTCACCGATAAGGAATATCAGGTATATGAAGCTCTGGAAATACAGGGTGAGCTGGATCTGAAGGAAATTTCTGAGATTTTACAGATAAAAACGGTTCAACCGGTAATTAAATCTTTAATAGACAAACGGGTAGTAATCACCAAGGAGGAACTCAAATTTAAATATGTTCCTAAAACCCAGCTTTTTGTCGAACTCAGTGAGGAATATCGGTCTGAAAATATGCTTGAAATTGTTTTGAACGATCTTTCAGAACATAAAAGGAAGAGTAAACAACTCGATGCCTTATTGATACTGCTTAAACTCGGAGGATTTAAGTCCGGAGTCTCCAGACCCGTGTTGAAAACGAAATTGATCGAGGAGGGAGCTTCTGTTTCTTCACTGAATCTTTTAGAAAGAGAAGGAATACTGGAGTCCAGGAGACTTGAAATATCCAGGCTGGAGGTAGGAGATGAGGCGAGTTCCGGTTTTATGAAATTGTCTGAAGCTCAGAATAAAGCACTTGAGGAAATACGCACTTCATTCAAACTAAACGATGTAACCCTATTGCATGGAGTCACAGGATCCGGAAAAACTGAAATTTATGTAGAACTTATTGCTGAACAGATTAAAGCAGGAAAGCAGGTTCTTTTCATGTTGCCGGAAATTGCTTTGACCACTCAGCTCATTGAGAGACTTTCAAAGTATTTTGGTGAGAAAATAGGGGTTTATCATTCCCGGTTTAATGCAAATGAACGGGTGGAGATCTGGAACGAATTACTGAAGGGTGAAACGTCCCGCTTTCAAATAATTATTGGTGCCAGAAGTGCCGTTTTTTTACCCTTTCAGAATCTTGGACTAATCATCGTTGACGAGGAACATGAAAGTTCTTTTAAGCAGTATGATCCCAGTCCAAGATATAACGGTCGTGATACAGCGATTGTTTTGAGGGCCTTTCATGAGGCAAAAGTTCTTCTGGGTTCAGCCACTCCTGCTGTTGAAAGTTATTACAATGCTCAGGATAAGAAGTACGGTTTGGTAGAACTCAGTGAACGATTTGGAAATATTCGATTGCCTGAGATATTTACTGCGAATATAAAGGAAGAAAAACGCCGAAAAACAATGCAGGCCGAATTTTCGAGTTTTCTTGTTGAACATATGAAAGAGGCACTTGCGGAAAAAGAGCAGATCATTCTTTTCCAAAACCGTCGGGGTTATAATCCAGTATGGGCTTGTGAAGTTTGTGGCTGGAATCCACAATGTGTCAACTGCGATGTCTCCCTAACCTATCATAAACATAGCAACATTCTGAAATGTCATTACTGCAGTTATTTTACTCCGCCGGTGGGGGCTTGTCCGAAATGTCAGAGTAATCGTTTGAAAATGATAGGTTTCGGAACCGAAAAAATTGAGGATGAACTTTCCATCCTTTTACCTGGCGTCCGTGTTCAGAGATTGGACCTTGATACTACACGGCAAAAGAACAGTTATGAGAAAATTCTGGAAGATTTTGATAACCGAAACATTGATATCCTTGTTGGAACACAGATGGTAACCAAGGGACTCGATTTTGACAATGTTTCGCTAGTAGGAATTCTGGACGCAGATATGATGCTTAAGCGTCCTGATTTCAGAGCATTTGAAAGAAGTTATCAACTTATGTCTCAGGTAGCCGGACGGGCCGGACGGAAAAAGAGAAGAGGAAAAGTTATTATACAGACTATGGATCCGGATCACTGGATTATTCGTAAGGTAATTGATCACGATTACGTTGGAATGTATAATCATGAGATTATTGAACGCAAAAATTATTTTTATCCCCCTTACTATAAAATGATTAATCTGACTTTGAAACATAAAAGTGCAGATAAACTTGATTTGATTGCATCCGACCTTGCCACTCGATTGATAAAAGTATTCGGTACGCGGGTTCTGGGACCTGAGTTTCCTGTAGTTAAGAGAATTCAGAACAATTATTTGAAAATGGTAAGACTAAAGATAGAAAGAGAAGCTTCCCAGAAGAAAGTAAAAGTTTCCTTGAAAAAGATCATTGATGACTTTTATTCTTCTCCTCAGAATAAAGCTGCTCGACTCAATATAGATGTGGACCCCTTGTGAATTCAGTACTGGAAATTGATATACCCCTTTCGCCGGAGATCATCTTCAAAATCAATGTCTGATTTCTCTTCTAAAAGGGCGTAATTTATTTGCTTTTCTTCCAATGTCTGTATAGTTTCCCCCATTAGTTTTTCCGTACTCCAGCTTTTTTTTGAAAAAAGATCGGGTATCAACGTGTTCATTCCTAATAGATAGTAACCTCCATCAATGGCGGGACCTATTACGACCTGATTATGTTCCAGAACTTCAAAAGCGATGGTAATATCCTCACCGTTGATCTCGGCACAGTCTGACCCGATAATCGCTATTTTTGTAAAGCCATGTTCAAATCCGGTTTTGAAAGCATCGAGCATTTTTTTACCAAGATCTCCCTCGCACTGTTCTTTTTTCTCAAAAATATTATTGGGCCAGCGGTCATTTTCATTTACCCGGTGTGAATAATATACTCTTTTAGTGAGTTTTAATTCTTTTGTGAAATCTACAGTGTAATCAAGAAGTTGTTCATAGACTGTCAGTGCTGCCTGATCACCAATAGTTGCTGCAAGACGTGTCTTACATTTACCCAGTTCAGGATTCTTGGTGAAAATGATAAGGAGTTCTTTATTCATAAACGGTCTCAGCTTTTTTTACCCATCGTCCCCAGAAGCGATTATAGCCGTGAACCTTCGAGGTGGGTTCACCCTTACTATCCTCCATTGGACGTGACTGATCGGCCCAAAGAAAGATTCCTCCGTAAAGGTTTTTAACATTCTTGTAACCTCTTTCACGCAGTTTCTTGCCAATCCGTTGACTTCTATCTCCGATTGAACAATAGACAATGATCTGAGAGTCTTTAGGGATTGTATCCAATATTTCCCAGTTAGGATCATCGAATCCAAAAAGCAGAGCACCGGGTAGATGACTGGCGTTGTATTCTTCTTTTTCTCTTGTGTCCAGGAATACTACAGAGTCTTTATTTAATAACATCTGTGCTGAATCCTGAGAAAGGGTAGGAAAGTCATATTTCCTTTCTATCATGGATTTGTAATCAGGATCAATTTCCTGAGCACATGAAAACAGGGTGAAAACTGCAAAGAGGGGTAGAAGTAAATTCTTAAGTACGATATTTCCGGATATTTTCATGGATCAGGTTGTCGCACCTTGACAACTCGAGCCTGCCCCAGCGGTGCACCCGTAGCAGTGTTGTCCGATGACTATATTTCTATTCTTAAGTGTTTCATAATCGAACTCGCTAATATGCTTTCGACCGCTTTGCACTTTAAGCTGTAACATCTGATTAAAGTCGCAGTCATACATATAACCTTCCCAGTCTACAGAAAAAGTATTCTTACACATTACGTTTTCAGCCGCAACAGGATTATACGATTCGATTAATTTTTCCATGTAAGCCTCATATTTTCCTGCCGCCAGAAGAAAGTCAAGATACCGGGATATAGGAAGATTCGTGATCGTATACAAATTGTTGAATTCTAATCCCCAGTCTTCCCTCAGTCTGACTTTATAATCTTGTTCGAGGCTTTTCTGATCCGGTGGAAGTCCTGCACCACCTGGATTATAAACAAGATGCAAAGAAAGATCGGAGTCTTCTTTTCCGTAGCCAAGATCATTTAAAACGCGCAGCGCCTCAATAGAACGATTGAAAACCCCGCTACCTCTTTGTTTATCTACGTTTTCTTGAGTATAACAAGGAAGAGAAGCGATTACTTCCACTTTATTTTCTTTAAAAAATTCGGGGTATTTTCTAAAATTTTTATTGGATACAAGAATAGTCAGGTTACTTCTAACGATTGTTTTTACCTTACGCTTTGTTAACTCACCGACCAGCCATTTAAAATCTGGATTCATTTCTGGTGCTCCACCTGTGAGGTCAACAGTTTTGACGTTAGTCTGATCAATAATATTCAGAACCTGTTCCATGGTAGTTCTGGTCATTATTTCCTTTCTGTCAGGACCCGCATCTACGTGACAGTGTTCGCAGGTAAGATCACACATATATCCTACGTTCAACTGAAGTATTTCAATCTCTCCGGGTTTCAGAGGGAATTGACTGTGCTCTTTAAGTTTTTGAGAAAACGAAGGCCCCAGGAACTTATCCTTTTCAAGTAATTTTATTTGATTCGGTGCCTGTGCAAGATAATTTCCCCTCCGTTTCAGTGATTGTAATTTCTTCTTTTTTTCAGTCGTACTCATTAATTCGCGGACTTTATATGTGAGTTGTTAAGCTGCAGATAAGCTTCTTTGTTTATCCTACATCCACTGTAAAGTTAAACAAATCGAAAAAAAAATATCCAACCTAAAGTTAAAAAGAATTATATTAATAGGGTTCAGTAACTGAAGTGACAGAATAACATGACAAAATGTTATAATAAGTATAAACATTTGTTTATCAGAACTATATTGGATTGATATGAGGCTTTATAACCGCCCAAATCGTCTTTTTTTGGCAAATAGCGTTAAATGAATGATAGTTGTAACAAGACTTGCATCGATAATAATTAACTAAAAACAAAAAATGAAAGTTCTAGTAATCGGAGGAGGGAATATGGGAATTACCTATTCGGAGGGTATGTCGCGTTCACCATTGTTGAATCGCAGGAAATTAATGATACATGATCTCAATGCTGAAACCATAGCCAGACTGAAAGAGAATCCGGAATTCGATGTTTATGAAAAAATAGAGGATTGTCTTCCCGTCGCTGATATAGTTTTTATCGCTGTAAAGCCATATCACAGTGAAGAACTCTTTAAGAAAATCCGTGGAATGGTCAATCAGGAGCAACTTTTTGTAAGTCTTATGGCGGGAGTAAAAATAGCGACTATTCAGGATCAGCTGGGGGTTTCAAAAGTGGTTAGAACCATGCCTAACTTACCTGCTAAGGTCGGGAAAGGTGTTACTTCATTTACCGAATCGGAATCTGTATCTCGCATAGAGTTATTGATGGTAAGAAACCTGCTTGATACCACAGGCGAATCTATTCATGTTGAAACCGAGGATTTTATTGATAAATCTACGGGAATATCCGGATCCGGTCCTGCCTATGTGTTTTATTTTATGCAGTCGATGCTCGAAGCTGCTCAGAAAATGGGCTTTTCAGACAACGATTCCAAGGTGTTGGTTAGTCATACGTTTGAGGGTGCCGTAGAACTTTTTAACCAGTCGGATTTAAGTCCGGTTACGTGGATGAACAGAGTGGCATCCAAGGGTGGAACTACTCGAGCGGCTTTAGATTCCATGGAGGATAACAACGTCAAGGAACTGATTAAGGAGGCTGCTTACGCAGCATTCGACAGAGCTGTTGAACTTGGAAAGGAACAATAATTTTATTCATAAATCATACAACGTGGAAAAATTCAAAAAACGAATCGTAGTCAAAGTAGGTACCAATGTAATGACTAACAGAAATAACAGAATTGTTGGTCCGATACTCAAAAACTTAGTTAGACAGATCGCTTATTTATATGAAAGGGATGTCATCACAATTCTCGTTTCCTCAGGATCAGCAATCGCCGGAAAGGAGGTGTTAGGTGATTGTTCAGCAGAAGATCTCACAACAAGAAGGCAAATATTTTCATCGGTAGGTCAGCCAAGACTAATGCGGCATTATTATTCGATGTTTCATGATTTCGGGATGAGATGTGCTCAGATTCTGGCAACCAAACGAGATTTTGCGCCGGGGAAGTACAGGGAGAATATGATTAACTGTTATGAGGGATTACTGGCAGAGGGAATTATTCCTATTGCCAATGAAGACGACGCAGTGTCTTTAACGATGTCGATGTTTACTGATAACGATGAGCTTGCGAGTCTTGTTGCCGAACTCGTTAACGCTGATATGCTGATAATGTTAACGGACATTGACGGTCTTTATACCGGTCATCCTGATGACAAAGACTCTAAAGTTCTTCACGAGGTGGATGTTGATGAAAACGTTGAGAAATATGTGCAAGAATCCAACAAGGGTGAAGGTGAAGGCCGGGGAGGAATGGATTCTAAGCTGAGAATAGCGAAATCTACTGCGAATAAGAAAATACCGACCTTTATTGCCAATGGGAAGGAAGAGAATATACTGATTGATATTCTTAACGGAGAAAAGGTGGGCACGAAATTCACCGCGAACTAAGTGAAATAAATATTCAAACTAAATTTTATTTACAATTTTTTCAAATTATGGAATTACTAAAAACAAAAGTTAAAGATAAGGTTCTGGAATCTATGATCAGGATTATTGGAAACAGAAGAGATGATATTTTGGCCTCAAATAAAAAAGACCTTGAGGCTTTTCAGCGGGAGGATCAGGCTCTCTATGATCGTCTGGTTGTCAATAATGCCAAGATTGACGGTATGATTAGATCCATTCAAGAGGTGAGAGATCAGGAAGATCCGGTTGGAACCGTAATATCAGAAAGAACTTTGGATACCGGCCTGGAGATTATTAATAAAACCGATCCGTTCGGGACCATAATGATCATTTACGAATCCAGACCAGATGTTACCATTGAGGCTGCAGTGCTTGCTTTTAAGGCAAACAATAAAATCCTTTTAAAAGGAGGGAAAGAAGCCTATAATAGTAACAAGATACTGGTTGAATGCTGGCATGATGCTTTAGAAGAAAACGGGTTGGAGAAAGACTGGATAAAAATGCTTGAGATGAGCAGGGAGGAAACTCAGGAGTTTTTAAGAAATCCTTCAGAAAAACTAGATCTTATAGTTCCAAGAGGAGGCGAGCGCCTGATCGATTTCGTGAAGCAGCATGCCAAATGTGCGGTTCTTGTAAGCGGTCGGGGAAATAATTTTCTGTATGTATCTCCCGGATCTGACTGGTCTAAAAGCATGAAGGTTATTATCAACGCAAAAACGGATAAAATTTCGGGTTGCAATGCACTTGATAAAGTTCTGATTGACAAAAATATTGAAGGGTATGAGCAGAAACTCGAGGAACTTAAGTCAAAACTTGAGGAGTTGAAGGTTAAAGTACTTGTGGACGATGAGGTAAAAAATGTTTTGCCGAATAACGATACCATTCCGTCTGAGAATGTCTGGAAAGAAGAGTTTCTAGCAATGAAAATCGTGATAGGATCAGTCAATTCTATGAAAGAAGCTATAGACATGATCAACGAACATTCCGGTAAGCATTCAGCGGTTATCATGACTGAGGACAAAGAAGAGGCAATGGAATTTATGAAGCAGGTAGATTGTGCGGCCGTCTATCAGAATGCTTCTTCACGTTTTACAGATGGAGGCCAGATGGGGGTTGGAGCAGAATTAGCGATCAGTACGGACAAATTGCATCACCGGGGACCTCTCGGACTGAAGCAATTGGTTACAAACAAATACTACGTATTTGGAGACGGTCATATCCGTGAATAGACCACATTTTATATCTAATTTAAAGGGCGGTTAGTAATTATAACCGCCCTTTTTTTAATATGATTTTTCAGTATTGCTATTTCAAAACGTTCACATGACCTACGACGGTTTTTCTTTCGTCGGATTTCTTCGTTTTAAATTCGATTTTCCAAACGTAGGTTCCATCTTTCACAATGCGATTACTTTCAGCTCCGTAAGTACCGTCCCAGCCTATTTCAGAATTGTTTGATTCAAATATTACTTCACCCCATCGGTTAAATATCAAAAGTTTATAATCAAACGGATCGAAACCGCTTGTGAAGATCGGTTTGAAAACCTCGTTGAAATCATCGTTGTCAGGGGTGAAGGTATTTGGAACGTAAAAGATCAGTTCTTCATAAATATTAATTACGGCATACGCCGTGTCCGGACATCCGCTGGCACTAATGGCAATAAGTTGAACAATATATTCATCTTCTGTTTCAGGATAGGTGTGAGAAGGATGTTCAATATTGCTTGTATAGCCGTCTCCGAAATTCCACTGATAGGTATTTGCTCCCCAGGAGTTATTTGTAAAGTTTACCTCAGGATTGATGGTTGTAATATCAGTAGGCGAGAAGGTGAAGTCAGCAATAGGGTAGCCGGAGGTACATATATAATCCTGTTCGGTATACAGTGAAGTACATCCATTGGCACTCGTTACCTGCAAGCTAACATCAAAACATCCAACGGAATTATAAATGTGAGTGACAGGACCGCAGCCCACTGCCGTTGAACCGTCCCCAAAGCTCCATAAACATTGACTACCCGGAATATCAGAAGTATTTGTAAAGTTTACCGTTACGGGTATACAGCCATCGAAATTATCAGCTTCAAATGAAACCTGAGGTAAAGCCTCAACCGTAACCAGAACGTTATCTGTTCCTGTGCATCCAAAAACAGTCGTTCCTGTCACGGTGTAGGTTTGTGTGGCACCTGGAACAAACGAAATTCCATTAGAAACACCGTTGTCCCAGGAATAGCTGTTAGCCCCGGATCCTGTTAAGGTTACTGATTCTCCCTCACAAACGAGTACATCATTTCCTGCACTGACCGTAGGGTTGGGATGAACTGTAACGATAACCTGATCAGTAGCTATACATCCTGAAAGATTAGCCGTAACAGTGAAAGTATTGGTTCCGAGGGGAGGAGTAAACACAATTCCGTCCGAAACTCCATTGTTCCAGGAGATATTAGCCCCGTCGGGATTATTTGCCGTCAGTATGATTGTTTCTCCCTCACACACTTCCTGATCCTGTCCGGCATTCACTGAAGGAGCGTTAGGATCCACCAGATTTATGACTGTGTTGTCGGTAAAAGAGCATCCGTTTAAGCTGACAATGAAATTCGAGTAAGTACCGGCAGCAAGGTTATTTATGAGAATATCCCCGGCTGCATTGGACGTTACATTATTTGGACCTACAAGACTACCATTCGCTGAATAGGTTAGGGAGTAGACCGTGTTGGGTAATAGACCGGATAAGGTAATGGTCCCGTCATTCAGACCACACTGCGTAGGATCTGTAGAAGAGAGATTAAAAGAGGGTGTGATATTTATTTGTATGTCAAATTGTTCCTCGTCGTAACAATTAGGCACGGTAGCAGTCTGATCAAAAATGTACATATTGTTCACTCCTGCGTTACTAATCACATCTCCCGGTAAATATTCAGCTCCAGCTCCCATCGGTGCATCAAAATAACTTTCATTGCCGGTTAGATTAGTTCCGGTAATGGCAGGTAGTGTATAGCTGTCACATTCTGTTTGATCAGGAAGGGGATTTATGTTTGGCGTTGTATGAATAACAATATTGAAACTTTCCTCATCAGAACAGTTTGGAGTGGTGCCCGTTTCGTCATAAATATAAAGTGTTGTGGATGTAGTGATATTATCACCAGGGTTGTACTGATTTCCACCACCGTTAGGAGCGTCGTAATAAGCCTCGTTGCCTGAAAGATTAGTCCCGGTTATGGGTTGAAGTATGAAGAAATCACATTCTGCCTGATCTGGTACGGGGTTTATATCCGGAACCGGATAGATTGTAATATCGAAGGTTTCGGAAGAGAAGCAGACAGGGTCGGGTGTAGTATAAGTTATAGTAAAGTTACCTGTCGCAGAAGACAAGTCAACCTCTCCTGTACTGGCATTAACTGTCAATCCTCCATTGGCGGAAAAGGTTCCTCCGGGAACTCCGGTCACGTTGGGAAGGGGATTTGTTTCATCCTGACAATATGCACTTGGATTGTAGGTGAAAGAAGCATCTTCTGTTCCGGTAAATGTGCCCGATATTGAGGAAGGGCATCCATTGTTATCTGTGATATCAAGGGAATAATTATCACCATCTACAAGTCCTGAGATAACAATTGTTCCCCCGTTAGATGCAGAAGTGGAGGATAAGGATGCTGATGCAGGTTGTAAGTTTGAAAAAGTGAAATTTGAACCATTGAAGGAAGGCTCTCCACCAGATACTGTTACGGTTGCGGTTCCTGCCTGGCAATCTTCAGTCACACTTGTAACTATATCCTCCAGGAAGGTAACTTCATAAACTGGCCCCATATCGAAACACCATTCTCCATTATTGATGCTGATGGCATAAACTCCATCTATCATGCTATACATCGTTATAGGCACATAATAGAGTGTTGAGTTATCTCCGGCGTTATTTACAATATTCCAGGCCTGATCGTTATTTGATGCTACACCAAGTAAACAGGGATCTGTGTTTATGTCGTTCGGATCAAAGACCGTAGGTGGGCAACTGTAAACGAACAACCAAACACCTGGATCATAAGTAACACCTGGGACATTGAAATCCATGGGAGGAACAAAATCATTGTTCCCGGTTATTACAAGTTCATCGTTAAAGCAGAGTAGGTGAGGATTAGCAGAATTTCCGTTTCCGTTGATCAGATCGGTGAAAGAACCAACATCTGTACCGCATAGACAGTTTTCCGGATAATCAAATGGGTTTGAGGAAATAGTACAACCGGGATCGTCGGTAAAATATACGTTGAGTACACAGTTTGGAGTACCGTCAGAATTAATACCTGTTAAAGCGTAAGCTTGCGGAGATGTAAAAGGAGCATTAAAAACCTGCTGGTTTCCGTTGCAATCTTCTACAATCATCTGACCCGAATTAGGAGGACTTTGGAATTCGATGTTACCAGTTATTTCAAAGGTATTGTCGGCCGGGTCGCAAGCAGAAACGTTCACCGAAAGAAATGTAAATGCACAAGGGCAACTTGGTGCTGTATAATTTAAATTCATGGTGCATGTATTATCAGCGGTGAAATATGCTGTTAAATCACACGGTGCACCATTTGCATTCAGGCCGGTAATGTTGTAATTTGTAGGACTGTTAAATGGTGGATTGAAAGTTTGTTGATTACCGTTACAATCTTCGACAATTAACTGCCCCGTACTAGGAGGTTGAGTAAATTCAACTATACCGCTGACACTGTATGTGTTTGTTGCCGGATCGCAGGCAGATACATTGACCGTAAAATTATTCATGAAACAACAGGATATACCTGTTCCTACGGTTGCAGATTCAGTAATACTATTTCCACAGACCGGATCTGTAATTGTGACCTGATAGGTGTCCGGACATAATCCTGATACATTGGGAGAATTCTGTCCTCCCGGGCTCCAGGAGTAATTATAATTTCCGCTTCCTCCGCTGGGCACAACAGATACTTCGCCGTCACAGTCTCCGATACATGTTTCATTCACTGAATTTGTAACTGCACTCATTGGCCCAAACAATTCAACGAATTCCGTATGTATAGAAGGACAATCTCCGCCAATAGTAGCGGTGATTGCATAAGTACCTGGGGTTGTATAGGTATGTGACGGGGGATTGTTTCCCGTAAATGTCGTTCCGTCCCCAAAATCCCAGTCGGGAACACCAATACTGTTATCGGTGATATTTACGGTCACGCTCGGTCCGCAAACGACACTGTTTGGATTGATACTGAAATCTGCAACCGGAGCAATGACTGCTGAACCATTACCTACTGTAAAATCCATGGTATTTGCAGAGGAGGCACTGTAATAATCCACCACGATTGCGTAGGTTCCTGGTGCCAGATTATCAGGTGGGCAGAACTCTCCTGCCGGACCACCTCCACCATTGGTAGGACAGTTGGTTGTGGAACCTGCTACCTGACCGTTTGGTGAATTATTCCCCCCGTCATAGTTATAATTACACGAAATAAGTGTCCCGGGACAGCCACCAGATACATCATACAGGGCCCAATCTAATTCTACTCCTGAAGATCCTCCTGAAGGGGTTGCTGACCATTCGAACGTTCCACCCTGTAATACTTCAAAGGTATACCATACATCCTGATTTACCGCACCTCCAAAGCACGAAGGAAAGGTGCCGGAAGAGTTCAACACGGAGATGTCGGCAGTTATCGTACCCTCACATATTGGTATTGCTCCGGCACAGGTATTTCCCCCGGTGGGTGGAGGGTCACTTGAGTCTATACATAGTTCAAAGGTTCCGTCTGTATTGGAATTAGACATCACACCAATCCAGACTTGAGTACCAGGAGCAAGCCCCCAGTTCAGACTTAATATATTGCCCCCTGTGGCAACATCACATGTTTCCAAAATACTTCCTGCCGTTCCATTGCATCCTACAGTATAAATTACTATCTGAGGGTCTTGCATGGTACCCGGATCAATCTGGAAATTATTCTGAGCCCCGGTTGCAACATAAGTATACCATACTTCATTGAGCGTAGTTACCGGATTACAGTTTCCGTAAAAGGTGTTATCAGAAGTTGCATTTACATTGGTTCCGTTTACACAGGCTGAACCGTTATTTAATGTGATGACCGTTGCAGTATTACAGTTGTTGCTCTGTCCTGAGACAGTGAAATATGCTGCCAATAAAAAGATCACTAAACTTGTATTTCTCATGATTATAGATCTTTAGATGAAATGAATACGATGTGGTCTATAGGTTTAAAATCAGCGTCGTTAATTTCAGATTTCGGTAAAATCTTGATTCTGATATTTTCAGAAATATCGTGATAAATGATATTATTTTCGTCCCGCTTATTTTGTATAATAAGTAATACATCTGCCTTTATTGAGGGCAGATTGCGACTATCGATTACCTGTACCTGATAGGTGCCGTAAAGTTCTTTCCCCAGTTTACTAAAGTCAATCGAATCTGCAGGCGTCGCAGAGTTTTGTCCGAAAGACTTACCTGTAAACAAAAAGAAAAATAATAATAGGAGCTTGATTTCTTTGTTCATAGTTTTTGTTTTATAGTTTTCCGTTTAGCATTTTAAAGGTTATTAAGTAGAGTTAACCCTACTGAATCCTTTAGAGAAATTAGATTCATGAAGGAGTTTCCATTGACTAATTAGTTGGTAGAGCAAATTATTTAATGCTTTAATTTCCAATTTTATCTGATAGAAAAAAATAGGCTGATTTAATTTTTTTCGATTTGTACGTTTTTTTATTTGAGCGGTAAATCGGTTTGTCGTTAAAAAGGCATAAAAGGTGTGAAATATTCTACGCGGATTGCGAGAAATTTGATCGTCTCCAGGAAATTCCATATATGTTAACATAGCTTTAACAATGCGTTCGTGGGTTTTTTATTAGTGTTTATAGAAGATATCGATACATTCATGGAATATCAAATTAAGGAGGATTGATGAATGATCCCTCTTTTTTTTGATGAGCGGTAATGTCCCTAAGGATTGATTACAAGAAAAATGAGGTATGCAGAAATTAAAAAAGGCCGTTCGGAAAGAACAGCCTTTTTGTTTATTACAATTGATTCGTAGTTATCTGAGTACGTTTACGTGCCCAACGATTTCTTTTCGTTCGTCGTTGATTTTTGTTTTGAATATTATTTTCCAGACATACGTTCCGTCTTTTACAATTTGTTCTGAGTCGGCACCATAGGTTCCATCCCACCCAACTTCGGCATTATTTGATTCGAAGATTATTTCACCCCATCTGTTGAAGATTAAAAGTTTGTAATCGAAAGGATCAAATCCGCTTGTAAAAATTGGTTTGAATACTTCGTTGAAATTATCGTTGTCCGGTGTGAAGGTATTCGGAACGTAATAGATCAGTTCTTCTACAAT
>JAWVYS010000025.1:0-45427 GCA_033722555.1 Brumimicrobium sp.
CCGGTTTACTGAGGTATTTCTCGTATTTCCCGGCTAATTCTTCCTTCACGGTATTCCGCGTTTTTCCACCTACTTGTATCCGGCCTATTACAGGAAGATCAATGTATCCCTCTTCATCTACTAAATAACCAATTTGCGCAGCACCACCACCTTGGTATCCACCACCGGCTCCTCCTTGTTGTACAAATTCCAATGGAAAGTTAAAGGGTACGGCGGTTTCCGGGTCTTCCGCGGTTACTACTACCGCAATGAAATCGTCGGGTTTAAACACAGGGGTGTAGCTTCCACTGATACTGGTTGTGTCACTGGCATCTTCCTGAAAATAGACCATACGCTCGTAGGTTCCGCACGATGATGTGAGGACGAGCATAAGCAGTCCTGTGATTAACAGCCGGGTATGGAAGAATTTTTTCACGGATGCAAATATAGGGAATTTATTGAGTGGGAAAGTGGGAAAGATGGAAAGTTGGAAAGTTTGAAAGTGGGAAAGTTGGAAAGTTAGAAAGTTAGAAAGTGGGAAAGTTGGAAAGTTGGAAAGTTTGAAAGTTAGAAAGTGGGAAAGTTGGAAAGTTGGAAAGTTAGAAAGTTAGAAAGTTAGAAAGTTGGAAAGTTAGAAAGTTTGAAATTGGGAAAGTGGGAAAGTTTGAAAGTGGGAAAGTGGGAAAGTGGGAAAGTTTGTTCATTTAAGTGATTTTATTAATCCGGCTATCATTTTTGAGATTTCTTCAGCTTGTTCGTGAAGTTCTGCGGCTAGCTGTTTATCAAAATAACCGAGTTCCTCGCCTAGAAGAACCATGGATCTTACTTCTCCGCAAGAACCTTTTGAAACGTAGAGGAAATAAACGAATTCTTTGTTTGAAATTCTTTCGAATCCTTCGGCTATGTTGTTCATGATAGAAAGGCTCGCGCGCTGGATTTGATTCTTGAAACTGTAGTCGTTTAAGATGCTTGATTCTTGATAAATTATTTTGGTAAGGGTTTTGGCTTTTTGCCAGGCGTTTATTTCTTCGAATCTACTGAATTTCATGGTTAAGGGTTTGAAAGTTGGAAAGTTTGAAAGTTGGAAAGTTTGAAAGTGGGAAAGATGGAAAGTTGTTAACAAGGGGTTAGTTTTGGTATTTGAAGTATTTGCGGCGGATGGTTTGGCGGTGGATCTGTACGCGTATTTTCCGGAGTATGCGTGGTCTGTTGAGGATAAAGAAGAAAATGATTGCAGCGAAGATCACGGCGGTGAAGATAATTAACAACTGCCATTGTTCGGTGCGCATAGCGAGGAAGGCGAAAAGCAGTACAAACAGGAAATTGGCCACGCCGATGAAAAAACTGGCTCTTCGGTGAGAGACATCGAAATAATCTATGATCAGGTGGTGGATATGGTTCCGGTCGGGGGAGAAGGGGCTTCTTTTGTTTAAGATCCGGATAATAAATACACGGACCGTATCGAAAAGCGGGACTATAAGGATTCCGCCTACGACGAAGGGTAAATTCTCGTGGTGAAAGGGTAATTTGGCAAGTACTGTATGATCAAGGGCAAGGAGTCTTACGGTCATCACTCCGATCAGGAATCCCAGGATCATGGACCCTGTGTCACCCATGAAGATTTTGTTTTTTTGAGACAGGTTAAATCTTAAAAAAGCCAGTAAAACACCTACCATTGTTACACAGGTTAGCATGAGGAAATAGCGCTCGGCCATGAAGAAGAGTGTTCCAAAAATACTGAACATGATGATTCCTACGGTCGCTGCCAGTCCGTCGATCCCGTCAATCAGATTGATGGCGTTGATGATGGCTACCACAATAATAACACCCACCGGAGCTGCAATGAAATTGGGCATTTCCTCGATTCCCATGAAGCCGTGTAAACTTTCAATGGTGTGGCGGTAGTGGAAAACCAGAAAAAGTGCTGCAATTATCTGAGCTCCAAGTTTCGATAAAGGACTTAAAACGACCAGGTCATCTTTTAAGCCGATAATAAACAAAATCGTGAGACCGGGGATGATGGACATTACCACTTCCGACTTGTCAAAGGGTTGGGTGAAGTAAAAAGACAGCATCACAATGATGTAAAAAGCCACACCTCCCAGGTTTGGCGTAGAGAAAGCATGTGAGGATCTTTCGTTTGGATGGTCCATCAGCTGTTTGAACCTGACTACTCCCGAAATTTTTGGAATTATAAATAATCCAAGCAACAAAGCTCCTACAAATAGTCCCAGTATATTTGTATAAATTGTTGTCATGATTGCTTAACTGTTGTGGGGGTAAAGGTAGAGTAAAAAGTTGGAAAGTTAAAAGTTGGAAAGTTAAAAGTTGGAAAGTTGGAAAGTAAAAAGTTAAAAAGTTAGAAAGTTTGAAAGTTGAAAGTTGGAAAGTTGGAAAGTAAAAAGTTAAAAAGTTAGAAAGTTTGAAAGTTGAAAGTTGGAAAGTTGGAAATCCCGATGCTCCACTTCGTTTCGATCGGGATCCATTCGACAATATCACGATAAATCGTGACTGTCTCATGGAGTTTGAAATCCCTGACGCTTCACGTTGTTTCGGTCAGGATTCCTCACTGACGCTCTTCGAGGTCAGGATAAATCACTGACGAGCCCTGACGCTTCACGTTGTTTCGGTCAGGATAAATTCGATTACGGCTCAAATTCTTTGAACCTATCTCATTTATTCGATTAGGTTCAGTAGAACTGAACAATCCGTCGATGAGCTATCGCTAACGAGACAAGCCATCGATGAGCTATAGCTATCGAGACAGGCTCAGGAACTTCGCTGTCAGGATAAATCACTGACGCGCCCTGACGCTTCACGTTGTTTCGGTCAGGATAAATTCGATTACGGCTCAAATTCTTTGAACCTATCTCATTTATTCGATTACGGCTCAAATTCTTTGAACCTATCTCATTTAGCTGACGCAGGGTTCATGAAATAAAAAAGGGGGCAGTTGCCCCCGTGAAATAATATTTATTTTGAATTTTTTTAAGGACGGAAGGTAATTCCTAAAGAGGATGTAAGCATTGTTCCTACACCGTTCATTCTTTCTCCGTTGTAGGTATCGAAACCGTAATCCTGTTTGAAGAAGAAAAAAGTACTGAAATCCAAATTGATAGAAAAACGACCGCTTAAGTGATATTGTGGTGTAATACCAAGTATCATATGGATCATATCATCGTTTCCTTTTATTGCAGGATCTTCCCAGCCTCTGGTATCTTCAATATAATCAGCGAAATCGGTATTTCTGTAGGTTGATAAACCAAAACCTCCGTGTAACTCTATACGCCAATCTCTGATTTTTGATCCGTGTGTAAACGGAAGAAGGTCGGAAGTTGCTTCAATGGAAGTGCTCCACATTCTTCCCTGAGATTCGGGATTGGTATTGAAGCCCGGAGTGAATTTGAATCTGCTGTAATCCAATCTTGCCTTAAGACCAAATTTATCGGTTAAGAAAATTCCGATTCCCATATTACCATTGAATCCCGGTCCTAAATCAACAGCGTCTGAGGTAAAACCTAACAAACGAGTACCACCGTTTAGATCTACGAACCAGCCCAATTTGTACCAGTTTACATCGATTTTTCCATAAGGAGATAGTTTTGCTTTGGGTGTATCGCCCATATCGGTTTTTCTACCTTCGACCTGTGCGTAAAGACCTGTACTCAAAACAATTAAGCTCAGGAATAAAAAGATTTTTACGATTGACCTATAGTTATATTTCATTGTAATGATTGATTTTCAGTTCTATAATTGTAACAAATGTAAGATTATTTTTTAAAGAACAAAGGGGAAAGTGGAATTTTTTGGGGGAGGTGGTGATGTGGTGAAGTGGTGATGTGGTGAAGTGGTGATGTGGTGGGTGGGAGAGTGGGAGTGAGTGTGAGTGTGAGTGTGAGTGTGCGAGTGAAGGTGTGAGGGTGAGAGTGGGAGTGTGAGAGGGGTACATGAGTTATTGACTCTTGGATATTGTTTTTGGGGTGCTGAGGGGGATCACTTTTTCAGGAATTGGGGGATCTTGGATAGGTTTTTTCTGAGCAGGGTGAGGTAGGGGCGGGGCAGGTTGTTTTTTCGGAGAGCTTTCAGGTCTTCTTTCATTTTTTGTTTGATGTTTCCGACGGCATTGCTGGCTCCGCCCACGCGCATGTGGGTGATTACTTCGGGGAGGTAAGTGAATTTCAAGTTTGGATCACTGAGAATCCGTAACATGAAATCGTAATCTGCTGCTATTCTGAAGTCAAGATCGAAATTTCCGTGTTTTTCATAAACTTCTTTTTTCAGAAAAAGTGTGGGGTGGGCGGGCATCCATCCATGCTTTAACAAGGTGGAGCGGAAGGGCCTGCTTTTCCAATAGCGTATTACTTTTGATTCGTCCCCGGCACTGACATATTTGAGGTCGCCAAAGACACCGTCAACTTGGTCATCGCTCATGACCTGCATCACTTTACTCAATATCTGGGGGTCGGCAAAAAAGTCGTCGGAGTGGAGGAAGCCGATGATGTCTCCGGTGGCCATGCTGACTCCTTTGTTGAGCGCGTCGTAGATGCCTTTGTCTGGAGCGGAGTGTAGTACGATTTGTGCATGCTCCTCTTGGAAGGACTTAACGATCTCGACCGTTTTATCTTTCGAAGCGCCATCCACGATCAGGTGCTCAATGTTGGGGTAGTCTTGTTCTAGTACAGACTCTATAGCTGAGGTGATAGTGGCGGAGGAGTTGTATGTGGCGGTGATAATTGTAGTCTTCATGGATGTGGTGACTTGTGACTCGTAATTTGTGACTAGTTACTAGTTACTAGTCACTAGTAACTAATTTATAACTCTATCTTTCTTAAATACGGCTGGATTACCAGCATAGATCTTATACGCTTCCAGGTCTTTCGTCGCTGTGGAACCCATGCTAAGCACAGCGTGTGAATCGATTTTAACTCCTGGGGCTACATTACATCGTGCCCCGACCCAACTCCCTTCTTTTAGTGTTATTGGGGCGATCATTAAATCAAAACTTGGTTTCTTGTAATTGTGGTTGCCGCATTGCAATAACGCGCCTTGTGAGATGCAGACATTGTCTTCTAAGGTTACGGTGTCTAAATTATCGATCCATACTTCTTCACCTATCCAGCAGTGGTTGCCGATGATGAGCTTCCATGGGTATTTGATGTTTACTTTGGGTTTGATTACTACGCCTTTGCCGATTTTTGCACCGAAGACTTTTAACCAATAAATTTTTATTGATGAGGATGGATTCCAGGCATTTTTCAGGAAGATTAGATTGATAAAGTACCATAGGGCTCTCTTAGCCTTGTTGCCTGGATTGTACCAGTCGTTGTTGAAAGATGAGAGATCTTTTTTCATGTTCGGTGTATTTTTAACTACAGAGGGTTTTTTGGAGTAGGGCGCGGGGTTCACCACGGAGGTCACAGAGAGCACAGAGGGTTTTATTGTGCTTGTTTACTATTCCCAGAGAATAGTTTTTTGTATTTTTCTTTTAGCTTATCAACTTTTAGAAGTTTCTCGATTTGATCACTGATTGCTTCGCATTTTTTATTGTATTTTTCTTCGTTTATTGCTATGACTTGCTGTATTGTGTTGCTTAACTCGCTCTCTTCTACGTCATAACCTATATTTTTTTCTTCCAGGTTCTTCCAGGGGGTGTTTTTGGAGATGATTACGGGGCGGTTGGCCATGAATGACTCGACGATTGAATGACCGTAATTTTCTCCTTTGGAAGGGAGCAAAAGAAAGTGATACTGTGAAAGCGTGTGCATTACGTGGTCTGATCGAAGTGTGCCTTTGTAGTCTACTGAAATATTTTCAGGAAGTGTTTTTATAACCGCTTTGCATTTATCCCAGTAGGATTGATTGTAAATGGTGCCGTATAAATCCAGGGTTGCTTCGCCTTTGCAGCCTTTTAGTGCTTCCAGACTCACCAGTGTTCCTTTTTCTTCTGCGATTCGTCCCAGACTGATTAGCCTTACCTGACCTTCTTTCTTTTCGATAGGCTGATGCTCAGCGGTTTCGATTTTTCTTGGAAAATTAGGAATTACTTTGGTTTCCGTATATCGCTTAATGACACGGTCTATATCCTTTTGTTCCTGTTCATTGGTAGCGTGAAAGACTACCTTTTTATAGGTGTTTTTCGCATTCATGAGTGAGAGGAACAGGTTCTTTTTGAATGCTTTAACCGCCAGTGCATGCGGACTTAACATACCTCGCGCGGCTACAATGGTGTTGAGCCTTGAATGCATTGCAATTTGCAAGGGCGCTATCGAAAAGAATTTGGAATAGATCCCATTGATATAAATGATATCACTGTCTACCGATTCAATCACTTCCTGCAGCTTTGCTTTACTCAATTGCTCTTCTGAAAAATAATAGACCCGTACATTTTCAGTATGCTGAATCCATTGGTTGGGTTCTATATTGGCGTATGCTTCTGTTGAACAATAGTCTGTATTTCTTGTGATAATGTAAAAATTGAATTCTTTCAGGTGATCGACCATGTTTGCTACGGAGCGAACAGGACCTCCGGAGTTTGTGCCGGGGAGAAACCAGTCGATAAAGATGAGGATATTGTTGTTGTTAGATTTCGTAAAGTCCTTATTCTGCAAAACTTTCGTCTGTTTTCGCTTGGTTAGAAACACCTAACCAGGGATAGATTACTTTAAAAACGACAATTAACACCACTGTTGCTTTAAATAAATGGTTCAGTACCATGTAAAATTCATTACCCGGCCGTATCAAATAGCTAAAAATAAAAGGCAGCCAGATTAAGTTTATCGGATTGGGATAAACAAAATTCTGCAGAAAGTAACGTTTTACTCTTGCGATGAAATAACCGAATAAGAACATTGCAATTACGGTACCTGTTTTGCCAAAGTTGAGATAGAAATCACCAATCACTCCCATGGACATTGATGTACTTTCATTGAGATTGTAACCTGTATAGTAATTGAATCTTTGATAATCATTTACCTCTCTCTTGTCTTCCCATAAAAATCGAGGCATAAAAGAAGAAATTACATCGTTGGCAAGAGCTTTGCCGTTCTCGAAAGGTACATGCTCTGGAATATGATTATATACTTTAGAAGTTTGCCAACCCTGATTTAATCGATGCATGGTTTGTATAAGAGATTCATTTTTTTCTACATCGAAACTAAACGCTGACTTAAAAGACTCCAGATTAATTAAAGAACCTAATAGCGCAACTTTCTGCTCCGTAGTCAGTTCTTCTTTCCATACAACTTCGCGATATTCTGCCTTGATGCCTTGATAAACACTTAAGAATAGAAAGCCAATAATGAAAAATGTGTATTTGAGTTTGTTGGTCACTTGGTACTTTAGAGAGAAGAACATTGCAAAGAATAGAGCAAATACAATAAAATCAATAAGCATAGCACCTAAAATGGAACTCAGTGCAATCTGTATAGAGAATAATAGAATTAACAATTTATCCGATTTATTGTCAGAAAATATCAACGCATACACGCCAATTGTTTTGAATAAAATAAAGAAGTTGACCGTCGATTTTAGTGCATCAGGGAGGAAATTCATCGCTAATTGACTTGAAAAGCCTATAATGATTAAGGCTCTACCTATTTTTGATGCTAACTCATTGTCAACAGTTAGGTTTTTAATATTAAACGTTGGCTTTAGCCAAAACAAACCTACTGCAAAGGCAAGTACAGCTAATAAGGTAAATTCCAGGTATTCTTCTTTCCCAACAGCCATAGACTGTTCCGGGTTGTAATTGTATTCAAAGAGGGGAGCTACCAAATACTGTAGAATATAGAGCATTACGGTTAATTCAATAATTGGAAAACCATTGTTGAGCTTTACCAGCAATTGGCGCAGTGCCAAAACAAAAAGTATTATGATTACAGTACTTATCAACCCTTTTTAATTTTCAATAAAAATTGCAGATGTTTTTCTTTAAATCCACGATACGAAAAATGCTTATGTGCTATTTCTACGGCAGCTTTTACTTTGGATTTCCTCAACTCATCATTTTCCAGCAATTCTAGTATTACTTCTTTGTGTTTGTCGAAATCAAACGGATCAATGCAACTACCATTTCGTTCATCGATAATTGCTTCCTGTGAACCATCATGATTACCTACAATTATGGGAGTTCCGCATGCCATAGCTTCTAACGGAGTCAAGGGGATTCCTTCTCCACGTCCAACGCCTCGGTCGGAAACTAAGGAAAAAATAGTGGCTGCTGAATAAAATTTGGACATGTCTTCTTCGTGAACCATTCCGGAGAAGAAGACTCGTTCGGCAATATCTAACTTTTTTGCTTGTTTTCTTAGGTCGGGAATCATGTCCCCTTTGCCTGCGAAAACAAGGACTGCCTCCTTATTTTTATCGCACACTTTTTGAAAAACTTCTAACAAACGGTCATACCCTTTATGTGCGGCGGTATGACTTAACCTTCCTAAGGATAGAATCCACGGTTGTTTTTTTGGATCAGGTAAGTCGTATTTTTCGTAGAAATCATCCATTTCTCTTTTTTGGAATTTTTCCAAGTCCACACAATCCCACATAACTTCAATAGAATCTTTTGGACGGATACCTTCGTTTTCAACATAGTTAGCAGTATAGTGGCAGTCTGAAATAACATGGTCTACAGATTTAAATCCCACCTCTACTTTTGGTCGTAATCCCGACCATACTTCTAAACCATACACATTTAATACGGATGTCGCTTTTTTCAACAATTTAAATCGTACTAAAATCTCCGTAAGATTGACATGACCTAACCAAATTATATCAGGTTTCCAGGTAAATACAGCCCACAGCACTCTCGTTATAAAGGCTAACTTACTTGATGTCGTCGCTCCCCAACCGTGCCAGTCGATGTGGAAAGGATCTTCAAAATCACCTTCAGCAGGGGCTAATAGCGAAAAGACTTTTACATTTTCTGCTCCTTCGAGTTCGCGAAGCGCAGTGATTTGATAGCGGTTATACCGACTAATACCTCCTTTGTCAAAACAGCCTGGTGTTAAATAAAGTATTTTGGTCACGGGCTTTCTATGAATTTTTAAAAATTGTATTTTCTTTCATCGCTTCGTTGTTTGTAGGTGAACTCAACACCCCGACCCAAGTACCATTTGGAATTACTGTGCCGGGAAGTATTACTGAATTAATTCCAACTGCAGCATTATCTCCGACAAGTACGTTACCAACGATTAGAAACTGATCCTCGATGGGAGCTGTGCTTGAAAAAGAATAGCGTTTTTTATCAGTATCATCATTTAAGTTACGATAATGGTGAGATAAACTATATATTTTGGCACCTGATGCGACCGTGACATTCTTTCCTATGCTAATACCACCATGTGCCTGAATAAGAGAAAATGGTGCGAGGTGACAGCCGTCTTTAATAATGAGTTCACCCCGGTTGATTTTTTTCTCACCTTTTTCAGCAAAATTTCTGGAATTTTCATCAAATGCTCCGGCAATAAGAATGGTGTTTTTATCAATCCAAATGTTATTTCCTAAGCTAATGAGTTTTGGATTTGTGATGTGAACTCCTTCTTCAATTACGCAGTTTTTTCCACACGTTTTGAATTTATTGCGGTAGTACCAGATCCTTAGTTTACGCCCGATTGGACCTCCTATTTTACGAAGCCAGGATTCAAAGAGTTCTCTAAATGCACGAATCATTGAGTATTGCTTTTACTGTCTCACAAACGAATTTCACTTGCTCCTCGGTTAAATCAAAATAAGTAGGTAAGTTAATTCCTGTTTTATAAACTTTATCGGTTACTGGAGTTTGATTTTCCTTATTCAAGTAAGGCATATCAGCCATGGGGTAGAAGTAAGGTCTTGAATCGACTCCTCTCTTTTTAAGTTCCACCATGAAATCGTCACGCTCTTTTTCGGACCACGATTGATTTTCCAGACAAATCATCCAATAAGCGTTTGTAGCCCACTCTTTGGTGCGATTTATTTGAATATAATCTAGTTTACCCATATATTTTTGGTACCACTCAAATACCTGTTGCCGTTTTTGCATGATTTCTTTTGCTCTTTCAAGTTGGGCACAACCGATAGCAGCTTGAATGTTGGTCATTCTAAAGTTATACCCTGGTTCGGTATGCCAGTATCGTTTCTCCTTTGACATAGCATGATCGCGAAGGTATTTGCAACGGTTGTACAGATCCTCATCATCGGTGGTAATCATTCCTCCTTCACCTGTTGTCAAGTTTTTATTCCCATAAAAGCTAAATGTAGCACAATGCCCCCACGATCCTACTTTTTTACCGTAAGCTGTTGCGCCATGAGCCTCCGCTGCATCTTCAATGACCCATAGACTGTGTTTATTAGCGATCTCCTGAATTTTTTTCATATCAGCGGGATGACCGTATAGATGAACAGGCATGATTGCTTTTGTCTTTGACGTAATTAGCTCTTCAATTTTATCAGGGTTAATGCAATAGGTATCGGGATCAATGTCTGCAAATATTGGTTTTGCTCCTGCATGTAACACGGCATTGGCGGTTGCAATAAAAGATAAGTTAGGCAGAATGACTTCATCATCTTTACCTATTCCATGAGCAGCTAATGCTAACTGAATAGCAACTGTTCCGTTACTTACACAGATAGCGAACCTTGTTTCACAAAACTGTGCAAATTCGGCTTCGAAGCGATCAATGTATTTTCCCAATGATGAAATCCAGGTAGAAGTAACCGCATCGGTTACGTAATCGATTTCTTTTTGGGTAATTGAGGGTTGTGATATTGGGATGAACATAATTATTTAATGGAATTTATTATATTTTTTATAATTACAGAATACGAGTAATCTTTTATTATACGACCACTTTCCTCGCCCATTCTCTTTCTTTCTTCGGGATGGTCAACCAAAAATTGAATATGTTGCGCAAGTATTTTAGTTTCTCCTACGGGATAAATAAAACCATTTTTTTTAGTAGCCAAATCTTTCGAACAACCCACTTCATTGGACACAATTAAAGGAAGATTAAAATTAAGGGCTTCATTGATTACAAGCCCCCATGTTTCTCTGAAGTTACTTGACATTACCACAACATCCGCAGTCAAGTAATAATCCATAATGTCTAATTGGTTTTTAAATCCGGTAATCCGGTAATTCTTAATTTCATTATCGAAAGCGTACTTTTCTATAGCTTCTTTTTCTATACCGTCCCCAACAAGAACCAATTCAACATTTCCTTTAATGAATTTAAGGGTTTCAATTAAATCAAGAACTCTCTTAGTCTTATTTAAGCGGCCAAAAAACATAATATTAAAATCTGCATTGAGATTAAGTTTAGACCTTACTTTTCTTAAATTATTTATGTTTTCTAAATAATGATTTCTAAATCTATTGTTATCTATCGCCTGGGGTAGTTTTATCAATTTTTTATCAGGAACTCGATAACTTTTAAAATACGCTTTATTTTTTTCTCCTACATAGCCAATCTTGTTGTATAAAGGAAAAAGCATTTTGCCAAAATAAATTTTTTTTATCCATTTTTTTAATGGAGAAATCTCTTTGTCAAAATCAAGCGTATTGTCGCCACGAACATATACTTTAATTCCGAGTAATTTACAGCAGATTACAGCATAAACCAAAGAAAAATAATTCCAGCCTAAAATCACCAATAAGTCGGGCTTTTCTTGTTTTAATTTTTTGAAAATCCCCCAATTGACCAAACCAAAGAAACCATTAAAAATTCCCTTTTTAAATGAATGATTTCTAAGTATTTCATGCGTATGACCATTTACTAAATTAATGTCCCAATTCGGCAATTCTCCAAACTCAGGGTGAAACCGCTTACCTGAAGAGTCTAAGCCGTAATCAGAGCAATACAACACTTTGAAATCTATGTTATCCTGCTCATCAAATAAGTCATAGAGCGGGGAGTGGTACTGAATAGCGTGAGATTGGAGGAAGTAAATTTTTTTATTAGGCATTTTTAGGGGGTAAACATTTGTTAATCGCTTCAACTAAGACTTTTGCCGATTGTTTTGCACTGTATTTTTCTAAATTTTTTAAATCGGGATTCCAGTCTTTGTCCCGTGAAAAATAGGATTGAATAACTACCTTTAACCTTACTTCCATTTCATCTTCATTTTCACCTTCAATAAACGTCATCAAGTATTGATTTGCATTAGCCTCTCTTAATATTTCAACGACGGTACTTTTCTCATGAAAAAATGCAAAAACCGGTTTTTTACTTAAAATAGATTGAAAAATTTTTGAAGCAGTATAATGTGGGGAGGGACTTCCAATAGCCATTACTCCTTCTGCTTGACCTAAAAAATATAAAATGTTCAAAAAAGGATATCTTTCTCTGTTTTCAACAACAGTATCCTGTAAACCGTAATTGTTAGCAATTTCTTGAATCGTTATTCCCGGATAGTTACCTGTTCCAATAAAGTGAAGTTTAATGTTTTCATCCCAAAGTTTTTCGTCCTGCAAAACTTTGATTGATCGAAAGAAAATATGGAAAAATGAAATTGAGTTCGGTAGAAATGCTCCAGCGTATATAAATGGTCTAACATCACCATCTTTTTTCCAGGGTGTTTCAAATTCCAATTCGATTTCGTGATCTTTTGGATCAAATCCATAAGGCATGGCAACATCTTTTTTTCTTTTCTCTGTGTCATTCCTTTCCAAGACCGATGCATAATATGCTTTTGCTACCCCGCTAATGAGATCAGCTTTTTTCACCGCTATTGGTTCTAACACTCTGGCAACTGCAAGCGCTAATCTCTGTCTCAAACCTGAGCTGGGGTAATTTGATATATCACGAACCCACGGGTCTATATAATCAATCCCGTAAGGTATTTTATATTTGGAATGTAATAATCTGCCTATTAATGCAGGATAATAAGAGGGAA
The DNA here is from genome assembly GCA_033722555.1 of Brumimicrobium sp. Lineage (GTDB taxonomy): Bacteria > Bacteroidota > Bacteroidia > Flavobacteriales_D > Crocinitomicaceae > Brumimicrobium. The sequence continues at coordinate 12,850 of JAWVYS010000025.1, forward strand.
CTGGAATCCAGATAAAATCAATTTCTTTATTTTTAATAATTCTATTCGCCTCTTTATACAAATGAAAAAAGGCTCTTAAACCTATGTCACCGACTAAACGTAATTTGCCGACTTTAAACGCATTTACCCGATAAACTTCGTAATGATCGCAAAAAGTCTTTTCAAAGTCATAGTCTGGTTTTTCCTCAAAATATTGCTCATTTACTGTTAGTACCACTGGGTGCCAGCCATGTTCAGGTAAAAAGTTACCTATTAGCCTTGGGCGATGCACACCCGCTAAGTTTGTCGGATGCCAATGAGGGTAGATGATTAAAATGGTTTTCATTGGAGAAGATTTTCCCAAACTTCAATTAATTTTAAAGATTCATTTTCCCATGACAATCTTTTAGCATAGTCAAAGCGTGTTTGCTTATCTTTTCTGATCTCATTTATGCTATTGATAATAAACTCCAATCTATTTTTCAATTCCTGGGTGTTTGGGGTATATAAAGCACCTAATAAAGAATGTTCATTGATAAATTGTGTCTGCGCCCTGGTGTCAGTTGCCAAAACATATAATCCTGCTTGTGCATAAGCGAAAATTTTATTAGTTAGGCATATATCTCTATTCGCATCAGATGACTTTAATTCTAAGGCCAGTCCTATATCAAAATCTGCCAACCTTTCATTTAACTCCCTTTGTGACAAAGGAGAAATAAATGTTATAGCGTCTTTATACTGTTTTAAAAATTTAGTATAAAAATCTGAATATAAATTCCCTATTAAAGTTAGGTGTATATATTTTCTCGAATTGTATAAAATGGGTATAATTGTTTCTAAACCTCTCCCAGCAGTAATATTTTGAGAAAACCAAACAAAATTTATTTTTTCCGATTTTTTATCAATCATAGAAAAATCTAATTCAGAAAAACAATTATTGATTAAGCTATGTCTATCATCAGGATAGTCATCTAATAATTTTAAGCTATAAGAACCTATCAGTGGTGAAGCATAAGTTATAAAACTTGCCTTGGATAAAAGCTTTTTCATCAAAAACTCTTTTCTTTCTGCTTCAAATTGGTTGTTATTTGAAATAGCCTCTCCCGGATGAAAATCTTCAATGTCAAAAATAAATGGGATATTGTTTCTTCTGCTATAAATGTAGGCCGGGTATAATGAGCCGTAACTATGCGCAATAACTAAATCATATTGTTTATTATATTTTTTCAATTCCTTTTTTAAGAGATACATGGTTTTTGAACTTGCATAGGCTGTAACATGTATGTTTTTTGAAAAAAATTTATAAATTTTCTGGGAAATTGAATGAACAATAGAACTTGTTAACCATGTGAAAAATGAATCTCGTTTTAAAGAGACAGTTTTATAATTTATTGAATTTTCATCTATTAAATTCGTGTCGATTTTCGCCCAGACATCACTTCTATTTACTCCTAATACTTCAACTTCATAATGTTGTTTTGCCGTTTTTATTGACTGAAGAGCTCTTGGAGTTGTTGAGAGATTCCCAGATAATATGTAAAGAATTTTTTTCACAGAATCAGGAAGTCATTTTGGAGAATAAACTTATATATTGTTTTGATATTACCTCCAATGAAAATCTTTTTTCGCAATCTGCTCTGACCTCGAGTCTATCAATTTTATCAATCTTATTTACAGCACTGATCATTTCATTAACATCACTCACAATGAACCCATTTTGGTTATGGATTACAACTTCTGGAACAGAACCTCTTTTAAAACCTATTACCGGTGTACCACAAGCCATAGCTTCTGCCATTACAATACCGAAAGGTTCTTCCCATTTTATTGGGAATAAAAATGCTTTTGAACATTGTAAATAATACAACTTTTGCTCATCATTTACAGGGCCAACATAATTAATTAAGGGATTTTCAAGATAGGGTTTGATTTGATTTTCGAAATATTCATCGTGACCAGGCTGGATGTTTCCAGCAATTATTAACTCGTTATTTGTTTCGAGGGCAACATTGACAGCTTCTTTGGTTCCTTTGATATCTTGAATTCTCCCGAGAAACATAAGGTGTTTCTTATGAATATTAGAGTCATCCTTATAAAAATTTGTGTCTGCGAAGTTATGTATTCCTGTAGCATACTTCTTTACAGGTAAATTTTCTATGAGATGATGACCGCATGCTGTGAAAAACAGCTTTTTACCGAAAAGAAAATGAGCTAAACTCGTAGATTTATGGTTGATTTCTCGTTGATAAGTTTGTACGATTCTCAATTTAGATTTGTGCGCTAAGAAAAGTAAAGGATATAAATACAATAATCTAGAAAAGGAATGTATAATATCCGGTTTAATTGTTTTATAAGCTTTATACAAAGCCTTAGCATTTGATACAATATTTAGTGTGCCTCTTGAACTCAATCGAGGCCAGGGAAATATTTTTACCGCTTTTTTATTGTTTGAATCACGATGCGCGATTAAATATACCTCGTGCCCCTTGTCAGTGTACTGGTTAATTAAACTATCAACAATTCGCTCAATACCTCCATAATATATTGGAGGTACAGGTATTTCAGGATCAACTGATATTAGAATTTTCATTTTACTATTTGAGATATTGGAAGGTATATTGTTTTTTTTACATTGAATGACTTCCGAATAACCTTTAAGAAAATTAGAACTTTACATTTAGAATATCGAAAATTCTGGCATGAGTGATTCTATCCGTAACAAAACCAGTGTTCCTAATAAAAATTAAATTATCAGACTCAGCTTTATTAGCCTGTATAATTTTTCGGTCAAATGTTGAGTAATTATAAGGGTTGAAACCAGCTTCAATTAATTTTTGTTGAATTTGTGATTCATCATAACCATATCGATTTCCAGAACCGTTTAATTCTATGATAATTGCTTTAACATTTTCGTTTTTGAGTGTATTTGTCATTCCGTTGATTACTTCAGTTTCAAAACCCTCTACATCGATTTTAATCAAACAAGGTTTCGTAATTTGAACTTCTGAATCAATGGTAACAACATTTACTTCAACCGTATCCTTATCACTTGCAGATGCAACGTGGTTTACCGTGTCTAACCCACTTGTAAATCGGATAACACCATTTTCACTCCCTACACCATAGTTTTTAAGTTCCACTAAGCGCTGAACCTTATTGACTTTTATATTATCTTCTAATATTTTAAAAGTAGCCGGAATAGGTTCAAAGGAAATCGTTTGCGCTCCTACTTCACTTGCGGATAGTATGGTATAACTTCCAACATTGGCCCCTATGTCAAGAAATAAATCCCCCTCTCTAAGAAAATGTAAAAGAAAGGCCATATCGTTAAATTCATGTAAACCACAATATATATTTCCAGTAGCACCTGTTAACCCTTTCTTTGCAAGTATTTTGCTTTTCTCACCGAAAGGCATCTTGTGAAAACCCGGTTTAATCATAGACTTTAACTGCCACCAAAGAAAGCGCATTATAGCCCTGAATTGTTGGCTTTTGTTAATAGGATGTAAACGGATATAGTTTATTGTTTTTAGCATTTAAATATTTTCAGGAACTGAAGATTTTGAAATCATACTATAATTTTGATAGGATGTATTTTAGCCTTTGTTCATAAGTGTGCTCTGTATGAGCACGTTTGGCTGCATTTTCGCGAATTACTTTCATTTCTTTGGGGTATTTTTTTGCGCGTTCTATAATAGAGAGTAATTCATTAAATGTATCATATGTCAAGACTTCTTTCCCTGGCTCAAAACAATCAATGATAGAGTTTCTGTTTTCCATGATGTGCAGTCCACCGCATCCTGCAATTTCAAAAGCTCTGCAGTTGACTGAATCGAACTCACTCATTGCTGTTGAGTTGAGTACAGCTAATCCTTGGCCAAATACTTTTGCTTTCTCTTCTTTGACTACATACTTATGATTATGAATTTTTTTTATACGAGAATCAGTCCAGCTGGGTAGTGGAAGACCATATAATCCGAGATCTATATTGTTATCAATTAACTTCTTTGTCAAAAACTGCCTATAATCGTAAAATGAGCCTGCGATAACTACTTCATTGTTTTGTTGAACATGTGTTGGTTTATGCCAATAGGGATTCATGGCTTCAAAGAGTTGTTCAGCAGGGATATCCAAACTGCGCAGCTTCTTAGCGGCAAACCCATCTTTGATATATACAAAATCCCAATGGGTTGAAAATAACCCCATCTTTTTCATGTTAGCCGCAGTGTCGCCCCACCATGAAATAGTTACGATTCCTTTTTGTTTACATGCCTCCAATACTTCTTCATCTAAACTTTGAGTAAGAGAAAACAAAACATCTATTTTTGAAGAGGAAATAGTTTTTAAAATAAACTTTTCCTGTTCTGACAGTTGAGGGAAAGCTTTGTTTTTTAACTCTTTTACCACGCGTCCAACTCTAGAGTAAGCCTTATTCACAGAGATACTTCCCATATCAGTTACTTCATGTCCCATTTTCTGTAAAGTAAATGAAACATTGTCAGTGAAACTATCTGCCAGAGTGTAGTTAGGAATGAGTATTTTCATTTATTACGTTTAATAGTTTTTCATAAACCGGCTCACAAACATAGGGAGACTGGATATAGTTTAAGCCTTTTCTATCAAGTGCTGTAACAACATCAAATTCTTCCAGATTTTCATAGTCTACCATAATCATTTTTGGATAACAATCTAATCGTTCGTAATCTCTGGCTGTGATTAATTTATCTGAACACCATACGTCTAAATCTAAGGCTAAATACTCGAAAATTTTATTGGGGGCACAAAACTTCACATTAGTAGACATTCCATTGTACAGCACTAAACCAACATCGTATAATCCTTTTAGTTTTGGAATCTCTTGATAGGCTATTGAGCCATGAATTGAGCAGTTTTCGTATCTAGAAATTAATTCTCTTGTTTCATTGGTAAAATTATGAGAATAAAAGTCTAGGGTAAATTGAGGATCACCTCCAAAATGTTCAAGAACATTCTCTAAATACATGCCTTTTGTTGATAATGCACCGATATGAATCAGTTTAATTACTGTGTTCTTTGTAGACTCTGCTTCGTGTCTAGATTTTTTAAGCCAAGAAGATGGTGGATAGTTAGGTAATGTGTTGAGCTTTTTATTTTCTATGTTTAATCTGTATTGTTCTGAAAATATTTCTAATCTTTTGTAATTGGTTTGTGATATCCATTTGATGTGTTTGTATATTTTTTGTTCTAGCGAATTGATTTTTTTGTTGAGCCATCTTCCTTTCGATAACTCTGAAATTGTAACTAATTCGTGATAGTGTATGTAAACGGAAGGTTTATTCTTTTTACTTGAAAGAAAGTAATACAAAATAACTGGTAATGCAGATAAAGTTTCAAAATAGACTACAGTTTTTGGTTTCTTTTGGAGTAAAAAAAGAGTCATACGACCATAAATAGCAAAATACCTAATTAGTTTTTCTAATTTCCCAAAATGTGGTGCAATACCCTTAAGTCTATTCAACTTTACGTTATCATTACTATATTCAAACTGGCTTTTGTCATTTTTAGTTGAAAATACATCTAGATTACCAGCAAATTCTTTTTTATTACTTGCTGTTGTTATAAAGTTCATAACAGGAGGAAATAACTCGAGAGGTTGAAAATGCAATATAACCGTATTCTTTTTCAAAGTAGTATACTATCGATTTGATACGAATATTTTGCGATACTAAAAGGCTCAAGATCTTTTGATGGATTTATTTTTTCCGAGTATTCTGAATAGTTTCTTTTTATATTAGTGAGTTTTTCTGCGATTGATTTTGCATTATCTTGCTCATTATCACTTAAATCAACCATTAGCTCATCTAATCCTGTCAAGTTTGCTATTTCTCTTAAACCAGAACTGTAAAATCCTATGAAAGGCTTTTTGAAGCAGATGGACTCTAAGAAAATTCGTCCTAAACCCTCTTCTTTTGATAAGTGTAAAACAAGGTGAGTGGTTTTAAATATTTCATCTGTAGTCTTGAAACCTTTAAGATGAATATAGTTTTTATACTTTTTTGTCTCTAAATCAAATGCTTCTTTCGATTCACTTAGCATAATTTCTCCATACAAGTTAAAACTAAAATGCTCAATTTCATTTTGCTTATCCAGTTCTTTTAAAATTTGAGGCAACTGAAAAATTCCTTTTGATTCCGCAATCCTTCCTATAATAGCAACTTGGTAAATAGATTTATCTTCGGTTTTTTCTTTTGTAATGTTATTTTGACATTTGAAACCATCGTATATAATGTCTACTTTAATTCGATTTTTTTTTAATTCTTGAGCAACGTATTCAGATATGGCAATGAGTCGAATATTCTCAAGTGTTTTAAAACCAATTCGTTGTGTTTTTGCATCATAGACCATGCGCAAATGGACTGTGAATTTGATTCTTGGAAGAATCTGAGCAATTAACTTTATCCATTTATAATGCCCCCCCTCGTTTACGTATACAGATTTTATTCTTGATGTTAGAAGAAGTAGAATGAGATTTGTATAAAATAATTCTAATCTTTTTGGATTAAATCTTTTAATACGATGGTTCCATTTCTGACTCTTTAATTTTTGTTCAAATTGGCTATCCTTTGGTACAAAAACAATATGATTTAATTCTGTAGTACACAAATAATCAAAAAGAACGTTCTCACTTCCGTAAAGGTTCCCTGATGGGCTTATTGTTACGATCTTATGATTTTTTGACACTTGGTTATATTCTATAAATCAGCTATAGATTAATATTGCTGTAATGATATTTATTACTGATTCTCATAAGTGAATTTAAAATACTGATTGTTAAAAGTTTGTAGGGTTTATTACTTTGTTTACTAATTGAGTAAAGGCCGAATTTGTACTTACCATTTGGTATTTCTCCAATGCTTGTTTATTGATAGTTAAGTTTAACCCATTTTCAATGGTTTCTTTTAACAACTCACATGACTCTTCAACCATATCCGGGTTAAATATAATTCCACAATTAACATTTTGGATCAAGTCTTTTTGAGGACCGTCTGTAACAAAAGCCAAAATTGGCTTAGACGAAGCTAAGTAATTAAATATTTTCGAGGGCAAACAAAAATGATTATTCCTAGTTGTTTTTTCAGAAGTAGCTAATAAAAGATCAAAATCTTTTTCTTTTGCGAGTGCATCAGCATATTTTAGAAATCCATGGCAAATGACATTATCATTTAAATTAAAATCATTTATCATGTCGATAATCCATTTTTCTGGTTCTCCTATATAATGAAAATAAACTTTTTTCTTTAAAGCGGGAGTCTTTTCGAATAATCTTGATAACGTTCGGAAAAAATAAAAAGGGGATCTATATTTCCAATCATCCAGCTTTCTTTGATATTGAAAAAGCCTATGCGGTTTTTTCAGCTTATCTTCAAGTGGAACCGGAGGGGTATAATAAAATGAACCTGTATATCCTATGTTTAACCTTTCTTTCTTATCTAATCCCACTAACTGAAATTCATCTTTTAACTCAAGTTTTTTATTAGGGGAATTATAAATGAGTTGAAATTTGTCAGGGCTAATTTGAGGATGGTCATCCTTATACCTTTCAATAAGCTCATTAGTCACAGACGTTATGACTGTTGCTTGTTTGAGTACTTTTCTCTCCAACCATTTTCTTCTTAAAAAATAATCGTAAGAGGGAAACGGTACCATTGTCCATCCTGTCCAAGCGTCTCTCATATCTATGATAAGCGGCAAATTGAATTTTTTTGATAACTCTTCAGCTAGAACTGTCAAACTGAAGGGAGGAGAACTAACTAATAATAGATCGATAGACAAGGATTGCATCATTCCATGAATATGATTTTTTGTTGTTGCACTTATATGGTCATATAATCTATCTCCAGCAGAATTACGCCATGAAGAATAAAATGAGCCAATACTATTATTAGGTGGATTTATTTTATTAATGGGCACTCTAATGATATTTATGTTTGGATTTACCAGGTTCAATAAAGAGTAATCAATTTTTTTTTGAGCCGCTAGGTATTCTTTAGTCAACTCTATGGTTAAAACATTTACATTGTAGCCAGCCGATGCCAAAGCATTAGCAAATCTTACTTGTCGATAAATCCCCGCTACGTTTAAAGGTGGGAATTCAAACATGATACAGAATATGTTCTTTTGATTATTCAGAATTGAAATGTTAGGATATTTTTTTGTAAAATTTCGTAAAAGGGCTAATTACTTTTAGAACCTTTTGGAAGCGTTTTATTTCTTCTTTATCTGTACCGTAAAACTCATGAGGTATGTTTTTTTGGCTGAGTACTTTTTCAAATTCCTCAATAGAAAATCCAAGTTTTTTTGCAACAAATTCAAAATCTTGTTTTTGTAATTCTAAAGGATAAGGTGGTTTTTTGATCTCATCTATTGCTTCTTCTTTAGTTAACTGCTCTGAGAATATTAAATTGGACAAGTGTGCTTTTCGTTTATCAATATTATACTTCGTAGGGAGTATATATCCTTGATAAAAGCGCGTAAATACAGATTCTTGGTGCTTGCCTCCATAGTTAATCCAGCCCATTTCTTTCTCAATCAATTTTAAAATTTCTTCTCTATTAAAATATTGATAATCTATAAAATTGGCTCTTTGTAGCTTTTTAAAAGTATTGTACTTTATTAATTGCCAATAACCTAAAGCAGGCAAGTTTTTTAGAGGGGTGTTTTCAAATTTTTGATGGATATTTTTAAGATTTTTTAAATCGAACTTATTGTAATTCCAACTTTTAGGCAAGGTGTGTTCAGTCCAAACATTATTACCACTTAGAATATATTTAATATTGAATTTTGTAGCGGTTTTGTATAAAGCTCCAAAAATCATATGATCTGCTGGTACATCTAAGTCTAAAACTGAAGCCTTGAAATATGATCGTTGTAAACTTTTAAATTCCTCCCAATCCATTACAACTGTATACAAATCAAAACCAGAAGCTGCCACAGCATTTTCTACATTCTTCACAGCTATTTCTGAATTCCAACCATAATCAAAATGAACTAGCAAGGGATTTAGGCCTAATTGTTTTGCTAAGTACGCCAAATAGGTACTATCAGCTCCTCCACTTAAGCCTAGAATACAATTGTAGCCTTTTTTTCCAGGGTGCTTTTTAATTTCCTTAGCTATCTCTTTTTGCTTTTTAAGTCCTTCTTCCCCTCTAAGACAAAATACTCTTTCTGCCTCTAAATACTCATAATAATAATTGCAAACACCCTTCTCATCAAAAGTAATATCAGGATCCGCAATGGTATCCATCACACTGATCGCACATTGCTGATAAGGTCGTCCAAAATTAGCTTTTGGGTCATTTTTTAATGCTTCCTCGTTATATGTTCTCATTCAACTTATTTAATTCTGAAGGATCCGGATAACTTATTAAAACCGCTTGGTGTGGGCGCTGAAATACAAACATAGAACCCGCAGCAACGGCAGCAGCGCCTTGTTGAATAGCTTGTTCAAAATCTTCCAAACTCCCGGCACCACCAGAAGCAATTACCGGTATATCCACATTTGAAGCAACTGTCTGGAGTGTTTCCAAATCATACCCCTTGTAGGTTCCGTCTCTGTCGATAGCGTTCAGCATAATTTCTCCCGCACCATAATCTGATGCTTTTCTAGCAAGTTCCAGTGCTGTCCATTTTGTTTTTTTACTACCATTTGAACCATACACCTTTGGTTTTCCGAACAGTGGCGTTTTATAATCGATGGAAGCGACCACACTCTGGTTACCAAATTGTTTTGCGATCGATTCGATTACTTTGGGTTGCTCTAATAAACCGGTATTTAACACAATTTTCTCAGCTCCATTGTATAATAGCTTTTGTGCATCTTCCAATGATTTTACCCCACCACCATACGCCAAAGGCATGAATGCTTCTCCACAAATCTCTTCTACTAATTTAAAGTTCGGCGCTTGTTTTTTTACACTCGCATCAATGTCTAGAATAATGATTTCATCGACTTCCTTTTCATTAAAGATTTTTACGGCATTAATCGGATCTCCAACGTACTTATGTTTTTTGAATTGCACAGATTTCACCAACCCACCGTTGCGAATCAATAAAACCGGTATGACACGAATTCTTTTCACGTTTATAGAGCAACAAAGTTTTTCATCAGTTGGAGTCCAAATTTATGGCTTTTCTCCGGATGATATTGGCATGCATAGATGTTTTCCTTTTGGTAAGCGGCACAAAAATTATATCCGTAATTTGCAGTTAACCAAACATCTTTATCATCGGTCATTTCAAGATGATACGAATGCACAAAATAAAATCTAGGCTCCTTGGGCATATTTTGGAAAAGTGGGGTTTCTTTATTCTCAAACACATCGTTCCAACCCATGTGCGGAATTTTATAACCATTGGGCAATTTTGACTTGTCAAAAGCCACTGTTTTTCCATTTACCCAACCCAACCCATTTTTGTTTCCCTCTTCACTGAATTCCGTCATCAATTGCGCCCCCAGACAAATGCCAAGAATGGGTGTTTTTTCAATTAACACCCGTTGCTCCAATATTGGAATTAATCCACTTTCATGTAGTTTCTGCATGCCATAATCAAAATGTCCCACACCTGGTAGTATCAACTTATCAGCCTTTTCAATGTCATCTTTCTTGTCAGAAATGAGCGCATCACTTGCGCCAGCTTTTTTAAACATGTTTTTTACTGATTGGAGGTTGCCTGCTCCGTAGTTTATTATTGTGATTTTAGACATTTAAGTGCTTTTTTCGAAATTCATGGAATTCAGAAGAGGGAATATAACCATTGTATTCATGATTACTTTTACTACGTATACATTTTTCTTTATCTAAGTCTTTAATTTTTCGTGCGGGATTACCACCAATCACACAATAGCCTTCTTCAAAAGATTTTGTCACAATCGCACCAGCACCAACAATAGTGAAATCTCCGAGTACTACTTCAGGTAAAATAACCGCTCCCATTCCTATCCAACAATACTCTCCGATTTTAATTTTGCTTTCTATATGTTTAGCATTATCGTAAACATCATGATTTGCTGCAATCATTCCAACGTTAGGCCCAATTTGAGTGTAATCACCAATGAATATTTTTCCATAGTAAGCTGATATGTAGTTACCAGGACTATAACCTGGACAGGTTTCAATTCCACAATAAATATTTTGCCATCCACTAATAGTGCTAGTTTCATGACACGGCCAATAGGGGCCATAATTTTTCCCAAGTACTTTTTGATTGTACCAATTTTTAATGGTAATGGGTGTTTGAGTATTTCTTGTTTCTTTAATAAATTGAAAAATCTTTAACTTACCGTAATACCTGAAAAGTAAAAAATTAGGAATTAAGCGAAAAATCATTTTATGAAGCCTAGTCGGATTATTTGGATTCATTTTGAGAATTGATATGACCTGAATAGATAGATTATATATAATACTATATTGATAACTGAAAAATAGATAAGAGTATCTAATAATGAAAGATATATACTTGAAAAACTAAACAATACAAGTAATGAGGAAACATAACCTATGTGAAGTATTAAATCTTCTCCCAGTTTTTCTTTGATATAGTATAAGTAGGAGAGAGGACTTACAAGAAGTTGTAAAAAATACATAGGAGCAAATATTTGAGCATAAACCCCCGCTTCTCGCCATTTTTCTCCAAATATAAAACCAAATAAATCAGGTCCGAAAAGAAGCAATACGATCATTGGTACTATTCCGATCGAAAATAAAACTTTTCCTGTTTTTTTATAAATACTCAAACAGTTTCCCAGCCTGTGATATTCGTCAATAGCACGTTTTTTAAATACTTCTGTAACAGCTCCTGAGATTAAGGCAGTGGGTAATGATAACATACGAACACAAAGGTTATAAACACCTATTGCTGCTTCGCCACTTATAAATCCTATAAAGAAAACAGGAATCTGACGCCCTGCTCGATTCATTAATTCTGAAGGTAAACTATACAATGGGAATTTGTAATGTTTACGAGCAAGGCTTCTCATCCCGCCAAAACCTTTTCGGGTAGGCTTAACTGCTTTTACTGAACCAATTTTAATTTGTAGATAAACGGTTGAGATTAGTTGTCCTGAGATTAAACCAATAAACAATCCAATAGGTCCATTTAAAAGAAATCCGAGTATCAAAGATACTATAGGAGTAATAGAAGCGCCTAAAATCGTATTCATCGATAATATTGAGTATCTTTTTAAACGATTTGCTTTCACCCTGAAAATTTCATTTTGTCCGGCAAAAAAAAGTTGTACTGGCAATAAAAATAACCATGGTTTGAGGTTGGGAGAGTTAAAATAATCCGCTAATCCATCACCAAATGTTAGTATTAAAGGAATTGTTGTAAGACTTACAAAAAGATTGATTAACCGATTTAAATTTTCTGCATTTGAAGCTTCTTCATCTGTTTTTACTAAGATAATTACTTGGTTGTATTGAAAAGTAGAAAAGACTCCAATAATTCCAGTAATAGCCATGAACAATCCTAGTACCCCATAATCTTCCTTCTCATAAATTCTATAAAGAATTGGCGCCATTATAAAGGAAATCATTTGGGCAATTGTCGTTCCCGACATGAGTTTAAGCGAATTTACCGCAAACTCGGAATTTTTAATTTTATTTATGTAATCTCTTAGCATTGAGAGACTAAATCTTTTTGAAAGCACGAACCGCCAAAATCCACAGAAGCTTTTAAGGATTTGGGTCCGATACAACTTTCCCTACCAATGGAGCGGCTCATTTCTGAGACATCGGCTCCCATGGCGTCGGATAATTCAGAGATCCTATTGAAAGCTAAATCACTCTGGGTTATAAAAACTTTTGAGCAAATTTGAGAATTCATATAAACCGAATAGTTTGCTATGCTTGTAAAGCGTTGGCAATTTATATAAATATAAAGTTGAACCATCAATTATCTAAATCTCCCCCCCCAACCACTCTTGCCGGCACTCCTAGGGCCGTGCAGTTTTCGGGAAGGTCTTTGGTTACGACTGCTCCGGCCCCGACGATGGTATTGTTGCCGATTTTCACCCCCGGCAGAATGATTGCTCCGGTTCCAATAAAACAATTATTTCCTATTACGCAATTTCCGGATACATTCACGCAAGGGGATAATTCTGAAAATTCACCGATGATAGTATCGTGTCCTATGGTACAGGCCAGATTAATTAGAACACCCTTCCCGATTTTGATATCACTTGTCATTACTACGTTTGACATTATATTGACACCGGCCCCTAATTCATTCCCATAATTTCCTATCACAGCTTTGGGACTGATCGTTGATTTTATGATTCCTCCTAAGTTTATGAACTTGTCGTACATTTTCCTGCGCAAAAGAGGGTTTCCTATTCCAATTGTGAAATGACTGGTCACTTCTTTAAAAAAAAATTGTACTTCACTGTCCGATTTCAAAATTTTAAAACGCTCATAAAGCTTTTCCGGAATATCTTTATTTACGTTATCGAAAAAGGTTAGGTTTTTTAGATCGTTATTTTGCCGACATACTTCCAGCACTTCCTTTGCAAAACCTTTGGCACCGATGATGAGCATTGTTTAGAGAGATTTATTTACGTTCGTTGTGGATGCCTTAGAGGCTGTTTTTTACCAGTTGGCAGATGTTTCTGATGTCTTCCGTTTCCAGTGAGAAATAAAGCGGGAGGCAGAGTATTCTCGCCGAGATGTCTTCAGCCACCGGCATTTCTGTATATTTTACCAGTGCGCTGTAGGTGTTGACGGCGGGATAAAAATACCTTCTGGGGAAAATGTTTTTCTCGGCCAGTGCTTTTTCTACCTTCAGCAGTTGTTGTTCTGTTTCCAGGATTACCGGAAAATAAGAATAATTTGGTGTTCCGTGTTTAAATACCTGAAAACTAATTCCTTTCGCAGTGGATAATAACTCTTTGTAGAGGCCGTATTTTGTTTTTCTGTCTTCCAGGACCTCCTTGAAGTAGGTGAGATTCGCTAAGCCCAATGCTGCATGCACTTCGGTCATTTTTCCGTTAAAACCTTCCTCTACGATGTCTTTCTGATCGTTGTGTCCGAAGAACCGGATACGTTTTATTTTTTCAGCGAGTTCTTTGCCGGTGGTGATGCATGCACCACCTTCCGCTGTATTGAACAGTTTTGTGGCGTGCAGACTGGTCGCTGATATATCCCCGCATTCGAGAACACTTTTGCCCTTGTAGGTAGCGCCCATTGCATGCGCTGCATCGTAAATAATTTTAAGTCCGTATTTATCGGCAATTTTTTGAATGGCCTCGTGGTCGCACGGATTTCCGAATACATGAACAGGCATTATGGCTACCGTTTTGTCGGTGACAGCGGCTTCGATTTTGGCGGGATCCATGTTTAATGTTTCCGGATCGATGTCGCAGAACACCGGCGTACAGTTTTCCCACTGGATGGCACTCAAGGTTGCAACCCAGGTAAATGGAGAGGTTATGATTTCGCCTTTCAGTTCAAGTGCTTTGACAGCCATTTGGATGGCCAAAGTACCATTGGTCACGGTAATTAGGTTATCTACGCTTAACTCATGCGCCAGTTTTTTTTCCAACTCCTGAACGAGCGGACCATTGTGGGTAAGGATTCCTCTCTCCCAAACGCCTTTCAGTAAGTCCATTAACTCGGGCAGCGGGGCGAGCGAGGGTTGCGTAACATAAATCGGTTTATCAGGCATTTGCTTTCTTTTTAATAGCTGCTAAAAGTGAAGACTGAAGAAGGTTGGCCGTATGTTCTCTTTCCTTCGCATCGTCGTCTGAAATGTTTCCGTGAAACGTTTCAAGCATGTGTTTGAAATGGTTATCCGGTTTAAGTTTTATTACTTCTTTCGGTTTGCCGTTGATTTCCAGTTCGAAAACGGGGACATGATCCTCGCGCGCGGTGAACAGGCGGTTGGTGGTTAACAATCCTTTGCTTCCCAACGCACGAATACCGCACTGGTAAAAATTATCAAATCCGAAGGTCAGTGAGGCGGTTAGCGAAGAGTTTGTATCCTTCAGAAAGGCACTTCCCCAGGTATCGACCATTTTTTCCTGATTGATATGCAGAGAAGCAGCTTTTACGGTAATGTCGTTGCCTAGGATGATGCTACTTATTTTAGCCGTATAAGCACCGGCATCGAGCAAGGCACCACCCTCCAAATCTTTCCGGTAACGGATATTATCACTATCGGGGAAAGGAGGGAAGCAAAAGGCAGCGTTGAGCGCTCTTAATTCCCCAATTACTCCATTTCGAAGGGATTGAATCAAGTATTGCAACTGACTGTGAAACCGAAACTGAAAATTCTCCATCAACAGTAAATTCCTTTCCCTGGCTGTATCGATTAAATCAGCAACCTGGTCCGGATCGGTGGCCAATGGTTTTTCGACCAGAACGTGCAGATTGTTCAATAGTGCTTTTTTCGCATACGGGTAATGGAGCGCATTCGGTAAAGGAATGTACACAGCATCGCATTGTTTTGAGTTTAACAGCGCGTCGTAACTCGGGAATGCCACCGTACTGAATTGTGCAGCATATTTTTCTGCTTTTTTTCCGTCCCTTGATGCAATGCCTGCAAGGTGGAATTTATCGTCCAAATTAATTATTTCGGGAATGACAGACCTTGTTGCGATGTTCGCCGTTCCCACTATGCCTATCCTGATTTTTTCCACGGTTTATTCAGCGAATTTGATTGCAGCTATCAGACTTCTTGCCTGGATATTGATGTAGTTGTTGTATTTAATAAAGGTTTGTAGCTGATTGAGTGTCATCCAGATATAATTTTCCGGCAGCTCGGTACTCAGTTCTTCTCCGGCAAGAATGATCATATTTCTGTTTTGTTCCCTGTAGAAACGACCGCCTTCTTCGGATTGGTATGTATCAAAAATTATCTGATTCTCGGGTGCGTTCAGCACATAGTCGAGAAAGGGCAGGCTGCCTTTGGCTGTCTGTTTGTAGTTTCCTGTCAGGCACTGAACCGTGGGAGCAAATTCAATGATGTCAAAATTACCGCATTCAAGCTTGGTTTGCACCGCGAAATGTATGGTTCCGTTGATTTCCTTACAGACGAAAGCACAAAGTCCTTCCTGGGCCGGTTGTACCATGGGCTGAGTCCACTTTCGTACTTCACGGTTGGAGATACTCACTTCCACGGCTATAATCGAAAAGTACTTGTGGTCTTTGTGATGAATACTGTTTTCATCGACTACCCAGTCGCGGAGTTCCTTGATGGGGATTGGATGCACCTCCAGTTCAAATTTGCATTTTTGCTCGGTGATGAAGCCAATGAGGCTGTCCTGTTTGTGAAGCCCTTTATCCGTAAAAAGTGCCGATCTCAGCATTTTAGCACTGAAAATATCTTTACCAATGTTAGATCCAACGGGAAGTTGTTCGATTTCCTCGAAGGAAAAAGTGCCGTAGGAAATTCCTGAGACAACCGTTCTGGTATCCATATTGACGATATTGTCGTAGGCCATGAGTTGCTTCAGTTGGCCGAGGGTTAACCAGATGAAATTATCCAAAACTTCGATTTCTTCCTCCACCAGAATAATGATGTTTCGGTTTCTTTTTCTCAGAAATCGCGCCCCTTGTTCGCTTTGCAGTTGGTCCAGCAGAATTTGATCCCTGGTAGCATTGGTGAAATAATCCAGGTAGTTGGGCGCTTGTCCCTTATGGGCCCGGGTGTAATTACTTTTTGTAGCTTGCAGCGTGGGCGATAACTGAACGTGGTTTACATTTCCCGGCTCAATCTTGGCCTGAACGAGAAAATGTAATATTCCGTTAAATTCTTTGGTGATGAATCCGAGGTATCCAATTTCCGGTTGATTGATAATTGGTTGCTCCCATGTTTTTATTTCCCCCCAGTTGGTAGTTACGCGAATACCATCGATAGAGAAAAACTTACCGCTTGTATGGGTCAATCGTGTCTTTTCTTTATCGAACAGCCACTGATCCAGGTCTGAAAGAGGGATTTTACGCACCTCGACCCGGACTTTTTCATTTTGTTCTCTGATCCAATCGAGTGCCTTTGGGGTTGGAACAATGCCCTCGTTCAGCGCAAAAGCCGATTTCAGGAACAAGAGTTGTTTTTTTCTTTCTTCTAACATTGAATTTTAATCCAGCCGGAGAATAATGCGCCTTAGTTCAAGCATTGCATTTAATCTAAAAATATAGGAGGTACCGATATACAGTATGAGGCCTGTGAGACCACCAAATAAGATTCTCAGGATATCATTCCAGTCCAGTTCAGTATAAAAGTAATCCAGTTGATATACAATAAACCCGACTAGCAGTGCCAATAATATGGTCG
This sequence comes from Brumimicrobium sp., assembly GCA_033722555.1. Taxonomy (GTDB): domain Bacteria; phylum Bacteroidota; class Bacteroidia; order Flavobacteriales_D; family Crocinitomicaceae; genus Brumimicrobium. The sequence continues at coordinate 30,139 of JAWVYS010000025.1, forward strand.
GAAGAAGGTCTTTTGTTTGCTGCAATGCCGTATAATTGATGAATTTACCCGAAAAATGTGTATTGATTCCGAACGCAATGAGCGAAAAGAATACACTTCCATACAGGAGACCATATATTCCGTACTGGAAAGAAACTATCAGGGTAACTGTGAGTATTATTTTTTTGATTATTTCAACCTTGAGAAAGAGGTCACTTCTGCCTTTTACATTCAATATTTGTAAATTATAATAATGAATAGGGTATAAGATTCCTGCAGCACAGAGGATCTGAAAATAGGGTACTGCCGGCAACCATTTTTCCGTGTAAAGAAAACGGAAAATTGGTTCAGCTAACACTGCCGCGAATATGAGTGTTGGCGCTACCAGAAAAATGACCATCTGCATTATTTTTTTGTATACCTGTTTCATGCGTATGTCATCGTTTTGAATTTCAGAAAAAAGTGGATAGGTAATCTTACCGATGATACCGCTGAAAACATTTACAGGCAATTGTTTGAGTCCGTCTGCCTTTGAATAATAACCTACCTGGGCCGGTGCAAAGAATTTTCCTATAATGATCGGGTAGGCGTGGATATAAATCGTATCTATTATACCTGTTAGCGTAAGTTTGAAACCGAAAAAAAAATGATGTTTAAACTTTTCTTTGCTGAAGAACCAAATGGGTCTCCAGTCGCTCCAAAACCACAATTGAATGGTATAGGTTAGTGATTGAACGAGGTAACTCCAAACCAAACTCCATACTCCAAATCCCTGTATGGCCATAATTATTCCTGTGGCTCCGCCGAGAATGAGGGAAGGGGTAGATGCGAGCATCTGGGATTTAAAGTCCATTTCCTTGGTGAGTTTTGTTTGTTGAATGGCCGAAAATGCGTTAATGACGAATATCAGTGCGTATACCCGTAGTATTGGAGTAAGTTCATTTTGTTCATAAAATGAAGCTATTAGTGGGGCACATAAAGCTACGACGGTGTAGATAATGATACTTCCCGCCAGATTGAAGTAAAACACTGTTGAATAATCTTGATCGTCGGGATCGACTGTTCGAATGATGGATTGTGTTAAACCGCTGTCAATAAGTGCGCCTCCTAAGCCAATGAATATGGCGAGCATGGCAATTAAACCGAATTCCTCCGGCATCAACAGACGAGCGAGAAATATGGAAATAACGAATCCAATCAGTTGATTGGCGAATTGCTCAATTCCTGACCAGAATACTCCTTTAAGTGCTTTTTTACGAAGGGTCATTTAGGGTGAAGTGGTGATGTGGTGATAGGGTGATGGGGTGATGTGGTGATATGATTCATAGTTTATTTTTTAAGGACTGTTTGAGTCGGTAAAGCATTTTTTGTAAGGAAGTTATTTTGTTTTTAATTTCCTCAGTATTGCTGACATACCCGAGTCTTTGTGCTATTTCTATTTGTGTATCCACTTCTGATAAGGAACCTGAGGCGATATGTAAAAATCGTAAGAAATCTTTTGTTGAGTTTCTGCCTGATCCTTCAGCGATGTTGGAGGGGACAGAAACGGCTGCACGCCTGATTTGTGCTGTTAATCCAAAACCTTCACTTTCCGGAAACTGTTCAGATAATTTATAAATGTCTGTCACAAGATCGATACTTAATTTGTATATGTTTAGGTCTTTGTGGGTCATGTTGGTTATGTGGTGATGTGGTTATGTGGTGATGGGGTGATAGGGTGATAGGGTGATGTGGTTATGTGGTGATAGGGTGATGTGGTGATGTGGTGATGTGGTGATGTGGTGATGTGGTGATGTGGTGATAGGGTGATGTGGTTTAGTTTTTATTTAATTTGACTTCTTTTATTTTATGCTCGTTTTTTAAGAACCATTCATACGTTTCCCTGATTCCTTCCTTCAAGCCGATTTTAGCATTCCAGCCGGCGTTGTTTATTTTGGACACGTCCATTAATTTTCGCGGAGTACCGTCCGGTTTGGAGCTGTCCCAGATGATTTCTCCTTTGTGACCAACAATCTCTTGAATCGTTTCCGCCAGGGCTTTGATGGTAAGGTCTTTTCCTGTACCGATGTTGTATAGGTTTTCTTTTAAGGTATGTTCCATTGCGAATCGAGTTGCTTCAGCGAGGTCGTCAACGTGGAGGAATTCGCGTAGGGGAGTGCCGGAGCCCCAGAGGGTTACTGGGTGATGTGGTGATGTGGTGATATGGTCATGTGGTTGTTTGTTGGTCTTAAGGCTTTTTGCCTCGTGGAACTTGCGGATCATGGCAGGAAGCACATGAGATGTTTTTAAGTCAAAGTTATCGTTGGGTCCGTAAAGATTCGTAGGCATTAAGCTCACGAAGTCTTTACCGAATTGTTTACGGATCGCTTCACAGGCTTTTACGCCGGCAATTTTTGCAATTGCGTACCATTCGTTGGTAGGTTCGAGGCTGTCTGTGAGTAAATATTCTTCCTTAAGGGGTTGCGATGCAAGTTTGGGGTAGATGCACGAGCTTCCGAGGAAGATGAATTTTTTTGTATCATAGTTATGTGCTGCGTCGATGAGGTTGTTTTGTATTTGCAGGTTTTCCATGAGGAAATTGTAGGGATATTCGCTGTTGGCGAGAATACCGCCTACGCGGGCTGCGGCGTCGATGACGATGTCTGGTTTTGTTTCTTCAAAGAAAGCGTTCACTTCGGCTTGATTTCTTAGGTCTAACTCTTTTGAGGAGCGACCGATGAGGTTGGTGTAGCCGTTTTTTTGGAGGTTTCTCCAGATGGCTGAGCCTACCATTCCGTTGTGACCGGCAATGTATATTTTAGCGTTTTTGTTTATGTTGCTCATAGATTACTGTATTTTTCCTCCCCCTTGTTCCCCCTCCAGAGGGGGAGACGCAAAAAAACTCCCTCTTAGAACACGCTTATGACCGCGAACTCAGAGTATGAAATATATTTGCGATGGAAGAACTTCATTTATACAACTAATGATTGTCGTGTTGACTTCCCCCTTCGGAGGGGGACTGAGGGGGAGGACACTCTGGTAAATCTCCTATTCAAAGTAATTCATCGTCTTATACCCCCCTTCTTTCAAGAACTGCTCTTTTTGCATGAGTTTGAGGTCGCTTTGCATCATTTCGCTGATCATTTCTTCAAGGGTGTATTCCGGTTCCCAGCCCAGTTTGTTTTTTGCTTTGGAGGCGTCGCCAATGAGAAGCTCTACCTCGGTAGGTCGGAAATATTTCGGATCCACTGAAAGTACCTCTTTTCCGGGTTCAAGCTGAAATTCGGAATTTGAACAACTTTTAATATATGCTTTTTCGTCTACGCCTTTGCCTTTAAACTCTAGTTCTATACCGAGTTCACCGAAGGCCATTTTAACGAAATCGCGCACAGAGGTAGTTTTTCCTGTTGCGATGACCCAGTCTTCTGCTTCATCGGCTTGCAGAATCATCCACATCATACGGACGTAATCTTTTGCGTGTCCCCAGTCTCGCTTTGCATCCAGGTTTCCAAGGTATAGTTTATCCTGCAGACCGAGTCCGATTCGAGCCGCTGCGCGTGTGATTTTTCTTGTTACAAAAGTTTCCCCACGGAGCGGTGATTCATGATTGAATAAAATTCCGTTACACGCAAACATGTCATAGGCTTCGCGGTAATTTACAGTAATCCAGTAAGCATATAATTTGGCCACTGCATAAGGGCTTCTGGGATAAAAGGGTGTGTTTTCCGTTTGGGGCACTTCCTGTACTTTGCCATAGAGTTCTGACGTTGACGCCTGATAAATTCTGGTTTTTTTCTCGAGTCCGAGAAGCCTCACGGCATCGAGTATGCGAAGGGTTCCAAGTCCGTCTGCATTGCCTGTGTATTCCGGTGTTTCGAAAGAAACCTGAACATGACTCATGGCAGCGAGGTTATAGATTTCATCGGGTTGGATTTCCTGAATGAGACGAATAAGGTTCGTACTGTCAGTCATGTCTCCGTAATGGAGTATGAAATGCCTGTTTTTTTCGTGCGGATCCTGATAGAGGTGATCGATGCGGTCTGTATTGAAGAGTGATGATCTTCGTTTGATACCGTGAACTTCGTAACCTTTTCTAAGAAGGAATTCGGAGAGGTATGCACCGTCCTGGCCGGTTACTCCTGTGATTAATGCTTTTTTCATTGTGTTGGGTTTTGATTTCCCGACGCTTCACTTCGTTTCGGTCGGGATTACTTCGACTACGTCACGATAAATCGTGACTGTCTCAGGAAGTTGGCTGTTGGCTGTTGGCCGTTGGGGGTTATCGGTCTTCTTTTTTGATTTTTTGGATGAATGCGTTTATTCTTTTTTCTTGAATTTCTATTTTAACAAGTAATTCATCAATTTTAGTCGGATCAGCATAAGATAGGTCTTTCATTATTTTCAGCAAAGTTTCAGTCTCAAAGGCTGAACCCAGGCTCATTTCGAGGAATCGACAAAAATCTTTGGAGGAAGTCTTTGCCGCTCCTTCTGCGATATTATTTACAACTGATACTGCTGCTCTTCTAATTTGAGATGTTAATCCGAAATTTTCATGTATCGGGAGTTCTCCTGTTACCGAATAAATCTCTTTAACGAACTTCATCCCTTCTGTGTATATGTCCCAGTTTCGGAAGTTGCGCATGGTTGTTGGCTGTTGGCTTTTGGCTGTTGGTGGTTGGCTTTTGGCTATTGGTTATTCGCTATTGGTAAATAGCTAGTGAATATTCAAGGCTTCGCCGATGCGAGTCACAAGTATTTTTATGCGATCGCTCTGAAATTCAGGATGCGAAGATAAGCATAAATCGTGGAAGAGGAATACCAGAAAGTAGGTGTTTATTATGATTTTTATGTTAATAATAACCCATTTAGGAAGAACTATGTTATTTGAGGTTTTAACGGAGGTTGTTGTAGTACCATTCACAGGCTTTTGAAAATCCCTCTTCTGCACTGAATTCCGGTTTGTAATCCAGTATCATCTGAGCTTTTACGATACTTGCCTGAGAATGCGGAATGTCACCCGGCCTTACGGGGCCGAAAATTGGTTCTATTTCAGCGATCATAGGGTCGTGTAGTGACAGTTCTTTCTTCAGGGCATTGAAGAGACTGAGGAGGTTTGTGTTTCCGCCGTAGGCAATGTTGAAAATTTGAGAGAAGGCTGTTGGCTGTTGGTTATTGGCTGTTGGCTGTTGGCTATTGGTTATTGGCTGTTGGCTGTTGGTTTTTGACTTGTCGGTTTGCTGCATTTCGGTCAGAGTTCCTTCGACCGGGTCCTGATGAATGGTGCCTCTTTCAGGGAATTGATTGTTGCTATCCGGATGCTCTTTGAAATATTTGTGGTTGTCAAGTTCTTCGTTGTAGTAATCCCTGCTTCGTTTTAATATTTTTTCAGTAGGCGTAAGCATGGCTTTTTCGTTTGCCTGAATGACATTTTCTATGTAGGTAAAATCACGGGAGTATGATCCGTCGCCGTTGATGACGGGTGATTCGTGGTTGATCAGTTGCTTTACCCAAAGTGGAATTACTGCAGCGTAAGCACCTTCGGGCGTTTGTCGTTTTCCGAAAACATTGAAATACCTGAGCCCGATGCATTGCATCCCGTAGGTTTTGGCAAAGACATTCGCATATAATTCGTTGATGTATTTTGTTATGGCATAGGGTGAAAGCGGTTTTCCGATTTCTTCTTCTATTTTGGGCAGTTTTTTGGAATCTCCATAGGTGGAAGAACTTGCTGCATATACGAAGCGTTTTACGTTTTGATCCCTTGCCGCGATTAGCATATTTAAGAATCCCGTATTGTTGACACTGTTGGTTGTGAGTGGGTCTTTGATTGATCTTGGCACCGAACCCAGCGCTGCCTGGTGAAGAATAAAATCGATTCCTGCCGAGGCGTTTTGGCACGTACTGAGCTCTTGAATATCTCCTTCGACGAAATCGAAGTTGGGATGCCCTTTGAAAGACTCAATATTTTCTTCAAAACCCGTGGAGAAATTATCTAATGCACGAACAAAATATCCTTTGTCCAGAAAGTATTCCACGAGGTTGGATCCTATGAATCCTGCTGCTCCGGTAATTAAAATTTTGTAGCTCACGGTACTTGTTTGGGTTGCTAAGATAATTAAAGTTTTGGAGGTTGGATGAGGATAGAGTGATGTGGTGAGAGTGAGGGTGAGAGTGAGGGTGGGAGTGTGAGAGTGGGAGTGAGAGTGGGAGTGTGAGAGTGAGAGTGAGTTCCCGACGCTTCACGTTGTTTCGGTCGGGATTAGTTCGATCACGTCTCGCTTAATCGAGACTATCTCACTAAGGTGAGGGTGAGGAGTGGGAGTGGATTAAGGGGTTTCGGTTTTCTTTATGGTATTGAGCGGGACATTGATTACAAATTCTACGTTCATCGAATTAATTCGAACGACTACTCTGTGTTTGCCGTTAAGTTCAATCAATTCGCCTGAAATTCCTTTGAAGGGGCCTCTCAAAACCTCCACGGGATCACCTTTTTGGATATTTTGTGAGGCATTGCCTGTAGAAATTGCTTCGCCGCTCCATTCTTTAGCAAGAATTTTTAAAGTTTCAATCTCATTTTCCTTTACTTTGGCGGGTTTACCGAATTCTTTCAGAACGCCTTTAACCTGACTAAATTCGTATATTCGACTAAGCTCCTTTTCTTCCACAGAAACAAAAACGACACTGTTGATGAGTGGAACCTGAACTTTCTTTTTTCTGTCGCTCCACTGCCGAACGGTGGTATAAAGCGGTAGGAAGCATTTGTAATTTGCTTTTTGAAGCAGATCAAACAATTTTTTTTCACAGTTATGCCTGGTATAAACAACGTACCAGTTGTAGGTTGTTTCACTATCCTGACTTTTATCTTTTTTTATGCTTCCGGGTTCGGATTCAATCATTTCAGTGAGCATATTTTTGCGTGTAGTTTAGCCAGGTGCGAAGATAAGAAAAAATGGGAAATGGTGGTTGGTTTTTGGCCATTGGCCATTGGCTTTTGGCTTTTGGCTTCCCGACGCTTCACTTCGTTTCGGTCAGGATAAATCACTGACGAGTCCTGACGCTTCACATTGTTTCGGTCAGGATTCCTTCGATTAGGTTCAGTGGAACTGAACAATCTCAGGAACTGCGCAGTCCGACGATGAGCTATCGCTATCGAGACAGGCTCAGGAAGTTGACTTTTGGTTGGATGGGGGAGCATGCATTAAGGTCGGAAGGTGAGACCCAGTGACAGGGTGGTAATGTTTCCCAGACGATCGTGCCGAACGTTGTTGAAGCGATCGAAGGTGTTAGACTGCTTGATCAAAAAGAAGGAACTTATGTCCGCGTTTATCGACCAACGTCCGCTTAAATGGTATTGCGGTGTGATCCCCATAATGATATGGCCCATGTCTTCATTTCCTTTGATAAAGGGATCATTAAAGTAATCGGGATCATTTTCTAAAATACTTCTTGTCCAGGTGTAATTTCGGTAGGAAGTCAATCCAAGGCCCCCGTGCAGATTTACGCGCCAAATCCTAAATTTTTTATCGCTTGTGAAAGCAAGTAAATCGGTTACTGCCTCTAAAGAAAGTCCGTATGATCTTCCTGAAGAAACGTCAGATTCCTGGTTAGAAGAAAAATTAAACGTACTGAAATCAAAGCGCCCTTTTAAACCAAAACGGTTTGAAAAGAGATAGCCGTAACCTGCATTGGCACTAAATCCTGCTTTTAGGTCTGCAGCGTTCGACGTCGCTCCTAAAAACCGGGTTCCTGCGTTAAAGTCAGTGAACCAGTCCAGTTTATGCCATTGTACCTTGATTTTACCGTGCGGTGAGATCCTGGCTTTCGCATTTGTGTTATATTCACGGCCGGCTGTTTGACCAACCAGACTAAGAGACAACGAAAAAAGGAAAAAACTTAAAAACAAAATTTTTATAGTCATAATTCTTTGCATTGCTCAAGTATTTTTGTACCTGCGTGTAAATTTATGCTTCTTTCTACGAAAACATCTTCTTTCAGGTTATTAGTTTCCATTGCTGTATATAATTCTCAGTTAACCGTTTACTTGTTTAAGTAATTGATAAACAGTTATATATATTGGTTTTTGGCTATTTTGTATAACTTCTATTAACAGTTAGTTGTTGGTTAATTCCTTGATTTTCCGGTAAACAATTCACCGAGAGCAGTAAATTTTCAATCGATAAATGACACCTGATTAACTTCAGGGTCGCAAATTGGTTTTATTTCAATACAATTACAAGGCAGATATCAAAATCATGGGAAAGAAAGTTCATTTTATTGCAATCGGAGGAAGTGCAATGCATAATCTTGCGATTGCGTTGTCACGGAAAGGCATGGAGGTCACGGGTTCTGACGACGAGATATTCGAACCTTCAAGGGGCCGTTTGAAAAAAGAGGGGATACTGCCTGAGAGAATGGGCTGGAACGCATCAAACATACATGCGGATCTTGACGCTGTTATCCTCGGAATGCATGCCCGTGCTGATAATCCTGAACTCGAGAAGGCAAAACAACTCGGTGTTCCGATATTTTCTTATCCCGAATATATTTTTGAGCAGTCGAAAAACAAGCAAAGAGTTGTGATCGGAGGTTCGCACGGCAAGACAACCATTACCTCGATGATCTTGCACGCTTTGAAAAGGTTGGAAGTTTCGGTGGATTATATGGTTGGGGCGCAATTGGAGGGATACGATTGCATGGTGAAACTCACCAAAGAGAACGCTGTAATCATTCTGGAAGGTGATGAATACTTGAGTTCACCCATCGACCGAAGACCGAAGTTCCATTTGTATGCTCCTCATATTGCATTGATCAGTGGAATCGCCTGGGATCATATCAATGTCTTTCCTACTTATGAAAATTACGTTTCTCAGTTTGAGCAATTTTGTGAGGTTATCGAACCCGGCGGAAAGCTGATTTATAATGAGACAGATTCTGAAGTAAAACGGATAGCATCTAATCTTAAAAATAGTATGAACACGGTAGGATATCGCACGCCGGATTATAAAACTGTAGAAAAAGGAACTATTCTCCGTCACAAGGGGAATTCGTATCCACTAAGAATTTTTGGAGCACATAATTTACAGAATCTAATGGGTGCAATGGAGGTTTGTAATGCTCTTGGCGTCGCGGATACAGCCTTTCTGAAGGCTATGGAGGATTTCACCGGTGCCGGTAAACGACTGGAGAAGGTGACAGAACGTGAAGATTTTGTGATGTATAAGGATTTTGCGCACTCGCCTTCAAAGTTAAAAGCCACCACGTCTGCAGTGAAGGAGCAGTATCCGGAAAGAGAAATGATTGCCTGTATGGAATTACATACTTTTTCTTCCTTGAAAAAAGAATTTTTGGTTCAGTATAAGGGGGCGATGGATAAGGCGGATCATGCGCTTGTTTATTTTAGTCATGATGTGGTTGCCCACAAAAAGTTGGCGCCAATATCGGAGCAGGAAGTGAAGGCCGCGTTCGGAGGAAAGGTACGAGTAGCAACATCAACGGAGGATGTACTTCAGTTTGTCAAATCTTTCGAACCGAAAAATAAGGTGCTACTGATGATGAGTTCCGGGAATTTTGACGGAATCGATTATAGTGCGTTGGGTGGGCAGTTATAGGGGTCCTGTTGAAAGTGAGATCTGAACCATTGCAACTGATTTTTGTTCCTAGTATAGCGTACCGGAATTAAACTATTTAAAGAAGAAGTTAATCATGGGACAAATAAATATGTTTGCTATCGCAGGAATCCTGCTTTTAACAGCCGGGTGTGATCAAGGATCTCAACTGCAAATAAAGGAGGCAGATAGTTCTGACCCGCTTACGGAAAGATCAGTGATTTCAGAAAATAATGGAAAGCGTAAGGTGGGGAATCTTTCGGAAAGGAACTATGATCTTTCCTATTTTTCAGGAGAGGCAGAAATCAGCACTTATACCCTGGATAAAGCCAGATACAACGGAGTTCATCCCGGTGAGGCGGTTCTGATTTTTGTTACTGAACCATTCCTTGTTAGTGAGCAGGTGAAGAACGATAATCCAGGTGAATCGGAAAGTATTCAGGTGTTAAAAATGAACAGAATAGAACGTTTTTCCACAGGGGTTTATGATTATTCCATGATGACTTCAGTATTTACTCCCGGAAGTACGTATGATGCATCATATCCTTTGAAGGTAACTTTTAGTAGTCAGGACTGGTGTGGGCAATCTTTCATGCAACTCAATAATGATTTTGGCTATGAGATCCTGGTTCGTTCCTATTTTGAATCAGAGAGTGATTACACTGAAAAACTTGATTATTGCTTGACGGAGGATAATATTTTTAACATGGCCAGGATGGATACAGCTTTGTTGCCCCGGGGCGAATTTTTGATTTATCCCGCTATGTCTTACATTCGACTTTCCCATGAGGAGTTTAAGCCCTATACTGCAAAAGCCTCCTTGGCGAGGATGAAGGATCAGGTAGTCTATGTTTATGAAATTCCCGAATTAAAAAGGTCTGTTAGAATTTTTATGGATCCAAACGACCGTTTTAAAATCCTGAAATGGGAGGAAACCTATCCTACTTTAATGGACGGTAAATTAAGGACTTCCACGTATTTTCTTGCCTGCAGTAAACGTATGAAATATTGGGAAAAGAATAGCGCACGTGATGCCCATTTGCGCGACAGTCTGTTTCTCCGATAGGACTTTCGGTAATGGCGTATTTCAGACGGTCTTTCTCCGGAAGAAAGAAGGAGGGATAATAATTTCCGGGCGACAAAAAATAAAAGAATCCAAAAAAAATCCTAAATTTTTTACAGGAAATTATGTTAATTAACATTTATTTCCTATCTTAGTAAAACCCACTAAATGTGGGGAAAAGTTGTTTAATTTAAATATAGGTAAAATTATGGGGAGACCACCAACAAAACCGGCCAAACTGAAAGACGGTTTTTATATTGAGGTAAGAAACGAAGGGTCAAAAACCAGCGGTATCAAAATCAGAAGAGATACAAAAGAAGAGATGCTGATGGCCATTGAAGACTACAGCCGCATAAAGGACGTTCAAGTTCTTGGTGAGTTGAAAAACGATAAATGGGTCGATAAAAAAGAAGGAAAGAAAGAAAAATAATTTTTTTTAGATTTCCACTCAATAATACCAAAAAAGTCCTTTTTTAAGGGCTTTTTTTATTTCCATTCACCGGGTACGGGGTGACAGGATTTTTAAATTTATAAATTGTAGATGAAGAAATATAAAAATATTCTTTGGGCCGTTGTTTTTGTTTTTCTGCTCGTAATCATTCCCTGGGCGCTTTATAGCGAGGGAGTGTCGCCCGGGCGAATAGCGGGATTTGTCATTGTTGTTTTACTCGGCATAGCGATAGGTTATTACCGTCTTGGAAGAAAGAAGCGCCCCAAACGAAAGTCCAGGATCAGGTTTAATGCCAATGATAAATTCTGGCTTGAAAAACACATTCCTTTCTATGAAGAGTTAGCAAAATCGGACAGAAAGATATTTCTCGACCGAATGGGTTTGTTTCTCAGCGATATACTTGTTACCGAAGTAGACCGTGATGAAACAGAAAAAGAAACCAGTATGTATGTTGCGGCGAGTGCTGTAATAGCCTACTGGGGACTGCCTTATTATAATTACGGTGATCTCAGTGAGGTACTGGTATATCCGAGTAATTTCAATGCAGACAATTCACTTAACAAACAGGGAGTAATAGGAGGGAAGGTGTATCATGGTGGGATTATGGATCAGACAATGATTCTTTCGCTTCCTGAGTTGAAGAAAGGATTTCAGATAGACAATGATAAGAAGAACGTTGGCGTACACGAATTTGCACACTTGCTCGACAAATCGGATGGATCTATAGACGGGATACCACCATTGATGGAGGATGATGAGAGAAAGCTTTGGCTTCGGGTAATGGAAAAAGAGATGGAGCGGATAAGGGAAGATGAGTCGACGGTGCCCGATTACGGCGGGACAAACAAAACCGAATTTTTTGCGGTTGTTACCGAATATTACAAGGAATGTCCTCATTTGTTAAAAGTGAAGCATCCGGAACTGTATAAAGTATTGGATAACTATTACAGCGGGGATGAGCGGATTGAAGACTGAGTAATAAAAAAAAAGGCCGTTTCCAGGAGAAAACGGCCCATAGCGCTAAACTATACTACAAAAAAAATCATTTACTCGCCTTACAGCCGTAGTACTTAGCCGTGGAAGCGAGAACCTTATCAGTATTCTTCAAGGTTGTCGTTGAATTAGGTGGAGTTATATTTTCTCGCTCAGCTCTGTTTTCAACTCCTTCAATAGATCCGTCGGAACAACCAAAGAAGATAAAAATCAGTATTGCCGTGCTAATAATTTTCATCTCTACAGTAAAGATAGGTTACTTCAGCTGTTTTATTGAGAGAGACGAACGGAGGCTATCTAAAGATGTACGAATGGTGTCTCTGAATTATCGGGAAACATGAAAAGGGGGGGTATAGAGCATTGACATTGGAACTCATTGATGGTGTTATTGGTACTTTGAACCAGGGCTTTTTATGTTTTTATCGGTAATATAGTTCCTTAAATTTCCATAAGTGAAAAAAAAGAAGCGAGTACACACTCGCTTCATGGATAAAAAATTTTCGAAAGTTATTTTATCGGAAAAGTTGATTTCCTGTTGAAACCAGCATGATACCGGCGATAATTCCCAGAACCACCGAAATGATTAAAATGATAACCGAAAGTTTCCAGAATTTACCGTAATAAGCCGCGAATTTATCCAGGTTAAAGTTTCCTGCGGTAATATTATTGGCCTGATTAAGCAAGATTATCCACAGATATATAAAGATACCGTAGGTGACCAAATAGATAATTCCCAAAATTGGTATACCGAATAAGGCGAGGAGTCCGGCAAGAATACCGAATCCACTGAAAATAATACCAATGATAGCCATGGCTTTTGCCCAACCTGAAGCAGCTATCAATTCATTTTTTGCCGTTGCTGAAACACTTATCTCAGCTACTGTAGTATTTGCATCAAGATTTTCCATTTTGAATCTGTTTTAAATAAAAAGAGCCGCCTACCGGCAGCTCTTTCTAGTGACATTGAACTTATTAATTGTTTTCTAAGTTTTCTAATTCTTTCATAGCATCCTGCCATTCTTTGCTATTGTTCATAGCGTCTTCAAATGCACCTACAGTTGAAGTTAAGAAAACAGCAACTACGATTACCATGATTAACCAAATTACGATACCGATGATACCTGTAATAAGACCACCTTTAGCTGCTCCAGCACCACCCATGTTCGGGTTTGCTTTGATTTTGTTCTTTGCTACCACACCAAAGATGATTGCAAGAACTCCACAAATCACACCTACGAACCATAACCAGAATAGTACAATAGAACAAATTCCTAAAATCAATGACGCTGTCGCCATTCCATTGCTTTGAGGCGCTGCCTGAGGCGCTCCACCTACATTTTCATTTTCACTCATAGTATTTAGTTTAATATTATCACCTCAAACATAAGTAAAATAAATTAACAAAAATTAGATTTTGTATCTGAGAATTTACGGCTTTTGGATAGAGCATCCTGTTTCCCTTTGTTTATCTGGGTTTTAGCATTGTTTAAAGTTATAAACATAATGTTAACAGTTTCTTGTTAGAATTATTTGCTTGATAAATAAAGTGTTAGTAGGTTTGGAAGATAAAGCTAAAACTATGAAAATAATAAGAGGAGTACTGTTGGTTCCCTTTCTAATCCCCTTAATTTATTGTGAAGGACCTTCCGGTTACAGAAACGCTGCTGAAGCACTTTGCTTATGTATGCAGAACAAGGATTTGAAACCGGGTCAGGATGTTTATCTTAGTAGACAAATAGCTTATTCCCACTGTGTATTGGACGTAATAAAAGAAACCGGAAAAGATTTAAAATCCGATGCATTTAAAGAAGCGCTTAAGGTATACTGCCCGGAATTATGGGGTCTTCACGAGGAGTTTCTTGATCAGTAAGCGTATAAGGAAAAGGAAAAGATCGTCGGATTGACCATCTTTTCCTCTGCATTGAATTGTATTATTCTGTAATCTCGATCTTTTCAATGGCATCGTCCACTCTGATCTGGTCGATTACATCAAGTCCCTCAACCACTTTTCCAAAGCAGGTGTGGTTTCGGTCAAGGTGGGCCGTGTTGTTTCTGCTGTGGCAAACAAAAAATTGAGAACCACCTGTGTTTCTTCCTGCATGCGCCATGGATAATACACCACGGTCGTGATATTGATTTTCTCCTTCCAATTCACAATCGATTTTGTATCCCGGGCCGCCTGTACCGTTGCCTTTCGGGCAGCCTCCTTGAATTACGAAGTCGGGTATTACACGGTGCCAGGTAAGACCGTCGTAAAAGCCTTCTTTTGCAAGTTTGACAAAGTTAGCTACAGTATTCGGAGCGTCTTTTTCATAGAACTCCACTTTCATATCCCCGCGGTTTGTTTTTATAATTGCCTTCATAATTTATAAATGTGATTTTGGCCGCAAATTTAGGAATAAAAAGCCTTTTTTCCAATGATCATCGCTTCTGAAAGTCTTTTCATTCAAGACGAAATTGCCTTCCATCGAAGGTATGAATATTAATCCGTGTTTAGAGAAATAATAAACAATATGCTTTTAACTTTGTCTCTCTCATTTAAAAGATACTTTACATGCGGGTTGAAAAAACTGACAGACGAAAAACCTCTTTCTTTTCCGGAATCGCCAATGACCTTGTTTACGATCAGCATGCCCTGAATGAATTTCTGAATAATTCTTTCATTGAGGAAAACCTGATAAAACAGGCAGCTGAGAAGAAGTCAAGTTATTCAAGTGAATTTCGTGAAAAATTAAAAGAAGTTCTACTTGCCCAACATAAATCATACTTGCATTACGAAAAAATTGATCGCCATCTTCAGGAGTTATCGAATGACAAAACATTCACCGTAACCACCGGGCATCAATTGTCGCTTTACGGCGGGCCACAATATGTTGTTTATAAAATTATTCACGCCATTCGGCTATCCGAAGAACTTAATAAAAAACAGTCCGAGTACAAGTTCATTCCTGTTTTCTGGCTTGCAAGCGAAGATCATGATTTTGAAGAGATCAATCACATTCATTTGTTCAATGATACTCTGGTGTGGGAAAGTGCTCAGAAAGGCCCTGTTGGGCGTTTTAACCTGAGGGATATTGATGAATTTCGCAATCAGGTTCTCCATAAATTCGAGAACAATCCATCCTTTTCAGCTTACCTGAATAATTTTTATCGTAACGATGAACTTAGTTTTTCCGAGGCAACGAGAAAATTCCTGCTTGACCTTTTCGGTGAAAGAGG
>JAWVYS010000026.1:0-45288 GCA_033722555.1 Brumimicrobium sp.
GGACGCCGGTTGGAGATCAGCTCCCATGATACCCGAATAATTCTGGTGAATTATACCTAAATAGTGCTGGCTATACGATCGTGTCGAAACGGCTAAAAAACATAAGGTTCCGAGTAAACAATAAATGAATTGTGTTTTTTTCATAAGGTTTTATTTGCAGTGAGTTACAAATTACAGGTATCAAAAATACATATTAACGGTTAAAAAGTGAAGGTAAAATTCATAATTCTGTTTTAAAACAGATAAGTGATTTGGAAAGATATGTATAAATGTATAAAACATTGTTGTCTTTATTAAGGTAGGTATATGCTTTATCCCGCCCTTCTTTCGGAAAGTCCGGAAGGTCATTTTGTCCCGAACCGTATAAGTGTATTTTATTCTGTAAATAATCCATGACTACCAGAAACTGATTTTTTTCTGTGGAAACAAGATCAACGGTGCTGATTTCATTGAAGGGGACTTCTTGGGTGAAAACAAGGTTATTGCCATGATCAAATACCACTACTTTATTCTCTTGTTTCAAAAAAATATGGTTGTCGTCCGAACTCAGAATGCTTCCCCGGCTAAGTAAAGTAGCTTCACTGTCATTAACGGCTTTGAAATAAACATTACCCTCTTGTTCGAAATAAGCTTTGACCGTGCCGTTTGTTTTTATGAAATGGTTTGCCGTAGTTTTTTCCAGGATTTCTGCCTTTGCCGGATTTTCCAGATACCCCAGGTATTGCTCGTTTTCTTCATTTACAACCCATACACGCAGGTTTCCATTTACATTTAGTGCATAAGGAATTCCTCGAAGAGGATGGCGCCCGGCCTGGATGATGGTAAGTTCTTGTCCCGAACTGTTGAGCATAGTAACTTCGCCTTTCTCGTTTCCGAAAAGGAAACGTTTTGTACCATTCCATACAAACTCGCTTATGCCGGTCGTAATCCTTTCTTCCGATTTATAAGGAAAACCTCCCACTGTATTTCCGTTTAGGTCTAGAAGATTTACATTTTTTTCAGTTCTATAAAGTACCTGATGCTTATCATTTTCGAAAATATCAATTACCGTTGGTTCACCGATGATTTTCTGATCAGAGTTTCCTTTCCAGATCAGGTTTCCGTTCGGACCGATAAGCTCGTAAGATCCGTCATCTCCCGATAGGAAAACAGATACACCTGCTCTCAAATGATCCGGAATCGGGGTAACGGTTTTAAGGTCAAGTGCAAGTCCCTTCGACCAGGTAGTTTTTTCTTCCTCCGTAATACGCTCTCCGGGTGGTTTCGTGCTCACCTCGAAAAGAAGATTTTTTTTCCAGGTAAGGCTTGTCTTTTGGCTTTTACTGATGGAGCGCATATTTACCTGCGAAGGGAGTCCCCCAAAAAACTGTTCCTTTTTATTAGGGTTAAGGGCAAGTGTCCGACCGAGCTGATAATCGACAAGAACCTGCCGTGCAATGGATTCCTTTTCAGTAAAAACCACCTTATCCTCCAGTTCTACAATGAATATACGACCCTTTCTTCTCTTTGGAAAATCTGTCGTAAGTTGAAAACCTGAAAAGGAGCGGATATCGTCCATTAAAAGAACAGAATCCTCAACGGGAGATTTTTCCAGAAGGATTAAGCCCGGATTTTGCTGTGACCGATAATCGCTTATCAAAATAATCTCATCCTGATAAGTCGCGGTGACATATCCAAGATCCACCCAGTGACTCATTTCACCCTGAGCAAAAACGGAGTCTTTATCCTGAGCATAAAACCTTTCCATAAAAGTATAATTGGAAATGCTTTCAGGCAGTACAGAAACAAATTCAGTCAGGTCATTTACAGGTTTTCCGTAGGTATTGTTTGGTGTGCTGCTTCTGTATTCAAAAAATCCTTTGTCCAAAGCGTAAACATCTGTTCTTTCCCAGAAACCATGCTTGTTTAGGTTCCAGAAATTTGCAGAAGCTTTTTTATCTCCCTCAATAAAGAAATCGAGTTTTTCGTTTTCGCTGTTACAGGCCTCATGCACTTTGCTGATCAGGATGATATTGCCTTTCTTCTGAAAAGAGGTTCCTTGTTCTTTGAAAGAAGATTCGATTTGTTTGAACTCGTTTTCTTTCCAGTTGGTTTCTTTTTCGAGGATCAAAATAGGGCGTTCTCCGCTTAGATAAATCCTCAAACCTGTTAAACCCTGGATTTCCATGGATTTCACCGGTTCAACAAAAGGGTTTTTCTTTACCGCACTGAAATAGTCAACACTTTTGGTTTCCTGTATTCTGTTTACCAAAAGTACAGAACCATCCTTTTCACAAAAAATTCGCTCAGGGGCGATAGGGTTACCCTTGTAGAAAAAAAGTTCATATCCTGAGTAGGTGGTCCAGGCAATGGCTCCGGCAACAATTATGAAGAGTAATAAACGTTTCATCGGATACTTTTGAACAAATCTAAGGGTAAAAAGAGGAAGGGTGACTTTCTATACATTTTTTTGACAACATTAATATGTTGATTGTCATTAGAGGTTTTTTAAATCGAAATCCAGTTCAGGTTGCGAAACAAGGGTGAAACTTTTGCGATGATATCCGGAGATACCGAATTTTTCCAAAGCATTTCGATGTTCCTTTGTACCGTAGCCTTTATTTGTATTCCAGCTGTAATGCGGATGTTTCTTATGGAGTCTTATCATAAAGCTGTCTCTCGCTTCCTTAGCCAGGATTGAGGCCGCCGCAATTGAGGCAAATCTTCCATCCCCTTGTATCATGCAGTGGTGTTTGAGTTTTTTATACGGCTTAAATCTGTTTCCGTCGATGAGAAGACTGGTTGGTTTCGTTTTTAATTTGTTCAGAGCGAGATGCATTGCCATGAAACTGGCATTTAATATATTTATCTTGTCGATGGTGAGATGATCAACGAAAGCTACACCATAACTGATCGCCGATTCCTTGATGATATTATTCAGTTCTGCCCTGATCTGAGGGGTCAACTGTTTTGAATCATTAAGTAATGGATGATGAAAATCACGTGGAAGAATAACCGCTGCTGCGACAACAGGTCCTGCAAGACACCCTCTTCCGGCTTCATCACACCCTGCTTCAATTTCATTCTCTTCGTAAAACGGCAGCATAATTCTTTTTGGAATCAAAAATAAATACCATTCATGGCATAAATTTTGTAATTATTCAATCAGTTGATAAAATTAGATAGATTTTTTTGGTGATGCAACTTATTTTTATCACTTTTAGTCTATAAATAAACGAAAAACTATGAAAAAATTAATGATACTATTCGCTGTTTCCCTTTTCTCACTTGGGTTATCTGCTCAGAATGCAAAGGTGGAAGGCAATAAGGAAGCCTTGAAAAAGAATGTCGAAAAGGGTGTGATTGAATTTATAATGCCTGAAAATACACAGGCTGCTGAGATCGAAAAATCAGCTCAGTACTACGTTGATTATTTCACTGTCCAGTACAATCCTACGACCCGTGTTGCCAAGATAACGATGGTTGACAATACTCCTGAATCAAGACGAGTGATCAACAGATTGCTTCTTTCAAACGGTGTTAGAACCATAGAATTTGACGGACAGAAATATTCGATAAGTGATTTTTACTCGAACTTTCTCGAATAAGGCTGAATAATTAATCTTAAGATATTAAAGCCCGGCGATTATGTCGGGCTTTTTATTTATGTAAGTATCCGTCCAAACATATTTGAGCCCGTTCAAATTAGTTGGTGTTGATCAGCAGCCACGGTTTAATCAAAAATTTTAATTTTGCACAAAAAAAACATGAACAAACAATTTTATTTCATTGGCTTACTTGCGCTTTCGATGCTGATAAGTTGCACAAACAATGCGCAGGAAGGAGAAACAGAGGGAGAACAACTGGAACAAGGAGATACAACGACCGTGACGGTGGTTGAAACTGAATTCGGTCCGAAGAAAGTGGATATTACAAAAGCAGTATCCACCGAAGAAATGCTAAAGCAGTTTGAAGGTAAAACCGAAATGGATGCAACCATTAAAGCGAACATCACAGAAGTGTGCTCCAAAATGGGATGCTGGGTACGAATCGATCAGGGTGACGGCGAAACGATAATGGTTATCTTTAAGGATCACTTCACGATTCCCACAGAAACTGCTGCAGGAACGGTGGCCTATTTGACCGGTAAAGCAGTTCAGGATACGATCTCTGTAGATGAACGCAGACATTATCTTGAGGATGCTAACGCTTCAAAAGAAGAGATCATGGCCATTACTGAACCGGAGTATACCGTGAGTTTTATTGCAGAAGGTATCAAACTCGAAGAGAAAAAATAATTTTTCAATAGGAATAAAAAAAGAGGGAAAGTTTTGGCTTTCCCTCTTTTTTATTGTGATTTTCCTTTACTAAAAATCATATTTATTGCTTTCAATCACACGCTTGGCGATTTTCTGGCGTGCTTCTTTCGGATTGAAACCATCGGATTTTGTGAATCTTTTCAGTCCCATAAGCATCATTTTTGCTTCATCTCCTTCCGCAAAGGAATTAATAGCATCCTTAGCGGCTTTTCTTATGTTGTCTGCTGAGTCATAAATGTATGTTTTCGCTATGGCAATCTCGTGCTCACAGGCTGTCTCTCCTTTCATAGCGATGAGCTTTTCCACCCTTAAAAGAACAGATTCGGCCTGATAAGTAATAATTGACAAGTCAGCAATATTCATAAGTACTTCCTGTTCTTTTGCGAGGGTTTGCATCAATTTTTGAACGGCTGAGCCTGCAACCATCAAGATAGCTTTTTTGAAACCCTTCAATAATTTATGTTCAGCACTGAATATACCTTCATTAGTATCTCCCATTTCAGGAATACTCATGAGTTCTCCCGCTACTGCTTGCGCCGGGCCCATCAGATCCAGTTCGCCTTTCATAGCTCTTTTCAATACCATATCAACGGTGAGCATCCGGTTGATTTCATTCGTCCCTTCAAATATCCGGTTGATTCTTGAATCGCGGTAGGCTCTTTCTACGGGTGATTCGGCAGAATATCCCATTCCACCGTAAATTTGAACCGCTTCGTCAACTACGTAATCAAGGCATTCAGATCCTGCAACTTTCAGCATCGCACATTCCGGAGCAAACTGTTCGATCCCCTTTAGTGTGGCCTCAGCTTTTGTGAGTCCTTCACTCATATAAGCTTCAATGGCATCGTCGATGTTTTGTCCTGCGCGGTAAGTAGCTGATTCAAGCACGTATGCTTTGATTACCTGTTCAGCGATTTTATGACGGATAGCTCCGTATTTGGAGATTGGTCTTCCAAATTGCTCTCTTTCATTGGCATAATTAATTGAATGATTGATGGCGTCCTTTGCACCACCTAGTACTCCTGCGGCCAATTTGATCCTACCAATGTTCAAAATGTTCAGAGCGATCTTAAAACCATTCCCTCTTTCGGAAAGTAAATTTTCGGCCGGAACTTTCACGTTATTAAAAAATACCTGGCGCGTGGATGATCCTTTGATTCCCATTTTCTTTTCTTCAGGATTGAGAGAAATCCCTTCGGAATCTGCCTCCACTAAAAAGGCACTCAGATTTTTGTCGTCATCTATTTTTGCAAAAACGGTAAAAAAATCTGCGAAGCCACCGTTGGTAATCCACATTTTTTGTCCGTTTAGAATATAATGTTTACCGTCTTCAGTAGGTTCGGCTTTTGTTTTTCCGGAATTGGCATCCGATCCGCTGGATGGTTCTGTTAAACAATAGGCTGCTTTCCATTCGCCGCTTGCAAGCTTTGGGATGTATTTCTTTTTCTGATCCTCATTCCCGTAATAAAGAAGCGGAAGGGTTCCTATACCTGTGTGTGCGCCATAGGCCACTGAAAAAGAGTATCCCTTTCCCAGACGTTCAGTGCTTAATAAGGAAGTCTTAAAATCTACGCCCATTCCACCGAGATCCTCGGGTACCGACATTCCAAGTAGGCCAAGTTCACCCGCCTTATCTAATATAGATGGCATCAAACCTTCTTCCATTTTATCTATCCTATCTAAATTCGGGAGAACCTCCTGCTTAATGAAGTCATCACACATGGCGGCGATCATTTTTTGCTCCTCATTCCATTCTTCAGGTATGAAAATTTCCTCGGGACGAGTATCTCGGATAATAAATTCTCCCCCTTTGATTGCTTTTTTTTCAGACATTTTGATATAGTTTAATGTTTTAAATTGCTCAACTGTCGGGTAAATATATATGTTTTATTTTTACTATGCAAGCATATCATTTAAGAATATTGGAATAAAAACAGGCGATTATTTTCTCTTGCAGGCCAATTGAAAATCTTATCTTTGAAAAAAAGAGTGAAGTGAAGATTTTTCAAGGATTTGAGGAGTTAACAAAAATACCTAACCCTGTGCTTACGATTGGAACTTTCGATGGAGTACATTTAGGTCACCAAAAGATAATCAAGCAACTAAATACAAAGGCTCAGGAAGTCGGAGGAGAATCTGTGCTCTTTACTTTTTACCCCCACCCGCGGATGGTTTTGTTTCCTCAAAACCATGGTTTGAAGCTTATTCAAACGCAGGTTGAAAAACTTGAAAAACTTGAGAGGGTCGGACTTCAGAATGTGATCGTACATCCCTTTACCAAGCGGTTTTCGCGTTTGAGTGCGGTTGAATTCGTTAGAGATTTTCTTGTAAACCAGCTGAATGTTAAAACAGTGGTAATAGGTTATGATCATCAGTTCGGAAAGAACAGGGAAGGTTCTCTCGAACTTCTTCAAGAACTTGCTCCGATATACGGGTTTGATGTAATCGAAATAGGTCCTCAAGACATCGACGATGTCAATGTAAGTTCAACCAAGATCAGAAGAGCAATTGAAACCGGGGATATCGAAACTGCAAATACATTTCTGGGTGAACCTTTTGAAATCAACGGCACCGTGGTTCAAGGAAAGGAGATAGGAAGATCGCTCGGTTATCCAACAGCCAACCTTGACGTTTACAGTGAAGTCAAATTATTGCCTCAAATCGGAGTATATGCCGTAAGGGTCGTTCTTGACAATAAATCGGAATATTTCGGGTTGTTGAATGTAGGTTTGCGACCAACGGTTGATGAGTCTACTGATGTTACCGTCGAGGTGCATATCCTGGATTTCAGCGGAGACATATACGGGCAAAACCTCACGCTCAAAGTCTTGAAAAGAGTGAGGGACGAGCAGAAATACGAGACAAGAGAAGAATTAAAAACACAAATTGGAAAAGATGTTGAAATGGCTCGCCATTGGATTGATCATTTTAACTGGTGAATTAACTTTCGGTCAGTTACCGGTTGATACGCTCCGTTATTATTCTTTGCAAGAGGTAAAGAATGCGGATCCTGATACCGTTCTTGCTCTTGACCTTTCCAAAGAGAAGTTAGAAAAACTTCCTGCTGACCTAAAAAAGTACAACAACATCCGGGGTTTGAAACTGACCAAAAATAAGCTTACTGAACTTCCTGACTTTTTCAAGGATTTCAAGGAACTTAGATTTCTTTATGCCGACAAAAACAGATTTTCATCATTTCCTTCTGAGATTTTTCATTTAAAAAGACTTGAATGGCTGGATATCAGCAGGAACAAGATTTCTACGATTCCTGAAGGGATAAAGGCGCTTGAAAATCTGGTTTTCCTCGATATCTGGGATAATCGTATCGAAAGTATTTCTCCTGCTTTGACGGAACTGAAAAAACTTCAGTGGCTTGACCTTCGCGGCACAACCTTTTCTCCAGATTTCGTTGAAGAATGGACCAATGCATTTCCTCAGGCAACCGTAAAATTTGATAATCCCTGTGATTGCCTGAAATGAGTAGATTTACACTTTAGGGAGGATGAATCTTATTATAGTTCCTTCTTTCACACCCGTTTCTATCCAAATTTTACCGTTGAGTTTCTGAAGAATTTGTTTGACAGTTGCTAATCCTATTCCCGATCCTTCACTGTTAAGACTGTTTGTGCCACGATAATATCTTTCAAATGCTTGTGCGTATTCATTTTCAGGAAACCCCGGTCCATTGTCGGAAACATAAAATTCGTGAAATTCATCTTCTCTTCTTATGTAACCGATTTCGATGTGCGGCGGTGAATCTTTCGAAGTGAATTTGACTGCGTTGTCGATCAGGTTCAGGAAAATTTGATAAAGCAATGATTTATTCGATACAATTCGGGGTAAACGTTTAATATCCACTTGACCCTTTTTTTCTTCAATTTGAGCAGAGAGATTTTTTACAACGGAATCAACGATCTTGCCTATATCTACTTTTTCTAGGTTATTTTCGGCACTCGATAGTTTTGCATAGAACAGGGTGTCTTCGATCTTTTCGTAAAGGTTTTCTGAACTTTCACGGATAATTGAAATATACTCTTTCTGATCAGGAGACATATCTTCGGAAAACCTTTCATTGTAACGCTGAATGAGTGTGGATATGGTTCTCAGGGGACTTTTTAAGTCATGTGACACCGAATCTGCAAAGTGTTTTAGTTCCATATTTGTGTCTGTTAATCGCCCTTGTTCTTTGCGTAATTTAGCATTCAGCGATTCGAGTTTCTCTATTTTGTCCTCCAGCTTTTTTTGATAATTCCTGACAAGAAAAAATAACAGGACAGCTGTTATAGACACGTAAAAAATTCCTTTCAGTAGTTGAAATAGACTTTGTTCATAAAGTTCAGAATCCTTAAAAAAGTAATAAAGTAAATGATCGCTTATGACAATCCAGAGGATCCCCAAGACGAGATAAATAAGCGTTATTTTAGTAGTAGATTTCACTCCTTTTATTGCCTGCAATGATATTAAATTAATCCGTTACATTCAATTGATATAAAATTTTAATCATCTTTTAACAAAAGACCGGTATTAATTAACGACTTTTTGTTATCCGATGACAAATTGTTTTGAAACTTCTCACAGTAATCGTCGAAAATTCACCTCCCTTTCAAGCGATGGATCAACAAACAGCGTTGATTGACTTCAAAAAAATCTTACTTTTGTTTCAAAGCAATTTATTATGACTTTAGAAGAGATTCGGAACGATATTACAGCAGGAATACCAAAGCAGATTCCCGCTAAAAAAGAATTTGATTCGTCTGTCAATCATGCGCCGAAAAGGAAGCAGATTCTCTCCAAAGAGGAGCGTAAGTTGGCGTTAAAAAATGCGTTGAGGTATTTTCCTTCGGATCAACATAAAGAATTGATTGAGGATTTTTCTCATGAACTTAATACTTACGGTAGAATATATATGTATCGTTATCGACCGGATTATAAATTGCACGCAAGAAACATTAATGATTATCCGGGAAAATGTGATCAGGCAAAAGCAATAATGCTTATGATTCATAACAACCTTGATTATGCCGTGGCTCAGCACCCACATGAATTAATAACTTATGGAGGGAACGGGGCTGTATTTCAAAACTGGATTCAGTACAGACTGACTATGAAGTATCTCTCCGAGATGACGGAAGAACAGACACTTGTTATGTATTCCGGGCACCCTATGGGGCTTTTTCCTTCACACAAAGACGCTCCGCGTGTGGTTGTCACCAATGGTCTCATGATACCAAATTATTCGAAACCGGACGACTGGGAGAAATACAATGCACTGGGTGTTACTCAATACGGACAGATGACAGCCGGTTCTTTTATGTATATCGGTCCTCAGGGAATTGTACATGGAACGACTATTACCGTATTAAATGCGGGAAGAAAAATAGCGAAAAACGGTGAAGATCTTTCAGGGAAACTTTTCGTAACCTCCGGACTGGGAGGGATGTCGGGTGCCCAACCAAAAGCAGCCTCAATAGCAGGCTGTATTTCGGTAACGGCAGAAATAAATCCCAAGGTGATTGAAACACGTCATTCGCAGAAGTGGGTCGATGAGGTGATAGATAATTTGGATGATCTTTGTGAGAGAGTAAAAGAGGCAAAAAAGAACAAAGAAATAGTCTCATTGGCATTTAAAGGGAACGTGGTAGAAGTATGGGAAAGGTTTGAAGAGGAAGGTATTTTTATCGATCTCGGATCGGATCAAACTTCCCTTCACAATCCTTTGGCAGGCGGATATTATCCTGTTGGGCTCACTTTGGAAGAATCCAATAAGATGATGTCCGAGGACCCACAACAGTTTAAAACCTTTGTAGAAAAGAGTCTTATTCGCCAAACGAACGCCATTAATAAGCATACAGCAAAAGGAACCTATTTCTTTGATTACGGTAACGCTTTTCTGTTGGAGGCCTCGCGTGCCGGTGCAAAAATAATGGCTGAGAACGGAAAGGATTTTAAGTATCCGTCCTACGTCCAGGATATTATGGGCCCCATGTGTTTTGATTTTGGTTTTGGCCCTTTTCGTTGGGTGTGTGCTTCTAACGATCCCGAAGATCTTCAAAAAACGGATGAAATTGCCTGTGAAGTTCTTGAAAAATTGAAAAAAGAAAGCCCCTCTGAAATACAACAACAGATGGATGATAATATCCGTTGGATTCGGGGCGCTCAGGAGAACAATTTGGTCGTTGGTTCACAGGCACGAATACTGTATGCTGACGCTTTTGGACGTATTAAAATAGCCCAGGCGTTCAATGACGCGATCCGTAAAGGTGAGATTGGGCCGGTAATTTTGGGCCGTGATCATCACGATGTTTCCGGAACTGATTCTCCCTATCGTGAGACTTCAAATATCTATGATGGCTCCAAATTTACCGCCGACATGGCTGTTCAGAATGTGATTGGCGATAGTTTTCGCGGAGCAACATGGGTTTCATTACACAACGGCGGTGGAGTAGGATGGGGCGAGGTGATCAACGGTGGGTTTGGAATGTTGTTGGACGGGTCCGGTGATGCAGAACGTCGATTAAAAATGATGCTTCACTGGGATGTCAATAACGGTATTGCACGGAGAAGTTGGGCCCGTAACGAAAACGCTGTTTTCGCGATAAAGAGAGCCATGGAGGAAGAGCCTGATTTGAAAGTTACCCTTCCGAATTTTGTAGATGAGGATCTCCTCAAATAATGATCCGATCCAAGGTTTTTTCAAACAATTTGACCTCGGAGGCTGTTCTATTTACGGATAGTTCGGTGTTTAATTTAAAAAGAAGATTATTATGCAGGTACTGGTTTCGGTAATTTTAGGTGCGATCGCAGGGTGGCTGGCGAGTTTGATAATGAAGGCTAAATCAGGAGGACTGATCATCAATATTGTTCTCGGTATAGTTGGAAGTTTTGTTGGTAAAATGCTGTTTGATGCCCTGAATGTAAAGACGGGTTCAGGCTGGTTGGGGTCGGTCATCACCGCTACAGTAGGTGCTATAGTTGTTATAGCACTTATCCGGTGGATCGTTAAGAGTGTAACTAAAAAGAAAAGTTAAGCATAAAACACTCATCTTAACCGGGCACGATTTCTGAAGTAGGTGTTTCCTAAGACTCCTAAAAGAATCAAAATCATCCCTGCGATACCATACAGGGAAATGACCTCTCCAAATAGAAATAATCCGATAAAAAACGCGTAAATAGATCCGAAATACTTAAACGGTGTTACTGTAGCAGTGTGATCGGCATGCAATGATTTTGTCATGAGTAATTGAGCGAAATGCGTAAAAACCCCTATCACAACCAACATCCACCATTCATTTCCTTCCGGAATTACATAATCAAAAGCGGTTAATACGGCCATTACAGGTGTGGCAACAAGAGGGAAATACATTACGATTGTAATTGGTTCATCTGTCCTTTTACATTTAACGATGGCATTATAAGCGATTCCCGAAAATAAAGCCGAAAGAACACCAACGAAAACCCAGAATGGTTTAATTACTGCGACACTCGAATCAGCGCTCAGAAATTTTGACATTCCCATAAATAGTATTCCCGAGAAGGCAATAAGAAAAAACACCCACTGAACAGGTTTGACATTTTCTTTAAGTAGAAAAATGGCAATGATCACCGTAAAAACCGGACTTAAATACTGTACGGTAGTGGCTATGGCGATAGGAAGATTATCCAGCGTATAGAAAAACAGGGTTAAAGCTGTAACGCCAAAAACGCCTCGAACAATCAACCAGCGTTTATTAAATCCGAAAAAAGGTAAGCCTTTGGCACGTATGATCACGGCGCACATAATAAAAGTTATTACCGATCTGAACAGGATAATTTCAGGGATTGGGTATTTTTGTACGTTCGGAATCAGGGATTGCTCAGGTCCTTGTCCTAAGATTTTAACAAGGACATTCACAACCATGAAGCACAATCCCGAAAGAAGCATGAAAATAATTCCCTTGTTCATCGGGGCAAAGATATAATTACATACGCAAGAAATATGTCAAATAAGCTCAATCAGGAAAATTACTACCAGGAAAGACTGAAGGAATTATACATCGAGCGTAAGAAGTTTTCCAACAGAGCCAAGAGATGGGTGTTTATTCGATTGTTCTCCTTTTTACTGATTCCTGTTACGGTATATTTTGCGTTTCCTTTAGGAGGTCTGGCTGCCCTTTTACTTGTCGCCGTAACCGTCCTCTTTTTGTTTTTTGTTCGGAAAAGTGCTGAAAACAAGGAGAAACTGAATTATGTCAAAAATCTGATCACGTTGAATGACAATGAGTTGAAGGCATTGCAAGGCGATTATTCCGGTTTTGGAGATGGTTCCGACTGGATAGACCCTAATCATGCTTTCAGTTATGATATGGATCTCTTCGGGAAAAACAGCTTTTTCCAACTCTTCAACCGCACGGTTACACAGCGGGGAGAGGAGTATCTCGTTCATCGACTTCTGAGTGGTACTAAAAGAATCACCGAAACCAACGAGACAGTGGAAGAGCTCCGCAATCACATGGATTGGACTCAACGATTCAGGGCGCACGCAATGGGTCTCGAAAAAGAACAGACAAACATGGTAATCGCACAGTGGGCGAATGAATCTGTGATAAACAGATCCTGGATCAGGATTTTTCAATGGATAATCCCGGTTATTGCATTCACGCTCACTTTTCTCTATTATTTCGATGTGATCCCAGGGGTGGTATTTGGTACCTCACTTCTTATTTTGTTGCTGCCGGTCAGACAATTACTAAGAGAAACGAATCGTATGCATGGCCAGCTTAGCAGGATGGGCCCTGCGGTTTCCGCAATGAAGGAACAGCTTGAGATTTTTCAGGAGATTACTTTTGAGTCAGAAATACTCAAAGAATACCAGCATGCCTTGTTTCATGGTGGAATGAACGGAAAATTAGCTGTCGGTCGTTTGAAAACTTTGGTTAAGGAGGCAGAATATAGGAACAACATTCTCGTTGCCATCCTTTTGAACCTTTATTTTGCATGGGATCTACGACTTATTACAAATGTTGATCGGTGGAAGTCCGAGTTTGGTAGGGAAATGAAAGTTTGGGAAAATATCGTTTACGAACTGGAAGGACTTATTTCTGCTGCCGTGTTTCGTTTTAATTTCGAAGATCAAACTTCGTATGCCAGGATTTTATCTGATAAAAATGGTTCAATTAAACTGGAGAGGGTAGGTCATCCGATTATTCCTGCGGACAAGGTAGTGAGAAATGATTTTGATCTTTCTGAACAGGAACGCTTTGCCATTATTACAGGTCCAAATATGGCAGGAAAGAGTACCTTTTTACGGAGCGTTGGAATTAATTTGATGTTAGCGCGGGCAGGTTTTCCCGTCATGGCTCAGCGCTTTGAATTTCCGGATATGCATTTGTATTCCAGTATGCGAACAAGCGATAATTTGAGTGATGAGACCTCCTATTTTCATGCTGAGTTATTGCGTCTTAGATTCATTATGAATGCAATTGAAAGAGGAGAGCCCGTATTTATTATTTTGGATGAAATTCTGAAAGGAACGAATTCGAAAGATAAGGAAGAAGGATCGGCACGCTTCCTTAGAAAGTTGTCCCAAAAAGGTGCTAGGGGTATCATTGCAACACATGACCTGTCATTGACTGAACTGGCCAAAAGCAATGAAGAAATGGTCAACCTTTATTTTGACACCACCATTGAAGGCGATGACATTTCTTTTGATTATGTCATGAGAGAAGGTGTGGCAAAGAATATGAATGCAAGTTTCCTGCTTAAAAAAATGGGGCTGACCGACTGATTCGTTGTATCATTTTGGTTCTTTTTGTTTATTCTCAACTCCGGGGAGATTTAATATCTTTTTGAAATCCTGGACTTACGGCTTTGAGCCGGGCATAGATTTCTATGGCATTTTATCTATAAATATATCCTTTGTGACATATTGTCAAGAAAAAAGTTTTGGCAAAAAATTTGACTTTAAGCGCCTGAACAATTAAATTTAAGATTCGTTTTGAAGAACGGATTGCAAACAGATTAAAATTTATATAAAATGGCAGTAGAAATAACAGATGCGAATTTTGATGAGGTAGTAATGAAATCAGATAAACCGGTTGTGGTTGATTTTTGGGCTGCGTGGTGTGGACCCTGTAGAATGGTAGGTCCGATAATTGATGAAATGCATAAGGAATACGAAGGAAAAGCTGTAATAGGTAAAGTTGACGTGGATGCCAATCCTGAAGTTTCAGCCAAATTTGGAGTGAGAAATATTCCAACCATTCTTTTCGTAAAGGATGGACAGGTTGCTGATAAATCTGTTGGTGCAGTTCCTAAAGCACAGCTAACCTCGAAATTAGATTCTCTTTTATAAAAATTGAATCCGAACAAAATGGATAAATCCTTGTCATATTGACAGGGATTTTTTATTAAATATGGATTAAAGCACAGATAGCTAAATCCCTCCAAAAAGATGTGTTTACCAAATTAGAAGAAAGATTTATGGCTAAGAAACATCAGAGATTAAAAAAGGAACTCGGTTTGTTTGATGTGTTCGCAGTGAGCACTGGTGCCATGTTTAGTTCAGGATTTTTTCTTCTTCCCGGTCTGGCTTCAGCTCAAGCAGGCCCTTCAACCTTTTTAGCATATATTCTTGCCGGATGCCTTATGCTACCAACTGTTTTCAGTATGGCAGAACTTTCTACAGCCATGCCTAAAGCAGGGGGGTCCTATTATTTTATAGACAGAAGCCTGGGACCCTTGATGGGCACAATAGGTGGACTCGGTACCTGGCTGGCCCTCATTTTTAAAAGTGCTTTTGCCCTGATCGGGATGGGAGCCTATCTTGTGATCTTCCTCGATCTGCCAGTAAAACCTGTAGCCCTTGGACTCACCGTTGCCTTTACATTGTTGAACATTGTTGGGGTAAAGGAAACTACTGCGATTCAACGTGGACTGGTGGGTGGACTGATAGCCATTTTAACACTATTCATCATTGCAGGACTGATACAGTTGCAGGAAATCGGCTGGATGAAAATAAGAGAGGATAAACTCTCTCCTTTTCTGCCTTTTGGAATTGAGAATATTTTCTATACCGCAGGACTTGTATTTGTTTCCTACGCCGGACTAACGAAAATTGCAAGTGTTTCTGAGGAGGTTAAAGATCCTGAAAAAAATATACCACGGGGTATGTTGTTGTCTCTTGCAGCATCTACAGTGCTTTACGGCATTGGAGTATTTATTTTAACGGCCGTTTTACCCCCCGATGAACTGAGAGATGACCTTACTCCTATTGCTTCGGCAGCGCCCGAGGTATTGGGGTGGATGCCGGATAACTTTGGTGTCATTCTGATAGTGATTGCTGCGGTTGCTGCCTTTGCTTCTACCGCCAACGCCGGAATTCTTTCCGCTTCCCGATACCCTCTTGCTATGTCACGGGATCGTTTATTAGGCTCAAGTTATAAAAAGCTGGGGAAATTCAATACACCTTATCTGGCAGTGATTTCAACAGCTGTTCTAATGGTGATTGTAATTCTTTCTTTTTCTGAACTCGGAATGGCCAAGCTTGCAAGTTCTTTTCAACTGCTCATTTTTGCAATTCTCAATCTGGCGGTTATAATTATGCGAGAAAGCCGCATAGCGTCTTATCTTCCGGGATTTAAATCACCGTTGTACCCCTATGTTCAAATTCTGGGCATTTTGGTTTCTTTTTTCCTGATCGCTAATATGGGTTTGATCTCAATTCTTTTTTCAGCGGGGGTCATAGTGTTTGGCATTGCGTGGTTTTATATCTATGGCAGGGGCAGAGTGGTAAGGGAAGGAGCTATTTATCATATTTTTGAAAGATTAGGAAGGGACAGGCACAAAGGTTTGGAGGATGAATTTCGAATTATTTTAAAGGAAAGGGGGCCGGTTGACAGAGATGTATACGAAGACGTAATCTCTCACGCCAAGGTAAGACTCCATGATCAGGTTGACTCCTTCGAAGAAGCGTTGGAGAAAGTAACCGTCTGGATGAATAAAGAACTGAAAATCGATAAAGAGCTTATCCAGGAACTCGTTTTAGGGGAAGAAAATCTGGAAAAAACGCCGGTTTTCAATCAGATTGCTTTGCCCCATTTTTCTCATCCTGATATCGAAAAAACGCGCATGGTTATTGTCCGGTTCAAGGACACTGTTACATTTGAAAGAAAAGGAGACTGGTCAAAAAAGAATTCGCTGGAAGGAATTATATTGATTGCAGGGCGTGAAACGGAAAAAAGTATGTATCAGCGAATTTTAAGTCAAATGGCAAACCTGATTGATACGAAAGATTTTCTGCAGAAGTGGCAAAGCGCCAGGAATAAACATGATTTGAAAGAATGTTTCCTTCATGAAGATATTCATTTGGTGATTGAAGCAAAGGTAAAAACGCGTCGTTCGAGTTTTATTGATGCTAAAATCGGAGAACTGGACCTTGGAAAGGATGTAAAGATTATTTATATCTATAGAGACGGAGAGATAATCCATCCGAAGGAGGATACCATTATCCAGCGCGATGATAGACTTACCATAACCGGGCCGGCTGAGGAAGTGAGTCGTTTGAAGGGAAAGTACGCTTAATTTTCAGAGCATATTCGCATTGTAAAATGAAGGATCATCAGATACTTCTTTATCTATCCAGTTGGGGACTGAAATTTCCTGCTCTTCTGAGTTCAATTCGATTTCTGCCAAAATAAGTCCTTTCCGGGGTTGTCTGAATTCATCCACCTCCCAGGATAAGCCTTTTTCATTGATGATGTAACGTGTTTTATCTATCACTTTTTCACAGAAAAGGTCCAACATATCCTGCCCGTCCACCAACGGAATTTCATATTCGAATTCCGGACGAGAAATGCCTGTTGTTCTTCCTTTTATGGTTAAAAAAGCTTTTGAATCAGTAATCCTTATCCGTATTGTTTTATCCACACTTTTAACAAGGTAACCTTGGATTATTGCTTTTCCCTCTGCTGGTTTAATTTTTTCCCATGCATCTTTTTTTACAAGAAATTTTCGCTCGATTTCCTTTCCCATGATTCAAATACGTGAGATGAGGTCAACCAATCGGTTAGAATATCCGGCCTCGTTATCATACCAGCCAACTAATTTTATCAGATTTCCAACGGTTGATGTTAGTAAACTATCAAAAATACAACTGTGGGGATTACCAATAATGTCTGAAGAAACTACGGGTTCATCGATATAAGAAAGTATCCCTTTCAATTCGTTTTCTGACGCCTGTTTAAAACGTTCATTTATTTTTTCAACGGAAGGAACCTCTCCCTTAACAGTTATTGTCAAATCAGTCAGCGAGCCGTCAGGAACGGGCACCCTGATTCCACAACCTCCCATTCTGCCCTCCAGCTCGGGAAATATTTTACTAAGTGCTTTTGCTGCACCGGTGGTGGTAGGAACGATAGACTGAGCTGCTGCCCGGGCTCTTCTCAGGTCCTTGTGCGGCGCGTCATGCAGTCGCTGATCCGAGGTGTAACTGTGAACAGTGGTTATATAGGCACTTTCAATAGTGCACAGATCTCTGATTACTTTGATTAAGGGTGCTGCTGAATTGGTCGTACATGAGGCATTGCTTATTAATTTGTCCGAAGGAGAAAGTATGTCATCGTTTACTCCGAGAACCACCGACTTGATATTCTCTCCTTGTCCCGGCGCACTAATTACTACTTTTTTTGCGCCTCCTTTGAAATGCTTGGAGGCTCCTTCTTCGGTGCGAAATAATCCGGTAGATTCGAGTACGATCTCAACATTGTGATCAGACCAGGGTATTTCTTCCGGATTTTTAATCTGGGTGAACAGGATTTTTTTTCCGTTCTCAAACACCAGTTGGTTTCCATCGATAATGAATTTCTCATCCAGCTCCCTATGTATTGAGTCGTATTTGAATAAATGAGCAAGTGTTTCAATATCTGCAAGGTCATTGACTACCGCTACATCAATCATGTCACTTTTTAGACTCATTCTTGTGAAATATCTCCCAATTCTACCAAATCCGTTAACACCTATTCTTTTCATATCAATCATTCTGTTTTCGTAACTATACAAATTTAACCAAATGCATGTCTAAAGTCAATCAAAAAAGAGGATAGTTTTTACACCTCAATTTATTTGGCTGCTGTTTGATTATGTTTAAACTTTCTCTTCTAAACTTTAACTAAAAATTCCTATTATGCCGGGAGATTACTAAATTCGTAGAGCCGATGAAATTTTGTGCCAGTATATTCATAATTCTGCTATCCTTTGGTGGGTATGGTCAGGGAAACTGGGAGTGGACAGAACTCGCTTCCATGCCTGATTCTGTTTCGAATAATGCGGTTTGCGAGGCATTTATAGAAAATAAGAAATATGTTTACAGTTTTGGCGGAATAAGCGATTCTCTGACATACGCCGATATCCACCAGCGTGTTTTTAAGTATGATGTATCCTTGGATAGTTGGTCGGAAAAATCTCCAATGCCGGATACTTTGGGA
The DNA here is from genome assembly GCA_033722555.1 of Brumimicrobium sp. Taxonomy (GTDB): domain Bacteria; phylum Bacteroidota; class Bacteroidia; order Flavobacteriales_D; family Crocinitomicaceae; genus Brumimicrobium. The sequence continues at coordinate 18,758 of JAWVYS010000026.1, forward strand.
AAAATAGCCTCGGCAGCCAGTTTTGTTAAAAACAAAATATATGTCATTGGGGGTTATCACGTGGATGAAAACGGGAATGAATATACCTCAAACAAAGTACATGTGTACAACCCTTTTCTTGATACCTTCGAAATTGACGGCGCTCCAATTCCTATACCTGTGGACGATCATGTTCAGGCAGTTTGGAGAGACAGTCTCATTTTTGTGGTTACGGGATGGAGTAATACATCCAATGTGCCCGATGTCCAGATCTACAATCCCAGTTTTAATTCCTGGACTGCGGCAAGTGATTTACCCAATAACAATCTTTTTAAATGCTTTGGTGCCTCCGGTTACATACTAGGGGATACAATTTATTATTACGGCGGAGTGATACAAGGTCTCAATTTTACGGCTCAAGGATACCTTCGGCGTGGAATTATCGATCCTCAAGATCCAACCAATATCTCCTGGGAATACCTCAATGATATTCAGGGAGCTGATAATTACAGAAGTGCTTGTTCAGGGCATAAATCTACTGTTTTCTGGATAGGTGGTGCAGAAGTAGCCTATAATTTTGATGCACTGGCATACGACGGAACAGGGATAGTCAATCCTTCAGCAAAAATTTTGGAATACAATGTGAATCAAAACAGCCAGAATATTCTGCTAAATACTCCCGGTACACTGATGGATCATCGTGGAATAGCCAAACTGGGCGGAGGAAATTGGATTATCGCGGGTGGTATCGATTCTTTAAGACAGGTTTCCGATCGAACGTATCTTGTTCATAACAGTGCTTTATCAGAAATTGACGAAGCCTTGCAACCGCCATTTTTCGAAGTGAATGAGAACCCTGATCACTTTATAGTGGTTACAGAGAATGTTGGTGAAGTAAAAGTGTACGACATTCTGGGTAGGCTTCTTTTTGAAGAGAAAAAATCGCTGGCAGATTTATATATTCCCAAAGCAGATTTGGAGATGAGTTTACTGCTATTTGTATACGACGACGGGTCAAACCTCCCGGTTACCAGAAAAAAGGTAAAACCCTGATTTGCGACGCTCTTTTTCGGCATAAAAAATTATCTTCGTAAGGATGAATTATCTGTTGAACACTCCCATTGAATATCTGAAAGGCGTAGGTGCAGAGCGGGGTCGATTATTAAAGGAAGAAGGAGGAATCAGTGTGATGTGGGATTTACTCAATTATTTTCCTTTTCGTTATATTGATAGATCTGAATATGCGAAAATCAGTGATTTGGCTACTTATGAAAACAGCGCTGTTCAACTCAAAGGAAGGATTACTCATGTTACTGAGGTGGGAAGTGGTAGAGGGAAGCGTCTGAAAGCTGTATTTCAGGATTCTACGGGAACTATTGACCTCGTTTGGTTCAAAGGAATAAAATGGGTTAAGAATAAATTGCGTGCGGGAGTGATTTACCGAGTATATGGTAAACCATCACGTTACGGGGGGATCTGGAATATTCCTCATCCTGAGGTAGTACCTTTTTCTGAGGTAGTACACGACAAGGGATTACAACCCGTGTATAACAGTACAGAAAAACTATCGAAAAAGGGCTTGAATTCTCAGGGGATTGAAAGACTCACTTTTGAACTGGTGTCTTCCGTAAAAGGTAAGATTCCTGAAATTTTACCGGAAGACATAGTAAAAAATTACGGACTGATTTCCAGAGAAAAAGCGTACAAAGAGATCCATGTTCCAAAAAATGAAGAGGAAATTCAGAAAGCAAGATTCAGATTAAAGTTTGAAGAATTGCTTTTTCTTCAGCTTGAATTATTGCTGAGAAAAAAAAGTGGTGAAGAAAAAGGAGAAGGATTCATCTTTGAACATACCGGTAATTATTTCACAGAATTTTATGAGAAGCACATACCTTTTGCACTCACTGAAGCCCAAAAAAGAGTGATCCGGGAAATCAGGCTTGATCTGAAAAATGGTAAGCACATGAATCGTCTCCTGCAGGGAGATGTAGGAAGTGGAAAAACCCTGGTAGCACTATTATGCATGTTATTCGCTGTTGGCAATGATTTTCAGGCTGCATTAATGGCTCCAACCGAAATTCTTTCCCAGCAGCATTTCCTAACGATCAGCGAAATGCTTCAACCGCTTGGTTTGAATGTTGCGCTTTTAACAGGATCTACAAAGCCGGCTGAAAGAAAGAGCTTACACACAGCTCTTGAAAAAGGTGAAATTCATATTCTGATAGGTACCCATGCCCTTCTGGAACCGAAAGTAAAATTTAAGAACCTGGGATTTGCAGTAATCGACGAACAACACAGGTTCGGTGTTGCTCAGCGAGCTAAACTGTGGAGAAAGAATATTAAACCTCCTCACGTGCTTGTAATGACTGCCACACCGATTCCGCGAACACTTGCAATGACTTTTTACGGCGACTTGGATGTGTCTGTAATTGATGAGCTTCCACCGGGAAGAAAACCTATCCAAACAACGCACTTCTTTGAAAGCAGCCGATTGAAAGCGTTTCAGTTGATAAAGGAAGAAATTGCGTTGGGCAGACAGGTATATATCGTTTATCCCTTGATCAGCGAATCTGAAACCTTGGATTATAAAAACTTGATGGAGGGTTATGAGGCTATTACCCGGACGTTTCCAAGGCCGGATTATCAGGTGAGTATTGTTCATGGACAAATGAAACCTGCGGATAAAGAATTTGAAATGGAGCAGTTTGTTAAGGGTAATACGCATATAATGGTAGCTACAACGGTTATCGAAGTCGGGGTCAATGTACCGAATGCAACAGTCATGGTTATCGAAAGCGCTGAACGTTTTGGTTTATCACAACTGCATCAGCTTCGTGGTCGAGTAGGAAGGGGAGCAGATAAATCCTACTGTGTATTAATGACCGGCAATAAAATTTCGAAGGAAGCAAAAAAACGCCTTCAAACCATGGTTGCGACAAATGATGGCTTCAAAATTGCAGAGGTTGATCTCGAAATCCGCGGCCCAGGGGATATTATGGGAACACAGCAAAGTGGAATATTAAACTTAAATTTAGCGGATCTTGCGCGCGATGGTAGAATAGTTTCGGTTGCCAGAGAAAGTGCGAAGGAAATATTAAAGCATGATCCTAAACTTCAGTTTAAAGAGCACGAAGGATTGAGAAATGAATTAAAGAGAATAATTAAATCCAAGCCGAATTGGAGTAAAATAGCGTAATTATGAAGAAAATTTTAAGCCTCCTTTCAATGATGTTTATTTCCCTGATGAGTTTTTCTCAGCTCAGCGGAGATATTAAAAAAGACCAAAGAAAACTGATTACGGAGACCGCCTTCATCCTTGAAGGTAATCACAACGGCAAAGTGGTTTTTGATATTTCTGTGGATATTACCGGAAAAATCACCGCTATTAAAGTTGTTGATGATGAAACTACCGTAAAAAGTACTCCAGCAAAAATCAAAGCGCAAAACCATGTTAAAACGTTCGTCTTTGAGCCGGGAACAGCTTATCCCAAATTTCATCAGGGCAGAGTGGTGATTACCCTCGTTAAGCCGAAGTAGTATTTTTAAATGATGGTTTATACTTTTTAAGTTCACCGGACTTAAATTCAATAATTATTCGGCTTTTCCCTTACAAACAATCATTATCTTTGCTTCAAAGTCAAAATTGAATGGAAACTCCGAAAACATACGAACCAAACAAGGCAGAAGAAAAGTGGTACAGCCACTGGATGGAAAAAAATTATTTTCACAGTGAACCGGATGATAGAGAGCCTTATACAATAGTCATTCCCCCGCCGAACGTTACAGGAGTGCTTCACATGGGACATATGTTGAATAATACTATTCAGGATGTTTTGGTTCGTCGTGCGCGTATGCAGGGAAAAAATGCCTGCTGGGTACCCGGAACGGACCATGCCTCTATCGCAACTGAAGCAAAAGTGGTGAATAAACTGCGGGCTGAAGGAATAAAGAAATCTGATCTGAGCCGCGATGAATTCATGAAACACGCCTGGGAGTGGAAGGAAAAACATGGAGGGATAATACTGGATCAGTTAAAGAAACTGGGTGCATCATGTGACTGGGAGAGAACGCATTTCACCATGGATGAGGACTATGCAGACTCAGTGATTGAAGTTTTTATAGATCTTTTTAATAAGGGAAAGATTTATCGGGGTGTTCGAATGATCAACTGGGATCCCGAGGCGAAAACAGCGCTTTCTGATGAGGAGGTAATGCATAAAGAGGTGAATTCCAAGCTTTTCCACGTACGATATAAGATCGCCGGAACGGATGACGAATGGCTAACGATTGCTACAACCAGGCCCGAAACTATTTTAGGCGATTCAGCGATTTGTATCAATCCTGACGATGCTCGTTATGCGAATCTTCACGGTAAATTTGCCATCGTTCCGATCGCGAATCGCACCATTCCTATCATTCAGGATGATTACGTGGATATGGAATTTGGAACAGGTTGCCTGAAAATTACTCCTGCTCATGATGTGAACGATTATGAATTGGGTAAGAAACACAACCTTGAAACAATTGATATTCTGAATGCTAACGGAACTTTGAACGAAAAAGGGTTGCATTATCAGGGTATGGATAGGTTTGAAGCCAGAAAGGCCATCGCGAAGGAACTGGATGAAAAAGGATACCTGATCAAAGTAGAAGATCACATCAATAAAATTGGTTTTTCAGAAAGAACCGACGCCGTTATTGAACCGAGACTTTCTCTCCAGTGGTTTGTGGATATGAAAAATATTTCCAAACCGGCATTGGAGCACGTTATGAACGGTGACATCAAATTCTTTCCGGACAATATGAAGAACACCTATCGTCACTGGATGGAGAACATCAAGGACTGGTGTATTTCCAGACAGCTGTGGTGGGGACACAGAATTCCTGCCTGGTATTTCGGTGAAGGACCTGATGACTTTGTCGTAGCAAAAACTCTTGAAAAGGCTGTAGATCTTGCTACGAAAAAAGCCGGGCGAACCATCGGTAAGGATGATCTCAAGCAGGATGAAGATGTGCTTGATACGTGGTTCTCAAGTTGGTTGTGGCCGATCTCGGTTTTCAAAGGATTGAATGATCCCGGAAATAAAGAAATCAAGTATTATTACCCGACAAATGACCTTGTGACTGCCCCTGAAATAATGTTCTTCTGGGTGGCCCGTATGATCATTGCGGGTTATGAATATATGGATGAAAAACCGTTCCGAAACGTTTATTATACAGGGATCGTAAGGGATAAATTAGGCAGGAAAATGTCAAAATCCCTGGGTAATTCACCCGATCCCCTCGAACTGATTAAAAAATACGGTGCAGACGGTGTTCGGGTAGGAATGCTGGTTTCCTCTCCTGCAGGAAATGATCTTCCTTTTGATTCAAGTCAGTGTGAACAAGGTCGGAATTTTTCCAATAAAATGTGGAATGCCTCCCGATTGATAGATTCATGGGAGGTGCGAGAAATGGAGCAACCGGAATCGGCCCTCATTGCAATAAACTGGTTTGAAAGTAAATTCAATGAAGCGCTGAAAGCCATCAATGACCAGTATGATAAATTCAGGATATCTGACGCCTTAATGTCGACATATAAACTAATCTGGGATGATTTCTGCTCATGGTATCTGGAACTTGTGAAGCCGGATTATCAGCAGCCTATTGATGCTAAAACAAAAGAGACTACCGTACAGTTTTTCGAGAAACTGCTGAAAGTTGTTCATCCCTTTACTCCGTTCATTTCAGAGGAGTTGTGGCATGTTCTACGTAATAGGCAAGAAGGGGAGGATATTATTATTGCCTCGTGGCCAAAAACAGGAGATACCAACAAAGAGATTATTTCCCGTTTCGAGGATGCTTCTGAGATCATTACAAATATTAGAAACATCCGAAGCAAGAATAATATCGCCAACAAAATCAGGCTTGATCTGAAAATAGGAAAAGGAGAAAAACACCCGGTATCTATGGATCCTGTTTTAAGGAAAATGGGGAACTTAAGTTCTCTTGATTACGTGGAAGAAAAGGTTAATAATGCATATTCCTTTATCGTCAATAATACGGAGTATTTCATTCCTTTCGGTGATACCGTTGATATAGAGAGTGAACGAAAGAAACTTGAGGAAGAACTGGCTTACACCCGTGGCTTTCTCCAATCGGTTCAAAAGAAACTGAGCAACGAGCGATTCGTAAATAACGCTCCCGAAGATGTTGTTAAAAGTGAACAAAAGAAACAGGCAGATGCAGAGGAGAAGATCACGCTTCTGGAAGAAAAACTGCAGGATCTGAACTAACTTTTTAGTAAAGACTGAAATAGAAAAGGGCGGGAAATAATTTTTCCCGCCCTTTCTGTATTATATTATTAAACTGCCTACTTTTTATTCACACCCAGAATCTCGTCTACCGTGTGGTAAGAGATCGCGTGATAATTTGGACGTGCTTTTTCATAAACTTTTTTCGCCCACGCCTTATTTTCCGGTTTTTCACTTAAAGTTTCATAGATAGGAGCAAGGAATTTTCTTCTACCTACCTTAATGAGGAATGTTTCTATTTCAGGACGTAATTCTTTGTAATCATTTTTAATTCCCAAAATGAACCATTCAGACATTATTTCCGCATTTCCACTGTTTTTAAAGTTCAGTTGAGCGTCAATTTGTTTCATTTTCTCCTTGGCTAATTCACCATCAAAAGCGCGTATGAAGGCCAGCCATTCCTGTGTTGTTTTATCTTCTCTCATCAGATCGGCGGGAAGTTCTTTCTCACCTTTTTTGATCTTCACGGCAAGATCTTGAATATTCTTAAATCGGTCAGACTCTATTTTAAGGACATTGGCAGGAATCCCATCGCCATAAATCCATTCGTCTACATTGAAAGTAATATTTTCTTTCTTAAGAAGATTTTCATTCAGGTATTCAACAAAGGCTTCAGAGGTAAGCGTTTCAAACTGATGAACCTCGAAATATTCACGAAGAAATTTATCAAACTTCTCTCTTCCAACTTTGTTTTCAAGCGTCTTGAGGAAAAAAGCACCCTTGACGTAAGCTACGTCGGTCATACCGTCATCCGGATTTCGACTTGCCAGATCAAGCTTTAAATGTGTGTCTTTACTATGTCCCTCCTCCATCATTTCTTTTACACTTTCTTTCAGTTCCTGAAATTCAATGAGAGCAAGCATATCTGCCACTTCCTTGCCATAGATTTTTTCCATGATTCTGTTTTCGAAATAAACGGTAAATCCTTCATTCAACCAGAAATCATCCCATGTTGCATTGGTCACCAGGTTTCCTGACCATGAATGTGCAAGTTCGTGAGCAATTACCGAAACAAGGCTTCGATCACCTGCAATAAGGGTAGGCGTAGCAAAAGTCAAACGAGGGTTTTCCATCCCACCGAAGGGAAATGAATGAGGAAGAACGATCACGTCATATTTATCCCACAAGTATTCACCGTATAATTCCTGCGCTGCAACGATCATTTTTGGTATATCCTGAAATTCCGTAGCAGCTGACTTAATCATGTAGGGTTCTGCATATACACCACTTTGGTCACCAAGTTTTGCATATTCGAGTTCACCAACTGCTAATGCGATGAGGTAAGAAGGTATGGGTTGTTTCATTTCAAAATGATATTCCCCTTTGTCATTTTTCTCAGTCGGATTGTTTGCACTCATCAATGCAAGAAGTTCTGAAGGAACCTTCACTTTTGCCGAATACGTAATACGGTTTTCCGGAGTGTCCTGAACAGGAATCCATGTTCTCGTAAGTATCGCTTGTCCCTGTGTATACAGGAAAGGGTGTTTTTTACTTCCGGTGAGCGCAGGGTCTAACCAATCAAGTGCTTGAGAGGCCTCGGTTGTTTCATAATAAATATTGATGAATTTTGTCCTTTCATCAACCTCTATGCTCAAAGGTGCTCCCAGTAATTTGTCTTCCTTGCCGATGGTGAATTTAACAGGGGTTTCGGTGTCTTTTCCAATAGTAACATTAATAATGTTTAGTCCTTGTACATCAAAAACTGCCTTTTTCGCACCATTGTTGATCATTTCATGCCTGGCCACTCCGACGATCTTTTTTTCATCGAAATTCACATCCAGATCAAGGTGTAGATGCTTTGTGTTGATCTCATGAATGTTTGAATAGCTATGGTTTTTAACGATGGTCGCAACGAAGGTCGTATCCTGACTTTTCGAATCATTTGTGGTTTCCTTTGTTTCATTTTTTTCTTCCGTACAAGCAAACAATAAAACTCCTAAAACAATAAACGTAAATCTCTGGATCATAATTCAAATTTCAGTTGGGGATGCTAAAGTATAATTTATTATTTAAAACTGACAGAAAAATTGCCGAATGGCATACATAACTCGTTAAGACCTTAAATTCAATAGATTAATTTTTAGGCTACTAAACAAACGGTAGCTTTTTGTAGTCAGCTCAAAATTTTTATTTATTTTCACGCCCAATCATTATGAAGCGACATGAATGCTAAAGCTAACACTAAGGAGATATTTGGTCATCCGGCAGGTTTATTCGTACTCTTTTTTACAGAAATGTGGGAGCGATTTAGCTACTACGGTATGCGGGGAATACTTGTGCTTTACATGGCTACATCAGCAACTGCAGTCGATCCCGGATTAGGATGGTCGAACAAAGATGCAATTTGGCTATACGGGTGGTATACCATGTTAGTTTATGTTGCGTCTATCCCGGGAGGGTGGATTGCCGATAAGTTCTGGGGGCAGAAGAAGACGGTATTGGTTGGGGGATTGTTACTGTGCTTAGGACATGGGATTCTAGCCGTTCCTCAAGACTGGGCTTTTTTCACCGGTTTATTTTTAATAATTGTTGGAGTTGGGGGATTGAAACCGAATATTTCTACGATGGTAGGAGGATTATACCCTCCCGGTGATATAAGAAGAGACAGTGGTTTTACTATATTTTATATAGGGATCAATGTTGGTGCCTTTTTAGCAAGTATATCAGTTGGTTTGGTAGCTTATTATTATGGCTGGCATTATGGTTTTGGATTAGCTGGTATCGGGATGTTGTTAGGACAGATAGTATATTTGTGGGGTCAGAAATTTTTGGTAGGAATCGGAGAATTTTCCGGTGGAAGTAAAGCCAGCAAGGCAGAACAAATAGCAAGGGAAAAACCACTTACTAAAATTGAGAAAGACCGAATAGTGGTTTTATTAATTTCATTCCTGATAGTTATAGTTTTTTGGGGTGCATTCGAACAAGCCGGAGGTTTGATGAATCTTTATACAGATGAAAAGATTGACAGAACTGTTGGTTTAAGTTGGCTGCATGAGATTCCCGCTGCTGTATTTCAATCTTTAAATGCAGGCTATATAATTATTTTCGGTGGTCTGGTTGGTTCGTTTTGGATTTGGAGAAAGAAAAAAGGTAAGGAAGCATCCTCATTATTTAAAATGGCTGTTGGTACCATAATAATGGGACTTGGTTATGTCTTTATGATGTTTGCATCCGACGAGGCAAGTGAGGAGGTTTTCGGCAAGGCTGCAATGTACTGGATTTTTCTCGCGTACTTATTTCATACTATAGGTGAACTTTGTACTTCTCCGGTTTCTTTATCTTTTATAACGAAATTAGCACCTTTAAAATACGCCTCAATCATGATGGGGGTATATTTTGCAGCTACCGGATTTGGGAATAAATTGGCCGGAAGTATTGGGGAATCTGCCCAGCTTGAACCTTTTGAAGGGAAAATGGTAGTGGAAAAATCTGAAGCCATTCCTTTTATGAGTAAAGACTCGATAGAGTATAAGAACGAGAATCGAGAGATTGTTAAACAATTTGATTATCCTATTAATTTTGATAAGAATTTCAGTATTAAGGTAGAGGTTTATCCTGAAAATGATCAAATTGTTTTTAAGGAAATGAATACCTCTGAAAAGGTTGGTTATTTATTCGAACTTGGCGAAAGCAAAGAACGACTTCTTGAAGATCTCAAGGAAAATGATGTTAACGCTTCAAATCCATTCCACGCTAAATTAAAATTCCAGAAAGATCCCGATGCTGCTCAGATCATAGAGAATCGTGGAGATGGTAAAAATTATGAAGTTAGCTTCGTTCTTGAAGAGGAGCAGAGCGAGCAGGAATTCAACACATTTATGTGGCTCACAATTTTCACGGTAAGCTTCGGGTTGCTGTTAATTTTATTTTTAAAACGATTGAAAAAATTGACACATGGAGCTGAAGATAAAGAAGTAGAAGCTTTAGAGCAAGAGAATTATGAGCTTGCTGATGAGGATATAAATTGAAAAAATAGGTAGAGGAACTGAGCATGAAGACTAATTTAGAACAAAAGGAACCGTTCGATTTTTTTAAAACACAGGTTATAGGACACCCCGCAGGACTGTTTGTTCTGTTTTTTACCGAAATGTGGGAGCGATTTTCCTATTATGGAATGCGCGCCATACTTGTACTTTTTCTTGTAAGTTCCTTTGGTTTAGATGGTTGGGAATGGCCACGGGAAAATGCTCTGGCACTTTATGGTACCTATACAGCAATGGTATATCTTACACCTATCTTAGGAGGTTACCTTGCCGATCGTTTCATGGGATATAAACGTGCCGTTATTTTAGGTGCCCTCCTAATGACCCTCGGTCATGCCTCAATGGCTTTTGAAGGGGCCAGTATCTTTCTCTATATTGGAATAGGATTTCTGATTGTGGGCAACGGATTTTTCAAGCCTAACATTACTTCAATTATTTCCGAATTATATGAAAAGCACCCCGAAAAGAAAGATGGAGCATACACCATTTTTTATATGGGAGTGAACGCCGGTGCATTCTTAGGCATTCTTTTGTGCGGTTACCTCGGTGAAAAAGTGGGCTGGTCCTATGGTTTTGGACTTGCAGGCGTTTTTATGTTTTTCGGGATGCTGCAGTTTTATTTAGCACGTAATATTTTTGGAAAAGCCGGCGACAAGCCTTCTAAGTCAAATGAGGCAGCGATTGTAGAAAGCGTAACCGATCAGTCGGATAATCAGCCGAAAGAGAAGGATGGGTTAAGCAAAAGAAACCCATTTACTATCCTGGATAAAGCTTTGATAGTCGTTTCAGCTGTGCTTGGATTAGCCTGGATTATTAACGATCCGTCCTCAAAAATAGGTGGTTTTAATTTCCTGGAGTTTAACAATACCGACTATTCCAATCAGGTAATCCTTACCGGTTTGTTTGCTTTCTTGGTTTTAATATTCTCAAGAATTTTCAGATATCCGGCTGTCTTGCGCGACCGTATGGTTGCGATCGTTTTATTTGCCATTTTCACGGTGTGTTTCTGGGCATGCTTTGAGCAGGCTGGTGGTTCGATGACAATTTTCGCGAATGATTATACGAACAGAATCATGTCCGGAGGCTGGGCCACTTTCTTTATGATCGCGAATATACTTATTACGGTGATTCCTATTGGTATCATTACCTGGGTGCTAATCCTGTTATTCAGAAAGACCATAAAAAATTATCCGATAGCAAATGTTACTCTGGGACTAAGTTTTGTAATTATTTGGGGAATTGTGATCTGGATGATTAATCGTGACCTGAGTTCGAATGCTTATGTCGTGAATTATGACGCAATTGAAAAGCCTGTCATTGATGAGGAAACGAATCAACCGAAGCTGAATGAAAAAACGGGAGAACCTGTATACGAATACACCCCGTTAACAGAAAAAATTAAAGCAGGCTCAGAAGATGTTATCAAAAAGCAGGAGGTGACCCTCATCGAGCCCCTTACTTTCAATGTTGGAGATGAAATTTTGTTCATAGACATTGACAAGAAGGGTAAATTTAAATATTTGGATAAAGAGAAAGAACAGAAAATACGTGAGGTAGCCTCAAACAAGGAAACCGACATTATTAAAGGGGAAGTCGTAAAAATAAAAGAGAATGAAATAGAAGTTCAGGCTACCTGGTTTCTCATTTTGAACTCTTTATTCATAATTATTTTTGCTCCTTTATTCAGTAAATGGTGGGATAGCAGATTCAACCCAAGCGGACCTATGAAGTACGGTTTGGGTCTTATCTTACTGGGTGTAGGTTTTGGCGCTCTTGCGATAGGCTCTGGGGGAATTGAGTCGGGTGCACAGGTTGCGTCTGTAAGTATGATCTGGCTGGTTATAGCTTATCTTTTCCACACGTTGGGAGAACTTTGTTTGTCACCGGTTGCCTTGTCGTATATCAGTAAGTTGGTTCCGGGTAGAATGATTGCCATGATGTTTGGTATTTGGTATATCGCTGTGGCGATTGGGAATAAAATCGCGGGTACAATGGGAGGTGAGATAGATAAGATTACCAAGGAATACGACATGCAGACCTTCTTCTTAATCTTTACGGTAGTTCCTGCGGCTCTTGGTGTTTTAGCTATTATTCTGAACCCGCTGATCAAAAAACTGATGCACAATGTGCGCTGATTCAAATTAGTTTACTTTTGATCATGTTCTTTAAATTAACTCTCATCGATAATGAGTAACGAAATCACCTTCAATCTTGAAGGTCCTTATATCGAATTAATTCAATTGCTTAAGGCTACAGGACTGGCTCAAACGGGCGGTCATGCAAAAATGATAGTGGATGAAGGACAGGTCAACAGGAACGGTGAGATAGAAACGAGACGTCGCGCTAAGATAATTAAAGGAGATGAACTTATTGTTGGAAAGGAAATCCACATAAGTATTCAATAGTATATCTGGAATATTTTACGGAGAATAATCACCATCTGAGGATAAGCTTTAAGTTAAATCTTCGCTGGGTGAGATAATTCGGTATAGCGAAATATCTTCCTTGTGTATCCTGCACCCACTGCTGAGAAAGAACGTTGTTTATTCCAAGCAGATTGAAAATTTCGAAATTTAAGCGTACATCCGTAAAAGGCCTCATGAATTTTTTTCTGTCTTCCTTGTTTGGTTTTTTGTAGAGAAAATCATAACCGAATCCGATGTCTGCACGGAAATAAGCACGTTGTCTCAGAGTGTCTTTGTGTCTCGCTCTATCGGGAGGACCATAAGGTAAACGTGAGCCATAATTAAAACCGACCTGAACAGTAAATTCTTCGAATCCGGGCATTCTGTCCTGAAACAGTGAGGCAAAATTAAACCATTGATCTGTAGGTTTGGGAATATAACCGGGAGACTGGAGAACGCTGTCAACCGGAGTGTCATTAAACGTATAGCCCGGATAGATTTGTTCACCGTCGGAATTGAAATAGATGTAATAGTCGTCATTTCTGAGGTCTTCAATACTCCTCAGCAGACCCATTTTAAAAAAAGATTGTGTTCCTTCAATAAATTCTCCGTGGAGGTTAAAATCGAGTCCGTAAGCATGGCCGACAGCACTGTTCTCTGCATAATATCTTGTGCGTACATTGTCAATCTCATAAGGATTGACGTCCCACATGTATTTGTAAAAAATTTCACCACTAAACTTGAAGGGCATTTCTCTTTCCCACATTTCGAAAGCGTAGTCCAACCCGGAAACGAAATGGAAAGATTTCTGGCTCAGAACATCCAAATTCACATCTCCCTCGAAAGTCCTTAACTCTCTGTAAAACGGTGGCTGATAATAGAGTCCTGTACTCGTGTGTAAGCGCACATAACGTTTTTTGAGAACTCCCTCCTTGTCGAGATAATATATCCTTGGAAAATAACTTATTCCCGCCCGGGGCGTAATATAGATTTCTTGATTAAAGGCAGTATATCCACCGCGTACTCCGGCATTGAACATGAACCGTGATCGGGAGTTTTCGACGGTATCCCTGAAGAGTTCCTTTGTTTTGTTACCCAGACTGTCCTTTAAGGTTCTTTCAATTTCAACGGGATAATTTTCAACTGTATTATCAAAAGACCGTTCAAACTGTAAAAAACCGTTGGTCCGAAAGGTTTTCAGGGTGTTTCTTCCTTTTATCACTTCAAAAAGCTGTATTTCTCCGGCAGGGGCCTGGGGAACGCTATAACCGGCAGAATCGATATAGGTCCATTCGCTGAGCACATCGTCGAAATCTTCATACTGAATAGTAGCACCCCACCTCAAAAGTCCTTTTTGATCGTAATCCAGACCGTCTTCGGAAATCGTCATGAATTTATAGGAACCTTCTTTTCTCAATGAATAAATTGTCGCGAATAAACGGTTCCGTGCGTGATCGAGAAAAGATCCAACGCCGAGAGTTCCTACTGAATCACCAAACTCTTCCTTGGAGGGATCTGTTTCGAGTTCGTTAATAAAATATTGCCCAAGGATATCGAATGTTTCATTCTCATCCGTATTGAATACCATGGCGTATAAGGCCATATCCAGTCTTTTGTTGACATCCCATTTTAAGGAAGTGGCCCCTGTTAAAGTACGAAACCTTGTAATCTCCTGCCCTTCAAAAAACACTTTAAAACTTAGCGCCTGATTTACGGTTCCGAAAGTGGTTTCCTGTGTCTCCGGTGCAAATCTGTAATCATTCGATGAATAATGTCCGAGGACGCTCCATGTGAGATTTTCGGTTATTGCAAAGTTTGTCAGGAACTGAAAATCGTAAAACCTTGGTTGATAAGCTCCCTGAACGGGAAGTGCGTTAAGTACATAACTTTGGTCCTGATATCTTCCGGCGATCATATAGTTGAAGCGCGGATTTACTCTGTCCTCTATATGAGCAGATGCCCCGAGAAGGGAAGCACTAAATGAACCGCCGAATTTTTGTGGGGTACGGTATTCTATGTCCAGAACTGAACTGAGTCTGTCACCATATCGCGCAGCAAATCCTCCGGCACTAAAGGATATATTGCTTACAAGCGTAGGATTGATAAAACTCATGCCCTCTTGTTGTCCACTTCTGGTCAGAAACGGTCTGTAGATCTGAAAGCCGTTTACGTATACGAGATTTTCGTCATAACTCCCTCCGCGTACATTGTAATTGTTTGTCAGTTCGTTGTTCGATGTTGCTGCAGTGGTTAGGGTCAAGTATTTTTCAACGCTTGGTTGAGGACCGGGAATGATCTGAATTTCGATCACCGGTAACTCTTCGAGCGACTGATCTTTTTCCTTTCCGATGACTTCAACACCTGAGAAATACTGAACATCCAGTCTGATTTTGTTTAAACGCTCTATCTCGTTAACCTCCAGATAAATCGGTATACTCACCTTTTCGTCGAGATAACTGATGATGACAGTTAAGGAATCGTTTGCGGGAACAGTGAGTGAATAAACGCCGTCTAAATTCGTTTCGGTTCGAATCTCGGGGTGTTCCTCAAGAAAGATGAGGATATCAGGAAAACCTTTGTTCGTTTTATCTACGACCTTACCGGTAATCTCTCCTGTTTGTGCGAAACTTTGCCACGAAAATGTCGCTATACAAAGAAAGAAAAACAGGAATTTCATTAATAAAAGTATTGGTTGTGCTATTAACGCATAGAAAACGCTTCTCGTATAAATCTGTTCTCCAAAAAGTTATTTCAGGAGTTCTTCAATGATACGATCCATTGAATAACCTTCAGCCTCTGCACGATAATTTCGGACTATACGGTGTCTGAGAATGGGTTTGGCAACGGCCTGAACATCTTCAATGTCCGGAGCATATTTTCCTTTCAGAACGGCGTGACATTTGGCGCCCACAATGAGGTACTGTGAAGCACGGGGACCCGCCCCCCAGGAGATAAAATCTTTGGTGAGCTGTGGAGCATTTTTGTCTGTGATCCTTGTTTTTCCGACAAGTTTAACGGCGTATTCAAGTACGTTATCCGCAACCGGAATGTCCCTGATTAATTTTTGAAAACGCATAATGTCTTCACCAGACATAATCTGTTTAATATCGACTTCAATATCCGTTGTAGTGGCCTTTACAATAGCAATTTCTTCCTCATAGGTCGGATAATCTACCCAAATATTGAACATGAAACGATCCAGCTGGGCTTCAGGCAGGGGATAAGTACCTTCTTGCTCAATGGGGTTTTGGGTGGCAAGCACGAAAAAAGGTGCTGGCAACGGATAGTTTTTTCCGGCTGCCGTGACATTTTTTTCCTGCATGGCTTCCAGAAGTGCAGATTGTGTTTTAGGCGGAGTACGGTTAATCTCATCCGCAAGCACGATGTTGTGAAAAAGAGGACCTTTTACAAATTTAAATTCACGGTTTTCACCTAATATTTCAGATCCGACAATATCGGAAGGCATTAAGTCGGGTGTGAACTGTATCCTGTTGAAGCTAAGCCCCAGTGTTCTCGCTATCGTGTTTACAAGCAGGGTTTTGGCCAAACCCGGTACACCAACAAGCAGGCAATGTCCTCGCGAAAAAATGGAGATAAGCACCTGATCGACAACTTCATCCTGACCAACAATGATCTTATGAATTTCAGATTTTAAGTCCTTGTATTTTCCAACCAATCGGTCGACCTCTTCAACATTTGACATAGTTACTTATTTGTAAAGTGTTAAATATAATCATTTCCAGCGGTACCGAAAATCGCAGTCTGCGTATTTTTTGTCGATACGGATGTAGGTTTTGTTGATCTTATCATTCATCCATTTCTCGATGGTTTTTTCCTTTTTATTGTTTTCGGCCGCCTGTTTAATGAAATTATAATCATCCTTTAGGTTGGCAACGTGAGGCTCCGTGCGATCTTTAATACGTATGATACGCACTGCCTGTTTTCGTGTTTGTGGGTCATTATAAAGTGCAGGGTTTGAAACTTTACCTTCGCTTAAGGTATTGATGAGACCAAAGATCTGTGGATCTATTTGATTGATATTCTGAACATCCCAGTATTGATCTCCTGTATATGGGTTTGCTAAATTTCCTTGATTCTGGTTTGTCTCCTCATCTTCCGAATATTGTTTTACGGCTTCCTCCCAGGTTATTTCATTATTTTTTAAACGCGCATAACATTCATCCATTAAGGATGCAGCATCGCGGATTTCTTTACTTCCTATTTCCGGGGTAAGTAAAATATGGCGAATGGTGTAATCATCTCCTTTTCTGTCGAGCAACTGAATGATGTGATAACCGTACTGTGTCTCCACTACATCTGAAATTTCTCCTATTTCGAGGGAAAATGCAGCGGCTTCGAAAGGTTTAACCATCATTCCGCGGGTTGCATCTATTTTACCACCCTGCTTAGCGCTACCCTGATCCTCCGAATAAATGGTAGCAACAGCCGAAAAAGAACGTTCGCCTGCAAGTATGTCTGATCTCCAACCCCGCAGTTTTTCGATTACTTGATTCCTGCTCTCCTGAGTGATCTTGGGATAAATGACAATCTGCTGAATCGCTATTTTTTCGTTAATATAGGGAAGACTGTCTTGAGGAATTTCTTTAAAGAAATTTCTGACGTCTCTGGGAGTCACCGTAACGTCTTTGGTGATCTGCCGTTCCATTTCCTGAGCCATCATTCTTTCCCGTATCACTTCCCTGAATTCTTCTTTGATCTGGGTATAGGTTTTCCCATAGAACTGCTCTAGTTTTTCACGACTTCCTATCTGACTTTCGATAGTTCTCAAACGATTTTCCATTTCGGCATTCACCTGACCGTCTGTTACTTCAATACTGTCGAGTTTAGCCTGAGCAATAAGCAGGTTCTGATAGAGCATTTCTTCAAGCATGAAACACTCTGTTTGATTGTCGACCGGAACCCCCTCACTTTTTGCCTGTAATTTCTGTGCCTCAAGGTCGGAAAGCAGAACGATATTATCGCCTACCTGGGCAATGATCTTATCGATTACTTTTTCACTTTTTTTACCCGACGTCCCGGTATCTGTGATGATCTGGCCGAATGAAAGGACAGAGATGAATAAACTAAGGATAAGTAACTTCATATTTTTCTTTCGCATCTTTTAAAATTGATTCTTTAGCGGTGTCGCGCAATTTATTCACTCTGCGCTTGAGTATGTGCTTAACAATAAGATCCTTTTCTACCTCCATCGGAGAAGAAATGTTTTTGAGGCGATAATCAAGGATGTTGATGAAGTGGGTGTATCCTCCTTCCTTAAAAACAGCTTCACCTCGACCGAGTATGAGTTCCTTTTTCTTATCGTCTCCTATCGGAATATCTCTTACCAGGTCTTCGAAAAAAATCCATTTACTTTCTTCGAAATAAAAATTAGTTGCATAAAGATTTGCATAATTCTTAATCTCTTCCTTGTCCTTTTCAGAGCGCAAAAGAAATACCTCGCCAATTCTTGCGTGGTTCCCTACACTGTCTGGGAGCTTAAAATAAAGTGCCTTTACGATGTAGCTCTGACTTTGGTAATTTTCTCTGTTTCTCTCATAATATTCGAGAATTTCTTCATCAGTAACAACTGAGTCGAGATTGCTGCGAATAAATTTATTTTCAAGATCAAACAGATTCCTGTCTGCGAGTTCGATCTGAGATTTCAGTTTATTCTTCTCAAGTTGTTCAGGAATCATTTTTTCCGACTCAAAAGTGATCAGTTGTCTTTCAATCCAACGATCGATTGCATTTTGTCTGTCTTCTTCGTTATCAGGTTTGCCCTCAGCCAGGAGAATGAGCTCTTCAAGGTGGTCTTCGGTGAGTTCTTCTTCTCCCACAGAACAAACCACTTTCGATTCATTAAAATTGCACGAAAATAAAAATACGAGAAGGCTGCTCGTTAGAACAACCTTCACCAAGTATGTTATTTTAGAATTATTCCCCAAGGCTGTAGAGTACCTCTGTTTGAACAGTGATCACGTGTTTTCCCTTCAATTCCTCAAGCCAGTCTTTCTCTAGTTTATTCTGATAATCTTGTATAACAGAACCTCTGGCTTCAGCGAGCGTTTTAGGCTGAGGGTTGAGTTTTTCAATAACCTCAACGATATAATATTTACCGTCGTATTCAAAGACCTTATTCAAACCAACCTTTAGCTCTCGGTTTACGAGATAAGGGGTTTTGTCTGTGATCATTTTACCTTCGTTAAGCGTAAGATTGAGCTGAGAATCCTGATTCATGAGGTTTGCAACAGCCTTCGCTGATAATGTGTCCTGCTTGGTTAGCAGGTTGTATGTTGAATCGATGATTGTTTTTTTGTCCGACACATAAACAACGGCGTCAACGCGTTTCGGCCACTGATATTTTGCTTGATTTTTCTGGAAGAATTCCTGTAAACCAAGTGTATCACTGATTGCTTTATCCCAAACCTTGTCTTTCATGATCTCATAGAGTAAAACACCGTCATGGTATTCGTTGATAAGTGCTCGGTAAGAAGGGTATTTATCTGCCAGTTTACTTTTCTCATCTTCGATGATCACTTCGTTCTGCCATGTTTTATATTTCGTGTTCAGATACGTACTGAAGTCAGTCGCTTTGGTTCTGCTTTGATGTTCCACCAGGTAATCACGGAATTCTTTTTGGCCGTATTTTTTACCTGCGTATTTGAACATCCACTTGCTTTTTCCTATTTCAGGAGCGTCCCATTTACCTTGGAATACTGTAGAGTCAATGTTGGAATAAAACCATTCAAAATTCTTACTGCCTTTATCCTTGAATTTATTCTCTTTCTTCAGTTTCTGAATAAAAGATTCCTGAGTTTTTTGTCCACGTTCACCGCGATTCACTTTACTCTGCAGATCGGCCTTCAGTTCATCGAAAGAAGCGATTGGTTTATATTCAATTCTTTTCACGATGTGATATCCGTAATCTGTTTTAAAAGGCTTGGAATATTCTCCGTCTTCTTTCAGGGCAAAGGCGGCATCCTCGAATTCAGGTACCATTCGCTGGCTTGTACCTGAACCAAAAGCAGGAAGTCTTCCTCCTTTATTCTTCGAACCCTGATCGTCGGAATAGAGTCGTGCGAGATTTTCAAAACTTTCACTTTTTTCCAGTTTTTCATAGATCTCATTGATCTTTTGTTCTGCGTTTAGAATATCTTCTTTATTCGCATCGGGTGTTACACCGACCATGATGTGGGCAGTTTCAATTGTACCCCGTGCAGGTCGTTTATCCGTCACTTTTAATATGTGATATCCGAATTTGGTTCTGACGGGATCAGAGATTTTTCCGACTGGCGTTGTATAAGCAGCCGTTTCAAACGGATAGACCATCTGGAAAGCCGTAAAGAAACCCAGATCGCCTTTATTGGATGCTGCGGAAGGATCTTCCGAACCGGTTTTGCTTGCAGCCACTTTTCCGAAATCTTCACCACTTTCGATTCTTTTTTTAAGCGCAATGATGCGGTTGTATGCCTTCAAGGTATCTTCCGGAGATGCATTCTCATCGACTTTGATCAGGATGTGAGATGCACGAATCTCTTCTTTCATACGGTCGTAAGCCTCTTTAACAAGTTCTTTGTTTTTTGAGGAATCCACCAGATAAGGTCGTGCTAGCTGATCCTGATATCCTTTCAATTCTTTAACAAGGGCAGGAATGGTGTCATAGCCGAGTGCTTCAGCCTCCGCCACCTTCAGTTTGAATTTTTTGTAGAGCTCCATGTAATCATCGAGCGTCTCTTTATCGAATGAAGGGTTGTTATTGTTTTTAAGGTAAATCTGTAAAAACTCTCCTTTAGTAACCTCCTCACCGTTAATGGTTAAAATAACGGCGTCATCACCCTTTTGAGCAAAAGACGAAATACTGAAAGTCAACAAAACAAAGAGTAATTTTATGCTTTTCATAATTTATTCATTTTTAGAGTGTCAAATTTGCGGCAAATATTCCGTTTGACAAAGGTTTAATACGTTGTTAAGTCAAAATTATTGTTAAGAACTTTTATTTGAAACTATAGTTCGGCGCTTCTCGTGTTATTGATACATCGTGCGGGTGTGACTCCATCATTCCGGCGTTGGTAATTCGAACAAATTTCGAGCCTTTCAGATTGTCAATATCCGGAGCTCCACAGTACCCCATTCCCGCTCTCAAGCCACCAACGATCTGGAAAACAACTTCCTTGAGGCTTCCTTTGTAAGGGACTCTTCCTGAGATACCTTCCGGCACGAGTTTATTACTATCTTCTTCGGTATCCTGAAAGTATCGATCTTTTGAACCTTTTTCCATCGCTTCAATAGAGCCCATTCCTCGGTATGCCTTGAATTTCCTGCCCTGATAAATAATAGTTTCCCCGGGAGATTCTTCGGTTCCGGCAAACATTGAACCAACCATTACGGTATCAGCGCCTGCCGCGATGGCTTTAACGATATCACCCGTATAACGGATTCCGCCGTCAGCAATAACCGGCACACCTGAACCTTCGATAGCTCTGGCAACATCATTGATGGCGGATATCTGAGGTACACCAACTCCGGCGATGATGCGCGTTGTGCAGATCGATCCGGGACCAATCCCTACCTTTACAGCATCTGCTCCGGCCTCTACCAGGTATTTGGCCGCTTCAGCTGTAGCTATATTACCAACAATTACATCAATATCTTTATATTTTTCTTTTACTTCCTTCAATTTCACAACCACACCTTTGGTGTGACCATGGGCTGTGTCAATTACAATTGCATCAACCCCTGCATTTACAAGAGCATCTACGCGTTCCAATGTATCCGGAGTTACGCCTACTGCAGCCGCAACCCGTAACCGACCAAACTGATCTTTGCAAGAATTCGGGTGTTCTCTAACCTTAATGATATCTCTATAAGTAATTAATCCAACCAGCTTATTTTCTTTATCAACAACCGGTAATTTTTCAATTTTATGCTCCTGAAGAATGTCCTCAGCAGTGGCGAGATCCGTACCGTCAGTTGTAGTTATAATATTCTCACTGGTCATAACCTCTGAAATCGGTCGGTTTTTTCTCTTTTCAAAACGGAGGTCACGATTAGTAACAATGCCCTTCAAATAATTATCCTTATCCACAACAGGAATTCCTCCAATCTTATTTTCTCTCATCAGGTTCAGCGCATCCTTAACGAGGGCATTTTCCTTCAAGGTGATAGGATCTATAATCATCCCGCTTTCAGACCTTTTTACCTTACGAACTTCCAGCGCCTGTTCTGCGATAGACATGTTTTTGTGAATTACTCCTATACCTCCTGTCTGAGCGATAGCAATAGCCAGACTCGATTCGGTTACTGTATCCATTGCAGAGGATATAACCGGTGTGTTCACGGTAATATTTCGTGATAATTTACTTTTTAACTGAACGTCTTTTGGAAGTACCTCTGAATATGCGGGAACAAGGAGGATATCATCAAAGGTTAAACCTTCATTTACTTCGCTGATTTTTTGAAGAGCCATGTGAACCTATTTTTATCTAAATAAATTCCCGCAAAAGTAAGAATAAAATAATAAAATAAGGACTGTTTTATGCTTTATATGGAATGGAACTCAGTAATCAAAATGAATTTAATTATATTCGAAAATTCAATTTCAAAAGCATGTGCAGTATTAATAAATTCCTTGTC
Organism: Brumimicrobium sp.; assembly: GCA_033722555.1. Lineage (GTDB taxonomy): Bacteria > Bacteroidota > Bacteroidia > Flavobacteriales_D > Crocinitomicaceae > Brumimicrobium. Next base: position 41,051 of record JAWVYS010000026.1, read on the forward strand.
TCGTTTCTCTTCTTCTTTAGTTTGTTTTCACTGAAAGCTCAGGAGGTGGTTTTTCCGGAGGTCATATTGAAAAATGTAGAAACAGAAGTGAAGGTTTTCTCTCAGGAACCTATGGAATTCATGGTTCTAAACGGAGATACTCTTATGCTTAACGCATTGGAAGATCATTATGCGACCAAAGTTGTTCTGGAATCTGATCAGCTGGAATTTTCGAATACTGAAATTACCTTCAACAAACCTATTGTTATTCCGGGTTGGTTATCACTCCTCCCACCGGTTATTGCGATCGCGCTTGCTCTTATTTTTAAGGAGGTATTATCCTCCTTGTTTATAGGTGTTTTTATTGGAGCGGCAACTATTGGATTTTATACCGGGGGTGTTTCCGGGATTTTTGGAGCCTTTCTTGCCGTTCTCGATCATTATATTCTGGGAGCCCTAAGCAATCCTGATCACCTGTCGGTTATTTTATTTTCTGTTTTGATAGGTTCAATCGTAGCCATAATATCAAAAAACGGCGGAATGAAAGGAGTAGTAAACCGCTTGGTGCGATTTGCTCAGAACAGAAAATCAGGAATGCTGACAACGTATTTTTTAGGTATAGCCATATTTTTTGATGATTACGCTAATACATTGGTAGTCGGAAATACGATGCGACCTGTTACGGATAAGTTACGGATCTCTCGTGAAAAACTAGCATATATTGTTGATTCCACCGCCGCACCTGTTGCCGCAATCGCTTTTATAACCACCTGGATTGGAGCGGAACTAACTTATATCTCAGACGGTGTTGAGAAAATAGAGGCTCAGGGAGGAGTTATTACGGAAAGTGCCTATTCCATCTTTGTGAATTCCCTGGCATATTCGTTTTACCCTATTTTTACTTTGTTCTTCATGTTATTCATTATTTATAAACAAAGGGATTTCGGGCCTATGTTTAAGGCGGAAACAAAAGCCAGGGAGGAAGGAATTAACGAAGATTCAGTGACTAATAAAGAACTTGAGGAATTCAACCCGGTGAATGAGCATAAAATCAGGGCCTTTAACGCGATCGTTCCTATCGCTGTGCTAATCATTGGAACCCTTGTAGGTCTGGTTTATACAGGTCTTCAGGTAACAGAGCAAGTGCTTATCAGTCAGGGAGCGGATATCAATGGGGGTGTATGGAATTCCATGCATGCATTGACGGGCGAATCGATGGGCTTTTTCCGAAAGCTCGGAATAATCATCGGAAATGCTAATTCCTATGCTGCACTTCTTTGGGCTTCTTTAACCGGACTTACGGTAGCCATATTTCTTACAGTGAGTCAACGGATTATGTCTTTGAAAGCCACCATGGATGCTGTTTTGGTTGGTATTAATACCATGATGCCTGCGGTAGTTATTTTGGTGCTTGCATGGTCTTTGGCAGGCGTAACGGAAAGTTTAAATACAGCGGAGTATCTGAAAGCTTTCTTCGGGGAGGATTTTAGCTATGTTTGGGTTCTTCCTGCATTAACCTTTGTATTATCGGCTTTTATTGCTTTTTCAACCGGTTCATCGTGGAGTACAATGGCGTTGATGTATCCTTTGGTAATTCCTTTGGCCTACGGCATTGCGAGCGGAGATGCCGGTTACAACGAAATGAACATTTTGTATAATACAATTGCCTGCGTATTGGCGGGAGCCGTACTTGGAGATCATTGCTCTCCAATTTCGGACACAACGATTTTAAGTAGCCTTTCCACCTCCTGCGACCATATAAGTCACGTCCGAACCCAGATGCCTTATGCCTTAACAGTGGGTGCTACAGCACTTCTGATAGGGATTATTCCCGGAGCGATGGGTGTTTCGTCATTGATTACAATGCCGGTAGGAATTGTTATACTGTTTCTTATCACTCACTTTTTTGGGAAGAAGACTGCTTGATCCGTTGTGTCTCATAGGCTCAAATTAACTAAGACTTTGTATTTTTACAAGGAAACAGAATCCTTTAAAGATGAATTTTTCTATGCCCATAATAATCCGACAGCTATTCATTTTACACGTGTTCCTTTCACTTTCCGTGTGCGGGCAAACAGTTATAAATACAGAGAGTAAAAGAATGGATACGTTGGAATCAGGATTTGCCGGGGATATTGAGCTCGGTTTGAATTTTGTTCAGAATATTAATAATGTGCTGCAAACAAGGAATAGTTCTCATTTTCAGTGGGTGAAGAGGGATCACAGTATAATGTCTGTAAATGCTTTGAATCTAACCGTGTTCAATGATGAAAAAGTACTTAATGACGGGGTTCAGTATTTGCGTTACGGTTATGCATTTAATAACACTTTTGATGCCGAGGTTTTCGGTCAGGCTCAGTACAATACCATCATAAAAATTCAGGGTCGGTATTTACTTGGTTTAGGGATCAGATGGCATTTGCTTGAATTCGAAGAAGATAGTGTCAAACTACACTTCAGCAGTCATTACATGCGTGAATATGAGGAGGAAACTACCGACAGAATCAACAGGCATCACAGGTTGAACAATATTGTATCTTTCGGCTGGCCCATCAATAATCAGGTAGACCTTAATTTCATCGGGTATTATCAACCCGATCTCAGTCGGTTTAAGGATTACAGGATATCTACCGAATTTGCCGTGAATATTAAAATCTCTAAGCGTCTTTCGTTTAAATATTCAATGGCATGGTTTTATGATCGATATCCTCCTGAAGACATCAATCGGATTTTTTATAATATTCAGAATTCCCTTTTATTTGAAATCTGATGGTTCAGTAACTTTTAGACTTTAAAAAATTATTGCATCTTTGATCGAAGTAATTAACATTAGATATACTATGGATATTGATTTTTCTAAACTTTTTAATGAATTTTTACAGAATGCAGCAAGCTGGGTTGTAAATGATTTACCTGGCTTAATTGTCATAACCATTGTTTTTCTGATACTCTTTAAGTCTATTAAATATATTGTCAGAGGATTTTCAAAGGTATTGCATTCAAAATCGAGTGATGATGAAATTGCGAAAAGTGAGCGTTTAAAAAGAATTACTACACTGACCGGAATTATTTCAACTATCCTGAAAATTGTGATTGTTTTTTTATTTGTGGTCATTATTTTAGAAAAACTCGGTGTTGCAATAGGACCGATTCTGGCGAGTGCCGGAATTATAGGATTGGCGGTAGGTTTTGGTGCGCAGGAACTCGTAAGGGATATGATTTCAGGATTTTTTATCCTTCTGGAAAATCAGATAAGAGTGGGAGATGCTGTCGAACTGAATGGAACCTGGGGAGTTGTAGAGAGCATTGAGTTAAGAACCATCAAACTGAGAGATGTTTCAGGGGTAGTACATGTCTTCCAAAACGGTAAAATAAATACGCTGGCAAATATGTCAAAGGATTGGTCTGCGATAGCCTTAAATATCGGAGTGGCTTACAAGGAAAAATATGATCACGTTGTCGAAGTCATTCATAAAGTTGGAGCGGATATGTATGAAAGATCCGAATTCAGGGATAAAATGCTCGAACCGTTGGAGGTTGCCGGTCTCAACGATTTTGCCGATAGCGCAATCATTATTCGGGTTGTAATCAAGACTAAACCCGGATTACAGTGGGAAACCGGACGTGAATTCAGAAGAAGATTAAAAGAGGCCTTTGACGCAGCTAATATTGAAATACCCTTTCCTCACAGAACTATTTACTGGGGAGAAAAGATTGATCCTTTAAAACTGGATGTAGAACATAACAGTAAGGCCGAATGAGTAATCTGAGGAGATTTTCGGTAAACTGATATACAGATTATTGTTTATTTATATCGGAGAATATTTTGCCTGATGCATTCTTAAAGTGTAAGATAAACACTATGTTTGTTAGATAAATTTTCTATAGAAAAACATGGAGATTCTGACTAAGCGACACATCGATTACGATCGTACTGACTTCTCAGACGATGAATTAATAAATATTTACAGAAGCATATTAAAACCACGTCTGATAGAAGAGAAAATGCTGATTTTGCTTCGTCAGGGAAAAATCTCGAAATGGTTTTCGGGCTGGGCCCACCGGTTTTCGTCCTCCGGTGGTGCCGGTGGCCATCGGTGCCCTGGCCGGCCGGCGCCGGGGGCGGAATTTTGCCCCTATCCGCCGCAGTGCCCAGCATGGCTGGCACCAACAACACGGGGCCCGCTTTGTGGAGGCCGGCCACTGGCTGCGGCCCAGCTGTTATCCCCGGCCCGAGGAGGATATCTTCGCCGCCACCC
>JAWVYS010000027.1:0-44962 GCA_033722555.1 Brumimicrobium sp.
CATCGTTTTTAACATAATCTCCACTGAAGGCGGGACGACCGTTCAGGAGAATAATTTTCTTTTTAAGGGCCTTTTTTATCCCCTTTCTCGTTGGAATAATTTTCAGTTTACCGGGAAGATAATCGTAAATTCTCTTCTTTGTTTCTTCCACTCCGTTTACCGAAATACTTTCAAGAATATTGTTGACGTCTTTATCACTCATGCTCCCTCAAAGTTAGACTATTCCCTGTAACGAGCAACGGGGTTTAAAAAAAGAAGCACATTGATTTTTATTCACTGAGATTAAATTTAACTTTGCAGTAAAAAGAAGAATTATGTTAACGATAGATCCGAAAGAATTACCGGTCCCCACTCTTCATCACTATTTGCTTGGAGCTGTCGGCCCTCGACCCATTGCCTTCGCTTCTACTGTTGACGAGGAAAACAAACCCAATCTTTCACCATTTAGTTTCTTCAATGTCTTCAGTGCGAACCCACCGATTCTCATTTTTTCTCCTGCCCGAAGCGGCCGAACAAATACCACCAAGGATACATACAATAATGTAAAGAAGGTTCCCGAGTGTGTTATAAACGTAGTAAATTATGACATGGTGGAGCAGATGAGCCTGAGTTCTTCTCCCTATGAAAAAGGAGTTAATGAATTTATTAAAAGTGGATTGACTCCTGTCGCTTCCGATCTTGTAAAACCTTTTCGTGTAAAAGAATCACCTGTACAGTTTGAATGTAAGGTTAACGAAGTAAAGGAACTCGGACACGAGGGCGGAGCGGGAAACCTTGTTATTTGCGAAGTGGTTCGTATACACATCGATGAGCAAGTACTTGATGGTAATAAAATGATTGATCAGCAGAAAATTGACCTGGTCGCAAGAATGGGTGGAAACTGGTATTGCCGGGCTGATATACATTCCATGTTTGAGGTTATCAAGCCGATCATGACCATTGGTATCGGCGTAGATCAGATTCCTGAAGACATTCGTAACAGTACGATCCTGACGGGTAATGACCTCGGAAAATTGGGAGGGGTTACTGAGATCCCCAATGAAACTGAAGTTAATGAATTTAAGCTGATTGAATTATCAGAACTTTTTGTAACTTTAGAAGAGAATCCTGTCCAACTTGAACAAGAATTACATAAATTAGCAAAAACGCTTTTAAAGGAGAACAAGATCGAAGAAGCTTGGAAAACTTTACTGGCCTTTAATAATCAATAAAAATCAATAAAATATGTTTACCATTTCCGGAATTTTAAAAGTTAAGAATGACACTCAGGAGATATCCGATAAATTCAAGAAAAGAGAATTTGTAGTAACGGATGCTTCAGGTAATTATCCGCAGGATATCCTGTTTCAACTCACGCAGGACAGAACAGATATGCTTGATGACATGAATGTGAATGATGTTGTAAATGTAACCTTTAATATTCGTGGAAGGGAATGGACAAGTCCGAAAGGAGAGGTTAAATATTTCAATTCGCTTGATGTCTGGAAAATAGAGAAGTCTCAGGGAGGAGGAGCCCCTACTCCATCAGATATTGCTCCTGCTTCTTCAGATAACGTTGAAACGCTGATTGAAGAAGGAGATGATGATCTTCCTTTCTAATGAAGAGCAATTAGAATTAGAAGGCTTTTCCCTCTTTGGGAGAGGCCTTTTTTTTAGTCGTATAGAAGATATTTTTTTCTTATTCGTTTAAATTTATTTATATCCTCTTCCCAGGATTCTCTAATCTCATCCTCTGTCTGCCCTTCGATAATCTGTCGTCGAAGGACATCACTTCCCGCCAGTTTATCAAAGAACTTTCCTTTATTTTCGAAAAAATCCTCGTCACCAAGATCATTATAGGCATCGATTAACCAATCCAATCTTATACGACCGTCGGGGATTTCCCTGCCTGTTTCAACGAGGTTTTTTCCGTAACATTCTTCACCTTCCAGCTTAGGACTTTTGGCTCCATATCCGGAAGTCGGCACAAAAACGTAATTATATTTTCTTTCAATGTTTCGAAGTTCCGGATGACCAAAGATTTCAAATGGATTATCCGTTCCACGACCCACACTAATTATGGTTCCTTCGAAAAAACAAAGGCTGGGATAAAGAGAGATCGCTTCATCACTTCTTAAATTCGGCGAAGGAGGGACAGGTATTGAGTAATCCATATAATGAGCATAATTCAGACATTCGAGAACCTGAAGTTCACATTCCAGATCTTCACCCAGCCAACCCTGGCCATTAATCATCTTACCGTATTCACCGATAGTCATTGCGTGAGTAACCGGAATGGGATGCATTCCGACGAAAGATTCAAATCCCTTTTTCAAAACGGGTCCGTCAATAACCTGTCCGTTTGGATTCGGCCTGTCAAGAATTATCAACGGAATATTCATTTCCGCGCACGCTTGCATGACATAATGCAATGTTGAAATATAGGTATAGAATCTGGCTCCTACGTCCTGAAGATCAAAGATCATGAGTTCTATACCTTCAAGTTGTGACTCCTTGGGTTTTTTATTACTTCCGTACAACGATATTATTGGAAGTCCTGTTCTGGTGTCGACATCTGAAGAGATCTCTTCACCGGCATCTGCACTCCCCCTGAATCCATGTTCAGGAGAGAATACGGCACGAATACTCACCTCCCGGGACAACAAGCTATCAACCAGATGAGTTTCATTCACTAAGCTGGTCTGATTAGCCACTATACCTACCGTTCTGGTATCGATGATTTTTATAAGTTCTTCAATACGACGAGCCCCCACAATGATTTCCTTCTCCTTCACCTCCGATTGCTGATCGGTTGATTCTGTCATATCGGATTCATTATCGGAAATTTCCACAACCGTTTGACAGGAAAGAAGGAAAAAGACAAAAAAACTTTTAAGGCAGAGACGCAATGAGTACATTAGCACGAGTTTTTAGGTAAACATGAGCAAAGAATATTTTATAGCGAAAAAAATATATCAAGGTAAAAGCGAAGATAAGAAAGTTTCCCAACCTATCATGCGTATTTCTCGCCTAAGCATAATCCTTGCCATGATCATCAATATTGTAACGGTAGCAGTAATTACAGGTTTTCAGAATCAGGTGAAAGACAAGGTAACCGGTTTCGGTTCACACGCTACAATTATGAAAGCAGGAGAAGGTTCCATCTTCGAATCTGCACCGATAATTTATGATTCGACGATAGTTGATACCGTTGAATCGATTCAGGGTGTAAATCACGTACAGACCTTTGCCTATAAACCGGCATTACTGCAATCCGAACCCGATACGGTATATTACAGCATACGAGAAAAAGACACCTTTCAAATTCAGCAGGAAATCCATGGCGTAGTGGTTAAAGGAGTAGGAAAAGATTTCAAGTGGGATTTCTTTCAGGAGCACATGATCAAGGGACGGATTCCAAACGTAAAAGACAGTGTGGCCACGGATGAAATTGCTGTTTCCTCGAGAATAGCGAGGGATCTTAAGCTTGAGGTTGGTGAGCGCGTAAGTACTTTTTTCGTTAAATCGAGTCCTATCAAGCTTAAGTACACAGTGGTTGGAATCTTCGAGACCGGCCTTGAAGAATTTGATCGTCAGATTGTACTGGGTGATATTCGAAATGTTCAGGAGCTCAATGATTGGGGAATTCAGGCTGCCATACGAGTAGCTGACACCGTAAACAAGGACGGTCAATTCATCATATACGCGGATGTGCGCGGAGGAAACGGCAATTACAGATACGACTGGGGAGAAGGTTTTGAAACCGCAAGAGGTTTTACTTTTTGCGACACAAAAGATACTACCATAAGGCTCGTTGCATCTGATTACTGGATGTTTATTGACGGTCGGGGTGAAGAAAATACCATCCCTGATACTGCCTTTTTGCATATAGAAGTTACAGGAAACAAGTTTCTACCCTGTTATCCTTTGGAGACCGAAAATGGGGAGATTAAAAGAAAGTATCTCAACGCAAGGGGCACAAAATTTTCAGTGGATATCAAGGGCGGCAAGAAGGTTACGTTTACTTATGAAGACGGCAATGGCAGTCATGATAAATATGTTGGGGGCTATGAAATACTTGTGGATGATTTCAGTAAATTACCTCAAATCACCGACGAGATAAAAAAGGCCATATATTTTCTCGACCAGGAGGAAAGAAGCGACTACAGAGTTCGTACAATTATAGAGGATCAAAACGAGATCTTTTTATGGCTGGATTTTCTGGATCTGAACGTAATTATAATCCTTGTTTTGATGATACTCATAGGAACCATCAATATGGGTTCAGGACTGTTGGTTCTTATAATAACAAAAACACAGTTTATTGGATTATTAAAAGCACTCGGAGCAACCAACTGGACAGTTCGAAAAATTTTCCTTCATCAGGCAGTATTCATTATTCTCAAAGGAATGTTTTGGGGAAATATCATAGGAATTGGCCTTTGTCTGCTACAATATTATTTCACGCTGATTCCATTAAATCCGAAGGTTTACTACCTCAATGCTGTTCCAATCGAACTAAATGCCTGGTATTTGGTTCTGCTGAATGTAGGAACCCTGATCGTTTGTACGGCTACCCTGATCATTCCGTCCTATGTTATAACGAAGATCACACCGATCAAAGCACTGAAATTCGATTAAACCGTAGGGGATAAATCTTTTAATCCGAAATGAATTTCGGCCTGTTCCACTATCTGTCCACCTATGGCTAGTGAAGCCGTGGCGGCAGGAGAAGGAGCATTCAAAACGTGGATAGAATTTTTATGATATTCTATTCTAAAATCATCCCGGGTATCACCGTCTTTTCCTAAAAGCAAGGCACGAACGCCTGACCTTCCGGGCTTAATATCCTCCATTGTAAGCGACGGTATAAGCCGCTGAAGTGTTTTAAGAAATAGTCGTTTAGAAAAAGCCCTTCTATATTCATTGATACCGAAACTCATATTATTGAAAAACAGTTTCCATGTTCCACCATAAGATAAGGCATCAGCTGTATCTTTCCAGTTGAAATCAGTTTTATTGTATCCTTCCCTTTTAAAGGTAAAAACAGCGTTCGGTCCGCACTCTATTTCTCCGTTTGTCATTCGGGTGAAATGGACACCCAGAAAAGGAAAATCAGGGTTTGGAACCGGATAAATAAGGTTCTTCACCTTATATTTACCTTGATCGGTAAGTTCATAATAATCGCCTCGGAAACCAACGACTTTCTCCTTGAGTTCAACACCGTCCTTTTTAGCAAGTCTATCAGCGTGGAGCCCCGCACAAAATATTAGATATTTAGCTCGATACTTACTGATGTTTGTCACGAGTGTCGAATAGTCCTCTCCCCGTTCAATCGCAATCACCTCCTCGCCAAGAACAGTTTTAGATTTTTGGTTAATACCCAAAGCATTTTCCACCATCTTTTCGGTAGCCTTTGGAAAATCAATAATGCCCGTTACAGGAACCCAAATTCCCGCCACGCCCTCTACATGAGGCTCGTGCTCCTTAATCTGCTTTGCATCAATTTTCTCAATTCCTTCTATCTTATTTTCTAAACCCGTTTGAAATATTTTTTCCAAATAGGGCAATTCACTCTTGTCAGCTGCAACCACGACCTTGCCGCAAACATCGTGAGGAACTTTATTCTCTTTGGCAAACTGTACCAGTTCATGCCTTCCCTGAACACAGTTCTTCGCCTTTAGAGAGCCAGGTTTGTAATAGAGTCCGGAATGAATAACACCTGAATTATGGCCTGTCTGATGAGCAGCAAATCGTTTTTCTTTCTCAATTAAGACGATTATAAGGTCAGGGTATTTTTTCTGCATTTTATACAAAGTTGCGGCACCTACTATACCTCCACCTATTATTGCTATATCAAAAAGTTCAGTTTCCAATTTCAGTTATTTTCGCGCAAAATTAATAAAGACTAATCATTAAAGGAAATATTAATTGTCTCAAAGGAAACTTTTGATTTACTCTTATAGCTATCAAAATAGTCATAATTTTACAGTATGAAGATCGATAAGGATTTAAAACAGGCCCTGTGTGAACTTCCGACGGCAGAAAAGGATAAATTACTAATCCGATTAATAAAGCGCGACAAAAAATTAATTAAACGCTTTCAGTACGAGTTAACCGGGGATTTTACCAAACAAGAACTCCAGACTGAGTTCAGGAATAAACTGGAATCCATATTCAGTGATTTAAAATCAGAAAGGGCCGGTTCCCGTGAAATCTCCGGTAAATTAAGAAACCTGAGCGGCGAAATTTCCGGCTACTTATTTACCACCGGGGATAAATACGGAGAAATAGAACTAAATCTCTACCTGCTTAACAGAGCAGTTGAGGTTTTTCACGATGAACTCAACAGATACATTAACTCTGTGAACGGTGACAAACTTCTTGTTTATCTTATAAATAAGGTTTTTAATTTACGCATTCTACTTCAAAAGTTGCCTTCAGATCTATTTATGGATTTCGAAGACGCACTCAATCAATTATTTAAAGGATTTTCTAACAATGAAGCACTGATGATTACTTCAACGCATCATGGTTTCGACCTGAACTGGATCATCAGCGAAAAATTACCGGAAAACATTCTTGAGATACGAAAAGATCTTCGTGCAAGAGGATATTTGAAATAAAGAAAACAATTAGTCAATGACGCGGATATCTCAAAAATATACGGAAGTGTTTAAAAAGATCCTGCCAAGTCCTTTTACAATCGCAGTATTACTCACCCTCTTCACGATAATCCTTGCTTTGTTTCTTACAAAACCTGATGACGAAGGATACGGGAATTATCTGGTTTACCTTCTTACCTCCTGGGAATCCGGACTCTGGGACGATTCCGCCGGTGGACTCTACTTCGCTTTTCAAATGATGCTGATCCTTGTTTTGGGACATGTTCTTGCGCTAACTCCACAGATAAACAGATTAATTAAAGTCTTACTTTCCTACTGTAAGGATACACCGAGTAGTGTTTTCGTGGTAGCTTTCGGAGCTATTGTAATGGGCTTATTCAACTGGGGGTTGGGACTAATATTCGGAGCTATCCTCGCAAGAAAGGTCGGAGAGAAATTTGCTGCCCTGAAGCGTCCTGTAAATTATGGAATGGTGGGAGCAGCAGCGTATGCCACCATGATGGTATGGCACGGAGGACTGTCGGGAAGTGCGACCACAAAAGCCATGGAAAGTGGTTATATACCCGAGATGATGAGGAGCATGGGAACATCGGGAAATTATCCGGAATTTATTCCTTTTGAATCTACGATAGGTTCTATCACGAATATAATTGTAAGCCTTCTATGCATTACAGTGATTCCGCTTTTTCTTTATTTCCTTTCAAAACGATCAGGCAAGGGAGAAGTACTTCATTTTCAACAAACATTTGGTAAGGATACTGAATCGTATGGAGATAATCTTAAAGGTGCAGAAAAACTGGATGCCAGTAAAATATTTGGGATGTTGCTCGGAACGATAATCTTACTTATTGCCTTATACAAAGCCTTCACTTACGAAGGTATAAGTCGGATGGGGTTTATAAATCTGAATTTCATCAACTTAAGCCTGCTTGGACTTGCACTCTTTTTTCATCGTTCAATTTTTAGATTTTCGGCCGCTGTTCAACAGGCAATCGGTGATATTTCAGGGATTTTAATTCAATTCCCTCTTTATTTTGGAATTCTGGGAATAATGAAAAGCAGTGGCTTGATAGAACTATTTTCCGACGGAATTATTCAGGTAGCCACGGATTATTCTCTTCCTTTTTTCACCTTCATAAGTGCAGGACTCGTAAACTTTTTCGTGCCTAGCGGAGGTGGACAATGGGCGATTCAGGGGCCCATCCTCATTGAAGCCGCTTCACAATTAAACGCCGACCTCCCAAAAACCATTCTTGCCATGGCTTACGGTGATCAATTAACCAATATGCTTCAGCCATTCTGGGCACTGCCATTATTGGGAATTACAGGTCTGAAGCCTCATCAGATTCTTCCCTATACCTTCGTGCTTTTCTTACTGGGACTAGTTATTTTCGGGAGTATCTTACTGGTTGATTTTTGAAGGGGAAAATATCGCATTACCTGGTCCTGGTTCATGAAATTTTTCTACCCTTCCATTGAGGTTTGTAGCACAGAGCACCTATCACTACAAGTAAAAATATTATTGGATAAATGATCTGAAACAAAAGAAGGAAAACGACCTTAAAGCCCTGTTTAAGCCGCAGGGTATAACCTAAAAAAATGGTAGTATCTACAACAAATCTAATAACAAACAAAGAAACCACTGCTGTATATTCTCCCTGAATCAATAAGTACGTTAACGACAAGACTCCGCCAACCAAATAAAGAAAAACAGTGATCCCCATGACAGATTCAGGCATTGATCGAACCGACTTAGTTTTACCGAGCCATCTGATCCTCTGATTCAAATATTGCGCGAAAGAACTCACCGATTCCGTAGCCACAGCCTGGCTCAATTCATTACTCACACTGACCTTAGCATTCCTGAGCTGAAAGCTGCGGAGAAGAAAATAATCATCGCCGGACGAAATATGTTCATGGGTTATTAATGTACTTGTTTCCCGAAACGTACTATTCCTGAATAATAGATTTGCACCGGAAGCCGACATTACAAAAACCGGAGAAAAAACATAATTCAGGGAATTAAAAAACAGGTATTCAGTAGCGAAGAAATTTCCGAAAAAATTCTTGGAAGTCATTATAACAGGTCGGATCTGAAGATCGTCGCTCGGGTTAATTTCCAGTCTGGAAAAGAAATCACTGTTTAGCCGAACATCCGCATCAAGAGTGAGAGAAAATTCAGATTCCGTTTTTTCGAGACCGAATTTGATAGCCTGTTTCTTACCTGTCCTGCTATCAGGCAAACGGATCAAGTAACATTTGTCATTTACTGAAACATAATCACTTACAAAATCAGCGGATCTATCCGTGGAGTGATCGTCAACAAATAACATTTTTCCGGGAAGTTCTTTCTGTTCCCTGAGGTCTGATAAAAGAAAAGGTAAGTTTTTCTCTTCGTTTCTAAAGGGAATAATCAGTGTTATCTGATTCAAGTTAGCACCGGATGCTTTCCTCTGATCTCCTGATCTCCTTATGATCAACAGAACCAAGGCTGTAAAACCGAACAGAATTACGAAAATGAGATAGAGTAAAGTCATTTCTGATATTTACTTTTAAAGAGAAAATACAACCCCAAAAGGGCAGGAAAGGCTAAATTAATCAACCACAGGCAAAGAGAGGCTGCAACAATGATCATCTTGTCGGGGATAAAACTGCCGAGAACAAGGAGTCCCACAGTTTCACGAACAACGAGTTTACCCATAAGCACTGAGGGAATGAGTGTGACGATCACATAGTGCAAATAAAGCGCATAAATGAGTTCATGTGTATATTCGGCACCGAACGCGACCAAAAGCAAAGAGAACTGCATTACGAATATGAGATAGCGAAAAAGACTGAGTAACAAAAGGGGAAGTACGAGTCGTTTAGATCCTTTTCTGAACAATACGAGGACATTATATCGGCGTTTAAATCTCCTGGCGTCTTCAATCGGTAGAAAAGGGAAAAGAATGTATAATAAAATTGAAAGTCCACCCAGAATAAAGCCTGAATAGGCGATATAGGACTTTTCATCCGCATACAAAACAAGTGGAGCGATATGAAAAAAACCTATGAGTCCAAAGAAAAAGGATGCCAGAAACTGTGCAAGGTTACCGTATAAGGTTCCGAGAATCAAGAAAGATCTGCTTCTTCCTTTGAAGTATAACATTCTGCCAATAAAATTTCCCAGTCTGTTAGGAGTAACAAAACCGGTAGAAATACCAGCGAAAAGGGATCTGATGATATTCGAAGTACTCGTTTTATGATCAACCGCCCGAACGGTGACAAACCATTTAAGAAATTCAAGTCCCCAGTTAGGCAAAACTAAAAGCACCGCCAGAAGCAAGTACCAGGAATTATGAAGATAGAGTGCATCAAGGTCTTCAAGAGAAATTTTTCTCAATTGCTGAATTAAAATAAAACAAACGAGAATAAAGACCAGTATTTTTACTGACCACAAGAAAGTCTTTCTTACCTTTAAGCTTCGGAACACCTCAAATAAATTAATGGTTGAAGATAAAATAATTCTTGGAATTGACCCCGGTACAACTATTATGGGTTATGGGATTATCCATGTAAAAAGTGACAAGATGAGTATGATCACCTATGGGGTCATCAATTTGCAGAAACTGGCCTCTCATCCGGATAAATTAAAAAAAATCTTTGATCGGGTGGATGCCATAATAAAAGAGTATAAACCAGACGAAATGGCCATTGAAGCACCTTTCTTCGGCAAAAATGTTCAATCCATGCTCAAGTTGGGAAGAGCTCAGGGAGTATGTATTGCTGCATCCCTGAATAGAAATATTCCCTTTGAGGAATATTCTCCCAGAAGAATTAAACAGTCCATTACAGGGAAAGGCAGTGCAAGTAAAGAACAGGTTGCCGGAATGTTGCAGTCCTTATTGAATCTGAAAGAACTTCCTAAGCATTTGGACGCGACTGACGGCTTGGCTGCTGCCGTTTGTCATTTTTATTCAAAGGGAAAGGGAGAACATAACAAAACACGCTCATCCAGTTGGAAATCATTCATGTCTGAAAATCCTGAAAGGAATCTTACCGGTAACCAGAAAAAAACTAAGCCTCGCGAATAAGTTTGGCTGTTTCCTTCATTTCCTCTTCGGAAAATGATTTTTTGGACTTAGTGAAGTCCATGTCGGCAACGTTGTTTATTGGAATTAAATGTACGTGAGCATGAGGCACCTCAAGACCAATAACGGTTACTCCAATGCGTTTACAATCGAGAACCTTATCCATCTTTTTTGCGATCTCCTTTGAAAAGACCATCAATCCCGAAAGGGTGTTGTCAGACAAGTCAAATATGTAATCCACCTCCTTTTTAGGCACAACCAAGACATGCCCTTTAACCAGGGGGTTGACATCAAGAAAAGCTAGATAATCATCGTTTTCAGCCACCTTGTAGCTTGGAATCTCTCCGTTAATAATTTTTGTGAATACAGATGCCATTATCTGGAAATATTAAGAATTTCAAACTGAATTATTCCTCCAGGTGTTTGAACATCGGCAACATCACCCACGGCTTTACCCAGAAGACCTTTGCCAATGGGTGAATCAACCGATATTTTCTTTTCTTTCAGATCGGCTTCATTTTCAGCGACGAGGGTGTATTCCATTTCTGCGTTATTCTTCAAGTTCTTTATTTTAACCTTGGATAGAATAAGTGCTTTTGAGGTATCGATTTCCGAATCATCTATCAATCGCGCATTCGCCAGAACATTTTTCAATTTTGAAATCCGCATCTCAAGTAAACCTTGAGCTTCCTTTGCAGCGTCGTATTCAGCGTTCTCAGAAAGATCACCCTTATCTCTGGCTTCCGCAATCTGTTTTGAAATATTCGGCCTTTGAACCACCTCCATGTCATGAAGTTCATCCTTAAGCTTCTGGAGTCCTTCTTTCGTGTAATAATTTATTTTAGACATATCTCTTCGATAATAAAATTATGCATAACAAAAAACAAGAGAGCCTATTCAGACCCTCCTGTTCAAACAAAGATATAATATTTTTTCTTATTTCAAGCTAAGCGTAACACCAAATGTGTGGATTGATCCAAATGGATTTGAAAGTCTTACAGCATACTCGAATCCCATCGGAGATTTGTTCTTACCAAGAAGAGCATCAACGCTGAATCCTGCAGTAAGACCTGTCAAACTTGATGTGGATACTTCGCGATCGAAAATGTCTTTTTCGAATACGTAACCCGCTCTTACATTGAAAGCCGCTTTTTCAAGAGACATTCCGTAATCAACACCGAAATTGAATAGATCATTTGTAAATGAATTGGCATGGAACCCTACGGCTGCAGTCAATTTGCTCATTTCACTGAAGATAAAATCGTAAGAAGCACCCATTGCAAGCAACGATGGCATTTCAAACGAAGCAGAACGCTGCTCCAGCGTAGCATTTCCTCCTGTAGACTGATAGAAGATTTCCTGGCTCAAACCATCACCTCTGAAGGTCATCGGCGTACCAACATTTTTCAGGGTAATACCAAATTTGGTTTGATCCTGCTCACCTGTTACATACCTTACACCTGCGTCAAAAGCAACTCCGGTAGCTTTCAGGTTAGCGATGTTCTCATTAACAATCTTCACATTAAGACCAGCATAGATGGAATTCGAAAACTCTCTGGCATAACCCAGGTTAATGATATTCTTTCGTGGTGAAAACTGACCGATACCACCTTCAGGCAGATCAACAGTAGTAATGTCGATATCTCCGAATCCAAAGGACTGGATACTCAACGCTATAACACTCTGATCAGAAATTCTCTGAGCGATACCGGCAGAATTGAGTGAAATTCCTGCGCTTCCTAACCAGTTGGTGTAATTAAACTTCAGCTGCGTCTTGTCTGTAAAAGCCAGTCCGGCGATGTTCGTGAACTGGGCCTCAAGACCATCCACGCATGCGACACCCGCAGTTCCCCAAGCGGAGGAACGTGCCCACGGATTCACGAGCATTTCACTTGCCCCGGCAGAACCGATACGATCTTCATTTCCGGCGAATGCAGGGAGTGATACAGCGATCACTCCTGCTATCATTGATACTTTTATTATCGATCTAAACATAATTCTAAATTTCCAATTTTAAGTCAATCTTATAAATTCTCCAAATCCGGTTTACGAAGTCCACCAAAGAATTTAACTACTCTTTCACCAATTCCGGGAACATCGACGTGTATTAAATATACTCCACCTGATACCGGAATGTTTTCCGCATTTTTCAGATCCCAGTCAATGGAAGTGATTGGGCTATCTTTATCGTAAGATCTGATGAGTTTACCCGAAACATCGTAGATTCTTACCTTACATCTCTCAGGAAGATTAGTGATCTTAACGCGCGTGTCAAGCTTTGATCTCTCGTATTCAGAGAAAGCGTAATACGGGTTAGGAACAACATTAATCATATCGAGCACACTTGCCAGCGTTTCCTCATCACCCTTAACTGTACTGAATGCATCCATGTTCCATTCATATGTAGGACGACCACCGTTCACACCTGACATGGTGAAATCTTCGTATTTTCTGTTTTTACGAACTCTTACACGCACATCGGTCGAATTCAGGGTTTGATTCGGCGCCAACATTGGTTGCATCACCCAGGATAAATCTCTGTATACATTTCTGAATCCTGAGCTATTCTCAGCAGCAAGGTTTGTGTGAAGGAATACTCCCTGATCGTATTCAGGAACGTTGTTCGGTCCACCAAACACATATATCGTATGTTGTCCACCAAACAAGGGGCTTCCAATAGAGTTATAGAAATTGCTTGTTGGATTCCAAACCATATCAGCACCGTTCTGACCGGCTAAGAATGAATTCTCACCGTAAGCCATGTTCAAACGTCTTCCAGTCTCAACATCTATAGCATAACCAGGGAACCAGCCCATACCTGTCGGAGTCGTTCCGTTTGGATTTGCCTCTGAAGCATTGTATCCCGGATCACCTGCCTGACGTCCGCTTTTGTCGATCGACGGGCTTTTACGTAGAAGACCCGGTTTAGCGCCACCGATTGCTAGGTTATCGTCAAAACTCAACTCTATTACAGGACATCTGGTCCACTTGCTTCTGTCTGATGTAAATACGATGTCCACACTTGGGTGATAAACTGTTGACAAATACTGAACCGCATCACTACGATAATTAGTCGTTGTGCTGATCGGAGAGCCCGGGATTCCGATAGGGTTGTAACCACATCCGTTAAATCTCGCCAATTGACCGGCAGTCACTGTTCCACCTAATAAATTATCGTAATACTGATTAGGATCTTTTCCAATAAAATCACCGTAGCAGCATGGATCTTGTAAACCAGCATCAGGATTACAGTCAGTAGAAGTTGGATTATAATCACCGGACATAATCCAGTTCTGCGGAGTGAAATTGTCGTTATCCGGAACTCCTATCAACCAACGCTTGGAGCTATCCGCAAAATCGATTGTAGCCTCAATAGGGATAGAAATTCTATCACGGAACGCACAGTTTGCTGCCTCGTTCGCACAAGGATATTCTTCTTGCTCAATCTGAACTGAAATACCCCACTCCGGAATTAGCTGTTCGTTAAGGAAGTCGATGGTTCTGTCAGAAGAAATAGAATCCAACAAAGCTCCACCCTTGCTTGCATAACGCTTTATTTGCCAGCTGGCAGTATCAATATTTGAATAATCTTTAAATTCAAGGGTAAAATATCCGTCTACAAGGTTAAGCGGATCGATCACCTTAACGTTGATAGGTCCTGCACCCTCAAGGTACGTTGGAGTTTCAACCGAATTATTCGCAAGAATAGCTACCTCCGTAGCTGGGGTAATATCAATTGCTCTGTTGCCATTTCCAACACCGTCAAGCGTAGTAATCTGTGGAGATGAACCGTATGGCAACCCGGCCACAGTTCCGTCGAAGCGAGGAGCAGGATTATGAGGAATACCCGCAACTGCTTTGATCGCAGATCCGTCAGCAGCAAGACGCGAACTGATATAAGGAATCTTCTGACCGTCTAATAGTTGAGGATCAGTAGGATCATAAGGCTTATATTCGTTAAAGGCGTATGCAATCGCTATATAATAATATGTCTTATGGTTCACAAGCGCTTTGGCATCATTCGCAAATGCATCCTCGGTTACAAGGAATGAATGACGAATACCTCGGTTCTCACCATTTACTCTTTCAACTGGAACAGCGAAACCAAGTTCTTCGTTGAATTCAAAGTTTATTATTCTGGCAATATCGTTTTCGATATCACACTGAGCAACTAATCTCGCACGATCAATATCGCCAATATCTCCAACCCCTGCTTCTTCGTCTGCCATCTGATAGATTTGATATCCTTCAAATCGATAAACTTTATCGATCTGCGTTCCATCAACAGGATCAACGATATTGATATTATCCTCCTCAGCATAGCTTTCATTTACGTTATTACCAAAAGGATTATCAATAAGAAGAACTAACTCATTTTCCAGTTCAACAATCTCCAAAACAGGAGCTGTTGGTGGATCCAAGATCTCGAAACAGTTATCGAACAGAGCCTGAGCTTTGGTATCATTTTGTTTTACTCTTAAAACTGATGCGTAAGCATCTCCTTCGAACGCACGACCATAAACAACACCTACAGTCAGGTTATTTATCGCACCAGGAGTTAAGGTAAAAGGACCTGCAGACTGCAAGAAACGTCTGTCACCGTCATCATTTGAATTTCCACCTCCGTCAGTATTGGTTTCTGTCCATTCCCAGCCCATATCTTGACCTCTCGTTCCCCAGTGAAGCGGATCAGAATCTCCGGGATAACAGTAGGAAGCTTCAACCGCAGTTACACCTACACTACCTGTATACCCAGTACCCCCGAAGAAAACAGGTGAATTATCTCTCCAGAATCCTGTCATGTAATTGTAGAAGTGTGTTGGCGCAGTTGGATCGTGTGTAGCCGGAGCTCCAATATCCGAACGGTTGTAGTAGTTAAATCTTCTCATTCCGAAACGCTCGTTATCCACGATACCGTCTGAATATCCAATTCCAATTCCTTGGTACACAATCCCGTCACCCGAAAGTGCTTCGTTTACCGTTGGTACAACAAAAATAGTTGTTCCATCAGGCTGTTCTTCATTTCTCGGACCAACGTTGTCCAAATTATCAGCATCCTGATAAGGACCTTCAAAGAAATCAATACCAACTGCCGGAGGGTTGTCACCGTAACCAGGTGCTCCGTTTCCTCCGGGATCATTGTTCGTACCATTATAAGCATAACCTAATCCACGAGACACATCACAACCCACAAAATCGTCATCAGAGAACCCAACATCCGCATCAGCATACTGGGTAAAATAAGTATCAAATAAGGTCTGGGTACTTCTATTGATCATTTCATAATTGTAGAAAGTCATTCTGTTTACCTCGTCATTGGTAGCGAAAGAAAATGCCTGAGCGCGGATCTCCATACCGATTGGATCTGCTCCGGATTCAGTATGAATATTACCCTTATCATTGAACACCCACCAGTTCGTTTTATCACCGAAAAGAGTAACACGTCTGTCAATACCACATTCCACGTCATCACGACCAAGAATATCATCAAACCAAGGCACGTCACCCTGAGAAGGATCGTAAGTAAGATCTCCTGATCCACCGGCAGAAGGGTAATCGTAGAAAGGTGCGAGATAGTAATCCTGACCTATAGAAGGATCACCGTGAGCAGGCCAGTTCTGAATTCGGTTAATCGCATCATTTGAAAGAGGAAATTCATCATCACAATCAGGGTTCTGATCACATTCGAATGCCAGCGTGAATGCAATTACCTCGGCTTTTTCAATAGGAAAGAACTTATCATACTTCTGACACTGATCAGGAGAGATAGTTGCGGCCCCGAAATCGCGCGTTGCATCAAATCCTACAGGTTGCCCTGGGTCATAGGTTCCTGTACCCACCGTTTGGGATAAAGGTCCCGCCCAGAAATCGTTACCCTGACGGAATTTAACCGCAGCAAGTTTTAGCTGTCCGTTAACGTCGAGACCACCCATCCAGATCGAACCTGAATAAAGCACGTGATTTCCACCACCGATTGGTACTTCATAGGAAGCTGCTCCGGTCTGTCTGTTCTGCCAAAGAGATCCACCAACTTCAATCAACGCCTCAACGTCATTGAAGTTCATGAAAAGTCTTGCCGTAGACGGAGGACAGTTCGCCTTGTTATAAGACGTACTTGCGCCATTCTGACCCTTAGAACCATCCTTGTTCTTGCGGTTCAGATCGTAAGCATTTGCTGTAATCGCAGATGCAAAAACCAGTATTGCAATTAAATATAATTTCATAATTACTCTGTTTTTATTCTATTTAAAAATCAAACTTAACCCCTAATCTTATCGTTCTAGGTACACTTACGTTGAACGGGTTAATCATATACATTGTATATAAGTCTCTGTAAGATTGCTCATCCAACTGATTCTGGATTGTATTCTGCCATTGAGCAGCTGCAAGGAATCCATCATCATCAGGTACACCGGTTGCACGGTATACATTAATTACGTTGAACTGATTCAATAGGTTGGTAACACGTACATAAACATTTAAGAAAGCTCTCTTTTTCTTTTCATCGTCCTTACCAAACTCCAGGTTAATCGTTCTGTCTAACTGTAAATCCAGACGGTATGTCCAAGGTTGTCTTGAACCATTCAATCCACCCTCAAGCTGAGGAGTTCCTGCACCAATAGCTGCTGCAGTAATATTCTTCTGTGCTGAGTAAGGCGTACCTGAATTAATTCTTGTGATAAAGTTCAAACCTGTGTTTTCAAGAAGAGCGAATTTTCCGACCATAGGACCGTTATAATCTTTTCCTGAACCGTAACGGTAGTCAACCGTGAAAGCGAACGCATGTCTCTGATCGTAAGAAAGCGGGAAAATAGTTCTTAAATCCGGTTGTTGAGAGTTTACAAAACTAAGTGCTGAATTCGGATCAGATCCTGTACCCTCTGCGAACTGAAGTGTATAGTTCGCATTGATTCTGATATTCCCAGTTCTTCTTAAATCGTATTCAACAGTAATACCTTTTACTGTACCGAAGTCACGGTTTCCGTACGTTCTGTATGTAGCAGGATAAGCTTCGAAGATATTTCGAACCTGCACCTGATCGCGCAACTCACGGTAGAATGCGTTAATCTTCAATGAGGATGTACGTGTTAACACCTGCTGGAATCCGAATGAGTAATCAATCGTCTTCTCAGGTCTTAAGTTTGCATTGTTAATGATGTTACTTCTTGATTGAACGAACTGGTAATCCAGCGGAGTAAATCTAAGTCCAGTAGTTGGACGCTTAGTAAGCACGTCATAGTTCGCAGAGAAGCTAGCCTCATCAGAGATAGGGAACGAAAACGCGATACGTGGCATAACATTGATCGCAACGTCGTATTCTTTAAAGGCATCTGCAGTCGGTGTTTCTTGTCCCGGATTCAGCAACCAAGGAGCGATACCTGCGCTTCCTCTGAGTGTTGAAGGATCCTGGATTTCAATACCCTGTGCATTATACCATGTTTCACCATTTCTAAATCCGTTTATCTGAGTAGGGTTGTTAATATCATTTACATAAACTACATAGTCCTCACCAATATTGTCAGGAATACTCACCCAATCATACTGATTAGGATCCTGACCTGCTAATGCATCAGCTTCGGCAGCAGTTCTGGCATTAAAGAATAAGTATTGATCCTTTAATACAGGCTGATTTGCATCAAAAACGTCTACACGAAGACCAACATTGAAAACGATATCGTCGAAAGAGAATTTATCCATAATGTATCCCGCTACATATGTTGGCTGGAATGCACCGATGAATCTTCTGTAATTACCATTTTCATCCAGTTCGTTAAAGTAAGCATTGATATCTGTATTACCGCTTACACGTTCTCCGGTATGATCGTAACCATAATACTCTATAAAGTTACTACCCTGGTTGAAAAGTTCATCCGGAGAGAACATACTTAAACTAAAGATATTCGGGTCATATTGATCAATATCCACAAAATCATTTCCGGCGGGATCCAAACCTACAGCTTGTCTGAAGTTGTAATCGAAGAAGAACTGCTCATCACCGACAGCCGCACCTCCATACGCACCGTTTCCTGCATTGGCAGCATAACCCTCGTTCAGGCGATCGTAAGTAACTCTTGGATAAGTTCCGTAATAATCGAATGAAGGACTATTGAAATCCAACTCGGTAATGTGAGAGTTCATGTACTGACGAGCGATCTGCCAGATTCCAATCGGTCCCTGATTTCCGGAACCCCATCCTCTGTCCCAGCGCTGTTCAAACTCAACACCTAAGGAAATATTGTGTCCTCCAATCACCATAGAAGCAGAACCCGTAATACGGAACTGTTCACCTTCAAACTTTGAGAACTGATTGAAAGGAGTTCCAAGGTTCCCCCAAATACTGTAAACACTTGTAGGTACATCACCGTTTCTCAATGCATTACCTTGTAGAATCTGAGTCAAATTCTCTATTCTTCCTTCGGGATCATCCCCGTACAGCTCATAATATTGGGTAGTAATCGCAGCAAGAGCAGGGTTAATATCAGAGGGAGTAAAGTCTAC
Organism: Brumimicrobium sp.; assembly: GCA_033722555.1. GTDB lineage: Bacteria > Bacteroidota > Bacteroidia > Flavobacteriales_D > Crocinitomicaceae > Brumimicrobium. The sequence goes on from JAWVYS010000027.1 coordinate 19,175, forward strand.
AACCACATCTCTGAAACCGTCATGAATTAAGCTATCCTCTGCCGTATTGAAAGAATATGTTGGTCGTCTGGTAGTTTCATAATAACCGACATGACCGTAGTTAAAGATATTGAATTCGTGATTTTCGTCAAATACCTTTCTGGTACTTTGAGAATAATCCACCATCAAATTGTAATAGAAACTTTTCACTTTAGAGCTTGATCCATCGCGATCATTTTTGAAACGCTGAGTCAAACGACCGTATACCCTCCAGTCCAGCGCATTTGAATTTCCAAAGTTCTCAAAGTTGTAAAGAGAATTCGCATAACTGTATGCTTTACCGTAGCTATAGTTCAATGAACCTCCAAAAGTCAGGTTGACCGTGGGCCCTGTATTAACATCGATCTTACCGGCACTTGAAATAACGGTTCTTCGTGCATTCATTCTCCAGGGAATTTTTTCGAAATCACTTTCACGAAGGAAGTCTGAGTTATTAAAGTTACCCTGACCGTCAGACGAAGGTCTTAAAGGATTTTCTAAAAGATATTCACGTGTTTCCTTCTTAATTCTCCAGGCTCCATCAGCAAAAGGACGAGGATCCAGGTTATCATTGATTGTTCCTGAAATTAAGAACCCGATGATAGGCTCTGTCTTTTTACCGGTAGAATCTTTACGCATAATAAGTGGCCCTGAAAGCATTGCCTCAAAAAGGTTATAACCGTATTTATCCAAACCGATTACCTTACCATCGTATCCCAAAGGATCTGCACCCTGGATATAGAATCCGGAGGATACACCTTCCACAGAACCAAAGAACTGAGCTGAAGGACCTCTTGTTGTTACAGAAATAATACCTCCAGTAGCATCCCCGTAGTTTGCAGGAAGACCACCTGTGATAACTCTTACTTCTTCAAGTGCAGATTTTGGAAGGTTAGCGGAACCACGAACTTTGATACCATCGATGAAATAGTAAGAAGCATCTTCACGAGAACCACGTACACTAATTCCACCTGAACCTTCAGACTCATTAACACCACCAACTGTAGCGGCCACTTCTCCCGCCGAACGAACAGGAAGTTTAGAAATATCTTCACGCGTAATGGTTTGTCCTTGAGCACCACCATCCTTATTAATAAGAGGTACTTTATAAGCAACAACCTCTACCTCTTCCATCTCCAAAACGTCATCCGGTTTAGAAAGTGCAGTTTCATCAAGGAAAGTAATCTGTTCGGCAGAAACCACAACATCCTCCAGTTTCAGCGGACGGTATTCCTGGGAACGGAATTCAATGTCATAAGAACCTGCTGAGATCGAAGGAAATTCAAATTTCCCGTCGAAGTCGGTTTCGGTTCCCCCCTTAATTATCCCCCCCTGAGACAATACTACTTTAACAAACGGAATCGGGTCTTCTGTTTGCTTATCAATAACAGATCCTTTAATGGCTCCACTACCGGCCTGACCGAAAGTGTAACCAGCTGTAAACATGATGCTTAAAAACAAAAAGTAGAGTTTGCGTATCATAAGTTTATATTAAAATGTTCTTACTTATTTTTTCGAAGACCGTAAATATAGAAAAAATCATTTATAAAAATTAACATATTTTAAATTTGTGTTCACATTGACAAAATCTTCTTCAACAAAATTAGGAAGGTAAATCTGATATTAAAATAACTCGTTCATCACAATTATAAAATAATATACAAGTCTAGTAAATCTTTGAGAACAGGTATTATAAATTACTGTAAACCAGCAACTACTTAAACCAAGAGGCGTAGGTCTTGTAACTTTTAGCGATCCTTTCCACTTCTCCTTTAAAAGTTTCTTCCGACAAAGTTTTTACTTTCCTGGCGGGAATACCAGCATATATGGAATTGGATTCAACCACTGTATTCTGAAGAACGATTGCTCCGGCAGCGATGATAACATTGCTCTGAATATGAGCATTATCCATTACTATGGCTCCCATACCGATTAAAACATTGTCATCTACATTACAACCATGTACAATTGCGTTATGTCCTACGGAAACGTTGTTACCAATCAAAGTTTTTGTTTTCTCAAAAGTACAGTGGATGACAGCTCCATCCTGGATATTGGTGTTTTTTCCTATCCGTATACTGTTTACGTCGCCTCGAACGACCGCAGAAAACCAGATCGAACAACCGGAATCCACAACAACATCTCCAACCACCGTGGCATTTTCCGCGAGCCAGACATCCTCGGCTATCTGAGGAGTAAATCCTCTGCATTCTTTAATCAGGGCCATTTTATTTCTATTTGTTGAGCAACTAATTTCAGTCCAAGAATAGACTCTGTACTTTCCTGAAAAACTGTAGCGTTCTCCGTAGTTAAATAAAGGGTTGTTCTTTTTGTTGAAAGTTTCTTTACGAGCCAGGTATGCCGCTGCAGATAAGATTTAAGCGAAGTAGCCACAATCTCTCCCTGACTTACAATTTTAATATGTGAAGGTATCATTGTCTCCAGCATTGGCAGCAAAATCGGATAATGGGTACAAGCCAGTACAATCACATCAATGTTTGGGTAATTCCTCAGCACATTATTAACATCTTTACGGATGAAACTTCTGCCCTCTTCGGTCAGAAATTCATTGTTCTCAATTAAGGGAACCCAAACAGGGCAAGCATACTGATGCACTTTTACCTCCGGACTGAACTTTTGAAATTCAAGGACGTATGAGTTCGAAGCTACTGTTCCCTGAGTTGCTAATACTGCTATCTCTTTTGTGAACGACATTCGTCCTACGTTCTCTGCGCTTGGTCGGATCACCCCTAAAACTCTCTTTCCCGGATAATCAACCAGTTCATTTTGCTGAATGCTTCGCAGTGCTTTTGCAGAAGCTGTATTACAGGCCAGGATTACAAGGTCACACCCTCTCGAAAACAATTCCTTTACACACTGCCAGGTATATTCATAAACGATCTGAAAAGACTTCGTTCCATAAGGAGCCCGCGCATTGTCACCTAAATATAGGTAATCATATTCGGGCAGGACTTTACGAACTTCCTCCAGAACGGTTAAACCGCCGTATCCCGAATCAAAAAATCCGATGGGTCCTTTTTTCATTCTATAAAAATACAAAAGCCGTCATAAAAACTATGACGGCTTCAAAATTAAAATAAAATCAATTACTTACCTCCTGCAGCACTATCGGTACCTGCACTGAGGATTTTCTTAATAACCAAATCGGTGATATCTGTACCTTCGGCATAAAGCAAATTCGATACTTCCATGACATAAGAAATCTTTTGGGCCTTCGCTACATCCTTAATGGCATCTTGTAGTTTAGTATACACCGGCTCCATAAGATCCTGCTGAAACTGTTGCATTTGTGTTCCCAGTTCCTGTTCTTTTTGCTGGAGTTCCATTTGCTTTTTCTGAAGACGGGTTTCTTCAAACTTTCTTGCGGTCGGACTCATTGTTTCAGCCTCAGCAACATATTTATTATAGTCATCAGTCAGTTCCTTTTCTGCTTTTTGAAGTTCTTCCTGTGCTTTTCTTCTGAAGTCTGCAAATTCTTTACTGGCCGACTTGTATGCAGGCATGGTATCCAATATCTTTTGAGTGTTTACATGAGCCATCCCGGTTTGACTTAGAGCTACTCCGGTCGTAAACACGGTTATAATCATTATTGCTATTAACTTTTTCATAATCTAACTATACTTTATTTATTATTTATCTTTCATTGATGCCCAATTCTCTCATCACCATTTTACTAATGTCAAACTTAGGATCCGCAAATATAAGGTTTGATTGGTTAGCTTTATCAAAAACGAAGGCGAAATTTCGGTTGCTTGCTACTTTGGAAAGCGCCTCAAATACTTTATCCTGAATTGGCTCGATCAGTTCCTTGCGTTTTGCAAAGAGGTCTCCGTTCACGCCGAACCTGGTTTGTTGCATTTCCATTGCTTCTGTTTCCATTTTTTCGATTTCTTCTTTACGCTTTTGCCTCTCTTCTTCTGGAAGGATTGCCTCTACCCGCATAAACTCCTCTTTTCTTTCGCGGATTTGTTTATATCGCTCTTCAATTTCCTTTTGCCAGCGCTCAGCGTATTTATCTAGTTCTTCTTTAGCTTCTATATATTCCGGCATATTCTCTAAAATATAATCTGAATCTATATACGCATATTTTTGAGCAGATAAATCAAAGGTTGTACCAAAAATGATTGCCAAAATAAAAATTAACTGTTTCATCGCTATTTAGATTGAATTAATTCATTACAAATCACCAAGATTCGCTCCAATAATAAACTGGAAGGTGCCAACGGGCTTACCGTTCATCCTAGAAATATCATTACCGCTACCAAAACCATGGCTATTAGGATCTAAAGGATCAATACCCCAGCCATAATCAAATCCAAGCAATCCAAACATTGGCAAGAATACTCTAACACCTCCTCCAACACTTCTTTTAACGTTAAATGGGTTAAATTCACTAAATGTTCTGAATGTATTCCCTGCCTCAGCAAAAGCCAAAACAAAGAAAGTTGCTGAAGGATTCAATGAAATGGGATAACGTAACTCCAATGTATACTTTGATATTATTGGATCACCAGTACTTGATGAAACTTCAGGATTATTACCTACTTGTTCATACCCTCTGAGAGAAATTAACTCTCTCCCGTCCAAACGAGCAACACCCGTTAGGGCGTTTCCTCCTAAGTAAAACCTTTCAAATGGAGTAACTCCCTTGTCAGAAGAATATGCACCCATGAAACCAAATCCAATCTTTGGCATTAATACCAACTTTTTATCAGGTGTTAAAGGAAGGTACCATTCACCGGTCAGTTTGAATTTATAATACTCCGCATATTTATTTTTCACTTGTGGATCGACCGTACTGTAATCACTTATTCCATCGAATGATGAGTAAGGCAGGGTAGCTTTCGTTGTGAACGAGATTTTAGAACCTCCTCTCGGATAAATAGGAGCATCAATAGAATTTCTCGAAAGAACATATTGGAAGGCTATATTATTTGAGTATCCATTATCGAAATCAAAGACACCTCCATAATTAGTCACATCATAATAATTGTAAGACAACTCATAATATGCACTAAAGAAATCATCGGGTATCTTCTTTCTTCTTTGGAGTCCAACCCCAGCCCCTGAAATGGAGACCCCGGAATAATCGGGATCATCTCGTCTGAAATTGTTTCCAAACTGGGAATGTGTTAACCAGAAAGAAAATGCATTCGGCTTTTTACCTCCTAACCAAGGCTCTGTAAAGGAGAAATTGTAGGACTGGAAGAATCTACCGTTCGTTTGAGCACGGATTGATAAGGTTTGCCCATCACCTGCAGGCAGGGGTTGCCAGGCTGATTTTTTGAACATGTTTTGAACGGAGAAATTATTAAAAGTCAGACCGAGAGTACCAATTAAACGTCCTGCTCCATACCCTCCTGAAAGTTCGATCTGATCCGACGATTTTTCCTCAACAATATATTCAATATCAACGGTTCCATCTGCCGGATTCGGCATTGGATTAATCTGGAAAGCTTCCGGGTTAAAGTATCCCAGCTGAGCGAGTTCACGCTGTGTACGTATGATATCGTTTCGGTTAAAAAGATCTCCGGGTTTTGTTCTGATTTCCCTACGGATGACATGTTCATTCGTTTTATAATTCCCTTTAATGATTATATTCTTAATACGAGCCTCTTTACCTTCAATGATTCTCATTTCATAATCGATGTGATTATTCTCAACATTGATCTCCACAGGTGTGATCTGGAAAAAGAGGTGGCCTCTGTCCATATAGAGCGAGGTGATATCCCTTCCGTCCATACTTTGAAAAAGTCTTGTTTCCAAAAGTTCGCGGTTATAAACATCCCCATAATTGATCCCCAGAACAGTATCCAGATAGCCCGACGAGTATTTCGAATTTCCTACCCACGAAATATTACCGAAATAATATTTTTCTCCCTCATCGATGTACATATCAATAACAAGGCTCTTCTCATCAATGAGGTAAACAGAATCCTTAACTATTTCAGCATCCCGAAGGCCAATTTTATGGAATTCCTTAATCATCAAATCCTTATCTCTTTCATAGGCTGAAACAGAAAATTTAGAGCGCTTGAAAAAACGCCAGAAAGCTTTTTCCTTGGTATCTTTCATTTTTCTTCGCAGCTTGAATTCTTTCACGGATTCAACACCGTGGAAATTAATTTCATCGATCTTTACCTTTTCTCCTTTATCGATATGTATAACGAAAATTTCGGCATTGTTCATCAGTGAATCGGAGATCCTTTCAATATCGACGTTTACGTTGTAATACCCTTTCTCCCTGTAAAAACCAACCACTTTCGACCTTGTGGTTACAACCAGACTTTCGGTAATATTCTTTCCTGAAAAGAGTTTAATCTCCTCTCTAATCTTGTCTACTTCTTTTTTCGTCGCTCCTCTAAACTTAAAGCGAGAAAGTTTTGGCCGAGGAGTCAGATTAATCGAGAGATAGGCGATATCGCCAACAACTTTATCGAGTTCGATAGTTACATCCGAGAATAACTCCTCCTCCCATAATTTGCGAATAGCTTTTGTAATATCCTCTCCAGGAATGGTGATTCGGTCACCCTGTCTCAATCCAGCTATCAACTTTATAGCCTGATGATCAAAATTATCGGCACCATTAACTTGGATAGGGCCAATTTCATAAGTCTTCGGATTCGCATAATCCAGTTGCTGTGCAATTAACAAGCAGGAACCCAGGAATGAAAACAGAAAAGTGATTAAATACTTCATACAATTATTTCAGTTGATCTGATACAAGTCCAAATCTTCTTTCTCGTTTTTGATAATCCAGTACGGCCTGGAAAAGATCTTCCCTCTGAAAATCCGGCCAGAGTTTTTCCGTAAAGTACAATTCAGCATAAGCTATTTGCCACAGCAAAAAATTACTCAGGCGGTATTCACCCGAGGTACGTATCAACAACTCCGGATCGGGCACATCTTTCAAAGAAAGTTCTTTTTCAAATATTTGCTGATCAATATCCATTGCACCAATCTCTCCTTTTTCAACCTTATGCGCCACATTTCGAACGGCGTTCAGAATTTCCCACCTTGCGCTATAATTCAGGGCGAGGATCAGATCCAGTTTCTTGTTGTCTTTGGTGGCTTCTTTTGCTAAAGCAAGCTCTTTCCTGCATGCTTCAGGCAATTTATTTTCATCTCCGATACTGCGGAGTCGTACATCGTTATTATTCAGTTCTTCTACTTCGTTAGCAATTGTCTCAACAAGCAGGTTCATCAAGCCGTCTACCTCTTCTTTTGGTCTGTTCCAGTTTTCCGTTGAGAAGGCATAGAGGGTCAGGTAACGAACGCCCAGGTCAACACAACCTTTTAACACCTCCCTCACCGCTTCTACACCGCTTGTGTGTCCAAACAGTCTCATTTCGCCCTGTTGCTTAGCCCATCTACCGTTACCGTCCATAATAATGGCAATATGATGCGGACAATTGTCGGGTTTTATTTTATTTAGCAGACTCATTTTTCAGATTGACGAAATTACAATAACTAACGGAGATAAGCGAAAAAAATTGGATATACCTTAAAGTTGTTTAACAAAAAGAGGGAATTGTCAAAAACAATCCCCTCCTCAAAACTTATTTTTGGGTTTTCAGTCAGCAAGAACAATAATTTTATCGTTTTGCATTTCCATTACTCCACCCTTGATTTTCAGACGAATAACTTTCATATTCGAAGAATCTGACTCTATTGCACCGGAAAACTGTTTGTAATCCTGAGCGAGATTGACAAGATCTACTTTAATTTTCCCTTCTGAAAGTGAGGAGATAATGGGAGCATGCCCTTTTAAAACCTGAAACGATCCGTCGATACCAGGAAACTGAACCGCTTCCACCTCACCTTCGAACATCGTTTTTTCAGGGGTAATAATTTCTAACTTCATGCTTTAATTAATTTAAGCTTCCGCAAGCATTTTCTCACCGGCTTCAATAACCTGGTCTATATCTCCTTTTAGGTTGAATGCAGCCTCAGGATATTTGTCCAGTTCTCCGTCAAGTATCATATTAAATCCTTTGATGGTATCCTGGATATCCACAAGTACACCTTTCAATCCGGTAAACTGTTCTGCAACGTGGAAAGGCTGCGACAAGAAACGCTGAACGCGTCGAGCTCTGTGAACAACCAATTTATCCTCTTCAGAGAGTTCATCCATACCTAGAATGGCAATAATATCCTGAAGTTCTTTATAACGTTGAAGTGTTGACTGCACTCTTCGTGCACAGTTATAGTGTTCTTTACCAACGATATCCGGACTAAGGATTCTTGAAGTAGAATCAAGTGGATCCACTGCAGGATAAATACCCAACTCAGCAATCTTACGAGAAAGTACGGTAGTTGCATCAAGGTGAGCAAACGTATTTGCCGGAGCAGGGTCAGTTAAGTCATCCGCAGGCACATAAACCGCCTGAACAGATGTAATCGAACCGTGTTTTGTAGAGGTAATTCTTTCCTGCATCGCTCCCATCTCTGTAGCTAGCGTAGGCTGATAACCTACCGCAGAAGGCATACGACCAAGAAGAGCCGATACCTCAGAACCTGCCTGTGTAAATCGGAAAATATTATCAACGAAGAAAAGAATATCCTTACCGGCACCTTCTCCTTCTCCGTCACGGAAATACTCTGCAAGAGTCAAACCTGATAAAGCCACTCGAGCACGCGCACCGGGAGGTTCATTCATCTGACCAAAAACAAACGCCGCCTTTGATTCTTTAAGTTCCTTCTCATCCACTTTGGAAAGATCCCATCCGCCTTCTTCCATGGACTCCATGAATTCCTTACCATATTTGATAATTCCTGATTCAAGCATCTCGCGAAGCAAATCGTTCCCTTCACGGGTACGTTCACCTACTCCTGCAAAAACCGAAAGTCCTTCGTATGCTTTAGCAATATTGTTGATCAACTCCTGGATAAGTACAGTTTTACCCACACCTGCACCACCAAAAAGACCGATCTTACCACCCTTTGCGTAAGGCTCGATCAAATCAATCACTTTGATACCGGTAAAAAGTACTTCAGTTGCTGTAGAGAGATCCTCAAATTTCGGAGCCTCTCTGTGAATGGAAGAAGAACCTTTTGATTTGTCGGTCTCTTTAAGCCCGTCAATCGTATCTCCTACCACGTTAAAAAGACGTCCTTTTACCTGGTCTCCGGTAGGCATCTGTATAGCATGACCTGTAGCGATCACATCCATACCTCTGGTGAATCCATCCGTAGAATCCATGGAAATGGTTCTTACGGCATTCTCCCCAACGTGAGACTGTACTTCCAGTATCACCTTACCTCCATCTTTACGAGGAACTTCCAACGCATCGTAAATGTTAGGTAGCTCCACTCCTTTATCGAAGCTAACGTCAACAACAGGCCCGATCACCTGCATTACTTTTCCTTTGATTTCCGACATTATTCTGCCTTTTTTAAATTCAATTTGGGCGCAAAGATAGATTATTTATTCCTTTTACCGGTATTCATCACGACAATTTTTCCACAATTACGACATTATTGTGGGAAAGCTCTTTTCGGATCAAACAACAGGGTCAAACAGACCCATTATTTATGCCCTCCCGGCTGACAACATTTGGGCAGGTTTGACTGAGCTTCAGCATCAGCTTTGACCTCATCTGCATTGTATCCCAGGTCTGAAATAATCTTTCTGATTTCCTCTGCGGTAATCTTGGCTGAATTATACTTTACTTCAACCACCTTATTATCGAGGTTCAGTTCGGCATAACTCACACCACTGGTGTAATTCAGTTTTTCTTCAATACGTTCTTTACATTGTCCGCACTGAGCGTTTGTCTGAATCTTAACAACTTCCTTACCTCCTTGAGAGTTTGCCATTCCACAAGAGAAGGTAAAGCTTAACACGAGCAACATGATTAGTTTATTCATTTTTTTACTTTTTTTTGATTTTTCTTGATTCTTATATTTATAAATTCAATACCGAGTGAGAAAGCGATAGCAAAATAAAGGTAACCTTTCGGAATTTCACCAACACCTTTGCCAAATACCACCATGTGTGAAAGATGTGCAGACTCCACAACCAGAAGGAAGGCGATCAGTATGAGAAATGCCAACCCGAGCACCTGCATACTTGGATTCTTTTCGATGAAAATACGTATCCTGTTTGCGAAGGCGATCATAATGATCATGGAAATAACCACCGCAATGATCATCAGCATCAAGCCATGAGAAGGATCCGGTGAAATACCGTTGGTCATTCCAACAGCCGTTAAGATAGAGTCAATTGAAAACACAAAGTCTATTATCAATATCTGGATAATCACCTGACTAAAAGACTTAAATGCTTTTGCTTTAACGCCTACGGCCGAATGACCGGCAACTTCAATTTTCTCACGAATCTCAGAAGTACTTTTGTAGAGAAGAAATACCCCTCCGACAAACAGTATCAAGCCCTGCCAACTTAATCCAAACTCAATCCATTCCGTTTCTACTTTCAGAAAAGGTTCTTTCAGTTGAGTAAGGAAGGAAACAAAGAAAAGCAAGATGATCCGCTGAACAAGGGCCAAAACCAATCCAACGTTCGTAGCCTTTTTTCTTTTGTCTTCCGGGAGTTTTCCGGCCGCAATGGATATAAAAATGATGTTATCGATTCCAAGAACCACCTCCAGGAAAGTCAATGTAATCAATGCCATGATGGCATCACCGGACGTCAAAAACTCAATCATAGTTAATCATTCTTTTTTTTATCAATACTCATTCTGATTCCCACGTAAATATTTATTCCGTAAATCGGAGCATATACTCGGGTGGCGTCAAAACGATTCCCAAAGGGGTTTTCGACATCAATAATAGGATTTCTTAATCGATAATCCAACAAATTTTCCCCGCCGATATACAAATCAAATTTTTTGAATACATGCGTAACCTGAGCTGCCAACATTGGAACTGTCTCACTTTCATTATCCTGACTGATAGTACCGTCAGGAAGATATACCGTGGCCAACCGCTGAGGACCGAATACTGAAGCAGTAAAATCCAGTTCCCATCTTTTATTCCGTGTAATATATCCTAAGTTAACAAAACCCCGATGCCTCGGAACCATGATCTTCTCCATTAGTTGACCACCCATTGTAGCACGAACGTCCAGGAACTTATAGGCCATCTTTATTTCAAAATTCATCAGTGGCTTGAATTTAAGATCCGTTTGAAAAGCGTTGGAAAAAGACTGACCTTCCAGATTATCCATAATGATCAAGTTTGGATCCTCGTCCCTGTCGGCAATAAGCTGGTTTTCAAAAAAAGTATGGTAATAGTCAAGGGTCCAGCTTGCTTTGCGATCAAACATCTTAAATTCATAGTACCAACTTGCACCAAAATTCCAAGACACCTCAGGCTTAATGTTATTACTTACCTGCCAGGGAGTGTTCGTCGCCATTAAAGATAAGTTATCCAAAGCAAAGTTTGACACCCGGAACCCTCTTCCGGCCGTTAAGCGGATATCCATATTCTCTGAGAAGGCATACTTCATATTTGCCCGCGGCGTATATTGCATTCCGAAAAGGTTATGATAGTCCATTCTCATACCGAGAACGACAGTAGTTAACATTCCTGCATAGGTATATTCACTGTAGACACCGGGAACCATCTCTGTTCTGATCAGGTTTCGCAGGGCATAGCCATCCTCGAGGTCATCCTCCATCTGCTGGTCGAGATCATCGTAGATAAAACTCGCACCACTTTTCAGTGTGTGCATTGTGCTACCGAGAATAGTTTCGTACATAAAATTCACATACCCCCTCTTTTCAGTACCATCAAGGGTACGATTTCCGAAGCGCGTATTCAACTCGTGATACTTTGCGAAATAAACCACCCCGATTGAACTGAAGGGTTTGTTTTCAAAAAGAAATCCCGTTTTTCCGAAAGCTTCCAGATGCAAACTCTTGATACCAACACCATAAAGATCTGTATCACTCGGAAGATCTCTGGAATAACCAAGCTGTCCTCCAACCTTATCCGCGTAGTTTGCCTTAAATCCAAGTTGAGCCCTGAAAAGTTCGCCTTTATATTTCCAACGGTTCATCGCTACAAATTCCTGGCCTGTTGGCATGTCATTGAAACCGTCATTGTTTCTGTCGTTCTCCATCATCATTGAAGAGCCGTGAACAAACCAGGCTGAACTCAGTTTGTTTTTGAACTCTTTCCCTCCATGAAGATTCACCTCTGCACGCCCCTGAATATTTCCATAGGCATTAAAATAAAGCCTTTCAATATCATCCGGTTTTCGGTATTCGAGATTAATTAATCCAACCATTGATTCGTAGCCGTTAACGACCGTACCCGTACCCTTGGTAATTTGTATGGATTCTATCCAGGTACCCGGAATTGCGCTGAGACCAAAAGCCTGATCCAGGTTATGCATTATAGGTATATTTTCAAACTGTATCTGGGTATACCTTCCGTTTAGACCCATCATTGCGATACGCTTGGAGCCGGAAACTCCGTCAGAAAGGTTCACATCTACCGTTGCATTCGTTTCGAAGGATTCCGAAAGATTACAACAAGCGGCCTTTCTTAACTCTCCACTGCTGAGACGTTCAGTATTTCTGGGATCCAGGCGCAGAACACTGGAGTTTTCACGTTTTGCTTCAATAACAACTTCCTCCAACACATGATCAGGGTAAAGAAGCACCTGCACATTGAGATGTTTTTCACCTTTACGAATAAAAACAGTATCAGAATAATAGCCCATCGCCCGAATAATCAGGGTATCAGGCAAGTTAAAATCACCCATGAGCATGAACCTTCCCTGCTCATCGGTAAATGCTCCGGAATCTGCATTTTTCAGAAAAACGGTAGCATTAAAAAGCGGCTGATTCGTTTCCTCGTCGATCTTACCCAGTACCGTTCCTTCAATGTGAACCGAGTGCTGAGCGTTTAAGAACGAAACAAGAAAAGAGAATATTAAAATTAATTTTGATTTCATTGATTTTGTTTATTTAATAGATTAATAACGAATAGACCTTCGTTAATATCATATCAAATAAACCTGAAGCAGCGATTGAGATTTTTTTGTAATCAGCTGCGGCGGCCCCCGGTAGTTGAATGCGTACGTTTTCTCAAGAGCAATAAGTTCATGGATATCATCACCTGAAATGAAAGAAGCATCATTCAAAAAGAAATGATTCATTGAATTCAGAACCAAGTCAGTATTTAAGTGATACCACTCCGTTTCTGAAGTACAGCAACTATTTTCATACGCCGGTCCATTAGTTTCAGTGACTTTTCTACAGCATACTTTTTCTGAAGGACAATCTTCTTTATTAATCTTCTGACCACACCGGTCATGAGCAGAGGCTGTAAAAACAGAATAACTTAAACCTTCTTTCTTACAGTGATGTTTATAAATCAAAACACCCATAGAACCGAACATCACCTGTACGGTCATCAGAAGCGTGAAAAGATTTACAAAAACAGTTCTCATAATGACAAATTTACGATGAAAGTTCTTATCTGAGAAATATTTTGTCCCTGAATATAGATTCAAAAATTATAAATAGATTGTATTCCTATCGCTCGAAGAAAATATGGGATTAAATATTATCCTTTGTATCTTTGCACAAAATAAAGAGAATTATGTCTAAAATTCCGGTTACGATATACGCAGAAATGACCCCAAATCCCGCCACTATGAAGTTTGTGGCAAACAATTACCTGATAGACCCTTCTGTTTCCGTGGAATTCACCTCTCAGGCTGAAGCAAAAGGCTATTCTCCCCTTGCCGAGGAACTTTTCAACTTTCCTTTTGTAAAGGGAGTTTTTATTGCTGCGAATTTCGTTTCAGTTACCAAAACAGAAGCCCTATCGTGGGACTTTGTTACTCAGGAATTGAGAGATTTTATACGTAATTATATTGCTGACGGCAATGAAATACTGATCAGAATGCCGGAGGAAAAGCCGAAGGCCAAGATTGATAATTCCGGAAAACAAATCGATACAAGTAATTTTGCGCCTTCTGAATTTGATGACGCCATTCGTGGCTTGCTTGACGAATATGTAAAACCGGCTGTAGAAGGAGACGGCGGTGCCATCGAGTTCAGGCATTTCAACGAGGGAACTGTCACTGTTTTACTCAAAGGAGCCTGTTCAGGTTGTCCTTCCTCCACAGCTACGCTTAAGGGGGGTATAGAACAGTTGCTTATGCAGCACATTCCGGAAGTAAAAGAGGTTGTTGCCGAGGAAGGTTAAAAATATTTTTTTTATTTAGGCGCTCTTCGGTAAAGGATTAGTCCCAGAATTCCGAAAATAATATTGGGCAACCAAACAGCGATATAGCTGGGAAACCCAACATTCTGTGCAGCAACAGAAGTCACTTTCATGGCAAAGATATAAACGAAAGCAAGCGTAAGTCCCACGGCAATGTTCGCACCTATTCCTCCTCTTGATTTTCTTGATGAAACCGCGAGCCCGATAAGTGTCAAAACATAAGTCGCAAAAGGAAAAGAAGTTCTTTGGTACAATTCAATCTCATAAAGTGGAATATTGGGTGATCCTTTCTTCTTCTCATATTCAATAAAATCACGAATTTCATTATAGTTCATGGTCATTACAACTGTTTCTCTCTGAGCCATTTCCTTGAGTTGAAAAGAAAAAACGGTATCCAAATATTCTCCCGGGTTTTCGGAAGTAACAATTCTGTCACTGGGGGAGCCGATATAACGTATATAATAATCTCTAATTCTCCAGTTGAAGGTTGTATCGGGATTTGTAACCTCCTTGGCTCTCAGCAGGGAAATTAAATTACCCTTATCGTCCCGTTGCTCTATAACGAATCCGAGCGCTCTGTTTTTATCAGCTCGGTAAGAGTCAAAATACACAATCTTATTTCCCGGAAATTCTGCATAATAATTGGAAACCGTCCTCATGTTCCGGTAATAATCTTCCTCGAATCTCAGTCGTGCCTTATTGGATTCAGGAAGGACAAAATGATTGAGTACCAAAGAGATCAACATGAGAATCGTAGCACCGATCATATATGGTCTGAGTATTCGACTAAACGGTCTGCCACTGTTAAGCATGGGAATGATCTCCGTATTTTGGGCCATTTTCGCAGTGAACCAGATCACCGACACAAATACAATCAGGGGAGAAAACAGGTTGCCGAAGTAGATTACGAAATTCAGATAATAGTCCAGCAAGATCGACTTAATCGGGGCATCTCTGTCGATAAACTCTCCCAGTCGTTCAGCAAGATCAAAAACCATCGCCAGAACAAGGATAACTCCGAGCATGAAGAAAAAAGTAACTAAGAACTTTTTAATTATGTATCTGTCGAGGATCTTCAACATAATTTAGAGACGTTGACTCATTTGAGCGACCATTTGATTTTTCCATTTAAGAAAAGTGCCTTGCAGAATGTTTACTCTTGCTTCTTTCATTAACGCAAGATAAAACGCTAAATTATGAATGGTGGCAATTTGAATACCTAAATTCTCCTTCGTTCTGATCAGATGTCTCAGATAAGCTTTTGTATAGAAATGATCGACCGAAGAAGTTCCATTGGAATCGATCGGAGAAAAATCCTTTTCCCATTTTTTATTTTTGATATTTATAATTCCCTCTCTTGTGAAGAGCATACCGTGTCGCGCATTTCTGGATGGCATTACGCAGTCGAACATATCTATTCCCAAAGCAATACATTCGAGCAAATTAATCGGAGTCCCCACACCCATGAGGTAGCGCGGTTTTTCATACGGGAGTATTCCGCATACAATCTCTGTCATCTCATACAGGTCTTCATCCGGTTCACCAACTGACAATCCTCCTATGGCATTTCCTACCGCATCGGCTTCTGAGATTACCCGGGCAGATTCTTCTCTCAGGTCTTTGTACACACTTCCCTGAACGATCGGAAAAAGCGCTTGTTCATAACCGTACCTCGATTCAGTTGCTTTCATCTGATCCAGGCATCTCTGCAGCCATCTGTGAGTCATATGCATGGATCTCTTGGCATATCCGTAATCACAAGGATAAGGCGTGCACTCATCAAAGGCCATGATAATATCTGCACCAATTGACCGTTGGATATCAACCGCTCTTTCAGGAGTAAAAAAATGGTATGATCCATCTACATGCGACTGAAATTTAACGCCTTCTTCGGTGATTTTGCGACTTCCCGAAAGAGAATAAACCTGATAACCTCCACTATCCGTTAAGATAGGTCTTTTCCAGTTAATAAATGAATGTAAACCACCTGCCTGTTCCAGCACATCAAGTCCTGGCCTCAGATATAAATGATAGGTGTTTCCGAGAATGATCTGTGCCTTGATCTCGTTCTCTATTTCAAACTGATGAACGCCTTTCACCGAACCAACAGTACCAACGGGCATAAATATTGGAGTTTCAATTACACCATGGTCGGTATGCAATTTTCCTGCCCTGGCTTTTGACTCCTTATCTGATGAAAGTAATTCGAAGTGCATAAAAATGTTGAAAAATAAAGACCACAAAGATAAGTGTATTTAATGAAGAGTGCCATATTTGTAAAAAACATTAACCATGGAGTTGTTTCCTGAAGTGGATGAGCGCTGGCCATTCATTGTTTCAGTTGTATTGTGCGGCATCGTTCTTATTCAGTTTTTCTGGATACTCTTCTTTTACGCACGGTTGGCTTTCCACAAAAATCAGGAACCCTCGGGAGAGCCACCTGTTTCTGTGATTATCGCGGCCAGAAATGAGGAAGATAATCTTTTTGAACTGCTGCCCTTTATTCTGGAGCAGGATTATCCGGCGTTTGAAGTCATTGTTATCAACCATCAGTCTATCGATGATTCGTCGCACATTTTAAAAGCGTTTCAGCGTCAGTACGCACATTTAAAAGTGATTGAAATATCGCGAAATCAGCATCTTTCAAGCGGGAAAAAGTTACCCTTGACAATAGCCATAAAAGGGGCTAAATATGAGCATTTGCTATTCACGGATGCCGATTGTAAACCGCAATCAGACCAGTGGATAAGGCTTATGGCGGGACAATTCACCGAAAAAAAGGAATTAATTCTTGGTTACGGCCCATACCGCAAAGAGAAAGGTTTACTGAACACACTTATTCGATTGGATACAGCACTTATTGGCATGAATTACTTGTCCTATGCCAAAGCCGGCATTCCTTTCATGGGAGTGGGACGAAACCTGGCCTATACCAAATCACTTTTTTTGAATAACCGAGGTTTTAAGTCACATTATGCCCTTCAATCGGGAGACGATGATCTTTTTATACAGGAAACCGCCAGAAAGAAAAATTATTCCATTTGTGTGGATGAAAGATCCTTCTGTTATTCAGAACCAAAAAAAACATGGAATGACTGGATCAAACAGAAATCACGTCACTTCACAACATCGAGCCGTTACGGAGTTATTAAAAAACTATTGTTAGGAATATATCCCCTCTCGCTGATTTTACTTTATGTATCTTTTATTACTTTGTTAGTTAATAATTGGTTGAGTTGGATAATTATTGGTACTTTCGGACTTATCCTGATATTGAAATGGATCATACAGGGTATGGCATTGAAGAAAATAAAGGAAAATGGCTTCATTGGAGGCTTCCTGGTATGGGATCTTTTTTATGCACTTTTTATACCGATAATTTACTATACAACCGAGCATTCAACTGAGGTAAAATGGAAATAGGCCAAAACCTATCTGAAAAAGGAAAGAAAGATTTTAGAATCGTAGAAAGGGCAAAAGCCGGTGACCAAAATGCCTATGCCGAACTTTTGGAAAGATACCGTGAGCCTGTCTATTTCATGTTGCTGAAGATGGTCAAAAATACAGACGATGCCGAAGACCTGACCATAGAAGCCTTTGGCAAAGCATTTAATCGACTTGATCAATATTCTCCTAGTTATGCCTTCAGTACCTGGTTGTTTAAAATTGCCACTAACAACTGTATTGATTTTATCCGAAAGAAGCGAATTCATCTAACCTCCATGGATCATGCATATTCTACCGATGACGGCGAGAGTGTAAGGCTGGATGTAGATTCAGGAGACATGGATCCCGAAGAAGTGATCATCAAACAACAGAAGGTTAAGATGATGCGAAAAGTTGTTAAACAGCTCAAACCCCGCTACCGGGAACTTGTTGAAAAACGTTATTTCGAAGAACTTTCCTATGAAGAAATCGCTGAAGAAATGGATCTTCCACTCGGTACTGTAAAGGCACAGTTATTCAGAGCGCGCGAGTTCCTTGCTAATCTGATGAAAAATTCAAAAGATACCATCTGAAATTAACTCTTCTAAAAAAGACTCCGATAAGTTTCTGCAGCTAATGTTTAATTTTGTACCATGGAACTTATTAAAAAATATTTCCCGAAACTAAGTCCTGAACAATACGATCAGTTGGCTCAACTGAGAGATCTTTATGAGGAATGGAATCAGCAGATCAACGTAATCAGCCGAAAAGACATGGATCAGTTTTATGAGCACCATGTTTTACATTCCCTTGCCATTGGAAAAGTAATTTCTTTTAAACCGGGAACTGAAATTCTCGATGTAGGAACGGGAGGAGGATTCCCAGGCATACCACTGGCTATCCTTTTTCCGGAATGCCGTTTCCATCTTGTCGATTCAATAGGAAAAAAAATAAAGGTTGTAAATGCTGTAGCAGAAACTCTGGGGCTGAAAAATGTAGAGGCTTCTCACGACAGGGTTGAAAACTTGAGGCGAAAATATGATTTCGTTGTAAGCAGAGCCGTGACACAAATGCCTAAATTTCTTGGTTGGGTAAGGAATAAAATAAAAAAAGAACATATTAACGGGCTTCCCAACGGTATACTTTACTTAAAAGGAGGAGATTTATCACAGGAGATGAAAGAAGTGGGACACTATTTCGAATATTTTGATCTAACCGATTATTTTAAGGAGGAGTTCTTCAAAACAAAAAAGATCGTTTATGTGCAGATCTAATCTTCATAAACCTATTAAATAAAAAAGGCAACTCTGAAGAGTTGCCTTTTTTCATAAATCAATTTTTTATTAAAGATCGTCCGGAAGAGTTGCCTGTTTTAGGTTTTTCTTTTTCGGCTTCAGTTTCTCTATGAAGATCACCTTTAGCTTTTCACCATCAGCGTTAACGATCATTTCAGAAATGCCGTTTGTGATCGCCGGGGCCTGATTATTTCCGTTATGAAATTTCTTATCATATAACTCCGAAGTATTATCATCGTAATAGTAAAAAATAGAAGTTATACGGCCATTCTCAACACGAACTTTACCTTTGACGCAGTATACCTCATCTTCTTCAAAAAAGGAGATAATCACGTTACGGTGAATATCATCAGAAACGGTGTAAGCGCCTCGCTCTTTGAAAGCATTTTCCAGTTTTTTAAAACAGTTTTCTTCCTGGGCAATAGAGAAAGAAAGAGTGAAAAGCGAAATGAGGCTTAAGAGTAATATTTTTTTCATTTTCATCGTGTTTATAGAGCGAACTCTAGATTTCAAATATACTAAACTTGAGATAAAATAACTCAGTTTGTGTTTTTATTTTTTAATTTTGATTATCAATTGAACGCCATGAAACAAATAGCAGACCATTTTGAAGAAGCCCTTACAGTTTTACAGAAATTTAACAACGCTGAAAATTTCAAAAAGATTGAAGAGGCCGGTAAAATAATGGTCGCAAGCCTCAGAAAGAAAGGTAAGATTTTCAGTTGCGGAAACGGTGGATCGATGTGTGACGCTATGCATTTTGCCGAAGAACTTACCGGAAGATACAGGGAAGACAGACCGGCGTTCGGAGCCATCTCAATTTCTGATCCCTCTCATCTTTCATGCGTTTCCAATGATTACGGATACGAACATGTTTTTGCGCGTTATCTGGAAGGAGTAGGTCGTAAAGACGACGTTCTTCTGGCAATTTCAACCAGCGGAAATTCAGCGAATGTATTAGCCGCTATCAAAAAGGCCAGAGAACTCGGAATTTCCGTTATAGGGCTAACCGGTAAATCAGGTGGAGCCATGTCCTCCCTGTGCGATGTGGAAATTCGTGCGCCGCATTCAGAATATGCTGACCGAGCCCAGGAGATTCATATCAAAGTTATTCATTCCCTGATCGATTATATCGAGAGAAACTTCTGATCCTTTCAGATGAATTTTTTGTACATTTTTTTTGGAAAGTAAGGAAGTATTTTACTAACTTAATTCTGACAAACCCTAAACCTGAATTAAAAATGTTAGTAAAAACCTATGGCAGTGCCGTCTTCGGCATAGAGGCCACCACGATCACAATCGAAGTAAATGTAGACAAAGGAATTTCTTTTATCCTGGTAGGATTACCGGACAGCGCAGTCAAAGAAAGTCAGCAAAGGATTAAAGCAGCGTTAACCAACAACGGTTTTAAATATCCGATGAAGGAGATTACCATAAATATGGCTCCGGCAGATATTCGAAAAGAGGGGTCAACGTTTGATCTTCCCATCGCTTTAGGCATTCTGGCTGCGAGTGAGCAAGTAACTGCCGTAAAACTCGGTGAATTCATTGTTTTGGGAGAATTATCTCTCGATGGAAGCCTGAAACCGATGAAAGGCATTTTACCTATCGCATTAAAAGCAAAACAGGAAGGATTTCGGGGCATCATTCTTCCAAAGGAAAATGCTAAAGAAGCTGCAATTGTCAGTGAACTGGAAATTTATGGAGCTTCAACCTTGAAAGAAGTAGTTGCTTTTTTCAATGATGAATCTGAACTTACCCGATCGATCGTTGATATAACTCAGGAGTTCTATGATAAACTGGATAGTTTGGAGGTTGACTTCAGAGATGTTAAAGGTCAGCAGAATATCAAAAGAGCCTTTGAGATAGCTGCCTCAGGCGGGCATAATGTTATACTGATAGGTCCACCGGGTGCCGGAAAATCCATGCTTGCTAAAAGGCTTCCAACCATTCTACCCCCGATGAGCATCAATGAATCACTGGAAACCACCAAAATTCACTCCGTGGCCGGAAAGGTAGACGCAGGATCGGGACTCGTTACTCACAGGCCTTTCCGAAAACCTCATCACACAATTTCCGATGTTGCTTTAGTTGGAGGCGGGGGTTATCCGCAGCCGGGAGAAATCTCACTTGCACATAATGGGGTATTGTTTCTCGATGAACTTCCCGAATACAAGCGATCCGTGCTTGAAGTAATGAGGCAGCCTCTTGAGGACAGATACGTAACTATATCCCGTGCGAAGTTCACCATCGAATATCCTGCCGGGTTTATGCTTATAGCAGCAATGAATCCCTGTCCTTGCGGATACTACAATCATCCTGATAAAGATTGCGTCTGCGCACCGGGCATCGTTCAGAATTATTTAAACAAGATCAGCGGACCGCTTCTTGACCGTATTGATCTTCATGTAGAGGTTACACCGGTAAGTTTTGATGAACTCGCTCACCACCAACCTGAGGAAGGTAGTTTTGATATTCGTCAGCGGGTAGTAGAAGCCCGATTAGTACAAGAGAATCGATTCAAGGAAAATTCACAAACACACTGCAATGCACAAATGACAAGTAAAGAACTGAGAAAATATTGTCAAATAGATGAATCAGGGAATGCCATTCTCAAAAAAGCGATGGATACTCTAGGACTTTCGGCCAGAGCATATGATCGTATCCTCAAGGTAGCTCGAACCATAGCGGATTTGGAGAAATCTGAAAGCATAGAAACAAGACATATCGCTGAAGCCATTCAGTTCAGGAGTTTGGACAGGGAGGGTTGGGCCAAGTAATAGAAAGTCATTCACTTCTGAACTGCTCTGGTATAATACACACCGGGATAGGATTCATTTTGTGTTTATTCATCTTGTGGTATCTTCGGTAGATAGCGAGCACCTCTTTATGGCGTTCAGAGAGATCATTTTCATCACCCTCAAATTCCATTGCCCATTCGAGTTCATCGTAGGAGGCCCCAATCTGATCTTCATCGTTTCTCTCATCCTCCCAGAGTCCGTCCGTAGGTTTAGCACGTAGAATTTCCTCTCTGACCCCTGCATGCTCAGCCAGCTTGTATACTTCGGATTTAAGGAGATCTGCGATGGGACTAATATCCACCCCACCATCTCCGTATTTCGTGAAAAATCCGACCCCAAAGTCTTCTACTTTATTACCTGTACCTGCAACAAGCAGCCCTTGCGGCTGTCCAACAGCATATAAAGTAAGCATACGCAAACGCGCCCTGGAATTCGCCATTGCCAGGTCGTGAACCGCGCTGGAATCCGGAAGGTCCTTTTCCAGTTGATTAAACGTTGGAGTAAGGTCAACTTCCACTCCTCTTACATTATCGAAACGATTTTCCAGGTCTTTGATATGATTCTTTGCTCTTGTATATTCAGCCGTTGTTTGCCGAATAGGCATATTCACAAGTACTACGGTCTTTCCTGTAAGCGCGCAAAGCGTAGAAGTTAGAGCTGAATCAATCCCTCCCGAGACACCAACCACGAAACCACTTAAAAAAGTTTCTTCGCAATATTCGTTTAACCAGTTTACAATATATTCCTGAACTTCCTTTAAACGTAATTCGGGCATAATTTAGAACAGAAAAGAAATTTTGAACAACAGTTGACCCTGTTTGGCACTTGGGGTAAAATATTCTCTATTCACTTTTGCAACCGTAGGATCATTGTATAAAGACTTCTTTCTATCGCTGTCTGAACCAATAGCATCCTGCTGATGTATTTCGCTAAAGCCATAGTAATAACCCAATTCACCTACCAGGCATGTGCTTCCTGTAAAATTCCATTCAGCCCCAAGCGAAAGACCGATAGATCCTTTGTAGAAAGAGAGATCTCCTGCATTTTCAAAATCCTCCAACTCAGTCACAGACGGATCGTTGAAATCGTTGCCGAAATTATCCACTCTGGAAGTCAACAAGAAACTGTTTCGAATTCCGAATTTACCGAAATAGCGAAGATAACCCATGTAGTTCGTTTGAAACCGAAGCATCACAGGTATGCTCAAATAGATGTTTCTATATCTTCTCTCATCAAGATGAAAAGTATCTAAATTTGCCGCAGGGGGAGTATTGATTTCGTCCTCACTGCCTCGTTGAATAATTTCCTTATCGGCATAATCAAAATAGGTTGGAACAAGAAACTGATGTCTGAATCTGTTAAAATCAAATTCCAAACCGGTTGATAGAGCAATACTATTCGTAAAATGCCAGTCAAAAGCCATACCCACGACAAAATCTGAGCCTACCTTTGAATCTATAACCACTGTTTCAGGATTATTGAAATTCATTCCGGCACCTAAGGTTAAACCGGCGAGAATCTTTTTCTCTGCAGCATCTTGAGCATTTATTCCCGTGATAACGCCAAAAAGGGCAACAATTGTAAGTAACTTTTTCATACTTTTGAGTTTCAAATCTATTTTGCAATAATAAACATATTTAATGAAGAAAAGAAGAACATTTTTTAGCTTAACATTAATAATGTTTGTTTTGTTTTCATGCACCGACAACCCTTTGGACGTAAAAATAGACCACATTGGGGTAACTGTTGATTATGTTAACGTTGATAGTATGTATAGAGATGCGGGGCTTCAGGAAGTTGAGATAAGGCACGAAAAACTTCAGCAAGAACTGGACTTTCTGTATTTGTATGAATTGGGTCAAAACGTTCGAAAATTCCCAGATTCGGTTCTACCGGAGGATATTCGTAATTTTTATCAAAGCGAGTACATACAACGTTTGGAAGAGGCCAAAAAATCTCTATTTGCATCACTGAATCCATCCAAAAACAAACTGACTCAAGGATTTCGTTACCTGAGGTTTCATTTTCCGGACTCACCTGTACCGTATCACATTTTTTACATAAATAAACTCTTCAGTCCCGTACACTGCTCCGATTCCAGTATTTCTGTCGGGCTTGAAAATTATTTAAATCCGGATCATCCCATCATAAAGGAAATTCCCAGTAATAAATTGTTTGAATGGCAAAAGGAGTCGATGCAGTTTGAATTTCTTGAAAGAGATGTTCTGTTGCAATGGATCCAAGCGCATTTATTTGAAGAAAATGACGGGAATCTTGCACAACATATTGTACAAGCAGGAAAGTTACTTTATGTTCTTAATGCCACACTTCCGAATGAAGAGGAGCGGATTATTTTACGTTATGGTCATCAGGACCTCATCTGGGCTGAAAAGAATGAAAAACAAGTCTGGGACTATCTGGTCAAGGAGCAGTTATTGTTTCAAAACAATGACCGCGATAAGGCAAACTTTTTGAATGCCGGTCCCAAAACCGTAGGCTTACCCGATGAAGCTCCTGACAGACTTGGACAATTTCTGGGATATAAAATGGTAAAAGGTTATATGACGAAAAACAAAGAAGTATCTTTGCAGGAACTTCTTAAAACCGAATATAACCGGATTTTACAAACTTACGAGATAGACTGAATTATGAGTGAAGATAAAATAACCAAAACATCACGTATCGAGATAAAGGTAGGAACAAATGAGAACAACGTTCCGGTGCGAATGATGTGGTCTGCGGAGGATGGCGATATTAATTCAGCTGAAGCCTCGGCCATGCTACTGTCCTTATGGGATCCTAAGGAAAAGAACACAATGAAAATTGATCTCTGGACAAAAGACCTCACAATTGAAGAGATGAAGCAGTTTTTTCACCAGACCCTCCTTACCATGGCAGACACTTTCGAAAGAGCGACCGGTGAAAAAAATATTACGGAAGATCTCAGGGATTACTGCTTTCACTTCGCAGACAAAATGGACGTACTTCCGGAAAAATAAAGAATCACTTTATTTAGGTTTTTTTAAGAATTTAGTTTGTATTCTCGCAGACTAAACCTTCTTTGACTGACGTTTGTTTAGTTAAAAACGTCGCGCTGTGAAAAAAGAAGAAAGCATCATAAAGCAGTATCTGGAATTTGAACTTTTAGAAGGAAGAGAACCTCATTCCGTATTTGAATTCTGCAAAAAGTACAACCACAAGGAAACTACATTCTACAAATACTTCAATAGCCTGAAGCAGATCAGAAAAAGTTTCCTGGAAAGGAAAATCTCAGAGGTACTTAAAACACTGGATGAAGATCCGAATTACGACGATTTCTCGGCAAATGAAAAAGCACTTGCTTTGTTTTTCACACTTTTTGAATCATTTCTTGAGCATCGCTCCTACCTTATCGCTCGTTACGGCAAGGTGAAAAACCCTCAGGCATTAACCGGGGACTGGGAACTCTTTTTCGAGCGATTTGATTCAAGAATGGAAAGCATACTTGCTGAGGCTAAAAATAACGAAGAGATACAAGACAGACCTTTGGTAGGAAATTATTACTCTAAAAGTTTCAAACTCGTTTTCCTATATGTTTTTCGCGTATGGATCAATGATGAATCCGATGATTTCCAAACTACTGATGCGGCGATCGAAAAAAGTGTAAACCTTGCCTTTGAATTTTTCGGGCATAGTCCGTTAGATTCATTGCTCGACTTCGGCAAATTCGCTTTGAAAACTAAGGTTGTTTAAAATGGATAAAAAAAATCAAAAGAGCATACCTACTTCAAAAGTTCGGCGAGCAGCAAAAATTGTAGGAACAGGGGCAAAAGTTGGCGGAAACTATATCAAGTACTATTCAAAAAAGACATTTCAGAAAGACCTCTCAAGGGATGAACTTCACAAGGCAAACGCTGAGGATATATATGAAGCGCTGAGCGAACTTAAAGGAAGTGCGCTCAAGGTTGCACAAATGATGAGCATGGACGAGAACGTTCTGCCCACGGCATATCAGGACAAGTTCGCAATGGCCCAGTATAAGG
>JAWVYS010000028.1:0-38559 GCA_033722555.1 Brumimicrobium sp.
CCGATGACTGTGGAAACAGCATTACTGTTGATCAAATTATTACAGTAAATGATGATATAGACCCAACAGCGTCCAATCCTGCGGATATCACTGTTCCGGGCGGACCTGCTCCTGCTCCGGATCCAACAGTCGTGGATGATGAAGCGGATAACTGTACAGCAAACCCTGTTGTAGCATGGGTAAGTGATGTATCGGATAACGGACTTTGTCCTGAGATCATTACACGAACTTATAGTGTAACGGATGACTGTGGTAATCAAATTACTGTGGAGCAGCTGATTTATATTACGGATCCATTCAACCCAACGGCTTCCGATCCTGCACCTGTAGCAGTGCAGTGTATTGGCGATGTTCCGGCACCGGACCCAACAGTGGTAACTGATGAAGCGGATAACAATGGTGTACCTACAGTTACCTGGGAGGATGATACTTCTGATGGTCTTACTTGTCCTGAAACAATCACACGACGATACAGAGTTACAGACCCTTGTGCAAATTACATCTTTGTTGAGCAAATTATTACAGTAAACGACGATATCAATCCAACAGCATCCAATCCCGCCCCAACAACTGTGGCTTGTGCGTCGGACGTTCCTGCGGTTGATATAAATATTGTTACAGATGAAGCAGATAACTGTACTGCAAACCCGGTGGTTGCTCTTGAGAGTGAAACGTCGAACGGAAACGTTTGTAACGGAGAAATAATCACACGAATCTATAGTGTAACCGATGATTGCGGTAATTACATAAATGTAACGCACACAATTACTATAGATGCATTTACTCCAACATTTACGTTGAGTTCATCTGATCCAACAACCTGTGGAGGAACTGACGGATTTATAACAATTAGTGGTTTGAATCCGAATGAAAATTATGATGTGAGTTACAACGGTAATGCTCCACAATCCATAGTATCGGATGCAAACGGTGAGTACACCTTCGGTAATTTAAGTGCAGGTAGTTATACAGATTTCTCTGTGAACCCTTCATCCTGTCCACAATGTATTCAGGTGGATAATACAGTTATCAACCTGGTAGATCCAAATGCCCCGGCAGTGAATGCAGGTGTAGATCAAACCATTTGTGAAGGAGAAGATGTTACGTTAACTGCGAATAATCCTGATGGAGCTAACATCACCTGGAATAACGGAGTTAACGATGGTGTTCCGTTCTCACCGGCTGTAGGAACAGTAAATTATACTGTGACAGCTGATCTGATGGGTTGTATCTCAACAGATGTGGTTAGTGTAACAGTTAACCCCCTACCTCCGGTTTTCGCAGGAAACGATATTTTCATATGTGCGGGCGAGTCAGTAACACTTAACGCGACAGGAGCGAACAGCTTTACTTGGGACAACGGAGTAACAAACGGAGTTTCGTTCACTCCTTCAGCTACGCAAACGTATACTGTGGAAGGAAATTCACTTGGTTGCCTCGCTACAGATGAGGTAGTTGTTACGGTTTACGAAATGCCGGTTGTTTCTTTTGAAGCGGATAACCTTGTGGGATGTATACCTCAGGAGGTTAACTTTTCGAATACCACAACGGCTAGCATTGAAAATTGTGAATGGAACATTGGAGGCGTAATATTAACGGGCTGCGATGTTTCGCATGTATTTACTGTTGCCGATTGCTATGATGTACAACTCACAGTAACAACCACGGATGGTTGTGTGGATAATCATATCATCCAGAACTATGTATGTATTGATGACTATCCATCGGCGAATTTCAGTTCAGATCCTTCAGAACTGACATCTATTTTCAATCAAACACAATTCTCAAACCTTTCTTCAGGAGCAACAACCTATGAATGGGATTTCGGTGATGGCAACGGAAGTAACGCCGTAAACCCAACCCACTCTTTCCCTAACGAGGAAGAGGGAGAATTTGACGTTCAGTTAATTGCTACAAGTCAATACGGATGTAAGGATACTGCTTATCAAACAATTTATGTAAGAGAAGAACTGCTGTATTTTGTGCCCAACACATTTACCCCTGATAAGGATAAATTCAACGAAACCTTCAAACCGGTATTTACTTCAGGATTTGATCCACAGGACTACAAATTACTGGTATTTGACCGATGGGGTGAAGTTATCTTTGAATCAAACAATGCTGAAATCGGATGGGATGGTACTTACGGTATTGAAAGCACCGAAAAAGTAAAGGATGGTACCTATATCTGGAAAATTGAATTCAAGACTAAATATAACGATGAACGAATCGTAGAAGTCGGACATGTCAATATTCTGAGGTAATAAAACCTTACTTGAAAAAACGTCACAGAAATGTGGCGTTTTTTTTGTTTAGGTGTAACAATGTTTGGTTTATCTCGTTATCATAAACGTTATAACATCAGCGATAAAATTTAAATAATTCAAATGATAAAACTTTACACTCGCTTCTTTTTTATTGTCTTCACTTCATCTCTAACAGCTTATTCTTTTTCACAGGTTGAGGATGAATCCTGCCTTCCGCCAAAAAAGAAAACCCTAAAATTACTGGAGCAAGCATCAACGGAATCTCCACAGGAGGCTTTCGCACTCTATAAAGAGGCAATGGATGCCGAAGAAGATAATGCGATGGTGTATTATGAATTCGCGATGTACGCTTACAAAAGAGGTCTAGAATTTTACGAGAAAAGCCCAAATCCCCGAGACGGTGACAAAAGCATGGAAAGAGCCGAAGAATTATTTAAGAAAACCCTCGAAAGATGCTCCGATTATCATTCAGACTGTTTCTATTACCTGGGAATTATCAATTATACTTTCGGTAAACAAGAAGAGGCCATCAAATATTTTAAGGAATTCAAAAAATTCAATCATTCAGATATGTCCCGGTATTCAGAGGATCATGAAAAAAGATTAAAAGACGTACAAGAGGTCATAAATAAATATGAAGAAGAAGCCGCTTTTCTGGAAAACCAGGTTCCCTTCGATCCGAAGATTGTAAAAAATGTTAGTACCTCCAGCGATGAATATTTTCCAATGATTTCCCCGGATAACGAAATTATGTTTTATACCAGGAAAGTCGACAGAACAAATAAAGGAGATATAGTTCGAACGATCCGTGAAGAGTTTACATGGTCAAAAAGGCCGGATATGAATAGTCTCTTTGATTCCGGAAAACCATTATCCCCTCCTTTTAATGATGGTACTTTTGAAAGTTACGGTGCTGCAACTCTTTCTGTTGATAATAAAGAAATGATTATTTGTGCATGCAAGGACGAAATGGTCAGAGGTCAAAAATACAGGAACTGTGACCTTTATGTCACCTACTACGAACGAACCGGTGAAGGAGGTAATGACTATACCTGGAAACCTCTTGTGAATTTAGGAGAGAGTATCAATACCAATGACGGGTGGGAAGGACAACCTACTCTTTCCTCGGACGGAAATACTCTTTATTTTACAGCCAACCGTCCTTCAACCCAAGACAATGATATTTTCCTTGCTGACAGGCTTCCTGATGGATCCTGGGGCCCGGCGCGACCCTTCGCAGAAATAAATACACCCGGAAAAGATAAAAGTCCCTTCTTTCATCAGGACAGCGAAACGTTCTATTTCGTTTCGAGTGTCTCTAAGGAAAGAAAAGGTGTGGGTGGAACGGATATTTTTTACATGAGAAAACAGCCTGACGGATCCTGGTCTAAACCTAAAAATATAGGATTTCCAATCAATTCGGAAGGAGATGAATTAGGATTATTTGTTTCAACTGACGGTAAAGAGGCCTTCTTTTCTTCCAAACAACAAGGTGTATGGAACATCTATTCTTTTGAACTTTATGAGGAGGCACGCCCTAAATCAGTAGTAGTTGTTAAGGGTAATTTAAAGGATGATAAAGGCGAACCGGTGAAGGATGCCGAAATTGAGATAACCTACGAAAATTCAGATGAAGTTCAGAAGGTCCGAGTGAACGGAAATGACGGAAATTATGCGGCTGTTGTCAAAACCGATAAAGCACAGGATGTTATGATTAACGTCAGTAAAGAAGGTCATGCTTTTGACTCTCAGATAATCGAAAAAGAAACCCTCGCCAAAGGAGAAACCGTACGATCAAAGGATATGGAGGTCAGAAAAATTGAAATGGGCACCCCCTATACTATTAACGACATCCTCTTCCCTACTGCTTCTGCCGAACTTTCGGACAGGTCTAAATTCATTCTCAAACAGTTCGGTCGTTTCCTGAAGGAAAATGAAAATATACACATTCTCATTCAGGGTCATACCGACGATGAAGGTGATCCGGAGAAAAACCTTCTGCTTTCAGAGCGGCGTGCAGAAAGTGTTAAGAATTATCTGACAAAAATGGGAATCGATTCGAAGAGGCTTGAAGCGAAAGGATATGGTCAGACACAACCAAAAGTACCAAATACTTCTGCCGAAAACAAAGCGAAAAACAGACGTACGGATTTTGTGATTCAGAAACTCTGAAGATTCTTATCAGCTCGTTAATCTCGCAAAGTCTGACCCGGTAGGACTCTGATGAATTTCAAGTTCAAATTCTCTTACAACGGAAAGTAAATGATCGAATATATCAGCGATTACAACTTCATATTCACCCCAAACCTTTGTTTTTGAAAAGCAGTAAAGTTCGATGGGGAGACCTTCAGAAGAAGGCTGCAACTGTCTCACGATCAATGTCATTTCCTGATTGATTTCCGGATTGTTTCTCAGATAATACTCGATATACCTTCTGAAAAGTCCAATGTTTGTCTGCCTGCGTGCATGGATTTGATTTCCTTCAAGTAATCCGTGCTGCTCATTATAGGCCCGGATTTCCTTGTTTCTCTTTTCGACAAATTCACCAAGAATCTTTACCTGAGACAATTTACTTTTCAAATCCTCTGAGGCAAATTTGATCGTATCTGTTTTGATATTGATGTGTCTCTTAATTCTTCTACCGCCCGAATTAGCCATACCTCGCCAGTTTTTGAAACTGTCAGAAATAAAGCTGTAGGTAGGTATCGTAGTGATCGTCTTATCAAAATTCTGGACCTTGACGGTGGTTAGATTGATTTCAATAACGTCTCCGTCCGCACCGTATTTTTCCATAGTGACCCAGTCACCTACCCTTACCATGTCATTTGCCGACAACTGGATACTTCCAACAAACCCAAGGATGGTATCTTTGAAAACCAGAATAATGATGGCTGTCATCGCACCAAGAGAAGTCAAAAAGAATGTGGGGGACTGGTTGGTGATCGTAGAAAGGAGAACTACCACAAAAACAATGGTAATGACCAGTTTAACAGTTTGGGCATAAGCGCCTACAGGCTTTCCTTGTAAAAAAGGCTTTTCCTTTAAAACATCTCTTGCGGCATTGACAAATCGTCGAACGGCTACCAATACAGCCAAAATCATTAGAAAATCACTCAATCGGTGCGTGTACTCTAGCACTTCCGGGAATGCGAAAAAAACTATCGAAAAGAAATAATCCAGCAGTAACAACGGAAGTACATGTGCAATGGCGTTGAAAAATTTGTTTTCCACCAGCACATCATCGAGCTTCGTTTTACTCTTTTTGGCAAATGAATGAATAATGCCGAGTAACACTTCACGCGTTAACCACCAGATTAAGATAGAAAGAACAATAACGGCAACAAACAATCCCATTGCCCAGAAATACTTATGCATCTGAAAAGCCTCATTTTCTAAAAGGGTTTCCAGTGTGGCATTTTTCTCGGTGAGGTAAAAAGTTTTAATCCAGTTTAAAATCAGTTCTTTCATCGATTTACGTATTTTTGACAAAAGTAATAAATCTATGCAACCGAAGGTACAATTTCACATTCTGGGCTGGATTACACTGCTTTTATTCCCCGCAATATCCTTAACAGCGCTATGGTATTTCGAGCATCAAACCGTCCGTGAAGTTCTTGAGCCGGATCAATTCTTGAAACCTTATACCCTTCTGGGAGTTGAATTCGGGTTATTCTACGGTTTATTCATCATTGCGGTCACTCAATTTCCTTTTTTTGAAGAGATGTCGAAAAGACAGGAGTTTTTATTCAAAGAACTGAACCTTAACTGGGGAGATATCATCTTCATGTCATTTTGTGCCGGATTCGGTGAAGAAGTTTTATTCAGAGCCGGTATACAGACCTGGCTGGGGCCGTGGCTGACAAGTTTCGTTTTTGTGGCCGTACATGGTTATTTCAACCCTATGTCCTGGAAGAAAAGTATGACCGGAATAGTACTTTTTCCTTTCATATTAATCCTTTCTTTCGCTTATGAGAGTTATGGCTTATGGTTTTGTGTAGGTGCTCATTTCAGTTATGACCTGCTGATGTTCAGCACGGTACTAAAATCTAGCGGAAAACGATCCTGAAAGTATGTAAATTCCGTACGAATAAGCATCGTGGAATCTGTACGGATCTGTCAACAACCAAGAGATCAAATCTTCTGATATCACATAGCTCGTCAGGAAGTGTAATCATATATCCGGCGTTGTCTAAATACAGTTCGTGCAGATTCGTCAAATTACCTATTTCAGTTGGAACACTACTCATCTGATTGAAGTTGAGATTTAAAATTTCAATACTACCGCTGTCAAAAAGTGCGGGCTGAAGCGTATCCAGCTGGTTGAATGACACAGTAATGGTCTTAAGATTGGGTAATTTGCCGATCGCATCGGGTAGCATCTTCAGATTGTTTTGGTCGAGTACAAGATGCTCTAGATTTTTCAGTTTACCAATACTTTCAGGTAAAGAATCTAATTTGTTATACGGAATTGACAGTACTTCCAGAAACTGCAGATCACCAATTTCTTCCGGAAGCGTTCTTAATTCATTTTTACCGAGATATAGTTTTCTAAGGTTGACCAGTTTGTTTATATCCGGTGTAAGTTCGGTAAGTCCGGTTTTATACATTCTCAGTTCTTCAAGGTTGGGCAATTCAAGGACCTCCTGGGGAATTCCGCCAAGGTTTTTTCTATTGAGATTGAGGGAGGTGGTTGTGAGATCAGCCTCATCAATATTCCGCAATGCGAAATAAGAACAGGAAGACGAACACACTATAGAAATGATAAAAAAACTTAATAATGTGTAATTTTTCAAGAAAGTAAGCACCTGATATTTATATTTAATCTCATCAAACTGAAAGATATGAAAAAATTAATTGTTTCCGCTTTATTTATCGGACTTTGCAGCGTTCAGTATGGTTTTTCACAGAACGCAGAAGAGAAAATAGAAAAAAGAAATGAGCATCATGTTGAAACCATGAAAAAAGAACTGGATCTGACGGAGGATCAGGCGAAGAAGCTCGAAGCTATTCATGATAAATATAAAGCCAAAGAGGAAGCTCAGCGAGAGCAAATGAAGGCACTCCGTGAAGAAATGAAAAAATTAAGAGAGGCAAAACACGAAGAGGTGAAAGCTATTCTTACTCCAGAACAAGCCAAAAAGATGGAAGAAAAAATGGAAGAACGAAAGGAGGAAAGAAAAGAGATGAAAAAAGAGGTAAGAGAGGTTAAAAAGGAGCAAAATCAGAAAAAATAATCAAATCTACTCTTTGTAAAAATAAAGCCCCGTTCGTATTCGAGCGGGGCTTATTTGTTCCTGATTCATTTAAGATCTTCCTGAAAAGCCTTCCTGAATTTATCAACTTTTGGTCTCACTACTGCCTGACAATATGGATTCTGTGGATTTCTCGCCAGATAGTCATCGTGTTCACTCTCCGCCGGATAAAAATTCTTCAAGGGCTCAATAGCCGTAACAACAGGTTTATCATAAGCTCCTGATTCATCGAGCTTCTTTTTAAACTTTTCGGCCGCTTCCTTCTGCCCTTCGTCGTGATAAAAAACAACTGACCTGTATTGCTCGCCGATATCATTTCCCTGACGATTCAGCGTCGTAGGATCATGGACATACCAGAACATTTCAAGTAATTTATCGAAACTAACCTTTTCATCATCATATACCACGCGCACAACTTCTACGTGACCCGTAGTACCCGCACAAACTTCCCTGTAAGCAGGATTCTTAACATGCCCGCCGGAGTATCCCGACTGTACTTTTTCCACTCCTTCAACGTCCTTAAAAACCGCCTCAACGCACCAAAAGCATCCTGCTCCAAACGTAGCTTCCTTTACTGCCATATTATGTTTTTATTTTTAGAACAAAGATAAATAAGTATATGTTCCCGAAAGCAGGAAAGAATTATTCAGTTCATCAAACTGAGGAAAAACGCTTACAAAAATTACTTTTTGCGGGAAGGCGCAAAATAAATTACCCCGGTAAGAACAAGGATACCTCCGAGGACTATCCAGATCCAATAATCCCATATCCTGTTGGTTTCCGCTACTCGGTCACGCAAAATCTCTTCACGCTGATGACCCTGATAGCTATTTAATTCGAGCTCCTCTTCAAAACTTGTGCGAAGTATATTCAGTTCCCGACTTAACTTTTCTGCGTTTAGCTCTTCAACGACCGCAATGTATTCCTTTAATTTCTCCGCCTCCTCTTTATGCATTTTTTTCTCTTCGAAAACCGCAGCCAACTGAATCAATGCATCTTTTTCACCAAGCTGATTATTGTTTTCTTTGGCGATTTCGTAGGACTTCGTATAATAAACAAGCGCACTATCAGCTTGCTCCTGGCCAAGGTAAAAATCTCCGAGGTTGTAATAACTCTCGGCAATAAAGAACGGATCACCCGCCTTCTTGCGGTAAGCAAGAGCCAGATGAAAATTCTTCTCCGCCCGCTCATAATCCTCCTTGATATAATGAGCTATGGCTACATTTGTGTACCCGTTCGCTATCAGCTTCGGATTTCCGGTGCTGAGGTTATATTCCATGCTCCTTTCAAGAAATTCGGTTGCCTCGTCAAACTTTTCCTGATCAAGGTAGAGCTGACTCATGAGTCCATAACCGGTTCCAACATTTCTGAAGTTCTCTGCTTTTTTATTATAGGCAATATAATCCTCAAGAATTTGTTTCGCTTCATCATACTTTTTTTGACCAATATAGATGCGGCCAAGATTAGCGAGCGCAAAATGTTCAAATTTTCCGATATCCGATTTCTTGCCATGATGGTGGGATTTTAAGTAATAAGCCTCGGCCGCTTTTATCTTTCCTTGTAAATACTCGTTGTTTCCAAGTGCATTATAAACGCTTGCCAACATAGAATCTACTTCCCGGAAAGAAAAAAATTCCTTCGCTGCTTTCAGTTTTTTTTCAGCTTCAAGAAAAAATCCCTGATCATTCAAATAATTGCCGAAATAATAATTCGAAAATGCAAGCACATCCTCCCTGTTTTTCTGAATTCCATTTTTCTGAAGATCCCGTATAAAATATAAGATCGTATCCGCGCTCAAACCTTCAATATCTCCATAATTCTCAAATAACACAACAAGTTTTTGATCAACATCACTTTTTAAATAGTTTTCAATGATCTGATCGGTATTTTGAGTGAAAGAAAAAGTTGACTGAAGAAAACAGCAGGTGATTGTAAAATATAATCTTTTAAAAATCATGAAACTGACTAAATTTAAATCAAAGATATCATTTATTGTTAAAACTCAATCCCACTTAGAAATCCGGAAGTGTCTCATTATGGAAATCACTCCTAATTTCACCTAAAAAGAACATGTTAACCCTTCTAAGGTAATTAAAATCAGGCTAAAATCTCCGATATTACTCAACTTTGCATTCCGGCAATGAATTGCTATCTTTGCCTGAACTGAAATTTTAACAAAGGATTTATTTATGGCAAACGCACATTTTACAGTACCAAAAGCGGTCAATGAACCTGTTCGATCTTACGCGCCGGGTTCCAAAGAAAGAGAATCTTTATTATCAAAATATAAGGAAATGTACAAGCAGGATCCAATCGATGTTCCTATGTACATTGGTGGAGAAGAAATCAGGACAGGAAATAAAAAACCTCTGACTTCACCACACGATCATAAAAAAGTCCTCGGTCATTTTAACCTTGGTGACAAATCACATGTAGAAAAAGCAATTGAGGCGGCTTTAAAAGCAAAGGAAAAATGGGCAGCTTTACCCTGGGAAGAAAGAGCGAGTATTTTCCTGAGAGCAGCTGATATTATTTCCGGACCTTACCGCGACAAAATAAACGCGGCTACTATGCTCGGTCAGTCGAAAAACGTTTATCAGGCGGAAATCGATTCTGCGTGTGAACTTGCTGATTTCTTCCGATTCAACGTGCAGTACATGTCTGAAATTTACGAAGAACAACCCGAATCTCCGAAAGGATTCTGGAACAGACTTCAGTGGAGACCTCTTGAGGGCTTTATTTTTGCAGTTACTCCATTCAATTTTACGGCAATTGCAGGAAACCTGCCCTCTGCTCCTGCCATGCTCGGTAACGTAGCAGTTTGGAAACCTGCCGAAACTCAAATCTATTCAGCAAACGTGATTATGGAGATCTTCAAAGAAGCAGGTTTACCGGACGGAGTAATCAACATGATCACTGTGCCCGGACCTGATGCGGGAGATGTGGTGTTTAAACACAAAGATTTCGCCGGACTTCACTTTACCGGATCTACATCAACTTTCAATCATCTTTGGAAAGAGATTAGCAACAATATTGAAAATTATCGCAGCTATCCGAGAATCGTTGGTGAAACGGGTGGTAAGGATTTCATCATGGTTCATAAAACAGCCAATCCTTTGGTTGTGGCGACAGCCATTTCAAGAGGGGCGTTCGAATTCCAGGGACAAAAATGTTCCGCTGCATCAAGATGCTATATTCCGAATTATCTGTGGCCGGCTGTGAAAGACCATTTACTCAAACAAGTTGGTTCCTTTAAAATGGGAAGCCCTGAAGATACCTCGAATTTCATCAATGCTGTTATCGATAAAAAGGCTTTTGATAAAATCGCTGAATACATTGATTACTGTAAAGACCATAAGGATGCCGAAATCATTCAGGGTGGAAACTATGACGATTCGAAAGGATACTTTATTGAACCTACGATTGTTCTGACGAAGGATCCTAAATTTAAAACAATGGTTGAGGAAATTTTCGGTCCGGTGGTGACAATATATCTCTATGAAGACGATAAATATGAAGAAACACTGAAACTGCTGGATGAAACATCGCCATACGGTTTAACAGGTTCTATTATTTCTCAGGACAGATATTCCGTTGATCTCGCAGTGAAGATTCTTGAGCATAGCGCAGGAAACTTTTACATCAACGATAAGCCTACCGGAGCGGTTGTTGGACAGCAGCCTTTCGGAGGTGCAAGAAGATCGGGAACCAACGATAAAGCAGGAGCAAAGCTTAATCTATTGAGATGGGTTTCTGCACGAACAATCAAAGAAACTTTCGTTCCTCCAACGGATTACAGATATCCTTTCCTGGGCTAAAAAGTCCTTTCAACTAATTAAAAGCCGGGCACATGTTCCGGCTTTTATGTTTTTAACAGTACACTATTTAAAATAATCCATTGACCTGAGTTATGACTGAAAGTATCCTGTTTATCTTTACATCATGCGAAAAAGGCTGAAATATCTGAGAAATAAATATGTGATAACATTCATGTTATTCGCAGTATATATGCTATTTCTCGATGATGTTGATGTTTTCACGATCGCCCGCCAGGAATTCAAATTAAAGGAACTGAAGGAAGAGAAGGAAGAGATCAGGAATAAATACCTTAAGACTAAAAAAACCCTTGATCAGTTAAACGATATCGAATCCCTTGAAAGATACGCCCGCGAGGAAAAGATGTTCAAAAAAGACGACGAGGATATCTTTGTAATCGTCCATAAATAAAAAGAAAATCGTTTTAACGGTTTTCCACTATTCTGCACATTTATTTTGTTTTAAGAACAATCTCTTCTTCTCATTTTGTTCTTTACACATTTTTTTGTATATTTAAGAGAACTCAGTTCATTAAATAGTATAACAAATTAATTCATTTAAAAATTTACAAAATTATGGGAGCAATAGAAGACAAAATCAAAGGAAACTGGAATCAGATCAAAGGACAGATCAAGCAGGAATATGCAGACCTGTCTGATAAAGATCTTACGTATGTAGAAGGAAAAGAAGATGAACTTATCGGTAGAATTCAGGAAAAAACCGGTGAAAGCAAATCTGCGATCAAAGATTTCATCGATAATTTACAGCTATCCTAATCACCGTATTTAGTTTAAATTATAAGGGGTTGTCTTTTTAGACAACCCTTTTTTATTTCATGGGTGAAATAGGTCACAAAAAATTCCGAGACTCTAAAATCCCGGAATTTCACTCGTTTCGTAACGAATTATTTTGTAAACTCGGTGAGTGTTTTTTCGATAATGGAAACACAGTCTAAAAGTTGCTCTTCAGTCATTACCAATGGTGGAGCAAATCGTATGATATTACCGTGAGTCGGTTTTGCGATCAAACCGTTCTCTTTTAAAGCCAGACAAATATCCCACGCTGTTGAACTATCAGGAGTATCATTGATAAGAATCGCATTCAGTAAGCCCTTTCCTCTAACTTTGGTCACGAGGTCTGTTTTAGCTATGATCCTGTTCATTTCTTTTCTGAAGATATTTCCCAGCTTATCGGCATTTTCTGCCAGATTTTCGTCGCGAATTACCTCCAGAGCAGCCATAGCCACCTTTACACCAAGCGGATTTCCACCGAAAGTAGAACCGTGCTGACCCGGTTTAATCACATTCATAACCTCATCATCTGCCAGTACAGCAGAAACAGGGTAAACACCTCCTGAAATAGCCTTACCCAAAACAAGAATGTCCGGCCGAACGTCTTCATGGTCAACAGCAAGTAACTTTCCGGTTCTAGCTATACCCGTCTGAACCTCATCGGCAATAAACAGAACACCGTATTTAGTACAAAGCTCACGCGCTTTTTTCAGATATCCTTCATCCGGAACAAAAACTCCAGCCTCTCCCTGAATAGGTTCTACTAAAAAGCCGGCGACGTGTTCTTCCTGCAAAGCTTTTTCCAAAGCATCTGTATCGTTGTAGGGAATTTTTACAAATCCCGGTGTGTAAGGTCCGAAGTTTTTACGGGCGGTTTCATCGTTAGAGAACGAAATGATTGTTGTCGTACGACCGTGGAAATTATTCTCACAAACGATAATTTTTGCCTTGTTTTCAGGAATATTTTTTCTTTCATAGGCATATTTCCTACAAAGTTTGATCGATGTTTCAACAGCTTCAGCTCCTGAATTCATAGCAAGTACCTTATCAAAACCAAAAAATTCCGTTACAAACTTTTCAAAAGGTCCAAGCACATCATTGTGGAATGCTCTTGAAGTCAAAGTAAGTGTTTCTGCCTGTTTCTTCAGTGCACCCACGATGTGTGGATGACAGTGTCCCTGATTTACGGCAGAATAGGCAGATAAAAAATCGTAATATCGTTTTCCTTCCACGTCCCACACATAGACTCCTTCACCTTTTGCTAAAACAACCGGTAGCGGATGATAGTTGTGTGCCCCGTATTTGTCCTCCATTGCTATTAACTCCTCTGATGTCATATGCTCTTCTATAATTGAACCCATAAATAATCTGTTTTCATTTTGAAATTTACAGACAACCAAAAAGTGGCTGCTGTGCTCTTTTACAAATATAACATATCAATGGCGAATTAAAAAGTTATGCACGGTGAATTTAGGATCTGTCAGACATTCCCTCAAGGGAAAAAATATTTTGATGAAATCAGTACATTTCAACCACGAATTCAAAAATTAACACCCTCTATAATATACTTTCCTTTCGGCTTTTATTATTTTTAGCAGTTAAATACAGTGCATTTGAAACTACTTATCGTATCTTGTTTAGTCTCAGTTTTATATTTTCTTCCTGCGGGATATTCACAACAAAACTGGCTAAAAAATCAGAATGATTCATTAGCAAAAATCTGGTTTGACCAAAATACAGAACGCTCGGATCGCGCGCTGGCCTTAATAAAGATCTTAAGCAATGTTGAGAAGATCGATAACAAATCGGTATTCAGAAAATATACGGATTCTTTGATACGGTTTACGCGAAAGGAGAGCCTGGGTAATAATCTCGGAGATGCCTATTATATCAAATCATTCCTTTTCAATGATTCTGAAAAATCCGATTCTGCTCTAATTTATTTAAACAAAGCCCTTGAAATTAAATTAAAATACAAGGACAAGGCCATGCTCTCGAAGGTGTATACTTCTCTGGCTACCGTTTACTCTCAAAACATGCGCTCCAGTGAAGCGATCGATGCTTATATAAACGCCATTCAGATTGAGAAGAAACTGAATAATAAGGAGCGTCTCGCCGGACTATATAACAACCTCGGAAACCAGTACAATCAAATAGGAGAAGTTAAACAGGCTGTTCATTATTTCATGCAAGCCCTTCGGATTTATGAAAAAACCGGTTATGAATTTGGTGCTCAAAACACGTTAATGAACGTGGGGAATCTCTATTACCATCAGGCAGATTATAAAACGGCCAAAGAATATTATTCAAAAGCGCTCAGGATTTGCGAGGAAAATAATTTTGAGAGCGAAATGACCTCTCATTATCTCAGTCTGGGAAACGTTTATCAGATGAACGGAGAACTGGATTCCGCTGAAATACTTTATCTGAAGGGATTAGAAACCGTTGAGCGTTTTCCCAATAAATACGATGAAGGAATTCTGTACAATAACTTGGGGAATCTTTACCTCGAAATTGGAGAAGAAGCATATAAGCACGGTAACCTTGAAAAAAGGAAAAAATATTTGGATGAAGCGGTGGATTATCACCTCAGTGCACTGAATATCCAGAAAGAAATTGAAGACAAAGAAGGCATGAGTTATTCTTTATCTTCTATTGCTGAGGTGTATTTTAAACGCAAAGAATTCGAAAAAGCATTGGAATACGGGCATGAAGCACTCAACATTGCTCAAGAAACAGAATCATCAATTGATGTAAAATACGTTTCTTACTTCTTGTACGAGGTATATAAGGAAATCGGAAAGTCAGCCAGAGCGCTGGAAATGTATGAACTATATAACCAAGCTCTTGAAAAGATAAACAATGAAAGCAATAAACAGGAACTTTTAAAACAACGGCTTCATTACGAATATGATAAAAAAGCGTTTAAGGATAGTTTAAGGTCGGCGCAGGAAAAAGAATTTTTTCAAAAAGAACTTGAGGTAAGCGACTTGAAACTCAAAAATGAACAGTCCATTCGATATTCTTTGATTTTTGGGGTGGTTTTACTTGTGTTATTCGCCGGGGTGATGGTCAATCGCTTCCGGGCTACCAAAAAGAAGAACAGAATCATTGAAGCTCAAAAGAAGCTTGTTGAGCATAAAAACAAGGAAATCACTGATTCAATCAATTACGCCAAACGTTTGCAGGAAGCTATTCTTCCCCCTACGAAACTAATCAGTTCGTATTTGCTTGAAAGTTTTATACTCTATAAACCAAAGGATATTGTTGCCGGGGATTTCTATTTCATGGATGTAATCCAGCAAAAGGACAGAAAATTGATCTATTATGCTGCAGCAGACTGTACGGGACACGGTGTTCCCGGAGCGATCGTTAGCATCGTTGGCGCCAACGGTCTGAAGCGCTGTATTCAGGAGCTGAGCTTGCGTGATCCGGGTGAAATTCTGGACATGCTTTCATTGATTGTCGCAGAGAATTTCTCGCAGAGTGAACAGCGTATTCGCGACGGAATGGATATCGCACTCTGTTGTTTGGAAATGGTGAATGACAAAGCGGTAAATCTGCATTACGCCGGAGCAAACATTCCCCTGGTCATTGTAAATCCACAGCGGTCACACTGGCCTGAGGATTTAAAACTTAAGAACCTGTCGGGAATCGGAGAAATCAAACCCAACAGACAAGCGGTAAGTTATTCGGAAAAAACACTGAAATTCGACACATATTCACTCCCGTTGGAAACGGGTGACGCCCTCTACTCTTTTTCGGATGGCTTTGCAGATCAGTTCGGTGGAAACAGCCCTGATGATAGAGAAAGTGGAGGTAAAAAATTCAAATCCATCACACTTAAAAAGCAGCTCTTAGCAATTCATGATAAAAACATGGAGGAACAGAAAAAAATACTCAATGAGATTTTTCATCAATGGAAGGGAGACCTCGAACAGGTGGATGACGTGTGTATTATAGGGGTGAGAGTTTAAAGCCAGGAACATACTATTCCCCCACGAGACTTATCGAAATTTACCGCACAAAAACCCATTCATCCTTGTTAGAAAGTTGTTCGCTGTACGAATAACCGTCTACGTTATAACCCTTCAAATCTTCCGGTGAACTGTATCCATTCTGAACGATGTCTCTAGCCATGGCTCCTCTTGCATGTTTGGCATACATCATAACAACCTTGTATTCATCACCTTTTAATTCTTTGAAAACCGGGGTAATGATTCGCGCACTGATAGTCTTTTTATCAACGGCTTTAAAGTATTCATTGGAAGCAAGGTTAATGATCACCTCGTCGCTTTTCGTTTCATCATTGAGGTATTGAGCAGGTTTCCTTCCCCAGAAACTGTAAAGATTCTTGGTTTTTGGAGTTACATTCCATTTGGTACCCATTTCAAGACGATAGGGATACATCAGGTCTAATGGGCGTAATATTCCATACAAGCCTGAAAGAATACGAATCTGCTCCTGGGCTCTTTTAAGCTCATTCTGTGAAAGTGTCTCTGCTTCAAAGCCTTTATATACTTCTCCCGTAAATACTGTAATGGCCGGTTTCACATCATCGGCAAGTTCTGTCGGTTTTCTCCAGTGCTGGTAACGACGATGATTTAAGTCAGCCAGGTCAACAGATAAATTCATGAGCTGCCCTATTTTTTTTGGAGACATCTTTTTCAGTTTTCCCGCGAGGTAATCAGCCTCTTCAACAAAGGGCGGAACAGTTACTTCGGGTGTTTTAATTGTTCTGTTGAAATCCAGTGATTTTGCGGGAGATAAAAGAATTTTCATGATTGAACATTTTGACAAAAATACAATTAAAACTATATTTTGTTCTTTCAATATAATCGTCAGTCACGATTTACCGAATAGCAGAGGATTGTTATAAGATCTATTCCGTTTAACTCCCCCCATTTTCTTATTTTTGTTTATATGACACAAAAGGATCAGGATATATTTTACATGCAACGGGCGCTAGAACTGGCTCGATTAGGAGGTATCAATGTCGCGCCTAATCCGATGGTCGGGGCTGTGGTCGTTTCTAATAACAAAATTATTGGAGAAGGTTATCATCGTAATTACGGAGGTCCCCATGCTGAAGTGGATGCCATAGAAATGGTGCCGGTCAGTGAAGACTTATCTGAAGCAACAATTTACGTGACGCTGGAACCCTGTGCTCATTTTGGCAAAACCCCTCCATGTGCAGATTTGATCGTGAAACACAAATTAAAACGTGTGGTGATCGCATGCATGGATCCCTATTCAGAAGTCGCCGGGAAAGGAATAGAAAAAATACGAAATGCCGGAATCTCTGTAGATGTGGGAGTACTTGAAAAGGAAGCCAGGGAACTGAATAAACGGTTCTTTACTTTTCACAATGAAAACCGGCCTTATGTAATTCTAAAATGGGCACAAACGGAGGACGGGTTCATGGATAGACTCCCGGAGGATAGAAAACCCGGGATCAACTGGATTACAGGTGAAGAAACCAAAAAATACGTCCATGAATGGCGCAGTCGCGAGCAAGCGATTATGGTTGGCTGGAAAACTGTTGCTAATGATGATCCACAGTTAAATGTCAGACTTTGTGACGGTCCTTCACCCCACCGTTTCATCATTGACCCACACTGTAAAACCCCGCTTACAAGCAAGGTAATCCAAGACGGTAATACATCGACTATTTTTGTTGAAAAAAACCTTTTCCCTGCCCTTCCTGAAAATGTTGTCGTTCATGAACTCACCAAATTTACAGTACAGGATATCCTGGTTGCCTTACATGGGAAAAGCATACTCTCGGTGTTCATCGAGGGGGGCGCAGAAACCCTAAGTAATTTTATTCAACAAGGATTGTGGGATGAAGCACGTGTTCTGATGGGAAGTGTTAACTTTGAACGCGGAATCAAAGCACCCGAATTAAGGGTTGATCCGATTTCGAGGGAAACGCTTAAAAATGACACGCTTTTACATTTTCTGAATCAATGATTTATCTTCTTCTCAGCATTTTCTTTTCAACCTTTATTCTGATCATTTTCAGGATGTTTAAGCGTTTTGAAGTAAATACTTTCCAGGCCATCGTATTCAATTACCTTGTCGCTTTTGCCGTCGGCTTTCTTTTTTTCGGAAAGGAATGGCAACCGGAACATTTACATCAGGGTACATGGATTCCTTTTGCTTTTATTATTGGCGCATTGTTCATTGGGTTATTCCTGTTAATGGGAAAAAGTTCTCAGGAAAACGGAATAGGAATAACGTCAGTGGCGGTAAAGATGAGTCTTGCCATTCCTGTTACCGCTGCCATATTTTTGTACCATGAACACGTTTATCTTTCCAAAATCCTGGGAATCATCGGTGCATTGGTGGGTGTTTTCCTCATAACGTTTCAAAAGAAATCAGCGCGAAAGAAAGGTGCCCCGGGCAATGTCCTTTTCCTGGTTATTCTGTTCGTTGGAAGCGGTTTACTGGACACCTTACTTAATTATGTAGAGCGCATTGCAGCAGGAGATCTTTCGCTGGCGCTCTTCTCAGCCATTGGCTTCGGGATTGCCGGTGTCATCGGTCTGTTCGTTTTATCGGCTGCGCTCATTATGAAAAAACAGCAATTACGCCTTAAAAACATATTCGGTGGACTGATTCTGGGAATTCCTAATTTCTTCTCCATATACTTTCTTTTGATGGCCGTCCGAAATCCTGAGGTGGATGATTCAGTAACCTATGCACTCAACAATGTCGGAATAGTAATGGCTTCATTCATCGTCGGCATAATCGCTTTTAAGGAATCCACTACCCCATTAAAAATTATCGGAGGAATTGTGTCTGTTATAGCCATATTTCTGCTGACACTGTAAGTTTGGCGACAAGCGATAAACAAAAATTGCTCATCAGGATCAAATGTTATAAATTTGCAATCAAACATAGTTGTAAAGCATGCAAACAGAAACTTTAGAAAAAGAAAAGGTAGTAGAAACCCTGGTCAACGAGCGAAATTTGATCGTTTTCAATGATGATGTCAACACTTTTGATCACGTGATCGAATCCCTGATCAAAGTTTGTGGCCACGAT
Organism: Brumimicrobium sp.; assembly: GCA_033722555.1. Lineage (GTDB taxonomy): Bacteria > Bacteroidota > Bacteroidia > Flavobacteriales_D > Crocinitomicaceae > Brumimicrobium. The sequence goes on from JAWVYS010000028.1 coordinate 19,177, forward strand.
GCCATTCAGGCAGAGCAGTGCACCACACTTATTCATTACAAAGGTAAGTGCGACGTTAAACGAGGGGATTACGATACCCTGGAGGTAATGTGTACGGGATTACTGGATCGGGGTATTTCAGCCGAGATCCATTAAAATCTCAGTTTTTTCTTGCGGATAGCGAAAAAACATTTATTTTTGCACCCGCTTAAGGTTTAATACTCCAAGCACTAATTGGCTCCGTAGCTCAACTGTATAGAGCACTACATTACGGCTGTAGAGGTTTCAGGTTAGAATCCTGACGGGGTCACTCTGATAAAGCACTTCCCGAAAGGGCAGTGCTTTTTTCATGGGATCAAATCAAACTTGTTTGAATTTGAGAACTTGGAAAAAGAACTGGTGTGAGCGAAGCGAATAAGTGCTTTATCCACTGCATGTCGGGCACGATGGAGCTATAACCCTGACGGGGTCACTAAGAATAAAAAAGGCTCACGCGCAATCATCTGTCCAAAAAGTCAACGTAAATGTTACGGATTTTGATTCTCCTCGAAAATTTCTTGAGATATTCTTACCCAAAATTTGCATAAGGGATAGTTTTGGCATATTTTTAGAATTCAAATGATCACTATGAAAAAACTTTTACTTCTCTCGGCGCTGATTTTAACGGTAAGTGGTATTTCTCAGGTATTTACACCAATAACCAATGATACTACCTTATACGGCTCAGCAAATCAAAGTGATTTCTATGGTGACATTACCATCGGTAATGAAGTAAACGCAACCCAGTCAATGTATTGGGAAGTTGATTCAACAAATGTACCGGCAAACTGGGAATTCTCTGTATGTACCCCTACTGTTTGTTATCCCACCGGCACTGCAGGCTCCTCCTGGAACCTGTCTTCCAACGGTGGATATCTCAATGTTCACTTTTACCCGAACGGCGTTGTTGGAGAAGGATTTATAATTTTAAAGGTATATGACACACCCGGTTCATCTCAGGTTGAATTTTTGACCTTTAGAGGCAACACACTATCTGCGGCAATCAAGGAATCGAATCTGGAAAATTTATCTGTTTATCCGAATCCCGCCACCAGTGTTATTAATCTAAAAGGAAAAACCTCAAACGCTACCTATAAAATGGTTGATATATTAGGGAAAGAAGTTAAAACTGGAATTCTTTCATCGGGTGGAAAATCTCAGATTGATGTCAGTCAACTTCTTACCGGGATATATTTCCTAACCGTTCAGGAAGGTAAAAACCAGATCACGCGAAAAATCATTGTGAATTAAAGCATCCTTTCTCTCCCCCTTCACTTAAAACCTGTAATTTCAGTCACAGGAAAATGTACTGTCTCCTTAAGGAGCCTGACACTCAGTTTAAGCGCAATGCAGATCTATTTAACGGGAAGTAAGGTCAGCGGAAGCACAAGTTACCCGAAACTTATGTCCGCGGAACTTGAATATATGCTCACCAACAAGTTATTTATGCCCGCGGAAGCTGTGTGGATGCCCACGGAAAACTTATTTACGCCCATGGAACTTTTACTTTTGCCCGCGAGAAATGTGTGGATGCACATTTCAAATGTACTTTCGCAGGCGTGAACTATACTTATCAACAATTCATTTATACTTATCCACATTTTAATTATACTTATCAACATTTTAAAAAGACTTTTGCCCACGGAAAATATACTTTTGCAGGAGAAAGTTGGATTATTGCAGAGAACAAGTGGACTTAAGAGATTGGATAAAAGTATGCCGGGTAAGAGTCTGCGGTACCTGTATTCAAGCGGTGTATTGTTATCACCACAGAATAAATAATACAAAAAAGGTGTTGTATGGGTTTGATACGGTTATTAAGCACGCCGAAGGTATCTAAACGCTGACAGATCTATACGTGCCCTGAAGCGGATCAAGATTCCGTTTGATCGACCCTTTTATTCAATCTTAAGGAAAGTGAACAAAGCGATAAACATAAACGAAGTAAACGCACATTTTTATCATATGCATGTTAGACTTAACTGTAAGTAAGATGAATTGATAATATCAGATAAAAATGTTCGGTAGATAAAACGGGTGCAATGCAAAAAAGCACCCCACTGGCGTGGAATGCTTTTTTTGCTAAACTAAAACTACTTTGAAAGGAGGCACCATCTGTTAAAAGTGCCCCCTTGTTAGGTTATGAAAAAACTGTTAACGAATTACCAACTTCTTGAATTGAGAGTTGTTTCCTGAAACTAAATGAAGCGTATAAACTCCGTGCGCTAAACCAGGAACATTAACCTTGGTTTTTCCATTCTCTGTAGTAGCAGAGTATATTATCTTTCCATTGATGTTTATGATCTCAACAACACCTGCTGATGCAGTTTCAATCGTGAATACACCATTTGATGGGTTTGGATACACTGTGAAATCAATCGACTCATTGTTTGTTAATCCAACGAACGAATCAACAGTAACTTGAAGAACAAAGGTACATCCATTATTATCAGTAATAGTTACTTCGTATGTACCACCTTCTAAACCTGTTGGGTTTTGATCCGTCGATGTAAATCCATTTGGTCCAGTCCATGCATATGTGTACGGAGAGGTTCCTCCTGTAGGAGTTAAATCAATAGAGCCATCATTACCATTTGTTTCCGCAGTTGTCGTAGCCGAACCAGTAAGCGCTGTTGGTTCAGAAACAGTTGCAGAAGCAGTTGCTGTACATCCGTTATTATCGGTAACAGTTATCGTATATGTACCTGCACCCACCCCGGTTAAATTTTGGGTAGTTGTGGTTGCAGCATCATCCCATACATAAGTTGATGAAGTCGCTGTTCCATTCAGCGTAACATCTACATTTAGCATTCCATCTGTATCACCAAAACAGTCTAAGGCAGTAACAGAAGTCGCTGTGTTAATCGATGCCGTAGGATTATCGTTAACAATAACTACAACCGTATCTAATAGAGATCTGCAACCGTTTGGATTCTCAGCAGCAACATAGTAATCATACGTTCCTGGTCCGGCAGTAGGAGAAAACGGAGACCCAGTTCCGATCAAGTTAGTACCTGCCGCATCAGAATACCAGTTAATTGTGCCCGAGTTGGAAACAGTAGCCTCAACCGAGATCGGATCACCGTCACAAACCACATCACCGAGCGTTGAAGTCACATCAGAAAGTGGTGCAGTTATAACAGGATCTAAGAAGTTCAATGAAACAGAAGATTTACGATCACGTGCACCACAAAATACATCAGGAGTACCGTCACCATTATAATCTCCGATAGCTACTCCATTATCTGCTGGTCCTATTTTATAAGCACAACCTGACTGAAGAGTCAAAGCACAACCATTGCTTAAGAATAAGCCCGCTCCGGGACCGCCCCAATAACGCGTAACAACGTCCATGAAACCGTCTCCATTCATATCGGCGTAGCGCACAGGAGCATAAGAGAAATAATCAATTCCCCCAGCTATAGAAACAGCAACTGCTGCCGTAGTTAGGAAGGTTCCTGTAGTATTGTTATAAAAAACCCTCACACCCCAGTTATTATATCCATCACTTGAAACAAGATCTAAATGACCATCCTGATTCCAATCGATGAAACGAATATATCCGTTGTATCCTCCAACAACTTGTCCCTGAGGGAAAGTGGTATTATTATCATTATTATGTACAACAGCGAATCCTGCTCCGATACTAAAAGCAAGATCAACGAATCCGTCATTATCAATGTCTCCGATCGCAATGCTACTTATTGCACCATAGGTACTATTCAACCCTTCTAGAAATGTGAATGATGGGTTTCCAACTGTACCGTTGTTGATCCAGATTTCATTTAGGTCTGTAGCTCCAGTACCCGCATTTCCAATCACCACATCGGGAAGATTATCCCCGTTAACGTCACCGATACGAGCCACACTTATAGCCCCTGTACCATCAAGGCTCACCGGGGTTTGTTCTGTAAAGTTTCCGGATCCATCATTTACGTACACCTTAAAATCAGTACCTCCGTAATTGATCATATCAATATCGCCATCATTATCAATGTCGGCAACGTAGTACCCGCCCCCAATTGGGTTTGGAACGGCTACAGGAGTTTCGAAATGACCAAATCCATCGCTATAATAAATATTGTGTGACCCACCTTCAGTGGTAGCCAGAATCTCATCAAATCCATCACCGTTAAAATCTCCGGCCGGATGAGGGTTCGTGCGGTCTGCAAGTGCGGAAGAACCTAAAGCCGCTTGAATACTAATGTAATCTGTACGATTGGAAGTCGTAAAGTTAGAAGTTGGACCGGTTAACGTAAAGTTTTGTAAAGTTCCGTGATATCCGTTTCCAGAATTATCGAACAACAGCGTATTGGTTGTATTCGCTCCTCCATCGATTCCATCATTGAAATGGTACATAGCAAGAAGTCCCTGAGCATTTGGATCTACTTCACAGTTCATAGATCCTGATATTTCTGCCGCAGTTCGGGCATCATTCCAGATGCGGATATTATCGATATTTCCTCCGAAACTTTCTCCTACTGCATTCCTTCCTATTATCACTTCATTCATCAGTGTAGGAAAACCCGGACCTGTCAAAGCTGTATTTGTTCCTAGAAGTACTCCATCTACATAAATGGTAATTTGTGCTCCATCCCATACTCCTGTTACATGTTGCCAAGTACCAGTGGTTACCGTACCGGCACCCGAGGAAACAACATCATATCCATTTCCGTCACCGTCATCGATCCAAAATGCATACTGATCATTGTCTCGTCGGAGTAAAAATTGCATATCATTGGTGTTAAATGGGTAGCTGTAATTACCTATGATCACCCCTAATCCAGTTGTTGTAGACGGATTGACCCATGCTTCAACAGTGAATGTATTGACACCAGTCAAATCTATTGTCATCTGATTACCGAAAACCACCTGATCATCGATACCATCAAGATTTAATGCGGTTTGTCCATAGGATAAAGTAAGAGTTCCCAGGGCAGTAAATAAAGTAGTAACCAGTTTTTTCATACAGTTCTTTAATTTAAATTAATTAGATTCAAATCAACGAAAAGTGTAGCGAATAATAGCCATCAGAGAGAGGCTGAGGTGATGAAATACAGTTTTATGTGTACGAAATACACCACCGAACTGAAACTGCTAAAAAAAAAAATTGATTCCTTACTTCTTAAAAATTCGATCCAGAAGATCTTTCTTATAATTCCTGGAGATCGGAAGCACCTCTCCCGTAGTTAAATAAGCAGATGCATTTGCTTCTTTAACGTAGTATGGATTCACATAGCAGTTTCGATGAATCCGTATCAATTCAACCTCAAGCTCTTCAATGATTTTGGTTAAGCTTTTTCGCTCAACATACCGCTTTTCAGTAGTATGGATTTCTGTATAATTCCCGTCAACTTGAAGATAAACGATTGATTGTTCAGGTATCCTCACATCATGAGTACCATCTTTAAAAATATAATACCTAATGGTAGAGATTTTGTTCAGTGCCAGTTTAAGGTTAACAAACAAATCCTGTTTTGAAATAGGCTTTACCAGATAACCTATCGGTTCTTGAGTTATCGCCGCAGAAATTGTTTTCTCATCTCCATAAGCAGTAAGAAAAATAAAAGGAATTGCTTTTTCGGCTAACGATGAAGCGAACTCAATTCCATTATCATTCTTACCAAGATGAATATCCAGAAATACCAGGTCAGGAGTGAAATCAATCATTATGGTCCGCGCTTCATACGAACTACCGGCAATTTCGACGTGAACTCCTTCGATCAGTTCCTCTATAAAATATTTCGTGTTTTCAGCAATCACCAATTCATCCTCAACGATCAATATTTTTTTTAACCTATTCATTTTCTTTAAATTCAAGACACATAATAAATGCGCGATCAGTTCTCCTCCAACTTAAATCGGCTCTCAGTTGTTTTGTTAATAACCTGATGAGATAAACTCCTAAGCTCCTGGATTGAGAGGTTATTTCTTTTTCATCGAATCCAGGCCCGTGATCATAAACCTCAACCCTTAAGGACGCATCATTTTTTCGAAGTGAAATTCCCACCTTGCTTTCAGTACCAACATTTGCATACTTACAACTGTTCGTCAATGCCTCGTTTATAATTAAACAAAGTGTAACAGCCTGAGCAATATCAATCTCTATCTCATCAATACTCAATTCAAGCACTTCATCAGGGTCATGCCCCAAAGCAGAAACTACATTTCGGCTTAGTTCATAAATTGCGTCTTTAAGGTTAACTCGCGCGTCATTTCTTTTGTCATATAACTTCTTATGAATTGTGGCTATCGAATCAATTCTTAAAACACTGTCTTTTAATTCTTTCTTAACCTTGTCACTGTCAGAACGATTTGCCTGCATCGTTAATAATCCTGCCAAAACAGCAAGGTTGTTTTTTACACGATGACTGATCTCCTGTACAAGCGCTTCATTGGTTCCTAAAGCACTAAGCAACTGTTCATTTTTCTTTTCTTTTTCCTCATTTTCAATGGCCAACTTCTTTTGTAGTCTGTGCTGATTGAAGGCGTAAATAAAAATGATTAATAAGATCATCACAATTAACGAGACTATGATCCAAAGAGCGGTTCTTTCCCGACTAATTGCCTCCTTTTCAAGCACCTCATTCTTAAGTTTAATCTCTTGCTCACGAATGGTTTGTTCATTTTCCTTTTGTGTAAAAAGTATTTCCACCATTTTAGTATTGACCTCATGCTGCTTTCCCCTAAACTGTAAGGCAGCCTCCAATCTTTCACGGTCGTAAAAGAGCATAGAATCGTTATTATTCAAATGAAAGTGATTCATTTTCATATCCTCCATGAGGTTCATCTCGATCTGATACCAACCCTTATCCTTAACGAGTCTGCATGCCTCGCGCGTAATCTCGAGCGCTTTATCAAATTGTCCGATACTTCTATATACAACCGCTATATGATGCAGTGGGTTTGTGGCGTAACGATACATTCCCGCTGAACGCCAAAGTGAATCAGCCTTAAAAAAATGAATAAGAGCCTTGTCAAACTGATCCCTCTGCCTTAAAGCATATCCGATTTCATTCTCTGAAGTAGCGATCAGATCAGGATCACCTATAAACCTAGAGATTTTAAGTGATTGATTTGAATAATATAGTGAAGAATCCAACTGACCTGTTTCAGAAAAAACAGCCGCCATTCTATTCAGACATCGCGCTCGATTATATGTCATTGAATCAGTTGAAACAAGTGACCTTCTTAAGACCCTCATCGCATTTTCATACTCTCCGATCTTTCGATATAATTCACCTAGCGATATAGAGGCCCGGGCCTGCTGATTCTTGTTCCCGTATGTTTTGAAAATTTGATTGGAACGGAGTAGGTATGACATCGCAAGACCTTGTTTGTCCATTACGGCAAGTGCTGAAGAAAGATCGAGATAAATTTCACCAAGCCAAAGATGATTGCCTGTATTTTCTATCAAATCAGCAGCTTGCTCTAACTTTATATAAGCAGCGGGATAATCAGAATTCCAGTAATTACCAATTCCTTGTGCCCATAGTTTGATACACCTTCCTTCAACAGAAAGTGTATCCACCTGCTCTGCAAAGTAAAAAATACTGTCCGGATGAAAATATTTAACACGTTTCTCAAATGACTTAAATTCATTCAAAACAGATTGACTCACTGAGATCTCAGCAAAGAAAACAATCGCGAAAAAGAATAAAAATTTGAGTTTCAAGCCAGGTCATTCAATTTGTTAACGAATATAGCAAAAAATAAAAATATAGCGCCAGGAAAAATTACTTGAAAACCTGTTTTTACTGACGTTCCATCTATTTTTAGGTCTTATTGATTCATCTTCAACCGACTAGAATTGCTCAAGGGAAAGTGTCAGGTTTTTATATCCCGGTATTCACTCAGTGTTGTCTCTAAAAACATTCTTATTGTTCCAGATGATTTATCCTTTTCTAAACCAAACAATATCAAAAGATTAAGATTAAAATTATTAACGTAGTTCGTAAATACAGAGACGACGGGATACTTTGGTGATTTAAACACCTTTTTTTGACGATCAAAGTTAACTAAGATGAGTAGCACCTCCGAAATAAAGTTCAGCGCTCTCCATGATGGTTTCTGATAAGGTTGGATGTGGATGAATGGTTAACGACAGATCCTTGGCTGTAGATCCCATTTCAACGGCTAAAGCAATCTCAGGAATCAAACTCCCCGCATTTTTTCCGGCTGCGCCGCCACCGAGTACAACTCCGGTTTTAGGATCAATCAACAGCTTAGTCAGGCCACTTTCCTCCCCGATAGCCATCGCCCTTCCTGATGCCTGCCACGGAAACCGCACAACCTTAACCTCTCTGCCTTGCTTTTCGGCTTCTGTTTGGGTCAAACCACACCACGCAATTTCGGGGTTTGTGAAAACAATGGCGGGTATCGCTTTTGGATCATAACCGGCTCCTTTCTCACCGGCCACGCACTCCGCTGCTGCGATTCCCTCCTGCGAAGCCTTATGTGCCAACATTGGTTCACCGGTGATATCACCAATGGCAAAAATGTGTCCGATTTCCGTTCTTCGCTGCAAATCTACACCGATAAACCCTTTTTCGTCAGCAGAAAGACCGGCTTTTTCAAGTCCAAGTTTTTCTGTATTCGGTTTTCTACCGACAGCAACCAGAACTGTGTCAAATTTTCTTTTATCTTTTTTATCTTTTCCTTTCAGTTCGACCAAAATCTTGTTGTTCTCTTTTGTCAAATTCTCCACTTTGGTCTCAAAAAGCACATCTTTGAAAGGATTATTTTCTTGGAATATTTCCACCAGGTCACGATCAACTCCGGGCAAAAATCCTTCAGTCATTTCAACCACGGTAACTTCACTTCCGAGAGAACTGTAAACACTCCCCAGTTCCAGTCCAATATACCCGCCTCCTATCACCAGTAAACTTTCAGGTATTCTCTCCAAGCGGAGAGCGTCTGAAGAATCCCAGATCATATCATGATCTATTTCTATATCAGGTAAACTGAGTACTGATGAACCTGTAGCAATGATGGCTTTCTTAAAGATCAGGTCAGTTGATTCCTTGTTTTTCTGAATGACTTTAAGCGCGTTTTCACTTGTAAACTGAGCTTTACCCTGAATATAATTAATATTTCTGGATTTGCTCAGCTGCCCAAGTCCTTGCGTTAACTTTTCTACCACTCCTTCCTTCCAAGCTACAATTTTCTTTCGGTCAATTGTAGGGGTTTCAAACTCAAGTCCCCAATCCTTTGCGCTCAGTGCTTCTTCCTTGATCTTCACTAAATGCAGGAGTGCTTTGGAGGGAATGCATCCGCGATATAAGCAAACACCTCCTGGGTTCTCTTCAGGATCGATCAGGGTAACCGAAATTCCCAGATCGGCGGCACGGAAAGCGGCTGCATAGCCCCCCGGACCGGCACCTATTACTACAAGTTCAACTTTTTCCTTTTCAGACATCTTCGATGGGATTTTTTGACATTAATGAAGTAAGGCTTCGTAAGGATCAGCCAGCGCTTTAACAATCCAGTCAATAAGGGCTGCAGCTTCCGCTCCGTCGATGACACGATGGTCATAGGACAAGCACAAAGGAAGTATGTTTCGAGGTTTGAATTTACCTTCACGATATACGGCTTTTGCTGTAGCCTGTGAAACACCTAAAATAGCAACCTGTGGATGATAAATTATTGGCGTAAAGTTGGTTCCTCCGATCCCTCCAAGGTTGGAGATCGAAAAATTCCCTCCCTCCATATCTTCCTTTTTGAGCGATTGATTCCGCGCCTTCTCTGCTAGTTCGGTAATTTCGACGGAAACCTCTTTGAGACTCTTAACATCTACATCCTTAATTACAGGAACAAGTAAACCCTGCTCGGTTGCTACCGCAATACTGATGTTCACATATTTCTTCAAAATCAGTTCCTCCTTATTTGCGTCATAGCTCGCATTAAATTCAGGAAACTGTCGCAAAGCGAGTGCGACTATTTTTGTAAGAACTGCCGTGATGGTCAATTTACCCCCTGCGTTCTCTACTTTATCAGAATACTTCTCGATGTAGTCCTCAATATCGGAAATATCGGCTTCTGCGAACTGGAAAACGTGGGGAATATGCTGCCAGGAAGCAGTCACATTTTTAGCAGTCGTTTTCTTTATGTTATTTAACTTTTTTCTTTCAACCGATCCCCATTTACTGAAATCAGGTAACTCGGAAAGATTTCCGACCTTTTCTTTGCCTCCCGCGGACTGATGGTTTTCAAGATCTTGTTTTGTAATTCTTCCGTCTTCACCACTGCCTTTTACTTCTGCCAGATCTATTTCTAATTCCCTTGCCAAGCGACGTACTCCTGGGGACGCATAAACATCTTCGTCAGAAGACTTTTTATCAGAACTGACCTTTTGCTTTTCTTTAGCACCATCCGATTTCGAAGAACTCTTCTTCCCATTTTCCTCCTTCTCCTCTTCACCCTCACTCTTATCCTCACCCTTATCTTCACTCTCACTCCCACTCTCATCTTCACTCTCACCCTCACCCTCACTCTCACTTCCCTCTTCCTCTTCTTCCAGAACAATCACAGTATCACCAACTTTAACTTCATCTCCTGCGCTCACTTTTATCTCTTTCACAATTCCGGAGATTTCAGCAGGTACATCTGCGGTCGCTTTATCCGTTTCTACAGCAATTACTGACTGTTCCTCTTCGATCTGATCTCCTTCTGAGACTAGAATTTCAGCTACTGTCGCGGTATCTACCCCTTCTGATATTCGGGGAATTTTTATTTCTTTTGCCATGTTTACAATTTTAATGCGTTCTTGGATTCATCTTTTTCGGGTTGATGTTTAATTTTTTCGCTGCCTTACTTAGTTCTTTCAAACTAATCTGTTCTTGCTGAGCCAGACTATAAAGTGCTGAATAGGCAATATGCTCTCGACTCACTTCAAAGTAATCACGTAGTGCCTCTCTGTTATCACTTCTACCGAAACCGTCTGTTCCCAAACAGATCGGTGATGAAGGAAAATAGGTTGAAAGGCTTTCCGGTATAGCTTTCACATAATCTGAGGCCACTACAAAGACCCCTTTTTCCCCTTCCAACATTTGTTCGATTTGGTTTTCCTTTTTATTCATCTGCGTGCTTAGCCGATTTTCTCTGGCGGTATCCACCGCATCATCATACAGGGCTTTATAGCTGGTAATACTCCAGACGTCTGCACCGACATCGAATTCCTCTTCCAGAAGTTCAGCCGCAGCAAGTACTTCCTGCATGATGGCACCGCTTCCAAACAAATGGGCCTTTCTCGTTCTTTTCCGACTATCCGATTTTCGAAACTTATAGAGACCTCTGAGGATATCATCCCGGTTAATACCTTGGGGCATTTCGGGCATGGGATAAGCATCGTTTGTAACGGTTATATAGTAAAAAGTATTTTCTTTTTCGACATACATATTTTGGATCCCATCTTCGATGATCACAGCCAGTTCATAAGCAAAAGCCGGATCATAGGCGCGAAGATTGGGATAAGCCAATGCAAACAAATGGCTTTGTCCGTCCTGATGCTGAAGCCCTTCTCCAGGTATACTTGTCCTTCCGGAAATCCCTCCGATTAAAAATCCTTTAGCACCGGCATCCGCGGCCGCCCAGAACAGATCACTCGTTCGTTGAAAACCAAACATGGAGTAGAAAAAATAGAAAGGAATCGTATTTACTCCGTGAGTAAGATAAGAAGTCCCCGCAGCAATAAATTCAGCTGCAGCACCTGCTTCTGTAATTCCCTCCTCCAGTATAGCTCCATCTCTGGACTCCTTATAATAGAGCAAACTTTCCTTATCTACGGGGTCATATTTCTGTCCTTGGGAAGCATAAATCCCGGCCTGGCGAAAAAGAGACTCAAGACCAAAGGTTCTGGATTCATCGGGAATAATCGGCACGATGAGCTTGCCGTTATTTTCATCTTTCATGAGTTTACCCAAAATCTGTACAACTACCATCGTAGTAGTGACGTCATCACCATCGGAGCCCTGAAAGAAATTTTCAAAAATTTTCTGATCGGGTTTATCAAGATTGTTGCTTCTATCCTTTCGTTCAGGAAGAAAACCACCCAGTTTTTCCCGTCGTTCCAAAAGATATTTAAGTTCTTCACTATCATCTTCGGGCTTTATGAACGGAAGATCTTTTAAATCTTCATCCTTTACGGGAACTTCAAAAAAATCCCTGAAATACTTCAACTGCTTTTCATCAAGTACTTTAGTTTTGTGCGCAACATTACTGGCTTCCCCTGCACTACCCTGTCCGTATCCTTTAATTGTTTGGGCAAGTACCACAGTTGGTTGTTCCTTAGTTTCAACCGCCGATTTAAAGGCATTAAATATTTTTTGAAGATCGTGTCCGCCGCGTGTTAAACGCTTCAAGTCTTCGTCAGTGTAATCGGATACTAAATTTTTCAGATCTTCATCATCACCGAACAGGTCCTCGCGTATGAATTCGCCTTCGCTGTATGCATACTTTTGCAATTGTCCATCTGTCAGAGCGTTCAACCTGTCAATTAATTTACCGGACTTATCTTTTTCTATAAGGTTTTCCCATTCTGTCCCCCACAGCAGTTTTATCACCTTCCATCCACCTCCTTTGAACAAACTTTCAAGTTCCTGGATAATGTTACCGTTTCCGCGTACAGGTCCATCCAGTCGTTGCAGATTACAATCAACAACGAAAATGAGATTATCCAACTTGTCCTGCGCGGCAATACTGATTGCTCCTCTGGATTCCACCTCATCCATTTCTCCGTCTCCAAGAAATGCCCAAACCTTACTGTTGTTTTCACTGATCAGTCCACGGTTGTATAAATACTTATTGAATCTTGCGCGATAAATAGCCTGAACAGGGGCCAATCCCATAGAAACCGTAGGGTTCGACCAAAAATCGGGCATCAGATAAGGATGTGGGTAAGAACTAAGTCCTTTTTTTGATTGAACCTCATGTCGGAAATTCTCCAGATGTTCTTTCTTAAGCCGTCCTTCCAAAAAGGCACGTGCATATATTCCAGGCGAGGCATGGCCCTGAAAATATATCTGATCACTGATACCTTCTTCTGTGCGAAAAAAATGATGAAACCCAACTTCCAAAAGCTGTGCAATCGAGGCATAGGTAGAAATGTGCCCCCCTATACCTTCATCCGACTGATTAGCCTTAACCACCATTGCCATGGCATTCCAGCGTATATAGGCAAGCAGTTTTTTCTCTATCGACTGATCACCGGGATATTTCTGGTCTTCGGAGGGTGAAATCGTATTTTTATAAGGTGTTTTCAGTGCGTTCGGAAGCTCAACGTTATGATTATGCGCTTCTTTTTCAAGAATTTTCAGAATTTCACTCGCTCGTTCACGGGACTTGTTCTTTAATATCCACCTGAAAGATGCTATCCATTCACGATTTTCAATCTCCTCTACATTTTTTTCTTCAGCCATCGTTGCTTTGGTTTAATGTCCACTGAATATTCTCTTATAAAATACAAAAAAATTAATACTCTATTTGAGTAATCAAGCCTTTATTTTCAGCAAATGAACGCGGTATTTGTTCAGTTCAGCATTTACAAAAGGTCGCCCGTAATAGCTCAAACAGTCGGTATAAGGGAATAGCGGTTACCGAATTAAGCAACTTACACATAACGGTTTGAAAGTATGCTTTCCCTCAAATTCTGTTTCAAAACGCATGAGTCGTTCCTGTTTTGTTGCTATATTTAGAATCCGATTAATTCAAATTAACTAGTATGAAACCTTATGTAATATTTGCACTGATACTCACTTCCATCTTAGGCTCCAACGTATTTTGTCAAAAAGAGGATGTCAAAAAGGACGACAAGAATATTTACTCGGGACTTAAATTCAGAAGTATAGGTCCTGCTTTCATGTCAGGAAGAGTGGCAGATATTCAGATCAACCCTGAAAATGAAAACGAATGGTTTGTAGCTGTTGGTTCAGGAGGCGTATGGAAAACCTCCAACGCTGGCACTACCTGGGAATCCATATTTGATGGACAAAAAAGCTATTCCATAGGCTGTATCACATTGGATCATAGCAATCCGAATACCGTTTGGGTCGGAACAGGTGAAAATGTAGGTGGTCGTCATATAGGCTATGGTGATGGCGTTTACGTGAGTCATGACGGCGGAAAAACCTGGGAGAACAAAGGGCTGACAAAATCCGAACATATCTCTAAAATAGTCATACACCCCGGGAACAGCAACGTTATCTGGGTAGCAGCTCAAGGCCCTCTTTGGAGCAAAGGTGGAGAGCGTGGTGTTTACAAAACCGAGGACGGTGGTAAAAGCTGGAAAGAATCGCTCATAATCGATGAGTGGACAGGAGCCACTGACCTGCTGATTGATCCAAGAAATCCCGATGTGCTCTATGCTGCAACATGGCAGAGACACCGAACGGTTGCGGGTTACATGGGAGGAGGACCCGGATCGGGAATATACAAATCCACAGATGGTGGGAAAACCTGGAATAAATTAAGCAACGGACTCCCATCAAGTAATCTGGGAAAAATAGGGCTTGCAATATCCCCTCAACAACCTGACGTATTGTACGCGGCGATAGAATTAGATCGTAGAACCGGGGGACTCTATCGGAGTGAAGATCAGGGAGCCAGCTGGAAAAAAATGTCGGATGCCATTTCAGGAGGTACCGGTCCTCATTATTACCAGGAGCTTTACGCATCGCCTTATCAGTTTGACAAAATATTTTTCGCAGATAATTATATGCAGATTTCCGAAGACGGTGGAAAGACATTTAAACGGATGAACGAAGAAAACAAGCATGTTGATAATCACGCTGTAGCTTTCAAAATGAATGATCCTCATTATGTGCTTGTAGGATGTGACGGCGGTTTGTATCAGTCTTTTGATAACACGAAGACCTGGAATTTCATCGATAATTTACCCGTGACACAATTCTATAAGATTGCTGTGGATGATGAAAAACCCTTTTATAATGTTTACGGTGGTACTCAGGACAATAATTCACAGGGAGGACCATCCAGAACCGATAATATTCATGGGATAAGAAATTCAGATTGGTTTGTGGTTCTATTTGGTGACGGCCATCAACCTGCAACAGAACCCGGCAATCCGAATATCGTATATGCCCAGTGGCAACAAGGAAATCTGGTTCGCCATGATAGAACTACCGGCGAGATCGTTTACATTCAACCTCAGCCTGAACTGGGTGAAAAAACAGAGCGATTCAATTGGGATTCTCCGGTTATAGTAAGTCCGCATAAACCGACACGTTTGTATTTTGCTTCCCAGCGCGTCTGGAAATCCGAAGACCGGGGCGATTCATGGACAGCAGTATCCGGTGATCTCACTAAGAACATTGAACGGATCAGCACACCATTTTTTGAGAAGCAACAAGCTTGGGACAATCCCTGGGATCTTTATGCCATGTCGAACTACAGTACCATCACCTCACTTTCGGAATCCCCTGTAAAAGAAGGTTTGATTTATGCAGGAACAGACGATGGTATCATCCAGGTTACCGAAAACGGAGGTTCTTCTTGGACAAAAATAACCTTTGACAAGATTCCCGGTCTTCCGAAAACTGCTTTCGTAAATGACCTTAAGGCGGATCTTTACGATGAAAACACGGTCTATGCAGTTTTTGACAATCACAAATTCGGCGATTTCAATCCGTACATTTATAAGAGTACCGACAAGGGAAAAACCTGGAAAAGTCTCGTAAATAATCTCCCGGGGAGAACTTTATTATGGAGAGTAGTTCAGGATCATGTAAAACCTGAATTACTCTTCCTGGGCACGGAGTTCGGTGTATACTTTTCAAACGACGGAGGAATGAAATGGACCCAACTGAAAAACGGACTGCCGAATATTTCAGTTCGGGACCTGGCTATTCAAAAAAGAGAGAATGATCTGGTAGCCGGAACATTCGGAAGAGGAATTTATATCCTGGATGATTATTCACCGCTCCGTGTAATGGCTCAAACGGAGCAAAATAAAGAAGCTGTCCTCTTTAAACCAAGAGACGGTTACTGGTACATTCAGAGAAGACCATTGGGAGGAGGAAAAAAAGCTTCACAGGGAGATGATTTTTTCGTAGCGGATAATCCGCCATTTGGCGTGGAATTCACCTATTACCTGAAAGAAAAATATCTATCCAAAGAAGGCGTAAGAAAGGAGAAAGAAGCAAAGATGATCAAAGAAAACCAACAGGTCAAGGTGCCCGATTGGGAGGAACTGGAGAAGGAAAAATTGGAAGCTTCACCACAAGTCTGGCTTTTCATTTTCGACAATGACAAAATCATCAAAAAGATTGCCGCTACGAATGCATCAGGCACGTCCCGAGTAGCGTGGGATCTTTCTACTGAATCCACCGATGTAATTGACCCGAATAAAATCAAGGAAAAATCAGAAGGGTCAATGGTTGCTCCGGGCATCTATGAGGCTCAGCTTTATAAACAGATTGAGGGAAGTTTTAATGCTATTGGCGAAAAAGTACGGTTCGAAATTCTTCCTTTGAAAGAAGGATATCCTGAAGGTGCAGCGAATACTGTGGTAGCTTCCTTCTGGAAGGAGGTTGAACAAACAAGCTCACATGCCTCTGCTGTATTTAAAGAAATTACGAAAACCGGTGATCAACTGGCGGCCTTGAAAGAATCCTACGAACGGGCGAATGTGCTGGACACACTGATTGAAAGTAAAATGAACAAAGCTCAAAAGAAACTCTTTGAGATCAAAAAAGGTTTTTCAGGCAGTCCTGTTAGAGAAGAGGTTGGAGAAAAAAACGAATATCCGACTGTATGGGATTATTTGAGTGCCGCAAGCACGGGGACAAGCTATTCCACTTATGGTCCCACTGTTACGCATGAAAAGAGTTTATTATACGCTCAAAAAATGATAGAACAAACTGAACTGGATCTTCTGATCATACAACAAGAACTGGAGCAGCTTAAAACGGAGATGATTAAAATTGGTGGACCAAAAATCAGCAGATAACCAAAACTATTAATCCGCGATCAAACTGAATAAAAAAAGAGGCCGAATTTTTCAGCCTCTTCAACAGTATATAAATATTCCTTAAATGCTTCTATACAAACTGAACTTCTTTGATTCTTGCGATTGGCAACCAAACACCACCTTTCAGACAAATATATTTTAAACCAGTCGCCCAAACGGTTGTTTCAACCCGTTTCAGACCTTCATCATCCTGAAAAATGATGGCCACCTTACCGCGATGGATATTACCCAGTTTGGTCGCTTCGAGCAATCTTTCCATGAGTCCTTCTTGCTGTTCTAAAACAACAGGCTTTTTAAAAAGTAGGGTGGGTATAATTTCTTTTTCTATGAGTTGCGGGGTTTGTTGTAGTATTTCTTGCATAGCCTAAAATTTTAGAATTGGACCTAAAAGTTACGACTAATTTTTGATTAATAAAAATAAATCAACTCGATTTCAGAAAAAATGATTAAAACTCTCTTGCGACACAACAGGAATAATTGACTTTGAACGCATTTTGAAAATATCCGTTTGATAAAAAAACTGACCATATGATTCTTTAAAAAATTGGGGGAATAAATAATTCCATTGTTAAAAACATGTCATAAAAGCGCACCTTCACCACAGTTAAAATCATTATTTTTGTCCTACAAATGTGATTATGGAAAGTACAATTCATCAGGAAGCTACGCTGGAACAAGCTAAGGAACTCGGTTTAAGAGAAGAGGAGTTCGAAATGATCAAGGAAATACTTGGAAGAACTCCTAATTTCACCGAAACGAGTGTTTATGGAGTTATGTGGTCGGAACACTGTTCTTACAAAAATTCTATCCTCTGGTTAAAAACGCTTCCCAAGGACGGACCTCACATGCTTGTAAAGGCAGGTGAAGAAAATGCCGGACTGGTTGATCTCGGAGACGGTCTCGGATGTGTATTCAAAATTGAATCTCATAATCACCCCAGCGCAATTGAACCTTATCAGGGTGCAGCAACCGGGGTAGGAGGAATTAACCGTGATATTTTTACCATGGGAGCAAGACCAATTGCTCAGTTGAACTCACTCAGGTTCGGAAATATTGAAAGAGATCGTACCAAATGGCTCGTGAAAGGTGTTGTAAAAGGAATAGGTGACTATGGTAATTCTTTCGGAATACCCATTGTAGGTGGCGAAGTCTTTTTCGATGATTCATATAACACCAACCCCTTGGTGAATGCATTTTCGGCGGGTATAATCGATACAAAAAAAGTGATCTCGGCAACAGCATCCGGACCGGGGAACCCTGTTTATATAGTTGGATCAGCAACCGGTAAAGACGGAATTGCCGGGGCGGCCTTCGCATCAAAAGATATTACTGATGAGTCGGCAGATGATCTCCCGGCAGTGCAGGTAGGCGATCCTTTTCAGGAAAAACTGCTTCTGGAAGCCACCATGGAACTGGCGAATACAGATGCTGTCGTAGGCATGCAGGACATGGGTGCTGCAGGTATCACCTGCTCCTCCTGTGAAATGTCTGCGGCCGGTGGAGTCGGGATGGACATCTGGCTCGACAAAGTTCCAACACGCCAGGAAAATATGCTGCCTTTCGAAATATTACTTTCCGAATCACAAGAAAGAATGCTTGTGGTAGTAAAGAAAGGAAAAGAAAAAGTAGTTAAAGATATTTTTGATAAATGGGATCTTCATGCAGAAGAAATCGGAGTGGTGACTGACAGTGATCGCGTTCGGTATTTTGTAGGAGACACGCTTGTCGGAGATGTACCGGCTGAATCACTCGTTCTCGGCGGAGGTGCTCCTCAGTACAAAAGAGAATTCAAAGAACCTGCTTATTATCAGGAATATAAAAAGTTTAACATAAAAGATGTCAAACAACCTGAAGACCTGAAAGAGGTAGCTATCTTTTTATTAAAACATCCGAATATTGCATCCAAGAAATGGGTGTACGAACAGTACGATTCTATGGTGGGCACACGAACGATGACCACTAACCGACCTTCAGATGCCGGGGTTGTGAATATAAAAGGATCAGATAAAGCCCTGGCAATGACCGTAGATTGTAACTCACGTTACGTACACGCCGATCCGGAACAGGGAGCTGCAATGGCTGTAGCCGAAGCCGCACGAAACATTGTGTGCTCCGGAGGTATCCCAAGCGCAATAACCAATTGTTTAAATTTTGGCAATCCTTACAACCCCGAATCATACTGGCAGTTTGTGGGTGCTATCAAAGGAATGTCTAAAGCTTGCTTGAAATTTAATACTCCGGTTACCGGAGGAAACGTTTCGTTTTATAATCAAACGGTAAGCGAAGGAAAAGAAGAGCCTGTATTCCCATCTCCTACAATTGGTATGATAGGACTTATTACCGATAAAGAAAATGTAATGTCGCTCGACTTCAAACACAAA
>JAWVYS010000029.1:0-36793 GCA_033722555.1 Brumimicrobium sp.
ACACCCTCCTGTAACGTTTGCTGTTAATGTAGTACAGTTTCCAGGACAAACAGCAGTTTGGGTTGCTGTAATATCAATGATGAGTGGGTCAATGGTGCCCGGTGCAGTAAAAGTGAGTGCAGTACTCCAGGGACCAGCATTACCGTTGTTGTTTTCCCTAACCCTAACCTTGTACTGTACGCCGGGACAAAGACTTGAATAAGGAATTGTTACAGTAGGATAAGCCTTCACTACACAGCTGGGTTTCAGCATTTGAGCTGACTGAAAATACGGATAGGTATTTAAACCTAAATATTGTGTTGGATCGAAAGGTGCTCCGTCGAAAACATTGTTTACACATCTGATCTCAACATCCATCCAATATTCATTACAACCACAGGTTGGGGACTGAGAGTTGGCATCAACCTCCACCCCTCCGGCAACTTGGGTTAAAGTGAAGTTTGTAACCGCAAGAGCATGGCAAGCTTTTACTTTATTCGAGTAGGCGGTAATTATAAATACCGATAATAATAGAATACTTACTTTAGGAAATCTCATTTATCTATTTTTTGAAGGCGTCGCTCTTATCTGAGAACGTTAACATGCCCTGTTTCTATAATTCTTTTGTCTTTATCTGTTTCTTTAAATTCTATACGCCATAGATAGGTTCCATCTTTTACTATTTCAGTGCTTTCAGCGCCGTAGGTGCCATCCCATCCTACTTCAGAATCATTGGACTCGAAGATAACCTCACCCCAACGATTGTATATAGTCAGATTGTAATTCATAGGGTCGAAACCGGACGTAAATATAGGTTTAAAAGTTTGATTAAAGTCATCAAAATCCGGTGTGAAAGTGTTTGGAACATAGAAAATCAATCTGTCCAAAACATTTATCACGCTGTATGCTGTGTCAGTACAACCCATATTGGTACTCACAATCAGTTCCACATCATACGATTCGGGAACAGGGTTAAATTCCAGTACAGGAGCAAAATCTGTGCTGCTTCCCCATCCTGAAATGTACCAATCATAATTATTCGCATATTGTGATGTGTTGATCAAATCTACAGAAGGATCCATGATATCTACCTGTCCGGGTTCATAATGGAAATTAGCGATAGGATTGTGGTAAACTTCTATGTAACTGGCTTCGAAATGCGTGTCTTGACATCCTTTTTCAGTTGTCACTATTAATTCTACACCTATAAAGACGTCGTTTCCAGAGTTATTATCAAAACAATTCTCAAAATCAGGTGTAGATGAATTGTAACTGTAACCATTACTTAAGTTCCACTGATAGTCTACAATATTCGAAGAGCCGCCTACTACGGAAGTTGATGTAATATCAAAGCATACAGGAGAACATCCGGTCAAATTAATTCCCGTGAAGCTTGCAGCGGGTTTAGGATGAACGGTTACAGGAAGAGTAGCCTGATTCACACAACCGTTATTACTTGTAACAGTTAGTGTGGCATTAAAGACTCCATCGTTTTGATAAGCGTATGATGGATTTTGCTGGTTAGATGATCCACCGTCACCGAAATCCCACAACCAGTTTACATTGTTGTTCGGAGTATATTGGTTTGAAACTGAAGACTGATCCTGAAATTGGGTATTAGCTTCAAGACAAACAGAGGTAGGGGAAAAATCTACTTCTGGTAGAGGCCAAACTATTGCGTCATCCGTATAACTATCCGTACAGCCGTAATTCGTGGTAACCGTCAAATTAACCGAATAAACGTTTTCACTGGCGTATTGATGTGTTGGATTTTGGTTGTTAGAAGTATTTCCATCACCAAAACTCCAGTTCCATCCTGTTATTATATCACCGTTTACAGGAATAATAGTTGATTGATCCTGGTACTGAGAGTTATTTTCATAACATACCGGAGCCACCGTGAAAGAAGCATCTGGCTGAGCATATGCTGTAACTGTTTGTGTAACATTATCAGTACATCCATCGGAGGTTGAAACGGTTAGAGTAACGTTGTAATTACCTGCAACACTGAAATTATGTGATGGATTTTCTAGATTATTCAAACCGGAGCCATCATCAAAATCCCATTCAAAGATGGATGCATTGCCAGTTGAGGTATTTGTAAAGTCTATAGCGTTGTAAAAACAGTCATTCGTAAAAATGAAGTCTGCCACCGGAAGACCATAAATTTCTATGGGTTGTGTAAGGTTTGCCACGCAACCATATGCGGTAGTTATCTCTAAATCCACATTGTAAATCCCAGGGTTTGCATAGGTATGCTGAGGGTTCTGTGTATTTGCTGTATTTCCATCGTCAAAATTCCAGTTCCAGTTATTTATTGTTCCTCCGTTAGGAACTACGGTTTGGTCCGTAAAATCTGTTGGACTTCCCAAACAAAGTGGTGTAGCAGTAAAATCAACAATGGGTAGAGGATAAACCTGTACTGTCTGTGTAATGTTGTCAGTACAGCCGGCAGCTGTAGTTACGGTCATATTTATATCATAAGTACCGTATCCTCCGAAGTCGTGATTCCCGCTAACTGCTAAGTATTCTACACTTCCATCATTCCCTATGTCCCATTCAGTTGTTTGAATAATTCCAGGTGCAGGTACGTTGGAAGTCGAATTTAAAGGGGTGAGTTGATCTTCACAAACATTTCCTGTTGTGAAAGATGCTACAGGCATAGGATTTACAATTACATCTGCATTGTCTGTAGCGATACAACCGTTAAGTGTATATGTAACTGTGTAATTGGTTGTGTTAGCAGGTGTTACATTGATGGTTGCCGTAGTTTGTCCTCCGGGATTCCAGCTAAATGTACCGCCCGGAATATCCGGTGTTGCTGTCAATGTAGCTGTTTCCCCGTTACAAATCTCTTGTTGAACTACGTCAACAGTTGGACCGGGATTCACAATGATATCCACTGATTCGGAATACGTACAACCATTGACATCATAGTCGATCGTATAGGTGTTTGTTCCAACAGGAGGGGTTACCGTAGCGGTGTTCGTGTTACTCACATTAGGGGTCCACTGATATGTTCCTCCGGCGACATCAGGAGTTGCTGTTATTGTTGCGCTGGCACCCTCACAAATAGTTGAGCCAACCAAAGCAAGTGTTGTTGGCTGAGGGTTTACTGTAACTGTACCGGAAGCGGTAACTGTACATCCGTTTAACGAATAAGTCAGATCATAAGTTGTTGTAGTATTCGGAGAAACATTGGTTAAATTGGCCCCTGTCTGACCGGAAGGATTCCATGAATATGTTCCGCCGGTAAGATCCACAGTACTTGTAAGTGAAGTGGTTTGGCCGTTACATATTGTAGAATTCGAAACCGTTAGAACCGGAGGGGGAGCAACGGTTACACAGACGACATTGGATATTGCCGCCGGACCACAACCTGAAACTACTGCTCTAAAACAAATAGCATTATTTATAGGGGGACTTGTTTCGTTATCAGTTATTAAACCTGCAACATTTGTCCAGGGTCCACCTGAATTTGGTGCGCTTTGCCACTGAATATTTCCATCATAACCCGTCAGTGTTAAGTTGGTGGTCTGACCGGCACAGACAGAGGTAGGATTTGCTGCTGCAGTTCCTGCTATTGGTGTAGGTACTACATAAACAGTAATTGATTCCTGTACACTAAGGTTACTACATTGCTCAGTGATAGTAACGGTATAGGTCGTAGTAACTGTAGGACATACGTTTATGCTCGGAGTTGTAGCGCCTGTGTTCCAAGAGTATAACGGAGCCAAGCCACAACCACCGGTTACACTCGCAGTTAGTGTTGTACAATCACCTACACAAAGATTGACATTGCTTGCGGTTACTTGTCCTGTTAATGGTGTAATTGTTCCTGGAGCAGTAAATGTAAGCGCATTGGACCATGGGCCACCGTTTCCATTGTTATTTTCACGTACACGAACCTGATATTGGATTCCCGGACATAAATTTGTAAAAGGGATGGTAACCGTTGGATAAGCTTGAACTACACAGTTAGGTTTTAACATTGTTGCTGACTGAAAATAGGGATAAGTGGCTAATGAGAGGTACTGGGTAGGATCGAAGGGACCCGCATCGAATGGTTCACCCATACAACGAATTTCGACATCCAACCAGAAATCACCGCATCCACATGTCGGAGAAGTAGATGAGGCGTTGACCTGTACACCTGTTCCAGTTACGTTAAGGTTGTAATTCGTCACTGCTAATGCGTGACATGCCTTAAGGTCAAAATTTACTGTTAAAAAAATAACAGAAATTATCAAATAGTGTAGTAGATTTTTCATAATTCAGTTTATTGGTTTACGTTTTCCAAATTATTTGATTATCAAACGTTCAGAATGATGTATGGTTGCTTTAATTTTTTAGTTTTTGATGATTTTTTTTGAAATATAATAGTCACTACTTTTAAGGATTACCAGATATGTACCTTTAGCCAAATACCTTAGGTTTAATTCAGACGTTTCATTTCGGAAATATGATTGGATGATTTTTCCATGAAGGTCAGAAATTTCCAAGGTATAATTTCCTTTATTTTCAATGATGATTTTTTCTGAGAATGGATTTGGGTAAATCTTTATATTCTGTTCGGAGATATTATTATTCAGACCAATTGTTGAGAGCGAGAAAATTTCAGAAGTATCCTTACACCTTCCCTGATTGCTTGTGACAACGTAATAATTGCCGTCTCCTTGTGAAGAAATGGTCTGATCATAAAGATTCAGTGGGCTGCCTTCATAGTGCCAGTCGTAATCAATAGCAGAAGAGGCGGTTAGTTGTCCGTTGTTGTAAGAGATTGTCGATTTAACAGGTAAACAGAGATATGCGAGATATCCGTCGTAGGCTCCTCCTGCAAAACTCGTTTGATAACTACCGACGCTCGCAAAATTAGGATCGTTGGCACTGGTAAAACCGCTCAGAATAATCTGATTCAACGAATTCAGCCGAAGACCTGAAAGTTCTTCATTAGCCGTTGAACCAAAGTAAGTTCCCCATTCGAAGGTTCCGGATGTATCAAACTGCTGAATAAAAGCATCATAACCGCCGATGATGCTTTCCTGGAAAACACCGGTTGTCGTTATTTCCGTACCGCTTAAAGTCTGACCACCAACCATTATTTTCCCTTCATAATATAGCATTTGAGATAGATAGTCACTATCTGTACCTCCTGTATAAGTTCCCCATTCTCTTAGACCCTGCGGGGAAAAGCATGCAACGAATACCTGTTCAGAAGTCAGTCTATTTTCCTGATGTGCTCCCGGTGTAGCAATTTGATTTAAACTTGCCGTATTTCCACACATATAAATTTTGTTATTCTCGTCCATTACGACTTGTTTTCCTACATCTGTGTATGTTCCTCCAAAGTACGTTCCCCAGTTGATGGTTCCAGCCTTTGAAAAACTCATGAGAAAAGCATCCGCAAAACCTCCAATTGTTTCCTGGTGCACCCCTGATGTCGAAATTCCCGTTGTGGATGTTGTTCTTCCGGTTACGCAGATAATATTGTTATTTACCGCAATCCCTTCTCCTGAATTGTTGCCATTTTCACCAAGAAAAGTACCCCACAAAAAACTTCCTGAAGTTGAAAATAAAGTAATGTGTCCTGCCTCATTAGCGTTGTTTACCTGTAAGAAAGCGTTCGGGCTCGCAATATTATTGGTACTTGTGGTATGCCCGGTCATAAACAGCGTGTCATTTCTGCATATCATATCAGTGATGAAATCATGAGCATTGCCGCCGTGGTAGGTAGCCCACTCTCTAGTTCCTGACGGACTGAATTTTACAAGAAACATATCATCACCACCGTCGACGTATGTCTGATGTGCACCTGCCGTTGCAATATCCTGCTGACTAAATGTTGATCCTCCCAGGTAGCAGTTATTGTTCTGATCGGTTACTATATTATAGGCTCTTTCCGTTTGAGGACCGGCATAATAGGTTGACCAGATAAGATTTCCGTAAGGATCAAATTTGGAAACATATGCATCCAGGTCTCCCTGATAACTCGTTTGATGAGCACCGGATGTAGCTATATTGGATCCGCTCATAGTTATGCCCGTTTGGAAAATAGAATCACCGTTGTCGAGAGTTATATCTGTGGTAATGTCGTACTGATCTCCCCCGAAATAAGTGTTCCAGATCAGATCGGGTACCGGATCGATCACGAGGGTTTGATCGGATATTCGATTTTCAATCCTGAATTTTAAGATTCTGTCCGTCAGCATAAATGCTGCCTTGGCTGTTTGATTATTTTCAGTGTAATAGCTTAGGGGTATTTGTTCCTTAATTTCACCAAACTCAGTTTTGATCAAAAGATCTCCGTTTTTCAAAGAAGGCATCTGATCAGAATCTATCAGAAGAAAAAAATCATCAAGACTTGCACCGGGATGTACGATAACGTTGTATTTAAACTTATTTTGCCTGAATAGGAATTCAATGTCAATGCCATTCGCTATTTCATGATAAATTACCGATTCATAACTTCTGACTTTTAATACCGGTTTTTCTCTGCCGTAAAAATTAGCGTAATCCTTGCTCGGAGAAAGTTTGGAAATTTCTTCCGGTTGTTTTGGGAAAAGGAAATCAATGCGCTCAACGTGGTACGTAAATTTTGAATTTTCTTGGGTGTTACGAATCTTCCTTTGTATCTCTTGAGGTCTTTCTTCCAACTGTTTGATTTCATAAGAAAATCCGTTTTTACGGAGGCTTACTGAAATATTGTTGGAGTTACCAAGAAATAATACTTCTTCATTAGGTTCACCGGAAGGCAGCAGTACCTGGCCCTTATTTTCCGTGAACCCCTGACCTATACTCAGGAATATGGAACAATTTACGAGAATGTAAAAAATAGATTTCATGAGTGAAATTTACGTCAAATTTTTCAAATTTCACTATTCTCGAAAAGATTTCCCAGAAGGGTTTTTTATTGCACAACAAAGCGCTTAATCGTTCTGAAATTAACTGATTCAAGCCTTACAAAATAGATTCCCGGCTTGAGTCCTTCAAGCCTAAATTGTTCTTCGGCAGTCAAAACCTCTTTGATTAAAATAATTTCACCCAAATTTCCGATGATTGTTAATTGTCCCGAAACATTTCCGGGCCACTCAATATTGACGCTTTCTGAAGAGGGATTAGGGAATACATTTACTTCAATTTCGTTTATAGGTTGATTCGTTATATTCAGTAACCGGTTTAAAACTCCGACTGCATCCAGATCAAACCCTCCCGTTTCGTAAGGAGTAGAAAAAGGTTCATTGATCTTATTCCCAAAACTATCAAAGGTACCTGAACTTCCTAAACTGCCGACGACGTCTATAAGCCTGACGTAATTTATACTGTCCACATTGATGCCCGCGCTGTCTTTTAATTCCTCAAGATCAAAAGGTGTACCATAACCCCCTTTGTATTTGCCCGCTAGGTTATGAATTCGGCGCGTATCCGTTAAACCAAATCCATGTATCTGAAGATTCGTTTGTACTTCTGAATGAGAGGGGAAACGTACATAATTGATGCCGTCTGTGCTTACTTCAACGTGCGCAAATTCTAAATAATCATCACTAAAACTGTTTTCAAAAACCGCGAAATCAAATCCCTGACCGTTCGTTATTGGAAACTGAAATGTTAGAACAGCAATTCCCGAGTCACCCAAGGACACAGTGCTGCCGCCTGAGGTTGCCGGACCTACGGCGTTCACAGGAACACCCTGAGAGACCTTGTTCGAACCATTTACTAAAAATGAGGTATCCTCAATATTTAAATAACCTCTCGTAATTAGTGCATCGGTTGCCCATGCAACGATTGAGGGATCATCCTGGTGAATGGCCGTAGAACCCGGTTGTCCGGCTGGAGGGGCATAACTTTGACCTCTCAGAAAGGAGGCAGTTACCAAGAAAAATACGATGAAATATTTACTCATATACAATAATATTGTTAGGGTTAAGTCCTACTTCAAAACTACTTTCAATCATACCGTTGGTTCCGAAAATTCGGAGATAACCGGTATTGGTGAAGTTCATCGCATCCAGAGCAACGGTTCTGTTGTCCGGGAGTAAATAGGCTCCGTACAAGGTGCTTACCTGATTACTGTTGATGGTACTTGAACTAATCATTTGCTGGGAAGTCATATCATAATTTGAAACATTCGAGTTGCCCGAATTGTAATCGTAGTAGGCAATTACGAGGATATCGTTCTTCACACTCAGGGATGATACAGGAAAACCGAGACTGGTAACCTGTCCTGTATTGGAATCTATTCTCACAAGTTCTGATGGGTCACCCGCATAATCTCCTCTTTTCACGACATATACCGAACCATCAGTGCGGGCATAGACATCTCCAGGGTTTTTTCCAACCGTGAAAGTGTCAACGATTACCTCATTGATTAAATCAATTTTGAAAACGGTAGAATCCACATTGGGGAAATTAAGTCCACCGGAATTCGCAACGAATAATTGATCGCCGGCAACGCTAATCCCTTCAGGATTTTGTCCTACCTGAATACGATTAATTACATTCAGAGATGCTGTGTCAATGATATTTACAAAGCCGTCAAAACTACTGACAAATGCTTTGTTTTTCCAAAAAGTTATTTTTCTGGGTTCCTGAGCCTGGCCATTTAATGAAAGTGAGATCTGTTTAATACTTGTGAGTGTTTTTGAATCCAGCACTTCTATGGTGCTCGAAGCATTTACAACCACATAGATTTTTGAGCCGTATTTTTTAAGGTCATTGCCCGTATCCCCTAAGAGTCGATTATTCTTTGCGAGGAAGATATCATGAATAACCTCATTCTTTGAAAGATCAATCCAGGAAAGCGTTGAGTTATTTTGCTGAAAAAGTCCCTCGTTCAGAACCAGAATTCCGTTACTGAAGGATTCGGGGGTTGATGGATCATTATTTTCCTCTTTTTTACATCCTGTCAGGATAACAATGATCAAAACAAAAATGACTTTAATTGATTGCATAACTTACTTTTAAAAAATAATTTCTACCCGGCATTACGAAATACTTTATGAAGCTGTAAGAACTGTCAAAAATATTCTTAACTCCACCCTGAACCTTTAGAACCTGATTTTCGGCAAAAGAAAAACGTACTTCCAGCGAACTGTCAAAGAGAACGAACCGTTCAAGCGAATTTGCGGGAATATTTTGATTTAAACTGTATCTTTCTCCCGTATAGAATGCTGATGTATGCCAGGCGAAATTATGCAGATAAAAACTCAATAAGCCCTGTGCAGTTGCCGATGGAGTATATGCAATCTGATGCCTGAAAGTTGGAGCGTTTCTATCCGAGATATCCAAAACCCGCTGAAAGGTGAAATTCCCGTTGAATTCTATGGTTGAATTTTTGGAAATTTCCCGGCTTAAAAGAATTTCCAGGTCTGTTCCGTAAATTTCCACTTTACCAACATTTGAGACCGACCAAATAAAGAGGTTTTTCGTAGGCAATGCCAGAATTTTATTATCTACAAGGTTGTAATATCCGTTGACTTTGATATTCAGTTCTGATTTTCGCCATTTCTTCAGGTAAGAAATTCCCAGGTTGGATTGGCGGTTTTCCTCCGGTTCAAGGTATTTATTTCCTATCTGGCTGTAAAATAATTCATTAAAACTGGGAGGGCGCATGGATTCTTTATACCAAAGATTCAGCTTGAATTTCTCTGAAAATCGATCGCTTGTTACAAATTCAACTTGAGGACTGAATCTATTGAAGGTATTGGAATGATCCAAAGACCTGTTTTGATCGGAAAGTAACTGGTTGGCTAGAGCACCGGTTAAATGTAAATATTCTGTTTTCCATTTCAGTTTTATTATACTCGCTGAACTCAACCTTCGCGGAATTCCGAGATCTCCACGATTGCTGTTCAGACTATTGTAGCTTAGTTCCGAGGCTGCGAGAAGAGTGAGTTTTTTTCTTTCGAAAACACTATTTACCCCTGATGAAGAATTCAGCGTTTCATACCTGTTGTCGATCAGACCTGCCGCATTGTTATATGTCGGATCAAAATACCTCAGGTAATTTTTCGCTACTGAGGAGAAAACTCTCAGGCGAAAAGAACCACCGATTAATGAGTAATTTGCTCCGGATTGAAAATTCTGCGTCTCCAGGTTTTCATCGGCTCCTGAAGTATATAAGATTACTGCTCCCGGCAATTGTTTATCTGCACCATCAAGATGTCCGTAAATTTTAATGAGGTGACGAAGTCGTGACAAGGAATCACCGCCCCATTTGATACCTCCTCCCAAATTAACGAAGTATTCGGAAAACTCATTGTTTTTGCGAACGTCCTGAATCTCTTCGGATCCGGATTTTATTCTGAAGGGATAATCTCCTTCTACCGCACGATATTTTCCTGTGGCTGATATGAAATTTGACTTACCACCTTTTTTTATTCCAAAGTATGACTCTTTCTGTCCGAAACTCCCCAGAACAGAAGAGGATCTTAAACTTATCTTTTTAGGAGAAAATTCCTGTTCAAAGGTTGTCAGTGATACTACATTTCCACTGATTAGACCGGAGGCCGGTAACATCCTTTCTTCGGTGAGACCTACTGAAACCTTCACTTGCTCTATGTTTTCAACCTGAATGAGTCCAAAATCATTTTGTCCTGATTGCGGATTCAGTTGTGAATAACCGTTTATTATAAGGTTGGTATGTTGTCCGCCCAACCCTCTCATGGAAAGGGTTTTCATTCCTCCGAGACCACCATAGGATCGGATTGTTACGCCCGAAAGCCTTTGCAACAAATGTCCCAGATCATAAGGAGCTATTTTTTCGATATCCTGTTTTTCGATGGTGGTTTCGCTTACTGATCCAGGAAGGTTTTCTTCAATCTCAACGGTATTAAAGTTCTTTTCTTTCTCCTGAGAAAGGGATTGAAAGGAGAGGATTATTAGTAAAAGCGAAACAAACACCTCCCTCTTCAATATTTCTTCCGGCGCAGAAATAAAGATTTTTTTCTCAATGAAAGGAGGGAGATGTTTGAGGATCATTTTATTGGATCACTATTTTTCTGGAGATCATTCCCTCGGAGGTATACGCTTTGAGAAAGTATACACCGGCATCCAGGGTGCTTACGTCCATTGTGTTCATGCCCGAGGATGTGATGGCTTCAACCACCTGACCCTTAGCATCGATCAGTGTTATTTCTCCGTGGATTCCGGTAATATTTATTAACTGATCGGCGGGATTCGGATATATTTTGACAGATTTTTCATAAGTACTCAGATTAGCACCGGACTCCTTGTATTCAAAATTATCCATGGCGAAATAAAGAGGAGTATTAATTCCCCATGTTCCAACGTCTGACGATGTGAAACTAAAAGTTAGATAAACAGATCCATTCAGTGCTGCTAAACTGAAATCCGTCCATTCATCCAGGATGTAATGATCATTTGGATCATTCGACCGATAATCGGCGAGATAGATTTCAACCGAGTCCACCAGATTGTCGTTGATGTCCCATCCGTAAACAGTTATATAGAAATAATCTTTTCCATCCGTTCCGTCCAGATTTCCATTGGCGTCGTATGGGCTGCCGAATTGTTTACCAAACGAATCACCGTCTCTCATGGAAACAGCAGCATAAGTAGTGTTTACGATAGAAACATTACGGAAAGCGCATACAGCGGGAAGCGCTAAAGTATCGCCGGCATGATACACAGCGTACTGACTCGATCCGTTTGCACCAATACCTGCAAAAGCACTGTATTGATTGCCGTAGCCGGGAGTGCTGTTATCTGTCTTATTTGAATAGGCAAAACCGCCCCAGGTGTAATAACTACCGAAATCTTCATACGTGTTTTCAAATACCGCACCTTTAGACATGAACTGACCAGCATTATCTTCGCCGGTGTAGAAAGTATCTACGGTTGGTAGCAGGAGATCTTCGAAATCACACAGGGTATATTGTGCTCTTAGGGTAGTGAATGCGAGAATTAAACTCGCGGCATAATAGAACTTCTTCATTTTTTTAGTTTTAAATGAGTTAAACAATAAATAAAAAAATGAAGACAACAGAAGGAATGTATAATCCCTATCGAAAAGAAATATCAATAAATGATAAGTCTGACTTTAATCTGAAGTCTTCCTTTAACGCGTTTCTGGCAAGTCTTCTGACTTGCTCCCTATCTTTCTCACCTTCCCGTCAGCCCGGAACTGACAGTGGTATTTCGAGAAAAACTGTTGGAGCTTACAGCTGCAGATACAGTTCTTGAATTACACAAGATTCCTTTTTAAAGTCTTTACATGAAGTAGCGACTACCTAAAAACGTGGTTCAAAGGTAAGGCAAATTTTTCTTATTATGCGTAATTGATTTTATTTTGATCATTTTTGCAGAACCATTAATTCAGAACAATGAAGACTTTTACGGGTATAATTTTCTTTTTGATTCTTGCTTCCTTGCTTTCATGTTCGACAGATTCAGGTCCGTCGGTTAAGGAGGATACTGTAGTGGGGGAGAAAGGTGATACGTTAAAAAATGAATATGCTGAGGCGTTCAGAATCATTAAGTTTTCTGACCATTTTGAAATAGAGGTCATAGATCCTCAGGAGGGGAGTGTTGCATTCTCCTATGCCATTGGAAAGAGAAAGCCGGGTAAAGAATTCATTGAAAAAGAATTAAACAAAGTGATCGCCTTATCATCCACCCATTTGGGAATGATGGAGAAGCTTAACCTGCTAGATAGGATAGTGGGGATTTCCGGAGAACAGTACCTGTGTTCAGAATTTCTGAAGAAGAGGGTAGAAGAGAAAAAGGTTCATTCGGTTGGTGATATTGGGATGTCCGACGTTGAGGGTTACATTGCAGTAAAGCCTGATCTTATAATATATTCGGGTTTTGATACCAAGGCACCCATTCTGAATAAGATGGAGATGGTGGGGCTTCAAACTTTCACGAATTATGACTGGAAGGAAACTCATCCGCTCGGAAGGGCTGAGTGGCTTAAAGTTTTCGGTCTTCTTTTCAACAAGGAGGAAGTAGCATTTGAAGCTTTTGAGAGGATTAAGGAAAGTTATTTGCTTTTGAAATCCAAAGCAAGTAATGTTCAGGATCGCCCTGACGTGCTGGTAGGAACCGTTTACGGAGATATTTTTAATGCACCTGCCGGAAACAGTTATATGGCAAGACTCTTATCCGATGCAAACTGTAATTATGTATATAAGAATACCGATGGGGTAGGAAGTATTTCTCTTTCCATGGAAAGGGTAATAACAGAGAATGAAAACACCGAGTGGTGGCTGAATGTGTCTGCGCAGTCGAAATCCGAAGTGCTTTTATTGAGTGACAAATTTAAGCTGATGAGATCCTTCAGGCAAGGGAATATGTACAGCTATTACCACCGCGTGAACTGTTTTTGGGAGAGATCGGCGGTTGAACCACACTTAATTCTGGAGGATTTATGTAAAATTTTACATCCTTCCGAATTCGGAGAAAGTGGTCTGAAATATTATTCGGGTTTAGAGTAATTCTTCGGAATCACTGTTTTCAGGACTACTCATGAAATCCTTATTTTTATCTCTACTTTCTCGGTTGAGCAGGAAAGAATGGATTAAGACAAAACCTACAATCACGGCATACAATATCTTATCGAAGGTTGAAACATCCTCAATAAAATATTGAAAACCCAGCATGAAAAACATAAGTATGAAATGGACTGCCAGACCACCGAGCAAAAAGAAAGGGTATAGCGTCTTTTTTCTATAGAGTAGAATGACGCCGATGAAAATAACTCCCCAGACAAACAGATTTATAAAATAAAACTGCGTGATTGCTTCCAGAAAATCCTGCCCGTTGAAACCGAGATCGCGGCCGTTTCTTCGAATGATTTCATTTATAGAAAATACTTTGTTTTTTTTTATGATCTCTGATGACAAGAGTACAAAATAACTGATCATATTCCACATCATTAGGAGGAACCACGAAAATAAAACAACGGAAAAAACGATCCTGGTAAAACTGTCCGGTTTTTTTGATCCGAAAATTATTCTACTCAGTTTAACAACGAGTGGAATGGTGTCTTCCGGTTTTAAATTACTTAACTTTTCCTTATCCACTTTTATTTTCATTGTCTTAACAAGCTAATAAGGGTTATTTATAAAAAAGATAAGAAATGAATATTGCCGCGAGAATACCCGCGAGATCGGCAAGAAGTCCTGCCCCTACAGCATACCTGGTTTTTTTAATACCAACGGATCCGAAATAAACCGCCAGCACATAAAAGGTCGTTTCCGTGGAGCCTTGAAAAGTGGCTGCCATTTTTCCAACAAAAGAATCTACACCGTGTGTTTCAAACGCTTCAAGCATCATTCCCCGGGCTGCTCCGCCGCTGAATGGCTTCATAAACGCCGTTGGTAAGGCTTCAACGAATTCAGTGTTGGCGACATGGAAATAATGCAAAGCATACCGAATACCGTCGAAGAGGAGTTCCATTGCACCCGAAGCCTTGAAAACTCCAATAGCAACTAAAATGGCAACAAGGTAAGGA
The DNA here is from genome assembly GCA_033722555.1 of Brumimicrobium sp. GTDB lineage: Bacteria > Bacteroidota > Bacteroidia > Flavobacteriales_D > Crocinitomicaceae > Brumimicrobium. The sequence continues at coordinate 14,453 of JAWVYS010000029.1, forward strand.
ATGATATTTATAGCCACCTGAAATCCGCCTTTTGCTCCGTCTATGAAAGCTTCATACACATTGATCCTTTTACGCACTCCGAGGATTAGGAATAGAACAATGACAGAAAACAAGAGTAAATTTCCCCCTATGTTTGATACCGGAGCAACGTGTTCCGGAACTTTTATCAGGTAGATCAAAAGTCCTACAACAAACAAGGTGATTGTACCCAGATAGGTTAGAACCGTTGCATTAAGAAGATTTATTTTCTGCTTTACCGATACAGCTATAAGTCCTACGAGGGAAGCGAAAAATGTTGCAAAAAGAATGGGTAGAAAGACCTCCGAAGGAGATGTACTCCCTGCACCGCTCCGATAAGCCAGTATGCTCACGGGTATAATGGTAAGGCCGGATGTGTTCAGGACCAAAAACATAATTTGAGCGTTGGAGGCGGTATCTTTAACCGGGTTTATTTCCTGAAGTTGCCCCATCGCTTTTAAACCCAGGGGAGTAGCTGCGTTATCCAGCCCGAGCATATTTGCGCTGAAGTTCATCATCATGGATCCTACGGCGGGATGATCTTTGGGGACTTCGGGAAACAATTTTGAGAACAGGGGAGCAACAGCCTTCGTTAAAAGTTGAACAGCTCCTCCTTGTTCGCCTATCTGCATGAATCCCATCCAAAGACAGAGGGCTCCTGTGAGAAACAAAGCGATTTTAAATGCGGTTTCGGCACTTTCGAAAAGTGCATCGACCATTTCCTTAAAGATCAGGGAGTCTTGGAAAAAGAAAAGTTTTCCAAGCCCGACGAGCATAGCAATCGCAAAAAGCCCTATCCATAATCTGTTCAGCAACATGACAACGAAGGTCGAAAAAAATATGCGTATTAACGCTTATGGTTGTGAGAAATATCCACAAAGTTTTCAATAACGATTGCGCCTTGATTTCCGGAAAGTTCGGGCAGAAACTGAATACCGTAAATATTTTTCGTTTTGTGGCGCATGGCTTCATTAATACTCAGGTCTGAACTTGCAAGTAGCTGAAAGTCTGCGGGTATTGAAATTGTTCCGGCATGGTCTTCCATCATATTTATTTCGGATGGGAGTTTTGCAAACAGGGGATCATCTTCCAGCAAACTCATCTCGACGAGATCATTTACATAGGGTTGATAGGCCGTAAGTGCACCGAAGGAAATACCTACAAAGTGATGACCGACGCCCGTAGCCAATATCGGTAGATCGGAATCGAGGAAGATACGAAACTTTTCTATGTAATGATCTACATTCGTTTCATGAACAGAAATCTGAGTACCGGTAATAATCAGTCCTTGCTTTTCTTCCATATCCTGAGCCAATACGTCCATCACTGATACGGTCTGAAAATCGTCGTACGCGTAAACAAGATTTTCCAGTCTGTTAATATATTTGTAGCCGCAATCGATGATCAGTATCATTCGTAGGGTTTTGGCAAAGTGGTGAGGGTCCAGTATGTATCCAAGGGTTCTCTGGAATCACTGACCTGCTGAAGTTCGAGTCGACCGGATTCACACTTTCTAATAAGAAATGTTAGATTCGTTTGTTTCTTGTAATAAAGACTAAAAAGTGTGTCTTGTTTTTCAGGATCGATAAATACACCGAATTTCCCTGTTATGCCTTTGCTGCTACCGAGGTACATGATTTTCTGTTCCAGAAATCCACCATCGTTATAGAGAACAAAGGCCGTTTTCATCTCTCTGGTTCTCGGAACTTTATCTATCCCTTTTTTTGTCAGTCCTTCCAGTACCCATACCTTGGCACTATTGGCGTGAAATATTTGCATTGGAACGATAGGTTTCAAATCATCGCTGGAAATGCAGCCTGAAAATGCAAGAAGAAAAGAACAAGAATACAGCAGTTTATACATCAAAAAATTAATTTTTTCTCCTCAATTCTTTCTTTGATCATTTTCGAAGCTCTTTTTTTGAGTTCCTCAGTTTTGAAAGTTCCATATAGATCTCCAATGGCTTCAACGAAATGGTATTTTCCATCCTCATAACGAATAAGTACGTCGTAACGATCGAAATTCCCGTTACCAAGGTTATCAAATACAGCAACTACCAAATCGTCGATTTCATTTGGCCTTGAGCGTTTTTCTACCAGATAGCCAATGATACCGTTGACAAGAACCAGTTCTCCTTTTTCACGAGTAAATATCAGCAGACGGCGGAAAGGGAAATCGTTTACCCCCGCTTTAACCTGAAGCATGAAAGCGTCTTCGAGATCTCTTTTATGATTGTAGGTATAGAATTCAAAATACTCAGGGGTACAAGGAACAACCCCTTCAGGCATTGTATCGGAATAGAAGGGTTGACAGATTCTGGTCTCAGCAAGAAGGGCATATTTTTGTTCATCCCCGAAACTCGTTTTGTCAAATAGTGTTTCGACCTTCGTGACTTTTGGGACAAAAGTATCTCCCTCGTTTTTTTTTGTTTCTGTTTCGCAGGAGAGTATAATCAGTGCCAGAACTGACAAGAAATATAGTTTCATATACTTTCAATTGTTCCCCCCAGGCGTATCTTTTGATCCACCGAAGGTTTGCCTTTATAACTGATTGTGCCTCCACTGGTTACTTGCGCATCCAGATGTTTCAGGGGATAGCAGATTATTTCTCCGCCCAGGGAAATTTTTGCATTTACCGTTTCCGATTCCAGGTGGGCTGCACCGATTGTTCCTCCGGTTTTTATTTCTGCAGTAAAAACTTCTGTTTTACCGGTAACCCGAATCGAACCACCTTTAGTGATCTCAGCTACCACCCATGGAGCTTCTATATTTACAGATAGTTTTCCACCTGAATCAGCCTTCAATGTAAGTGGTTGATCTTTGAAATCAAATTTTTTATCAACCCTGACTTCAGCACCCTGTTTAGCCTCGATGTATGAAAATTTCTTGACATATAAAGTCAAATGTAGATCAACATCATTCAGTAAACTACCGCTATATTTAATCGTTAATTTCTTACCTGTGTAGGTATAAGAAAGTTTATCCAGATCTACCTCAGGACTATGTTTTACGGCAACGGATCTCATGTCATCTGACTGTTTTATGTCAACCGTAAATCTTCCCTGCACGATAAGGGATTCAAAGTCCGAGAGTTTCTGTTCAGCTGATTCCTGGGCTACAGTATAAACGGTAGTTAAAAGAATAAGCGACGCTATAAAGATTCTCATTCGCTCAGATGTTTCGTTGGCTGAAATACGTAGCTACTGCGTTCAATGGCATGCTCCAGGGCAGTTTCGTTGAGACCTGTTGTAATTCTGTGATCATCAAACCACGCGATCATTTTCTCGGTCGGCATGTTCCCTACCAGGTCGTCATCCGCCATTGGGCAACCACCATAGCCTTTAATAGCGCCATCAAATCTCCGACATCCTGCATTGTAAGCGGCCTTCAGTTTTTCGGCGAAAAGTTCCGGTTTGGTGTGCAAATGAGCACCAAATTCAATGTCTGGCTGAGAAGGGATCAACTGGTTGAACAAGCTTGTTATTAATCCGGGCGTAGCAACACCTACGGTATCGGAAAGGGCAATGGTTCTGATGCCACATTTTTCTTTTAATTTTTGAGACCATTCAGATACGATCTCCGGATTCCATTCATCACCATAAGGGTTCCCAAAGGCCATGGAAAGATAAACTACCATTTCTTTGTTATACCGTGAGGCAATATCACAAATTTTTTCGAGCCTGTTTACGCTTTCTTCAATCGAGGCATTTGTGTTTCTTTGCTGGAAAGTTTCAGATATTGAAAAAGGATAACCGAGACATCTTATCTGTTCGAATGTGCAAGCTTCCTCTGCACCGCGTTCGTTTGCTATTATGGCTAGTAGTTTTGATTTGGTTTTCGACAAATCGAGGTTTTCAATGACCTTAGGTGTATCTGCCATTTGCGGTATTGATTTCGGTGAGACAAAGCTTCCGAAATCAATTGTGTCAAATCCAACCTTTAAAAGTTCATTGATATATTTGATTTTAGTTGTGGTGGGAATATTTTCTCGGATTCCCTGCATTGCATCTCTTGGGCATTCAATAATTTTCAAATTTTCCATATTACGAATATAAGAAAATCGGTCATTTTTTTAGAAGTTCTTCGTTAATTTTTCTTATTAATCGGGGTCCTTCATAGATAAAACCGGTGTAAAGCTGAATGAGATCTGCTCCGGCGTCCAGTTTCTCTAAAGCGTCTTCGGGCGAATGAATTCCTCCCACACCAATGAGTGAAAAAGCTTTGTTTGACCGGGATGCCAGGTAGCGTATTACTTCAGTCGATCTGTTCTTTAGAGGTTTGCCTGACAAACCACCATTACCGATCTCTTCGATGTTTTTGCTTTTAAGGCCCTCCCTGCTGATTGTAGTATTGGTTGCTATTATTCCGTCAATTCGGGTAATACGTACGATATCGATAATGTCATCGAGTTGATGGTCCGAAAGATCAGGTGCTATTTTAAGTAAAACAGGGCGTTGTTTTTCTTTTCTTTTATTGAGGGTTTGCAATTCATTGAGGAGTTCTGTGAGGGGTTCTTTATCCTGAAGTTCCCTTAGATTTGGAGTATTTGGTGAACTGACATTGACCACAAAATAATCGACATAAGGATATAATTTCTCAAAACAGATTTTATAATCTTCGGTTGCATGTGCATTGGGTGTTATTTTATTCTTTCCGATATTACCTCCGATGATGATGTGAGAATTTCTATGCTTTAATCGAGCAACAATTTTGTCAGCACCGTCGTTGTTGAATCCCATTCTGTTGATGATCGCTTCATCTTCAATAAGCCGGAAAAGTCTTTTTTTTGGATTCCCTTCCTGCGGCAGGGGAGTGACCGTACCGATCTCAATGAATCCGAAACCACAATATTCAAGTTCCTTGAAAAGAACTGCGTTTTTGTCGAAGCCTGCCGCAAGACCCACGGGATTTTTGAATGTTAGACCAAAGAGCTCTCTCTCAAGCCTTTTATCTTCGATTACGAATCTATTTTTCCAGATTGACTTGACTCCCGGGATTCGTAATAGAAATCGTATAAATTTAAATGTGATGTGGTGAGCTTTTTCGGGATCTAAGCGGAAGAGTATATTTTTTGCGAGTGGGTACATTTGAAAACGGATTTAGGCAAAAATAGAAATAAAAAAAAGGCGGGAAATTCCCCGCCTCAGTATTTTTAAGAAATTCATCACTAGAATTTCGTTCTACCACTCCATTTGATTCGTCCTCCACCTCTTGATTTCGGATAAGTAATGTTTCTAACCAATGTAATATTCGCAAAGAAGTAAGCATCCTTATCATTAGGATTCCCACGTTGCTGACCGGCAACGAACCAACTGTGATTCTCTATGGCTGGGTTCGCTGCGTATACTGCTTCGGGCCCTACTTCAGTAGCAAGAATAGAAGGGTCGTAATAATTGGTGCTCACATCATCAAGATAATCGGTAAACGATTTGTTGTACGAGAATTCCATACCAATTCTCCAAAAGTTTCCTATTCCTAACTTAAAACCTACCCCAAAAGGGATGGCAAGGTTGAATTTTCCGTATTCATCGACTCCTCCGGGTAATCCCTGCCCTTCAGTACGAAGAGGTCTCAGGTCTGTCCATGAACCGTCAATTTGCGTCTGAGGATTGAAATAGAATCCGCTGATTCCAGAGAAAATATAAAGGACATCGGCCTTCGGACGCATTCCTTTCAGTCCTTTGATTCTATATCTAGCTCCTACCTTCTCTTTGGCTAAGAGTATACATTCGAGACGTTGAGAGAGTTCAAGTATAGGAGAACGGAAAGAAAGATTTCTACTTCTTCTAATTATTTCATCCGTATTTGAATCGTCGCCTCTCAGGTATCCGAAATATAGTTGGGTACTGGTTGCCCACATCGGATGAAATCTGAATCTGTATCCGATTCCTCCTCCCATGCGTGTCGAGACAAAATCTATATCAGCAAGAGACTTTTGCGTACCTACCTGGTTTCTTCCACCAAGGTCACCTAAAAATTGGGTAGCACCTAAGGCAAAGAATATCTCATGTTTATTTAACGACCAGTTCCTGGAGGAATTAAAATTAGAGGATGAGAACTGGCTGTGTGAATTAAAAGCCAGAATTACCGCTATGATTGGTAAAAATATTTTCATAAATTAATTTATAATACCACAGTATTAACGAGTCAAAATTATAAAGGTTGGTTCAAATATACAACTAATTTCAAAACTTTAATATTCAAGTTTTTATTGTTCATATCAATTTAACACAGAAAATTGGGCAGGACAAAATTCTTAGAGATTCTAATCAGGAAAGTAAAATAGATTAGTTAATCTGTAATTCATTCAGGTTTGCGTAAACACCTTCAGGAATAGTCATGAGTTCTTCATGCTTGCCCTGTTCAACGATTTTACCTTTATCTAGTACCAGTATTTTGTCAGCTTTTCGTATGGTTGATAGTCTGTGCGCAATAATGAATGAAGTTCTGTTTTCCATTAAATTATCCAAGGCATCCTGGACGAGTTTTTCGGATTCGGTGTCCAGGGCTGAGGTAGCTTCATCTAGAATAAGAATAATTGGATCTTTCAGTATGGCCCGCGCAATTGCAATCCTTTGTTTCTGGCCTCCAGAGAGTTGGATCCCTCGATCCCCCACTTCAGTGCTGAATCCTTCAGGAAAAGAGGTTATAAAATCGTAAGCATTGGCTTTTTTTGCAGCGTTAAAGATTTCTTCTTCCGTGGCCTCGGGTTTGCCGAAACGAATGTTTTCTTTGATGGTGCCACTGAATAATATAACCTCCTGAGGAACAAGCGCCATAGATTCTCTTAAATATTCAAGTGAAATATCCTCCACAGGGTTATCATCGATGAAATATTTTCCCTGCTGAGGGCTGTAAAATCTCAAAAGGATGGATGCGATGGTTGACTTTCCAGCACCTGACGCTCCAACCAACGCAATCTTTTCGCCCTTATTCACGTGGAAGTTCAGGTCTTCAAGTACTTTCATATCCGGTCTTTCCGGGTAGCTGAAGGAAACACCCTCAAATCGAACCGAACCTGATATGGCAGGTTTCAAATTCCCCCGATAAATCTCTTTTTCGGTATCTTCTTCAATGATGTTCATTAGGTGTTCAGTTGCTCCAATAGCCTTCTGTACAGAGGCGTAAAGATCAGGGATGGATCCGATACTGGCACCCATGAAAACCGTAAAGAGGACGAAAGAATAAAAATCTCCTTCATCCAATGTGGGATTGGGCCCAAGAGTCATATGAAGTCCTTGCCAGATTATAAATACAATAGCCCCGAACAGGCACATGATAATGAAGGAAACGAAGATGCCACGCCAATTTCCGCTTTTAATATTTAGTCCACGAATTTCTTCAATGGCTTTCTGATATCTGGATAATACAAATTGCTCGTTCGTGAAGGTTTTTACATTCGTAATACCCATCATGTTTTCTTCTATAACGGTGTTTGAATCCGCGGTAGCATCTTGGGCTTTTTTACTTAATTTTCGAATAAATCTGCCAAACAACACAGCGATCAACGCCATCACAGGAACTGTTGCCAGCATGATCAGAGCGAGTCTCCATGAAACAATGGCAATAAAAATAACAGATCCGACGATAATAATAATCTGTCTGATGAATTCAGCGATGGTTGTTCTAAGGGTGTCCTGAATAAGTGTTATATCGGAGGAAAGTCTGCTTGTTAGATCGCCTACCTTGTTCTTGTTAAAGAAATTCATCGGCATGTAGATCAACTTACTGAATGCGTCTTTACGGATATCGCGCATGGTGTTCTCAGTAACTCTTGTGAATATCACGATGCGAAAAAACGAAAAAAGGCTTTGAAGAAGAAATAGCAGAAGTAATAAAAGAGCAACTGTATTAATATTGTCCAGGTTAATGTTTTCCAACATGGCCTTGTTGTCTGATCCGAAAGCAGGGGAGGAGGTTTGATCACCTCCGAGCAGTTGTCCTAACAAATAGGGGAAAAGTAACCCGGCTGATGAAGATAATACGAGGAAGATCCAGCCAACTAAGAAAAAAGTTCGGTAAGGTTTTAAGTATCTGAATATGCCCTTCGCCTTTTTAACAGAATCTTTGTTTAACTTAACTTTTTCCTTATTTTTCTTTTTGGGTCTGAGCATTTAGCTTAATTTCAGAATTTGGACAGACAAAGTTAATGGAAGTACTCAAGATTTGCGGAAAAAAAGAATAATTTTGTCTTTAGGTTTTGATAAATTCAAAAATTACTTATCTTTGCCGTCCTCAAAAGAAAGAGCAATAAAAATATATAGGTCATGAAAAGAACATTTCAACCCTCACAAAGAAAACGTAGAAATAAGCACGGGTTCCGTAGCAGAATGGCAACTAAGAATGGCCGGAAGGTTTTAGCTGCTCGTCGCAGAAAAGGAAGAAAGAAACTTACAGTTTCCAGTGAGAAGTTAGCTAAACGTTAATTCTTTCCTGAGCTTTACGATAATGGTCCGTCTTTTAAGATGGACTTTTTTAGTTTATATGCTGTGCTTTGACTCCAAGCGTTTCGGTTGAAAAAGATTTAGCTTTTTTATAAAATGACTTGAATTTTGACTGAAATACCGTTACTTTAGTGGCGAAAAATAATCAGAAATAATAAAAAGATGAACTTACACGAATATCAAGGGAAATCAATATTAAAAAAATACGGCGTTCCAGTTCAGGAAGGTGTTGTCGTGGATAATGTTGGAGACGCAGTATCCAAAGCCAAAGAGTTGGCCGACAATACGGGTACAGAGTGGTTTGTTGTTAAAGCTCAGATCCATTCCGGTGGTAGAGGAAAAGGCGTTGTTAAAGAAACAGGTTCTCACGGTGTTGTTCTTGCGAAAGGGATCGATAAGGTAGAAGATTCTGTTAAAGGTATTCTTGGTGGTCATCTGAAAACTGCGCAAACAAGCGAAGAGGGTAAAAAGGTGAATAAAGTATTAATTGCTGAGGATGTTTATTATCCGGGTGATTCTGAACCATCTGAAATTTATATGTCCGTTCTTATGGACAGAGATAAAGGAAGAAACGTCATCATGTATTCTACTGAGGGTGGAATGGACATCGAAACCGTTGCCGAAAAGACGCCTGCCCTGATTTTTAAGGAAGAAATTGATCCCCGAGTTGGTTTACAGGGTTTTCAGGCAAGAAAGATTGCTTTCAATCTTGGTTTAAGCGGAGATGCATTCAAGGCGATGACTAAATTTGTTTCTGCATTGTATGATGCCTATGAAGGTTCTGATGCTTCTCTTTTTGAGATAAACCCCGTTTTGAAGACTTCGGATAATAAAATAATCGCTGTAGATGCAAAGGTAACCCTGGACGATAACGCACTGTTCCGTCACAAAGACTATGCAGAGATGCGTGACAAATCTGAGGAGGATCCTGCAGAGGTTGAAGCCGGAGAGGCAGGACTCAACTTTGTAAAGCTTGACGGAAACGTTGGTTGTATGGTTAACGGTGCAGGTCTTGCTATGGCAACGATGGATATTATTAAGCAGTCTGGAGGAAATCCTGCAAACTTTCTTGATGTAGGAGGAACTGCGGATGCTAAAAGAGTTGAAAAGGCTTTTGATATTATTTTAAAAGATGAAAATGTTAAAGCTATTCTTATCAATATTTTTGGTGGAATTGTGAGATGTGACCGCGTTGCTCAAGGGGTTGTGGATGCATACAAAAATATGGGTAAAATACCAGTGCCTATTATCGTAAGACTTCAGGGTACTAACGCAGAGGAAGGAAAGAAATTGATCGATGAATCCGGAATGGATGCTCATTCGGCAATTTTGTTGCAGGAAGCTGCAGATAAAGTAAAGAAGATTCTTTCTTAAATCTACATGTAATTCTTAAACTTTAAAGGGGACAATTCCAAATGTTCCCTTTTTGGTTTAACATGAAATCGGAATGACCTTATTAAAAAAACAAATGATAATATATAAATCTCCGGAAGAGATAGCGATGATGCGAGAAGCTGCTTTGGTAGTGAGCAGAACGCTGGGAAAGGTAGCAGAAGCTATAGAGGTGGGAATTACGCCGCTAGAATTGGATGCTATCGCTGAAAATTATATTCGGTCTCAAAATGCCATTCCGGGTTTTCTTGGTTTATACGATTTCCCAAATACACTTTGCATTTCTATCAATGAGCAGGTGGTGCATGGATATCCGACGAAAGAACCGATTAAAAGCGGTGATATCGTGTCGGTAGACTGCGGAGCTATCCTGGATGGATTTTACGGAGATCACGCATATACCTTCGCTGTGGGCGATGTATCTCAGGAGAAACTGAACTTACTTAAGGTTACCAAAGAATGCCTGGAAATCGGTATTGAACATACGCGAGTAGGTAATCGAATCGGTGATATTGGATATCATATTCAGGAGCACGCTGAGAAACACGGTTATGGTGTGGTAAGAGAACTCGTGGGGCATGGCATAGGGAGAACTATGCATGAAGAACCTCAGGTTCCGAATTACGGTAGAAGAGGTCGGGGAAAGAAAATACAGGAAGGCCTAACAATTGCTATTGAGCCTATGATAAATATGGGAACCGAACGAGTTAAATATTTACCTGACAACTGGACCATTGTAACTGCTGACGGCAAACCCAGCGCTCATTTCGAACACGATGTGGCTGTTGTAAATGGAGTAGCGGAAGTGCTATCCACCTTCAAATATGTTGAGGAAGCTTTAGCTAAAAAATAGTTTGTATGGAACAGTTGCGGAAAGTAGTTGCTGTTTCCGGTTTAACCTATTTTCTTTATGGTCTGATCAGCTGGTTTCAATTAGGGGTATTTTTACCTCCCCTTCCATTTAAGTCGATTCTTTTTGTGATTTTCTTTTTTGTCGGGATTTACGGTCTTATCCGAAAAAAATACATTTCATTTATTGATCTGATTTTTTTTAGCTGGCTGGGCGTATTGATAATAACTGAACAGTCCTTGCTTGAATTTTTCTTTTCGGAAGGAGCTATTATTTATTTTCAGATCAATGTTGAGATTTATTTGCGCCTCTTAGAGGTTTTACTTTTTGTTTGTTTCAATACGCTTATTATTTTTTACCTAAAGAATAGTGACCTTTTAAGATACCTTTTTTACGGAGTATTACTGATAAGCGTAATATGTATATTTATCTTTCCAGCTCTGGTCTCACCGGAATATGTAATTATTCTAATTTCCTTACTCTATTTTTTGCGTGAGCGATTTTCCGATACTGATCTGAACGTAAAAATTCAACATATACTGATCTTGTTATACGGGATATCTTTCCTGGAACTGGTTGAAGCAATTACTTTGATCCTATAAGGCTTATTTCACGAATATTTTTTCAGTTGTTCCGTCTTCATACTGAAGGATTACAATTCCCTTGAAGGTGGATAGATTTACCTCCTGACCGATCAGGTTATAAGCCCCTGCAATTCTTTTGTTCGACCTGTTATCAACCGAAACTATGTCAAAAGTCTCGCTCGACCCGTCGTAATCAGTTTGGGTAAGTCTATAATAATTTATGGAATTCTCGAAATCGTAGTGTGGGAATGAATAGGAGAGAACATCGGTGGAATTTCCTGCGCCTGGTATCTGACCAATTTCTTCCCACTTAAAGCCATCGGATGAATACTCGAGCGTAAAATAATCGTTGTTTCTTTCCGCTATTGTTTTCCAGTAAACATAATTATAGTTATGCCTTGTTTTTTCCGCATTGAATTCAAGCAAGTTAATATCGAGAGATATACCCGGTACGACGGGACTACTGCATCCTAAACCGGCTGTACCACCAAAGGTTATACTTACTGTAGGTTGCGGGCATGAAGCACCGCTGCTGAAGGTTTGTACTGCAATAATGAAATAAATACCATCATCGATATCCTGCTGAGTTATTACGATGTCATCTTCGTAAGCAGGGTTTGAGCCACTTAGATTACTGTTGAAACCTGTTCCCTGAGAAGTAGGACCGGCGAAGTTGCACATGATAGGTTCTTCCCCTGAAAGTGAAGGACAGGCCAATGTTGGTTGGAATCCTTCCCAGATTGCAAAATCTTGGTCCTGACCATTATTCACATACATATTCATGGATAAAGTACCGGGACTTTCGGGATTTATCAAAAACCAGTTCGAGCATCGTTCAGCCGCAGACCAGCATCCGTTCGTTGATTCATTTAATTCCTGAACGTCATAACCATTCCCTGTAAAATCAACCGTAGACGGAATTCCGCATAAGGTTCTCATACATCCCCCCAAACAGTTCTGTTCGTTGCAATTAGCGTTTAGATCATTGGTTCCAGGTGTAGGCGAACATGTAACGGAGGCTATCCATCCAACATCTGTTGAGCTTGAATTTGACATGAAAATTACTGTTAAGCAACCGTCCTGACTTGCGGTATAGGTAGCTGAGCCGATGTATTCATCTCCAATTATCGGTGAATTCGGAGATTGACCGTCAATTATGACAATGTGATCTGCGGAAGATGCCATATCGATGAGGGTAAAATTAATTTGTACGTATTGATTTGGGTCGGAAGGGCAAATTACGTACTGTACCACTTGATCGTTGGCATAGTTCCCTGTTGAACCTCCTGTGTCGTAAAAGCTCAGTGTTGAACCACAGTTAACCGTTGTGGTACCGGGTAGGACATCCGAATTATTTGCAGATTCCGTTGCGCATATATTGAATGTTGCTTGAGCTCCTAGGTCATACCAAACCCTGATCCATATGGTTGATCCTGGTGTAAGATTCGTTTGCTGGATATCAAGATTACCAGTTCCTACCGTAGTGTAGCACCCAACTTGTGTCAAATCAGAACAGTTTGGACCTTCATACACGGATGCAGAAAAATAGTTTGTCCCTGTTGGATTATTGCTTAAAGTAATATTTACATTTCCATCTGCCGGTACAGTGGCTGAATACCACACGTCAATATCCGCATTACCGGAAAATGTACTTCCTCCACACCCCGGATAGGAAGGGTTCGTTGTGAATGTAGCGTTTACGGTCGTCCCTGCTGTATTCACACAAGCTGCATTTACCGGTAGAGCAACGGCTCCACATGGATCATCGTTACAGACAACGGGGTTGCAAATTTGAACAACATCTGAATTTGAGCAGGTACCGTTTGTAACTGACCATTCTAATGTTGCGCAGTTTCCTGAGGTCATGGTACTGTTAATTGTTGCACTCGGGTTATTGTTATCTCCTGCCGCTATGGTGACAGCCCCTGATAATACTGACCAGGTGCCCGTGAAGCCCGTTTCAGGGGTGTTAGCTTCCATTACATAAGATGTCTGACAAAGACTTTGATCGAATCCTGCATTTGCTTCAGGGAAGGAAGCATTCACGATGATTTGATCTGTTGAAGCTGTACATCCTGAACCACTGGAGCCCTCTGAAACATTCCAGGTAAAAACATAAGAAGTTCCTAGTGTCAGATTCGTTACACCTGAACTTGCATTGTTAAGATTAGCTATTGTTGGTCCGGCAGGGCTTACAGACCATGTGCCTAGTTCCCCGCCCGTTGTAGCGCTGGCGGACAGGTTGAAGCTCGTAGCACAGGTTGCCAAAGTGGTGTCGCTCCCGGCTGAAACAGGAATCCATTGGATTACTATTTGTCCGTTTCCACCGGCTCCACCATCACGATTTCCGCCTCCTTTGATTCCGCCACCGCCGCCACCGCCTCCCGGAGCCAAGCCTGGGTTACCGTTTACCGCTCCGGAAACAGGAGCACCTCCAGCACCGCCGTTTGTTGCGTCACCGCCCGCTCCACCAGTATTTATACCACCTGCGCTACCGTTTTCAGCATCACATCCGCCTGTAGCGTTTCCACCCGCACCGGAAGGACCTGCAGAACCTCCGCCTCCGCCGGCTGCCGTAAATGCACCAAAAGTGGTCGATCCACCGGCACCACCTGCTCCGGTACCTGAAGCTCCCCCGGTTCCAACGGAAAAAGCAAATGACTGACCAGGGGAAACAACGATTGTTTGAGTTACGTAACACCCTGAAGCTCCACCTCCGCCTCCTCCGGCCGTTGAGGTAGAACCTCCGCCAGCACCTCCGCCACCCCAAAGATGAACAGTTATTTCATTAACCCCACAAGGCACAATCCATGGTGATGTACTTGCAGGTGTCAAGGTAGCTTCTCCTTGTGCAATACTTGTAGAAAAGGAAATTATAATAATCAGGAGTGGCGAAATTAAACTGAATAAATTTCTTAGGAGTAGTAGTGGTAAATTTTTCATATTGAAGTAGAGTTCGTTCAATAAATATAACATAAAAATCTAATTAACAATAATTTGAATACCAAAATAAATGGAACTCGCATGAAGTCAGAAGTGTTTATTCGGGTTCTTTTTTTATAGGCCTGAGTAATTATGTACCACATTATCAGTGAGTTAGTGGAAGTAAAGAAACGCTAAACCGATAAAATATATATATCTAAGTAAGGTAGAAATTTTAAACATATTTTTTTCAGAGTTTTAAGAAAACACGGTATAAATAATTTATATTTTTTAGAAAAAAATGGATTTTAAATACTTTGAATTTGTATTTTTGCACCCCGACGATAAAAAGTCGTTCGTTTTTTGAAATAATTTCAAGGCATTGGTGAGATGGGTGAGTGGCTTAAACCACATGTTTGCTAAACATGCGTACGTTTGCGCGTACCGGGGGTTCGAATCCCCCTCTCACCGCAATGTTTGATGAAGAAAGGTAAATGTAGGGGATGAGAACCCCCGCCAGGGTTCGAACCGTAGCGAAGCGGAGCTCAACGACCGGAGGGAGTTAATCCCCCTCTCACCGCAATGTTTGATGAAAAAAGGTATATGTGGTGGATGAGATTCAGGTAAAGCTCGAACTGTAGCAAGGCAGACCATAAATAGGAACCTTTTTTGACTCAAAAAATCTTTGGGAATTGAAAAGATGTACTATCTTTGCAAACCCATTTAAGATCCCTGATAACGTTCAGGTATTGATTTGAAATAATATAAGAACTTATTTATAGTTCGGGGTGTAGCGTAGTACTGACGTAACAAGTTAGTCAGCATTGTAAATCTGAGGAAGCATAGCTTATCAGATCTTACGACCCGGTTATTGCGTGCTGACATTTATCGTCAGTAAGGTCGCATATAGAATCTCTTAGGAACGATTAAGAGATTATTGAAATATTTTTTTGATTAAGTTCGGGGTGTAGCGTAGCCCGGTTATCGCGCCTGCTTTGGGAGCAGGAGGTCGCAGGTTCGAATCCTGCCACCCCGACAAGGGGATGATTGATTTCATCCCCTTTTTTAGTTATTAGGTTGTGTAGTTTACCGACAAAGATTTGTCCTCCTTCGGATCATCTAAGTCGGCACAGGCAGCTTGGCTACCCGACGAATGAAAGTAGTAAGCTGTCAGATGAAATTAGGTCGCGTAGCTCAGCTGGATAGAGCATCTGCCTTCTAAGCAGACGGTCACAGGTTCGAATCCTGTCGCGATCACTCAGTAGTATCAAGGGTTTCAGAGGTTTTCTGGAACCCTTTTTTTATGGCTGTATATATATTCTTAAAATTCTGTAAATCAGTAAGAAAGATTGTTTTTCACAAAAAATGCTATTTTTTGTTGGACGAAATGTTTTTTATTTAATATTGCTGAAAATTGGCAACTGATTTTATGTCGGACAGAAAAAGAAAATATAGCATCCAAAAAAGTGTTTTAACCTTTGTTTGGTTCTCTTTTTTACTGGCTTTCAGTACCATGTCCTTTTCTTTTGAAATTCATGGAACAGGTGGACTTAGTATTGAAAACCAGCAAAGTTTCGACCACGACATTAAGCTATATTCTGTTCCTTACTCTCAGTATTCCGGTAAATCTTTCGAAAACAATTTCTTTCCTGAACCTGAATTCCGTGTAAAAGACAAAAAACAATCACTTTCAGGAAGATTAATACCCGAATCTAATTCATTGTATAAACAATACAGTGATTATCTTTTATGTATTGATCCGAGTTTAATTTCTACGGATCTTATTTTTCCCTTCCATTCTTTTTGGTAATATTTTTTTAAAACAAAGCATGCCATAGGATACTATGGGGCTTTTTTAGTGTTTTGTTTAATTAAAAAAAAATATTTATATGGATGCAGGAACAATAATCACTGCTGCTGTTTTAGTTGCAGTAGTAGCTCTTCCAATACTGATGATGAAGAGAAGTAGAGACAAGATAAAAAGAAAACTTCTCGCCGAAGTAACGCAAAGAGCAAAAGATGAAAACTCAGTTATTTCCCTTCATGATTTCTGGGGATTTACGATGTTAGGAATAGATAACAACTTAAAAAAACTCTTCGTTGCACGGTGGGATGATGACAAGGTCTTTCAGGATCGGATAGAACTGGCTAACTACAAGGTTTGTCAGATTTTTAAGTCCGGTTTTGAGGGAGGTCGAAGAAGTAATCCGAGCGCAACTAAGGTTATGGGAATTCGGTTAATCTCCAAAGATGCCAAAGGGCAAGATCCGTTAATTGAGATTTATAATGATGATAAAGATCTTCAAGCGGAAGGGGGAAGGGAGTTCATTGAAAAATGGATAGACAAGATCAATAACATCCTGAAATAGATGTCAAAAGCCGTAGATTTGTGTCTACGGCTTTTTTTATTTGCGGCTATTGTATTTTGTATTGCTTAAGGCCAAAGCCAGATTATCGCTAAGCCACTGAGAATAGTTATTCCGAATGTACCAATTATCCACTTAGCTAATTTTTTGGGTCCCAGGATCAGGGTTAAAATTCCTTTAAAAAAGAGATTTGACAGGATCGCGAGAAGTATAACACGCCAGCCGGTACTGGTTGAAATATCACCTTCTTTAATGATCTGTGAAACCGACAGCGTGATAGCGTCAACATTCGTGAGACCGCTGACGGCTGAGACCGCATACAGTGCGTCGTTGCCAAATTCTTGCTTAACGAAGGCGACGGCTAAAAGTATTAAGGCGTAAAAAAATCCGAATATCAACGCTATTTTAAGTTGTGCAGGATTTTTAGGTTCGGGCAGATCCTGGCTCGTTTTATTATTTCTCAGTCGGTAATATATAAGGAAGGAAAGTGCACTAATAATCCCGAATGTGGTTAAAATGGGCAAAAAGGTTGACTTTACAATTTCAGGCGCCACCACACTGATTTCAATGATTACTCTTATAAATGAAACAGCAGAAGCACCGGTTATTACGAAAGCAGAAAGCATGAATAGGGATTGATTCCCCTTCGTTTTACGCGCATAGCTAACTGTAGTGGCTGTGCTGCTTATGAGTCCTCCCAGAATTGTATTGGCAGGGAGGCCCATATCTTTTCCGAGAAATTTATAGATAAAATAACCCACAACGCTGATTCCTACAATAAATGTAACCATTAACCAGATGTGTTGAGGGTTAAGGACATCGAGTGGTCCAAAAGTTTTATCGGGTAAAATGGGAAGTATGACAAGTGAAATTCCTGCGAAGGTCATTATTGCCGAAAGGTCTTTGTCTTTAAGGTTTTCGATAAATCCGTGCAAACGCTTTTTGGCGTACAGAAGTATTGCCATCAGTCCTCCGGCTACGATTCCGATTATCCAGTTCCCGATGACCAGATAAGCACCGATAGCAAACATTAGCAGGGCCGCTACTTCTGTCGTTTGACCTATCTCTCGCTCATCGGATTTTTTTTTATTTAAAATATTGCCTACGACCAAAAATCCTGTCAAACAAATAGCAAAGACAGGAAGCAGGAATGGGGTCGAAAATTCTCGTGTAATTAAACCGGCTAGGGTTCCTAAAATTGAGATCAAAGTAAAGGTACGGACCCCTGCAAGAACGTGATTTGTTCTCTCTCTTTGAAGTCCGACAAGCAAACCTAATCCCAGCGAGATTCCTAAAGTTATCAGATCGTTGTAATCCATTCCCCGTTCAAACTATTGTAACATAAAACAATCCCCTGTCGAATAGCAACAGGGAATTATTCCAAGATATTAAATTTCTCTTAAATTTCCTCGAGAATTAAATGTGTTAACCAAAAGAATAGTTTAACCTTCAAGATCTTCGAAGTATTTTTCGATATGACTGTATTCGGATCTGTTTATTACTCCGTTATTGTCCACATCCCAACTTTTAAATACCGCTTCGGCCAATTCATTTTGATCAACAAAACCGTCACGATTTATATCCCATTTGTCGAATCCTTCTACATCATAAATCGCTTCTATATATTCGTCGAAGCTTAGGTAATTATCGTCATCCGTATCATAAAAGTCGAATTTCTTGAAAAGAAAATTGGCGAAGAACAGTTGATCGATGATTTTCCATTCTTTTTTGGAAACCAACTCATTTCCGCTGGTATCAATATAGGCGTAGATAAATCCATAGAAGTCTTCGTCATCAAGGCTCTCGTCATCTTCTGAACCAAAGTCCGTATGAAACTCACTTGTAAATGTAACTTCAAACTCATCCTCGTCGATAAATTCGTTACCGTCGGTATCGAAGTCCGCAAATGTTACCTTATCCGGTTCGGAATCGTAACTGGGGCTGTTTTGAGCCGCAGAGAGCTGTACTAATCCTATGAAAATTAATATTAAAGAAAATATTCTGTAGTTTTTGAAGAAATTCATGGTATTTGTCGTTTTTTCGTTTATCAATAAGTTTGTTTCCTTTAACTTAATAAACGAGCAATGCAAAACGAAGAATACTTTGTTAAAATACTTTAAGCAAGAGAAAGAAAATCAGGAATTTCATCAAATAAATCCCCTTTAACGTTGTTATTTAGAACAATCACAGGTTACCAGAGAGTAGGAGAGTGGGTTAGAGAACGGAGGAAAGTTTTTCGAGCCCTATTCCTCTCGATCCTTTCAGTAGAATGAGATTGTTTTTAGGCTGAGCTGTTTTAAGAAATTCTTTTGCTTCTTCAGTATTTATAAAAGCTCTCACCGCATTATTATTTATTGAGATGTTTTTGTAAATTTTTCCAACAAAAATCCCCTGAAGACCCAATGTTACGGTTAGAGCAATGATTTCTTCATGAAATCGCTGAGACTCTTCCCCTAATTCAAGCATATCACCGAGAACAAAAAATTTGTTTTCATGGTTCATCATTCCAAAACTTTCAAGGGCTGATCGGACGCTGGTTGGGTTAGCATTGTATGCGTCAAGAATCAGCGTATTTCGTTCGGTTCGCTGAATCTGAGAACGATTATTCCTTGGCTCATAGGTTTCTATGCCTTTATTTATTTCGCCAGGTTGCAATTCAAAATAATCTCCGATACAAATGGCTGCAAGCATATTGTAAAAATTATATTTTCCGATAATCTTTGTTTCAATTACCGGAGACTCATAATTTTTTTTCCACCATTTCAGTTTGACCTCAGGCCCTAGTTCGATGAGTTTTCCTTGCACAGCGGCCTGATCGATAGTTCCGTAGCTGATCAGTTCTGTATTTGAGGGTAGAATTTTTTTAAGGGTTTCATCATCTTCATTGTAAAACAGCGTTCCTCCAACAGTTGAGACTGAATCATACATCTCTTTTTTGGTTCTCAAAACGCCCTCCGGACTGCCAAAGCCTTCGATATGTGCATAGCCAATGTTTGTTATAATGCCGTGTGTAGGCTGAGCGATTTCGGTTAACTCCTCGATGTCGTGAAGTTTATTAGCCCCCATTTCGATCACGGCAATATCATAAGTGTTATTTAATCGAAGAAGGGTTAATGGAACTCCAATGTGATTATTTAAATTTCCCTGGGTATAGAGTGTTTCAAATTTTTGACTGAGCACTGATGCTATTAATTCTTTGGTCGTGGTTTTTCCATTTGATCCCGTAATACCTATAACAGGTATGTTGAATTTCTTTCGGTGATGATTGGCAAGTTCCTGAAGAAATTTCAGGCCATTGTTTACTGAAAATATTTTCACGTTGTCGGCGTAATCAGGATTATCAACGATGGCATATTTCGCACCTTTTTTGATGGCTTCCGGGGCGAATGTATTTCCATCGAAGTTATCTCCTTTAAGCGCTATGTACAGATTGTCTTTTTCAATATTTCTACTGTCTGTAGAAACTCCCGAACATTTATAGAATAGATCAAATAATGATTGCATACGAATAAAAAAAAGCCCTGACAACGCTGTCAGGGCTTAAATATAGTGAAAATGAATTTTTATTTTCTGTTCTTCTTTTTATTATAGTTGATTCCTGTTGGACTTCCCACGCGATCCATCGCACATCTGAATCCAATGTAATCGGTAGATTTGTCTTCATCAAGGAATCGACGGTTTCCACCTACCATCCAGTAAGCTCTGTCTCTCCATGAACCACCTTTGTACACACGTGATTTATTGGATATCAAAGTAGTTGGCCATGCCGTACGATCATCTCCTCCAGGTTTAATCTGGCCTCCTTTGAGGTCATATTCTTCGAATCGACTCTGATACATCACGAGCTCAGGGTCTCTTGTAGCCTGATTGATATCATTTTTACGATCATCGTTGTCGAAGTAAATAGACGTTTCAATATCACCATCTAAATAATCGATATAATCTGATCTTCTGTAATTCAATCTTCCGATGTTTTCTTCTTCAGACACATCTCGGTACTTTAATTTACCAGGAGTATCAATAATGAATTCAGTAAATCCATCGCGAAGCATAGATATTATTTCGAAAGCATACTCCTCACCGTCAGGACCGATTCTGATTTCATCAGCAAAAACTCCGTCAAAAATTCTGTCTTGAATAAGCATAGAGGCTTCAGTATTATATTTATCATTCTTGTACTGGATAGCCTGGTCAAGAATCTCATTCAATTTACGAATGATAGATAGTTCGATAGAATCCTTTACAAAGCCATGAGATACGAAGTAAGGATCCGGAGCGTAACCTCTTTTAACCGGGTTTGCAGATTCTGTATGTTTTGCAATACCCACCTGAATAGCTGTATCCTGCGGATCGTGTTTATTCGCAGAAATTCTCTGGTAACGTACTCTTTCGAACTCATTTAAATATTCTTTCATACCATGAACATCGTATTGCACCTGGAAATTTTTGAAATCCGTAGAGCCTGCATTGTTCAGCTGTTTTGTCTGGAAAACGTTTCCTCGGAAAGGTCTGAATTCATCCACATCTTCAGAAGATAAAGGACGATAAACGTCAAGTACCCACTCAGCAACGTTACCGGCCATGTTGTAAAGACCGTAATCATTTGGCCAATAAGATGTTACTGGAGCTGTTACGTCCGCACCGTCGTTCAAATTACCTGCAACACCCATGTAATCCCCGCGACCACGTACAAAGTTCGCTCGTATTTTACCTTGAAACTCTTCATTTTCCTGACGAACGTAATGTCCATTCCACGGATAAATTCTTCTTTCAGTAATAACCTCAGATCCCTCACCGTCGAGATTACCGATCAAACCGTAATAGGCAAACTCCCATTCTGCTTCAGTCGGTAGTCTGTAGCGAGGAAGAAGAATACCATCCTCCATTCGAACGATTCTTTCGCCAAGGTCCTTGCCTTTTTTACCGGTAGCTTTAGAAGGGTTAAGATCAGTTAGATTTTGTCGTACCTGCTCTTCGTACTGGCCTTCCATATAAGCTTCAGTGTTGAATGTAGCTTCATCTGCCTGATTGATGTTGAAATTAAGAACTCCTTCACGAATAAGTATATATTCATTCACTCGGTCGGTTCTCCACTTACAATAATCGTTAGCCTGAAGCCAACTCACACCAACAACAGGATAATCCCGATAAGCTGGGTGACGTAAATAATAATCTACATATTTTTCATTGAACCCGAGCGGTGATCTCCATACGAGAGTATCAGGCAAAGCATTTTTATAGATCATCGGATAGCTCTGATAAGCCCGGCTAATCCAATATAAATATTCCAACCAGTGGAAATTGGTAACCTCAGTTTGATCCATGTAAAATGAAGACACCGTTAAACGTCTGGGTCTGTTATCCCAATCGTACATAACATCATCCTCAACACGTCCCATTGTAAATGTACCACCCTCAACGAGTATTAGTCCCGGACCTGTTTCCTGATCCACGAAGGGCACTTTTTGAAATCCTCCCATTCCAGGATTATTGTAATCCCATCCCGTAGAGTCTGAAACCTCTCTGGAACATGAAGAAACTATAGCAACAGCTCCAAAAGCCATCAGCCACTGTGTTAATCGTTTCATATTATTGGTCTTTGTTTTCATATTTTTCATTCTCTTGCCGATCTAATAACGCAGTGATCAGCTTTGGTTACATTTCATTTTAAAAAGACGGACACGATACCGTTCTAAAACTTGGTTGTTTTTGAGTACAGGTAAGATCAAAGCCTAAAGACACTTCATGCGATCCTCCTGATACTCC
>JAWVYS010000030.1:0-35384 GCA_033722555.1 Brumimicrobium sp.
AAAAGTCTACCTCCGCCATCGTTTTTTACTGGGGTATGAAAGACAGTTTCCCTGAACTGGAGGTTCATAACATGTTTTTTGCAGAAAATTACAACGAAGAATTCGACTATCTTTTTGAGAAAAAGGAGATCTATCATGACCCATCCATTTATGTGCATATCACCGCGAAAGAAAAACGGGACGACGCACCGGAAGGCAAGGAAAACTGGTTCGTAATGATCAACGCTCCGATTAATACAGGCCAGGACTGGAAAGATCTGGTCAATAAGACACGCGAAATTCTTTTGGATAAGTTGGGCAAAAGCCTCAACAGGGATATAGCTTCCCTGATTGAAGAAGAGTTTGTTATGGATCCGGAATTCATTGAAAAGACATACTCCGGTGCTCACGGATCCATCTATGGAAATGCTTCAAACAACAAATACGCGGCCTTTTACCGGCATCCTAATTTCAGCACAGACATAAAAGGGTTATACTTTGTAGGTGTGACTGTTCATCCGGGCGGAGGTATTCCCCTTGCTTTAAACAGTGCAAAAATAGCGGCAGAATGCTTCAAGGAAGATTTTCATTAGACAAATTTTCCTGCAAAAAAAAGAGGAAACCGAAGTCCCCTCTTTCCTGTAAATCAGTGATTGTAAAAAATCTATCTCACAACCAACGGCTGATCTTTATGGTGTTTAACGGTATACTCTAAGTTTATGATTTCTTTTCCCTTACTTTTAAGGTCAAATTTCCATTCAATGATCCCCGTTTTTGGATTTAGTGATCCCTTACTTAATTCCTCTGCCTCTATAACTATATCTTCCTTGCGACTTACAGGGATTTGATCCTGAACAATTAATTTTATACCTCTCGATTTATTGTTCAATATTTCGATTTCATAAGTACTGGTCTTTACAACTTCATTGCCTATAATTTTTTCCTTGTACTTCTTTTTCATAAATGTCCGTTTCACAATAATATTCGGATCTCTTCCTAAACTCAAAGAAAGCGTATCCTCCATTATTCCTGGATTGATAAAAGTCTCTCCCATATAACTTCCGTCAAAAAATATGTTTGCCTTGGCCGGTATTAACTGCAAGGATTCGAGATTCGTTATTTGCGCTACTAGATAAACCGAATTTTCAAGTTTAGGAACAGTGTAATAAACGAAATCAGCATCTACATCTTCATTTTTGACGAGTACCATGTGCTTTTCACCTGTGGACTTAATCGTATAAGGTAAATCAATCTGGAATTCGGCTGAAATCATATGCTCCACTACTCTTGTATGTTGAGCGCTGGTCGAATAATCAAAATTAACCTCCTCTGAATCGTTATATGTGCGATTATATCCCTGAGCCATCGATTGTTTTGCTTTTTCTTCTCTCACCAATGTTTTAGGAGCGTTACTTTCGTTATAACTAACCTGATGCGGAACCTCGCCGAGATACCAAGGCTGAAGATCAGGTTTGGTTTTATTCTTATACGGATCATTGGTGGAAATATTGAGTCTTACATTTTCCCAGTCCACACCGGTGCTTTGGTAAACTTCAGCCTTGTAATTCAAATTGATTTTCTTTGTTTCAACGGAGCTTTGCAAATCATATTGGGCAGTCCATCCGGCATTACTCACCAGGTAATTCAAATCAAGCAATCCTTTAATCGGAGTTGTTGAGGAAACTTTAACTGTTATTCTATAGTCAGGTTGATTGGACTTCTGTTTAAATTCATTGTTTTTTGAAAAATTATGCAGTTTCCTCAAGCGATTTTCCATCTCACCTTTCTTTTTCTGAAAACCGTCTTGCTTACGCTCAAGCTGGGCAATTTCATGGTTAATTTCTCTTACTTTCTTCTGATAATATTCGACCGCTTCTTTCAACAGAGGGATACTGTCATTGACTTTTCCCTGTCCACGCATTGCATTACTGTTGAGAATAATAGCTTTCGAAGCTTTCAAAACCTCTATGTCACTGTTTAAATTAGAAATAGTATAATTCATCTCGCTAATTGAATCAGTGAGCTTGTCAATTTTTAACCTTATTTCTATAGGAAGCTTATTGATTTCCTCTTCATCAGGTTGTGGATAATAAGTGGAAAATTTGGTGTCCAGTATAATTATTCCCCCTGTACTTTTTATCTGAATAGATTTGGCATCAATATATCGGCTAAGTCCACCAATAACAATATCAGTAACTCCACTTTTAACAGAAAACTCGGCAGTTCGATGAATCTGAGCACCATTCAGGTACACGGTAACATCTTTGATTTTTGAGTCAACCTTTTCCTCTTCTGTGGCATGACTTATCAAAGACATACTCATTACAATCCCTATAAATAAATTTTTCATGGTTTTTTTTATCAACCATGTACAGCAAACTATTTAAAGGGTTCAAAAATAAATTTGTAATCAGCGTTTACCTTTCTTGTCATTCCCTTTTGACTTACCTTTCGAATTAACCTTCTGTTTCTCGGATGGTGTTGAATTACTGTTGCCCCTATATTTAGATTTATGGTCCTTATTGAACTTCTGGGGATTATCTACATCAATTTCAAGTTCGATCTTAGGAGTTGATTTTAAATCGACAGATCTGAATATTTTTGGAATATCCGAAGATAGCTTCCAAGTACCACCGGACAGATAAATATAAATACCCTTTTGAACATCGAAATAAAAATTATGCTCCGGAAAGTACACATGACGTGTCTGAGCTCTATAACCATGCGCGGGTGCCCAAGAAGGAGGACCTCCTTTTCCTTTTCCAGGTCCCTGACTTAACGATGACGCAGGCAAGGACACAATAAAAACAAACATCAAAACAATTAATCCGAATATATTTTTCTTTTTCATAACAATCACTTTCTATTAAAATCTGGTAACAAACCTTTCATCTAACTTAATGATAAAAAATGAGAATAAGTTATAAAACAGATTATATATTTCATCGCGAATATCCTTTTGAATTTGGACGGGAAGTCGGTTTTATTTATATTTTAGCTCATTCAAAAAAAGAAATAATTTATGAAAGCATATGTATTTCCGGGACAAGGTGCTCAGTTTGTAGGAATGGGTAAAGATCTTTATGATCATAGCCAGATCGCTAAACGATTTTTTCATGAAGCAAATGAAATACTGGGTTTTGAAATTACGCGTGTCATGTTTGAAGGAACCGAAGAGGAACTCAAGGAAACAAAAGTCACACAACCTGCTATTTTCTTGCATTCTACGATACTTGCTAAGATACTCGGAGAAGAATTCAAACCTGATATGGTTGCCGGGCATTCACTGGGAGAATTTTCCGCTTTAGTGGCAAGTAATTATCTATCGTTCGAAGATGGATTAAAATTGGTTTCTAAAAGAGCCCTCGCAATGCAAAAGGCTTGTGAGAAAGAACCTTCAACAATGGCTGCGGTTCTCGGTCTTGACGATGCCGAGGTGGAAAAAATATGTTCAAATATTGATGAAGTAGTTGTTCCGGCGAACTATAACTGTCCGGGTCAACTTGTAATTTCCGGCTCGGTTAAGGGTGTTGATATTGCTTGCGAAAAAGCTACTGAAGCAGGAGCAAAGAGAGCCATCAAACTACCTGTAGGAGGCGCTTTTCATTCACCACTCATGGAGCCGGCGAGAGAAGAACTGGCTAAAGCCATTGAACAAACGCAGCTACATAAAGGTCTATGTCCTATTTATCAGAACGTTTCTGCAAAAGCCGTATCTGATCCTGAACTGATAAAAAAGAATCTAATTGATCAGTTGACAGCGCCTGTAAAATGGACACAAACCATGGAGCAAATGATAAAAGACGGATGTGATCAGGTAATAGAAGTTGGCCCGGGAAATGTGCTTCAGGGCTTATTCAAAAAAGTAGATCGTAAATTCCCTACTTCCAGTGCCGAATTAGTAACGAACAAATAGTTTAAATGAGAAAAGGAATCTGAAAAGGTTCCTTTTTTAATTATATAGCTTACGATTCAGAAGATCGAGATCACCCAACTTGTTGAAATATTTCAACGTTCTACCATTTGCTATGGTTTCCAGATGGTCTAATCGGTGACAGTCCGTTCCAACAAAATCAATCAGTTTATGATCAATTAACAGCTCAGCTTGCTTTTGGATAGCTTTGCCGTAATGCCCTGTCAAAGAACTTAAGTTCATCTGAATTAATACCCCTTTATCTCTCAATTTAGTAGCTTCCTCTACCCCGTTCTCCAGAAAAAAACCATACCGCTCAAAGTGGGCCAACACGGGTTTATAGTTGTTCGACTTAAAGTCAAAAATTAACTGATCAATATTGTTGGGTTTGGTCGCAAAAGAAAATTCAAAAAGGACGTAATTATCTCCGAAGGTCAACAGTTCACCATTCTTAATTTTATCGAATAAAAATTCATCAAAATAATATTCAGCAGCAGCCTCGATTTCGATTGGAATATTTTCTTCTATAATTGTCTTTCGGACCTCCTTTACTCCTTCAATGATTATTTCTTTAGTATTTGGATAATGATCTTGCATAATGTGTGGAGTGGTAACCACTTTTACATATCCAAGTTCCACAAAACGAAGCAGCATTTCTACGGTTTCATCCATGGATTGTGAACCGTCGTCGATGCCTGGAATAAGATGACTATGCATATCCACCTTCAATTCATTTAAATCAAAAATTTCCTTTGATTTTGTTCCGAATAAAGATTTAAAAATATTCATAGTCTATTCTTTTCTACTATAATGTTCTTCGTAATAAGTTTTATATTCTCCCGAAATAACCTTACTTAGCCAGTTCTGATTGTCAAGATACCAATCGACTGTATTTCTCAATCCGGTTTCAAAATCGATCGAAGGTTTCCATCCGAGCTCTTTTTCAATTTTAGAAGCGTCGATTGCATACCGCCTGTCGTGACCGGCTCTGTCCTTGATAAAGGTTATTTGTTTCTCTGTCGTACCACCTGGTCTATTCAGTTTCTCATCAATGATAGCAGCCAGTTTTTTTACAAGTTCCAGGTTGGTCCATTCATTCAGTCCCCCGATATTATATGTTTCGCCGTTTCTTCCTTTATGAAAGATAACATCTATTGCTCTGGCATGATCTTCCACCCAAAGCCAGTCACGAACATTCTGGCCGTCACCGTATACCGGCAATGGTCGCCCGGAAACGGCATTGTTTATCATAAGAGGAATTAATTTTTCAGGAAACTGAAAACTTCCGTAATTGTTGGAACAGTTTGATATCCTAACAGGCATTCCGTAGGTATGATAAAAAGCGCGCACAAAATGATCAGAACTTGCTTTCGATGCAGAATAAGGACTTCGGGGATCATAAGGAGTGGTTTCTTCGAACAATCCTTCTTTTCCCAAACTTCCATAAACCTCATCGGTTGAAATATGATAAAATACATTTTTGCTTTGATCGTGCCAGAATCTTCTTGCAGTATTTAACAGATTCACCGTTCCCACTACATTCGAAAGAACGAATTCCATGGGGCCTGAAATGGAACGGTCAACATGAGACTCAGCAGCAAGATGAATAACATCAGTTATTCCTGAATTTTGAAAAACATAGTTGAGGTCTGACTCAGAACAAATATCACCTTTGACAAACAGGTAGTTTTCTGATTCCTGAATATCGGTAAGGTTCTCAAGGTTCCCTGCATATGTTAACTTGTCAAAGTTTATTATTCGGTAACCGGGATAATTCTGAACAAACCTTCTAACCACATGTGATCCTATGAACCCAGCGCCTCCGGTAATCAGTATTACTTTTTCCCAGTTCATCATCCTATAAACTCCAGTACTCTATTTCCTTGATCTTTCCTTTATAAATTCCCTTGACATCGATGAAAACACCCTTTCCGTCCTTGAGATAACTCCTGAACTGATTTTCAGTAATATCAGCATATTCCTCGTGGTTCACGGCAACAATAACAGCATCATAATCATTGCCAATCTTGTCGGCGAGTCCTACTCCATATTCGTGTTCCATTTCCTTTGAAGAAGCATGAGGGTCAACAGCATCAACTTTTACCGAAAAGGATTTAAGTTCATTAATCACGTCAATAACCTTGGAATTTCTAATATCGCTCACGTTTTCCTTGAAAGTAGTTCCCATCACCAGAACTTTCGCTTCGTTCATATTTTTTCCTTGAGCAATCATTTTTTTAACACATTGCTTGCCAATGTAAAAGCCCATAGAATCATTTACGTATCTACCGCTGTTGATCACTTTAGCATGATATCCGGCCTGTTTGGCTTTGTGCGTAAGGTAGTAAGGATCAACACCAATACAGTGTCCACCCACAAGACCCGGAGTAAACTTAAGGAAATTCCACTTTGTACCCGCTGCTTCAAGAACATCATAGGTATTTATACCGAGTTTATTGAAGATAATTGAAAGTTCATTTATCAGAGAAATATTTACGTCTCTTTGTGTGTTCTCAATAATCTTCGCAGCCTCAGCTACTTTAATGGTAGGAGCTCTGTGAACGCCGGCATCAACAACGAGTTCATAAATTTTCGCAATGTTCTCCAGCGATTCTTCACAACATCCGGATACAACCTTAACAACATTTTGAAGGGTATGAACCTTGTCTCCCGGATTAATTCTCTCAGGAGAATATCCAACCTTAAAATCCTGTTTGAATTTTAATCCGGATTCCTGTTCGAGAATTGGAATACAATCCTCTTCTGTACAACCGGGATAAACCGTTGATTCAAAAACTACGTAATCACCCTTTTTCAGCACCTTACCAACGGTTCTGGATGCTCCTAGCAGTGGAGCAAGATTTGGCAGATTCGAATCATCGATAGGTGTTGGAACCGCCACCACGAAAAACGTAGCTTCCTTCAAATCCTCGGGATTGGAGGTGAAAACGATATCACACCCTTCAAATTCTGAAGCATCCAATTCATTACTGGGGTCGATGTTATTTTTCATCATCTCCACCCTTTCATCATTGATGTCGAAACCGATCACCTTCACTCTTCGCGCAAATTCTAATGCAATGGGAAGACCTACGTAACCCAGCCCAATAACGGCCAGTTTTTCCTCGCCGTTCAAAATTTTACTATAAATTGACTTGCTCATCTCTTACCTGATAAATTCGTTCTATAATTTCTACTACTTTGAGCCCCTCGAGGGCATTGGTGGTGGCCGTGGTTCTCCCTTTCAGGGTATCCACAACGTTTTCTATAATATAATGATGATTGGCGGCAGAACCCTTGTAGGCACCGTAATCATTACCCGGGTTGGTTGGAGCCAATTTTGGCATTTCATAATCCTTCACATTACACACCTCGACCTCGTTCATATATTGTCCGCCTATCTTAATGCTTCCATTTCTTCCGATAATCGTTATGGAGCTCTCCAAATTCTGATCAGCAACTGCCGTTGAATAATTGATAGAACCCATACCACCTTGCACGAAATCAAAACTCACAAAGCCGGAATCCTCAAAATCGGTCAATTCCTGATGGGTAAAATCATTGAACTTTCCCTGAATATTTTTAATATCACCGAATAACCAGTACATGATGTCGATGAAATGGGAGAACTGAGTAAATAATGTTCCACCGTCAAGGTCAGCGGTACCTTTCCAGCCCCCTTTCTTATAATATCTGTCATCACGGTTCCAGTAACAGTTTAACTGAACCATAAAGATATCTCCAAGAAGACCTTCCTCAATGACAGACTTGATCCATTGTGAAGGAGGTGAATACCGGTTTTGCATAACACAGAAAACGTGTTTAGACATTTGCAGAGCCTTAAAAATCACTCGCTCACAATTGTCCTTGGACAATCCCATGGGTTTCTCACATACAACGTGCTTATTACCTTCCAGCAACTGAATGCTCTGTGCAGCATGCAAACCGTTCGGAGAACAAACGCAGGCTACGTCAAATTCGATACCGGCATCGAAAAGTTCATTGATGGTTCCAAACAATGGTACATCAAACTCCTCCAAACCGAGCTCCTCCCTGGATTTAATATCCACCATCGCTACCAGTTCGGCTTCAGGATGTCGCTGCACCATCACACCATGACGTTTTCCGATGTGTCCGGATCCCACCACCACAAATTTTATACTTTGATCTTTAGGTATCATTCACTGATCTTTTTCACTCTATTATTTTCAAGTAGATACTTTTCTCCGCTTTCAGGACATTTGGCCATGTTTTGCTCGTTAAAATCCAATCGATGACCATATTCACTCATCCATCCCATCTGTCTCGCAGGATTACCAACAACCAAGGCATAAGGCAGAACCTCCTTTGTAACTACAGCTCCTGCTCCTATGAATGCAAACATACCTATATCATGACCACAAACGATCGTAGCATTCGCTCCGATAGAAGCTCCTCTCCCAACACGCGTTCTACTGTATTCCCCTCGACGATTAACAGCACTTCTCGGATTAATTACATTCGTAAATACCATCGAAGGGCCTAAAAAAACATCATCCCCGCATTCCACGCCGGTATAAATGGATACATTATTCTGAACTTTTACATTATTTCCCAGAATGACTTCCGGAGAAATAACCACATTCTGACCAATATTACAGTTTTTACCCAACTTACACTTCGGCATAATATGGGAAAAATGCCAGATTTTTGTTCCTTCTCCTATTTCACAGCCTTCGTCGATAACGGCGGTTTCATGCGCAAAGTAGTTCATGCTGCTAATTTATAAACTTTTCAAAGTTATAGTGATCTTTCTTATACAATTCTTCTCTGGATAAATTCCTGAAGTAATCATAAGTCATCTCGAGACCTTTGGCTCGACTGATCTTTGGTTCCCAGCCCAGTATTTTCCTTGCTCGATCGATGTTTGGTTGCCTTTGTTTAGGATCGTTCTCAGGCAATTCTTTATAAACAACCTTTTGATCCGTACCGGTTAACTGAATGATCTCCTCAGCAAATTCTCGTATCGTTATCTCATCCGGATTACCGATGTTAACAGGATATACGTAATCTGAATGAAGTAATCTGTAAATTCCCTCTATCAGGTCATCTACATAGCAGAAGGATCTTGTCTGAGAACCATCTCCAAATACCGTTATATCTTCGCCGCGCAAGGCCTGACCGATAAAAGCCGGAAGTACCCTTCCATCATTCAGTCGCATTCTCGGACCATAGGTATTGAAAATTCGTACGATACGGGTTTCCAGACCATGATAGGTATGATAAGCCATCGTTATGGCTTCCTGAAATCTTTTTGCTTCATCATATACTCCCCGAGGTCCTATAGGATTTACATTTCCCCAGTAATCTTCTGTTTGCGGATGAACAAGCGGATCACCATATACTTCCGAAGTGGAAGCAATCAAAATCCGGGATTTTTTGGCTCGCGCCAAACCAAGACAGTTGTGAACACCCAGTGATCCAACCTTCAAGGTTTGAATCGGAATCTTCAAATAATCTATCGGACTGGCTGGTGAGGCAAAGTGTAAAATATAATCCAGCTTACCCGGAACATGTATAAACGTAGACACATCGTGGTTGTAGAACTCGAAATTTTCCAAGGGAAAAAGATGTTCGATGTTTTCCAGTCGACCGGTTATCAGATTATCCATTGCAATTACATGGTAATCTTCCTTTATAAAACGATCACAGAGATGAGACCCTAAAAAACCGGCTGCTCCCGTAATAAGAATTCTTTTTCTTGCCATATCATTCATTTTTTTGGAACCACCGTCCTTCTTCCAATGGAACTGTAGAAAAAGCCGGAGTTTTCCATATCTTCCGTATCAAATAAATTACGGCCGTCAAAAATTAAAGGCTCTTTGAGTTTATTCTTAACCGTTTCAAAATCAGGATTTTTAAAAACAGACCACTCTGTAGCGATAAGCAGGGCATCAGCACCATTTAAAGCATCATATTGGTTGTCGGCAAATCTGATTTTATCACCCAATTGTGTTTTCACGTTATTCATCGCTTCAGGGTCAAAAGCGGTAATTTCCGCACCACGCTTGAGAAGTTCTTCAATTAAATACAGTGCAGGAGCTTCGCGAATATCATCGGTATCCGGTTTAAAAGCTAATCCCCAAAGTGCAAAACGAAGACCTTTCAACTCACCGAAATGGGCAATCAGTTTATCGAGCAACTTTAACTTCTGATCATGATTTACTTTTAATACGGCATCAATAATTTGAAAATCGTAATCAACCTCCTTACCACTCTTCAGAAGAGCACTCACATCTTTGGGAAAACAACTTCCACCGAATCCGATACCGGGATATAAAAATTTATGCCCGATACGGCTGTCTGAACCAATTCCTTCCCTTACTTTATCCACATCAGCTCCAACTCGCTCACAAAAATTTGCTACTTCGTTCATGAATGTAATTTTTGTAGCCAGGAATGAATTTGCAGCATATTTTGTGAGTTCTGCAGACTTCTCATCCATAATGATTAACGGATGTCCATCTCTGATAAAAGGCTGGTAAAGTTCTTTCATTGCCTTAATAGCCTTCGGGTCGCTTGCACCTACCACTACACGATCAGGATTGAGGAAATCATCGACAGCAAAACCCTCTCGTAAAAATTCTGGATTCGATACTACAGCAAAGGGAACATTCGTTTTCGAGGCAATAGCCTTTTCAACTTTCTCAGCCGTACCTACTGGCACTGTCGATTTATCCACAATTACTTTGAATTCCTGAATGATGTCACCCAGTTCGGAAGCAACACCGAGAACATAACTCAAATCGGCAGAACCATCTTCTCCCGGAGGGGTTGGCAAGGCCAGAAAAATGATCTCAGCATCTTTTACAGCCGCCTTTAAATCGGTGGTAAATGTAAGTCTGTTTTGTTTGATATTTCGTTCAAAAATCACATCGAGATGAGGTTCATAGATAGGCACTTCACCGGCCTGCATGCGCTGAACTTTATTTTTGTCGATATCAACGCAAACTACCTGATTACCTGTTTCTGCAAAACAAGTACCTGTAACCAGTCCTACATACCCCGTACCGACGACCGCTATTTTCTTCATAATTCCAAATATTCTTTTACTGCTTCACAAATATATTTGAGTTGCTCCTCCTCCAATTCAGTGTGCATAGGAAGGGAAAACACCCTGGATGTAAGCCAGTCAGTTGTTGTAAGATCTTTGCATTCAGTTTCGAGGTCCGCAAACATTTTTTGACGATGTGCAGGGACCGGATAATAAATCATCGCCGGTATATCTTTCGAAGCCAAGAATTCAACCATGCCGTCTCTGTCAATAATATCGTCTAATTGAAGCGTATATTGATGAAAAACATGCTTGGTATTATCAGCACGATAAGGAGTATGAATATGGCTTAACTTCGCAAAGAAATTATCATAGTAATCGGCTGCTTTGCGCCGAGCAGCAATGTATTCATCCAGTCTTTTTAGTTTTATTTTAAGAACTGCAGCTTGAATCGTATCCAGCCTGGAATTACATCCTACAACATCGTGATAATATCTTTTGCTCTGTCCGTGATTGGCTACCATTCTTAATTTCGCAGCGAGCGCATCATCGTTCGTACATAAGGCACCACCGTCACCGTAACAACCCAGGTTTTTCGAAGGGAAGAAGCTGGTGCATCCGATATCTCCAATAGTTCCCGTTTTTTTCTTAGTACCGTCAGCGAAAAAATAATCTGAACCTATTGCCTGAGCATTGTCCTCGATCACAAAAAGATTGTGTTTTTTAGCGATTTGCATAATGGGCTCCATATCACAAGACTGTCCGTAGAGATGAACCGGAACGATTGCTTTTGTTCTGGGTGTTATCGCCTCCTCAATAGCTTTTGGTGAAATATTAAATGTTTTCTCATCACAATCTACAAACACGGGTTTTAGTTTAAGCAAACCTATTACTTCTGTTGTTGCTATATAAGTATAGGAGGGAGTAATAACCTCATCACCCGGTTTTAAATCCAGTGCCATCATGGCAATCTGCAAAGCATCTGTACCGTTTGCGCAGGGAATTACATGTTTTACATCAAGGTATTCTTCCAGGTCTTTCTGAAATTCCTGAACATCAGGTCCGTTTATAAATTGCGCTTTATCCATGATATCAGCCACAGCACTTTGGACTTCAGGTTTAATTTTCTCGTATTGAGAAACCAGATCGACCATTTGTATTTTTTTCATAGAGATTTTCTTTCAGACATACTAATTTTGAGCAAGCAAAGATAATAAAGTCGGTTAAACTGATTCGGTTACAATAAAAAAAGAGCACAGCTTACTGTGCTCTTTTAAAACTAAGTTAATCTTCAATTATGCAGGTACGTAATGTGTTTCGTCATTATCATTATCCTGCAGCCAAAGTTCATCGTTCGCCAAACGAAGAATTTTAGTGCTTTCAGAGAAAGAAAAATTACCACTTGAATAAGTAGTTATCAGATTTTCTTTATCACTTGAAAACTCCCATGTTCCGGTTGATGACATGTTTCCATTGGAAAAGATAAACGTATTGTCTTTCTTAAATTCAAGAGTTACACCAGGAGCCGGATCATTCTCAACTGTACCATCAGCGTCAATCTCCTTCTCTATTTTCCAAACATTTACAAGTCTTGCCTTTTTTGTACGTAAGGAAATAGCTGGTCCTTCTTCGTATTTACATGAGAAACCAACCATCACAGTAGTTAACAGTAATAACACTGATAAAAATTTCATTCTTTTCATTTCACTAATTGTTTTTAATGTTTCGGGATGTAAATCTAACTTGAAGAAATGAATAAATCAAATGTTTAAAGCCGAAAAATTACTGACAAACAAAAATTTAACATTCTGTTTTTGGGGAAATGCGGATTATTTTCGTGGATCCGTCAGTAATTTTAAAATTATCATCAGGAACAAATCCGGGAATTCCCAATATTTTCTCTCCATCGGTTACAACCGGCCATTTGTCCTTTTTATTGGCTTTCAATTTAACGTCCGTGAGATAATCAGAAACGAGTTTTGATCCTTTCATTCCCAGGGGTGTGAATCTATCTCCTTTTTTCCACGGACGAACAATGATCTCTCCGCTGATTTTATCACCGTCAATATAGATTGAAGCTGAACCAAAGAAGACCTCATCTCTAGGAATCGTTTCAATTACATAATCGTTGTTTACAAAGGGTATAAGTTCAAAATAAAGACTACTTTCTTCACGCCAGACTGATTTACCTTTTAAGCCAAGTTTCGAACCTTTTTTTCCTTTACCTAAATCATTGAGGTGTTTTACCGAACAATCATCAAAGCCAATTTTCCTGAGCAGTTCATTCTTCACCCAAAGAGGCAGAAATTCCCATTCCTCTACTGAAATTTCAAAACCATTTCCAGTGGAATATTTTTCGTGAAGCGGCAGATGCTCCAAATATTTGCGTAGCGACCTAAACTTCTCTGATAAATCATCCAGTTCTCTAACGTCTATTTCACTCTTTTTAAGAAGAGGGATCAATTTGTTCCTATACAGATTCCTTTTATAATCGTTTTTCACATTCGAACTATCCTCTCTCCATTTCCAGTTATTTTTTTCGGCAATGGCCAATATCTCCTGTTTCGAAAATTTAAGCAGCGGCCTAAGAAAAAAGTCTCTGAGCACAGGCATTCCGGCCAGCCCGTTTACCTTCGCGCCTCTTCGCAACTGAAGCAAAATCGTTTCAATCTGATCGTCTTTATGATGTCCTAAAACAATGAGCGAACCGGTCAATGTATTTATCTTTTGAAACCACTTATATCTTAGTTCTCTCGCTGCCAGCTGTGTATTTAACTTATGCTCTTTTCGAAAGCGATCTGTATCAAATCTCTCAACACGAATCGGAATCTGAAGTTCAGCCGCAAGTTCACGTACAAATATTTCGTCCTCGTCAGACTCAGCTCCGCGTAAACTGAAATTACAATGAAGCAACCCTATTTTCTTTCCAAGCGTATGAAAAAGTCGCGCAGCAACTACAGAGTCTACGCCACCGCTGCAAGCTATCCAGAAATCAGGAAATTCCGAACCGGTTTTATTCATGCTCATTGAGAACTTTTTTCATCGCTTCTACTTTTAGAAGACACTCTTCATATTCTTGTTCAGGATCCGACTGAATGGTGATCGCCCCTCCAACCGGACAGGAAATACATTCTTCGGCTTCATCATAAAGTATACTCCTTATAACAACATTAAAATCAAAATCACCATTCGGCTTAAAATAACCAACACTACCCGAGAACAATCCACGTTTAAAGGATTCAAATTTTTCTATCAGTTCCATAGCTCTGATCTTTGGAGCTCCTGTCATACTTCCCATAGGAAACAATGCCTTGATACAGTCTTCGAAATCTGTTTCCGTTGAAATCCCTGCAGAAACTGTAGAAATTAATTGATGGACGGTCTGAAAAGAATAAACGCCGAACAACTCTTCTACCAGAACACTGTTTTTTTCAGCGATACGTGACAGATCATTTCTAACGAGATCCACAATCATGACATTCTCAGATCTCTCCTTAGGACTATGATAAAGTTCATCCCTTATCTCCTGGTCAAGTACAGGATCAGAACTCCTGCGGGCGGTTCCTTTAATCGGTTGTGATATCAGTTTATTCCCGGATCTCTTCAAAAATCTTTCAGGACTACCTGAAATCAAATGTTTGTCTTTAAACTTTACATAGCAGGAAAAAGGAGCATTGGTTTTATCATTGAGTCTGAAGTATGTAGAAACGGGGTCGATTTTAGCCTTGGAGGAATAAAATTCCTGACAAAACGTAACCTCATAAATATCTCCGCGCTGAATATGTTCTTTCAAAAAACCGACCCGCTCCAGGTATTCCTCTCTGGAAATCTGCGGAATTAATTCAACCTTGTTCCCGTTATATGAATCGTTCACATTCAGAAAATCCGCTATAAACTTATTGTTGCTATCACTCTCTTTTCCCTGAATATACTGATATTTTCCGTCTTCTGTTATTTCTACCACAACCTCCGGACTGTAAAAAAACATTCGGGGAAAAGGAACGCGCTCTTCGTTTTCCGACTTTAGGTTTTCAATTTCATTTTTCACATCATAGGTCAAGAAACCGAAAATGTATTTTCCCCGGTTTCTCCTAATGAAGTTATTCCAATCTCCAATAGCGAAATTTGTACCTTCCAAATGTGGCTCACCCCCCCCAAAAGCAAGAAGTTTTTTATCTAAATTATTGTTCAGGAAAAATATTACTTCATGCATACTTTTTGTAATTTCACGAAAAAATTAAGGAGTACGAAATTAATATAAATCAGTCATGAAATCACTAAAATCCCTATGGCTAGTTGCAACGATTTTCATTTTTCATTTTTCTGTAACATCTCAAACCGAAAAGGATGTAAAAATCAAGACCGAGGCCGGAAAATTATATGGCAGCCTAATGATGCCGGAGGGTAAAGGCCCTTTTCCGGTAGTTCTTATCATAGCCGGTTCTGGTCCTACAGACAGAAATTGTAACAGCGGACTTCTACAATCCAATGCATACAAAATGATAGCACAAGAACTTGCGAAGAACGAAATTGCAAGTTTAAGGTATGACAAGCGTGGAGTAGGTGAAAGCGCCGAAACTGTTTCTCGGGAGGAAGCGCTTACTTTTGAGGATTTTGTAGGAGACGCCAACGCTTGGATCGATTTTTTGAAAAAGCAAAAAAACCTTGATCAGATCATCATTCTCGGACACAGCGAGGGATCACTCATCGGTATGCTGGCAGCACAAAGAGAGGATGTCAATAAATTCATTTCTGTTGCCGGAGCAGGAAGACCTATTTACGAAGTTCTACTCAAACAACTTGAAAATCAGCCCGAAACAGTATTTATTGAAGCTGAATCCATAATAGAGTCCTTAAAGAAAGGTGATAC
The DNA here is from genome assembly GCA_033722555.1 of Brumimicrobium sp. Taxonomy (GTDB): domain Bacteria; phylum Bacteroidota; class Bacteroidia; order Flavobacteriales_D; family Crocinitomicaceae; genus Brumimicrobium. The sequence continues at coordinate 15,796 of JAWVYS010000030.1, forward strand.
CGTGAGTACAGTTTCCAGAGATTTATATGCTCTTTTTCGTCCCAGCGTTCAGGGTTATCTGATTTCATGGTTCAAATATGATCCGGCGCAGGAACTTAAAAAACTTGGAATTCCCCATTTGATCATACAGGGAACTACAGATATTCAGGTAGAAACCGAGGAAGCCAGAATACTTGAAAAAGCAGTAGAAGGCGAACAACTTATTCTTATCGAAGAAATGAACCATGTACTTAAAGAGGCTCCGGCGGATAAAAATAAGAACATCGCTACCTATTACGATCCTAAATCACCCCTGCATAAGGACTTTATAACGCCTATTATTCAGTTTATTAGAAAAAAATAAATTTTACCTGTAACTTATCGGTAACTTGATCGTCTTACGAGTAACTTGGACAAAAACGAATATCATATAGCCGTTGAAGAGTATAGCGACAGATTGTATCGGTTCGCTCTCAAACTCTGCAAAGATCGCATGATCGCTGACGATTTTGTGCAAGATACATTTGAAAAAGTTTGGATAAAAAAAGATGAAATCAGTTTTGACAAAATAAAATCTTATTTATTCAGAACCCTTTATAACAAATTCGTTGATTACACAAGAAAAACTAAAATCTTGTCTATTGATGATTATTCCGTGCAGTCGTCTTACCAGGAACCCAATCCAGACCTGAATGAAATTTTGCATGAAGCACTTAACAAGTTGAGCGAAATTCAACGATCAGCAGTTCTGTTAAGGGATTACGAGGGATACAATTATAATGAGATTGGCGAGATTTTAGGACTTACAGAAGCACAGGTGAAGGTGTACATTTTTAGGGCACGGAAACATTTGCAGCAGTACATAGGTAAATTAGAAGCAGTGATATGAAAATAACGAGAGACAACTACGAGGCATTTTTGCTCGATCTTTCTGAAGGGAATCTTTCGAAAGAAACGGAACTGGAATTATTTTCATTTCTTGAGAGTAATCCCGATCTCGATCCTGAATTGATTTCAGAGTTCGTTCCTTTAAGTGCGGATGAAAATATTCAAATAAACAAAGACCTACTCAATTTTGAAAAAATCAGTCCTTCAAATCGCGATTATTTCTTTGTTGCTTATCACGAAGGAATATTAACTGAATCAGAAAAAGAACAGGTCAACCAGTTTCTTGATACACATGAGGAATTGAGAAAGGAATTTGTTCAGTACGGAAAAACCATTGTTGTTCCGTCTGAGGTTGTTTATTCGAATAAAGAAGAATTACATTCAGTCGACCCTGCTTACGCTAAGCCTAAAATCATTCGTCTCTGGGCAATCAGAGCTGCGGCAGCTTGTTTAGTAATATTTTTGGGTTCTACGCTGTTTTTTCAATGGGAAACAGATCCTGCGGCGAGATACAACCGTGGAACTTATAGTGCTCTAAAAGTTGATGAGGTCGAGGCAAACGATATTTCTACTGATCAGCAAATTATTAAAAAAGAAATTGAAAAGGCATACGATCAAAACACCGGTTCGTTAAAATCAAATTCTTCCTCATTGACATCAGTACCACCAAAGAATTTATCAAATATCCCAAATACAGAAAACATTGCTAACTCAGCAAAGAAAAATAACGATGATCCGATTGTAAAAAAGAAAAAAGAGATCTTAATTCCGGTAGAATTTAGTTCTGATCATTCTTCAGATATCGCGAAAATAACACCTTCAAATAAGGAATCAGAGAATACGGAGAATCCTGTCATGAAAGTAGGAACTAAACCGCTTACCATTCAGCAGTTTCTTCAGCAAAAAGCACAGGATATGGCACTGCTTGACGAAGAGGGCAGACCAAACCTGAAAGCTTTACTGGGTAATAAAACCAAAAAGCAAGGAGAAGAAACCATTTTGGCTCAAAATGAAACCGATGATTCTAAATCTACCGTATTTAAAATCGGAGACTTTAAATTTGAACGTATCAAAGGAAAATAAATGCATCTACCCGCCTAAATAATTCTGATAAAGGATTTTTTAATTTTTGTTTTAACGATCATTCCGGACTTTTAGTCCGGAATTGTCTTTTTCATCCCCTTAGCGAATCGAGTATAACCCTAATGAAATGGGGTTATTTGAAGTTTTTTTTACTTTTTTTTTATTGACCTGTAACAAATGAAGGTCTCAACCGTCTTGCAACAAAAAGAAATAAATATGAAAACTCAATTATTTTTAGCAGCAACCCTGATCTCAAGTTTAACTTTGAATGCTCAGGAAGAAAAAACACAAGACACTACACGAATAAGTTATAAAGGAAAGGTTATAACTGTTCATACGGATGACGACACCCTTGAGGTGAAGAAACAAGACAAATGGGAAGTCAATCACTGGCGTGGTTTTGAATTCGGGATGAATGGCTATTCAACCGGACAAGGCTTCGAAATAAACAACGATCCGAACAATACTTATTTGGAGCTTGATTATGGCAAAAGTTTTATGTTAGGTTTCAATTTTGCCGAATTCAATTATGCCCTCGGAACAGAAAAATTCAGATTAATGACAGGTTTGGGATTACGTTTCAACAGATACGCCTTTAAAAGCACAAATTCAACCTTGTCATATAATGACACCACCATCTTCAGAAGCATAGATAGTGTTAAAACAATCGATAAGAATTATTTGAACACCACTTATCTTTCTGCACCACTCTTTTTGACTTTGATGCCAGGGAAAGATCCGGAGAAAAGCTTTCATTTATCACTCGGTGCAATTGTAAGCTACAGAATTGGATCAAGAGTGAAGCAGAAATATACAATTGATGAGCAAAAAAGAAAAGACATCGTAAAGGGTCATTATCACATCAACCCATTCTTGGTAGATGCAAGTGTACGCATGGGAGTTGGAGACTTTACGATATACGCAAATTATGGACTAACATCACTTTTCGAAAGTGGAAAAGGTCCCGAATACTATCCTTTTTCAGCAGGTTTATGCTGGAATTTCTAGAGTAGCGTTTCGAAGAGAGAATGCTGTCCTTAGGGGCAGCATTTTTTTTTAATTGATGCGTGCTCTTGATTTCGTTGTTCCCGATGGCATAGCAAACCGAAGCATAAATTCTATTCCACCTCTCCCTTTACTTGCCTGAGTCAGGGAAGAAACATTAAAATCGTAAGAAACACCCAAACTGTAATTGGAGTATTCAATCAGGAACTTATTTACAAAAGCATCACCGAATCTATAAAATGCTCCGTACGCGAGGGTAAATTTTTCTACAAATCCCGTACGCTGAGAGCCGTTAGCGATTACATATTTAAAATAAGTCCCTCCGTAGATTTCCTGATGTCCGCCCTGCCGCTGATAATACAGAGCCGGCATGAGGGCCCATTTCGAATCGCCAAGCATAAATTCTGACTGAAGGAAACCTGCATATCTCATTTCAAGATCATCCTCTCCTCCGGTTAGAAAGGAATAATCGGGTTGATTCAGATGAAAAGCAGAGATTCCCGTAGTTAGAGTAAAACCTTTTGAAGAAAATCCTGACTGTCGATTGTCAAAGTGATAAACAAACCCCATACCCGCGTCGAGATACCCGAAATTCATCTCAGCAAAATTCTCACCACTGGAAATGGTCTGATCAAAAGTATTTCCATTATATTGACTGGCCCACAATCCATCCTGACTTCCTATACCTCTCTGAGCATATCCGACCTGGATCGCTGCACCAACTGAACTTTCGCGGGAAATCGCCAAATGATAAGCAATATTCAGATTAATATTTGAGGTGGTCATGCGCATATCACCTGCTATGTCATGAAAAAAGTTCAACCCACCGGCCAGAAATCCGCCTTTCTTGTTCGGAGTAATTCGCATATCAAAAGAAGCCCCTGTTGTTGTAAACGGTGAAGCAACACTGTTCCACTGAGATCTGTAATTTACGATTCCCTGATAGTCATTTTCGAGTCCCGCCAGAGCCGGATTAAGGGTGAATGGTGAGAACCTCATCTGGGAAAAATGAATATCCTGTGCACGAACACCTGAAACAATGGCAATAAAACAAAGGACAGCTAGAATTCTTTTCATCTTATTTTTTTTCAGGAATGAGCTAATTTCATAAGTTATCTTCTTCAAAAATAACATATTCTTATCAATCCTTTTTCATACTTTACGAAAATCACTCTAAAACCGTTGAAACAGAAACAAAAAAAGTTGCCGATAAGATCGACAACTTTTTTCTTTCAAGTTTATACTTCAGTTTAATTAGCGTCCGACTTTTCTGGTTTTGGAAGCAGAACTTTTCTTGACAGCTTCCATTTTTTCGTTTTCGGATCACGTCCTACCACCTTAAATTTAATGACATCTCCTTCCTTGGTTACGTCTTCCATCTTGGCAATTCGCTCGTGAGCAAACTCCGACACGTGGATCAATCCGTCAGTACCTGGTAAGATTTCTACGAAACAACCATAAGCCTGTACAGACTTTACTTTTCCTTCATAAACTTCTCCTTCTTCTACTGTTGGAGGAAATGCAATTCTGCGGATAGCTGTATTTGCTGAATCCATAGACTCCTTACCTTCAGCCAGAATCTGTACGATTCCTTCGCCGGTAGCAGGATCTTCTTCGATAGTAATTGTTGCTTTAGTATCTTTTTGAATCTGCTGGATAATTTTTCCACCAGGTCCGATGATAGCACCTATCATTTCGTTTGGAACCCTGAAAGATTCTACCCGTGGGGCAGAAGGCTTAAGTTCAGGGCGCGGCTCTGCAATCGTTTCCGTGAGCTTGTTTAAGATGTGTAATCTTCCTGCTTTCGCTTGTTCAAGCGCTTCGGTTAATACCTCATAAGGAAGTCCATCAACCTTAATATCCATCTGACAAGCTGTAATTCCTTCAGCAGTTCCAGTAATCTTGAAATCCATATCTCCAAGATGATCCTCGTCGCCGAGAATATCCGAAAGAACCGCGTACTTTCCTTCCTTATTCATAACCAATCCCATCGCTATACCAGAAACCGGTGCCTTAATAGGAATTCCACCATCCATTAGAGCCAGTGTTCCGGCACAAACAGTAGCCATTGATGACGAACCATTCGATTCAAGTATTTCTGACACTAAACGAATAGTATAAGGGTTGTCTTCGGGAATAACCGGTTTTAATGCACGAAGAGCAAGATTTCCATGACCAACCTCTCTTCGTGAGACCCCTCTTATCGGATAGGCTTCACCTGTACTGAAAGGAGGAAAGTTATAATGCAATAAAAAATTCTCCGTACCTTGAAAAGTTGCTGCATCTATCATTTGCTCCTGGAGTTTACCTCCTAAAGTCAATGTTGTCAGCGACTGCGTTTCACCTCTCGTAAAAACTGCCGATCCATGAACCATTGGTAAATAATCAACCTCTGACCAAATCGGTCTAATCTCGTCAAATTTTCTACCGTCTAACCTGATTTTCTCATTCAACATTACGTCTCTGACAGCCTCTTTCATGGTTTTGTGCATATAACGATCCACAAACTCCTTTACTTCTTCGAGTTCCTCATCAGAAAACTGCGCCTGTGTTTCCTCTTTGATAGCCTTGAAATCAGCCGCTCTATTTTCCTTGTTAGGGTTAGCCTTACGGGCTACCTCCTTACATTTCTCATAAGCAAAATCGTGAACTCTTTTTTCCACTTCTTCATTCGTATCTACATGGTGATATTCACGTTTCGGACTTGAAGTTGGTACTTCAGCGGCCAGATCTAACTGGAACTGACACTGCTCCTTAATGGCCTCATGCCCTACTTTAATGGCCTCAACAAGTTCAGATTCTTGAATAAACTCCATTTCTCCTTCAATCATCACGACATCCTTCATCGTACCTGCCATCATGATATCCATATCTGCCTTTTCAAGTTCAGAACGAAGTGGATTCACTACATACTGACCGTCGATACGTGCCACACGAACTTCTGACATCGGTCCGTTAAAGGGTATATCAGACACTGCAAGAGCCGCTGATGCCGCGAAACCGGCAAGTGCGTCCGGTAAGTGCTCGTTATCATAAGCCATTAGTTGGATCATGATCTGCGTTTCAGCACGATAGTCATCGTTAAATAAAGGTCGAAGAGCTCTGTCTACCAAACGCATAATCAGAACCTCCATATCCGTCGGACGACCTTCTCTCCTGAGAAAACCACCCGGAATCCGTCCTGCAGCTGCAAATTTTTCTCTGTAATCAACTGTTAGCGGAAAGAAATTCATCCCTTCCTTTGCTTCTTTTGCCGATACCACTGTAGCGAGTAATACCGTGTTGCCCATTTGTAACACTACTGAACCATCGGCCTGCTTAGCCAGCTTACCTGTTTCTACGGTAATTTTCTTACCTCCTGTAGTGATGGACTTTTTTATTCCTATATCCATATTTATATATTTACACATTAAAAATTAATAAAAAAGGGGAACCTCGAATTACTTCGACCGCCCCCCTTTTTTTATATACTTTAAGGATTAAAAATTACCTTCTCAATCCTAGTTCTTTTACAATCGCACGATAGCGATTGATATCTTTATTTTTCAAATAATCTAATAAACTTCTTCTCTTACCAACCAATAACTGAAGTGCTCTCTGTGTTCCGTAATCTTTACGGTTAACTTTCAGGTGTTCGGTAAGATGCCCAATTCTGTATGTAAACAAAGCAATCTGACCCTCTGCAGATCCTGTGTCATTCTCAGATTTTCCGTGCTTTTTGAAAATCTCTTTCTTTTTTTCAACTGATAAATACATGCCAATATTAATTAATGATTTTTATGTATGTGTTTCTTTAACACGGGTGCAAAGATAGACTAATTATTTGTTTAAATAAACTTTGTGCACTTTTTTCTTCATTTTTATCCCTAAATCATTTTAATCTTGAAATCCTTAGTTCAAAATAAAATTAAACTTCTTCAAAAAAATCTTCGAAAAAAGATTAAATATTTATAATTTTAGCAAAAACACTGCTTTGAAATATCTTTACACTTCTTTCCTTTTCAGTATTTTCAGTTTTCAAATTCTGGCAGGTGGATTTCAGGTAAACCTTCAGGGACAGAGAAGTGCTGGCATGGGTCATACCGGTACGGGTATGAAACTTGGTGCCGCCAGCGCATTTTTCAACCCTGGTGCCCTGTCATTTGCCAATACAGAAATCTTGATAGGCATCAATCTGATTTTCTCCAAAGTGGGTTATCGCGAGGTTCAACCCGGTGTTTATACCGCGGAATCCACGAGCGGAGTTGGAACGCCTTTTCATGGTCACATAGCGATCAAACCGACTGAAGACTCACCGCTGGTTTTCGGTTTGTCAGCCTATACTCCTTTCGGCAGTGGAATCAGTTACCAAGACGATTGGAAAGGTCAGTTTTTATTGCGTGAAATGTCTCTCAGAGCGATATTTTATCAAGGAACTGTATCCTACAAAATCAATGAAAAACTTGGTATTGGTGCAGGATATGTCTTAGCCACGGGTGACTTCTCCCTAAGAAGAGGGATACCGGTGCAAAACTCAACCGGATCATACGGTGAAGCTAATTTAAGGGGAAACGGCATAGGTCACGGATTCAATGTCGGAATGTTCTATGAACTTTCTGATCAAGTTTCAATGGGCTTGAGTTACCGATCCGGTGTTCAGGTAAATCTCGATGGAGGAGACGCGCAATTTGACGTTCCTGAATCATTGAGCGAAAATTTTCCTACGACTACATTTAACTCTAAAATACGCTTGCCCAGCGTCACCAATTTTGGAATTTCAATTAAGGCCTCTGAAAAGACCTTGTTCAATTTTGATGTGAATTACGTGACCTGGAGTAGTTACGACACGCTTTCTTTTGATTTTGAAGAGAACACGGATAACCTGGAAGATGCAGATTCTCCAAGAAATTATAAAAACGTAGTTATAGTAAGAGCCGGAATGGAACATCAAATAAACGATCAACTTGTTGTTCGGGGCGGAGCTTATTATGATTTCACACCTGTTCAGGACGGCTATATGACCCCTGAAACTCCCGATATGAACAAACTGGGAATAACCGCAGGTGCTTCTTACACTTTAAAGAATTTTCAAATTGATGCTTCTCTGATGTACATATACGGCAAAGAACGTCAGGATACAAACTTTGAAACAGGTTTTTCGGGCCGATGGACTTCAACAGCTATTATTCCGGGAGTTTCATTTTCTTATAAACTATAAATAAAAAATGCCATGAAAAAACTATTACTTACAGTTAGCTGCCTGGTTCTAAGCATAGCAGCTAATTCTCAGACTTGTACCGGAGGAAGATTTGATACAGAAATATTCGCAGGTTTTGACCTAACTTCCGACATCATTTATGGAAACAATGATCAGTACAACGGCACCAACACCGATCTTTTGCTCGATGTTTATGAACCGACCGGTGATACGGAAACAAACCGTCCCTTGCTTATCTTCATTCATGGAGGAACCTTTATTACGGGAAGTAAAACCGCACAGGATGTAAAACCTTTGGCTGAAATGTTTGCTAGAAAGGGTTATGTAACATCTTCAATGAATTACAGACTGGGCATGAATAACCTGTTTACAGGCCCGGATGAAGCGGATGCTTCGGAGGCGGTTATGAGAGCTACTCAGGACGCAAGAGCCGCAGTCAGATTTTTTAAGCGATCGGTTGTCGAAAATGCAAATCCCTACGGAATAGATACTAATCACATCTACCTTGTCGGGAGCTCTGCAGGAGGGTTCACTGCTTTGCATCTGGCTTATCTCGATGAAACAAGTGAAATTCCGTCATTTATAGACATGACCGACCCCAGTTTAGCAGGTGGTCTCGAAGGTGTTTCAGGAAATGCAGGATATACTTCAACTGTAAGCGGAATTATCAATCTGGCAGGAGCCATTGGTGATACTACATGGATCAAAACTGGAGATGTCCCTGTACTCAGTCTTCACGGAGATCAGGATGGTACAGTTCCTTTTGGAACGGATATGATTTACGTAGTTGGCTCACAAATAATGGAGGTTGATGGTAGCGAATCGGTGCATTTCCGGGCGGAAAATATTGGCTTAAAAAACTGTTTAAAGGCATTTTACGGTGCAGGACACATACCACACAGTGGTAATGCAACCTACACGGATACTACCCAAATGTATATGACTCAGTTTCTTCTGCATTTCATTTGTTCTGAGGCAGAATTCTGTAAATGTAACACAGTGGATGATCCTACACCTTGTCACACAGCAGGTAGTCTCTCTCTGAACGAGTTTGTAATGGATGACAATCAGTTTGATCTTTACCCTAACCCTTCGTCCTCAAATATCACAATCTCATCCGAAAATAAAATTATCTCATTCCGTATTTCGGACATCAACGGACGAATAATCCAGACGGGGACACCTGTGGATCAGGATGCAGATTTAAAGGTAGATGTTAGTAGCTTCGAAAAGGGTGTTTATTTCATTCATCTAAATGCTCAAAACCAAACTGTACAAAAGAAATTCGTTGTGAAATAAGAACAATTCTTAGACAGTATCAAATGGAGAGATCGTCTTTTATTAGACGGTCTCTTTTGTTTTAATTACTATTTCCTGCCCAAGTTTAAATCCCATCCAGGCCACAACCAAATGCTGGTTATTGTTTGGATTTATAGCAATGAATGGTTCACCTTCGAAAACCAACCCTGTCGAAATATTGAGATTCTGTGCATTCAACACCCCGTAAAAACACAAAATCAAAGTGAGTATAATTTTCTTCACTTTCATTTGAATGGACTTTTAGTTGGGAAATAGGGTGCCGTCACATTGAAAGCAATTAACATTAGGTATGGCCGTTCCGTACTTTTGATTGATCGCTTTGATCATACCATTTGCTAGAAGTTCATTTCCTTTCTGATTGGGAAATACTCCATCAAGACCAATAAATCCACCACTTACAAATTCCAGGGAATAATCTACTCCGTTCCATTTAATGCCGGAAGAAACAGTCTTGTAAAAAGAATTGGCGTCGAAAAGAGCAAAGTCATATTTGGCAGCAAGTTCAGCAATCACCTGATTATATGTTTTAATAGCGTACTCAATTTCTGAGATTTCCTCGAGGTCGAGCACATACCTATCCTTGAAGAATTTTGCGTGAATTCCGTAAAAATGGCATTTCATCGAATCCAATGGAACCGTAAGCGTCACCAACTCACCCTCTCTAATCTGTCTAATTCCCTGATCAGCTTCGGGATCCTCCATAATGAACGCATTACTACCTTCATGAAATGAAATATGCCCAGCTCCTCCCGCGGCATATAAGGTAGTCAGATCCTCTGCATCCGTCTCGGTCATTGTTGCACCGTTGTATGGTATGAGATTAAAATAGGGTAAATCATGAATATCCGGTATATTGGCCAGAACTCCTTTTGTTCCGCCCGCACTTAAAACCGCTAAAATCGAGTCCATTTTTTCTCTGAAATCTATAAAAGAGGGCATCTCATCACCGGTCCCTCCGTTCAAGGCATAAATATAAATATCCTCCATTCCCAGCCAGGAAATAAGAAACGTCGGATTATAAGCTACTAGTTCCGAAAGCATGGTTGAAGAACCTGGACTTGCCGCCATTCGGTGATAGTATGGGTAACTATTTCCCGATGAAACACCTAATCCAAAAGCCGGGTCGTTGAGATCCTTCATCCGGGCAAACGGAACACACATATTCTGTCCATTGACCCAAGCGCTGTTATTCTCCAAATCAGAAAGCGTTGAAGATGAATAGGTTTCTTTGACAGGACCCAAACTCTCCACCCCCTTACAATCAATGCGATATCCGAGATTGCTTTTGGTCTGAAACATAGATTCCCATGGTTTTGGATTGATGCCAATTCCCTGTTCACCTGCCGCGCTGAGTTTCGGGACGTTGAATTGACCACCGCCATAATTCTGTATCTGGGTGTAAATCAGTGCCGGAATAGAATTAGCCTGTCCTTTGGCGTACAGAGCACCATCTTGATAACCTGCAAGTGTCCTACCTCCAATCGCCGCCGGCCTTTCAAAATTGAGAGAACCTAACCTGTCCAGGTCATCTTCCTTTTTACAGCCTATCAACAATAGAGTACAAACAAAACAAATAGCAAATAACGGTTTCATAAAGTGTATTTTCTAATTACATCAAATATAAGGGATTATTTTTAAAACTCTCAAAACATTTCAAAACTGAATGTGCTTCAGCAGACTTGTTTATTATGCTGGGTTTTGTTACTTTTGTAGCCTTAAAATCAAACCCTGTAAACATGTTCGAGAATTTAACGGAAAAATTTGAAAAAGCCTTTAAAGTCCTTAAAGGACAAGGACAAATTTCTGAAATTAACGTAGCAGAAACACTCAAAGAGGTGCGCAGAGCACTTTTAGACGCTGATGTCAATTTCAATACGGCCAAAGAATTCACGAAAAAGGTTAAGGAGAAGGCACTCGGACGTGACGTGTTGAACTCCGTTTCTCCCGGGCAGCTGATGATCAAAATCTGCCACGAAGAACTCGTAGAGTTAATGGGGGGTGAACAAAAAGAAATCAGTTATCAAGGTAATCCGGGGGTGATTTTAATGTCTGGTCTTCAAGGATCCGGTAAAACCACTTTTACAGGTAAATTAGGAAATTATTTAAAGAATAAGAAAGGAAAAAATCCGCTGCTCGTGGCATGCGACGTCTATCGTCCTGCGGCCATCGATCAGCTCCATGTACTCGGTGAGCAGATCGGGGTTGATGTCTATTCAGACAAAGAGGAAAAGAATCCGGTAAAAATAGTTCAAGACGCAATTCTTCATGCAAGAAGCAAGGGCAACAATGTGGTAATTATCGATACCGCCGGACGACTCGCTGTGGATGAAGCTATGATGGACGAAATTGCAGCTGTCAAGAATGCAGTTCGTCCAACAGAAACCTTGTTTGTTGTCGATGCCATGACAGGACAGGACGCCGTGAATACGGCTTTTACGTTCAATGAGCGCATAGATTTCGATGGAGTAATATTAACCAAGTTGGATGGTGACACACGTGGTGGTGCGGCGCTATCCATCAAGGCGGTCGTTGACAAGCCGATAAAATTTGTCGGGACTGGAGAAAAGATGGACGCCCTGGATATTTTCTATCCGAAAAGGATGGCGGATCGAATCCTGGGCATGGGTGATGTTGTTTCTTTGGTAGAAAGAGCTCAGGAGCAGTTTGATGAAAAAGAAGCTCAAAAGCTCCAAAAAAGAATCAAGAAAAACCAGTTCGATTTCAACGATTTCTTAGGACAACTCCAGCAGGTGAAAAAAATGGGGAATGTGAAGGACCTCATGGGGATGATCCCCGGAATGGGAAAAGCAATGAAAGGGGTTGAGATAGAGGATGATGCATTCAAGCATATCGAGGCTATAATCCACTCTATGACACCTGAAGAGCGCGAAAATCCAGAAATTTTCGATAATTCAAGAAAAAAACGAATCGCTGAGGGAAGCGGACAAAATATTCAGGAAGTAAATAAATTACTCAAACAGTTTAACGACACCAAGAAAATGATGAAACTGATGAGTAATAAGAAAAACATGATGAACATGATGAAACAAATGAAAGGAAAAGGAATTCCCGGAATATAGTTCATTTAAAGAAGTTTAACGAAGAACCGGAGTTGCTGAAAAATCTACTTCGATATCTTCGATTACCACTTCAGAAACAAGTTCAAGCGCATTTTTTTCGAAGGCTTTGTCCGTATCAGACAATAGCATTTCAGAATTTTTAGGTTTGTAGTTTCGGTAGTCCTGAAAACGAATACCTTTTATCTCGCGTTGATGCATTGCTTCCCGGAAGCGGATGCCACCACCATTGGTCAAATATTTATACGCCATGAAATCCATGGTGAAATCCTTCTTACTGATCCAGTAAATAAAAACGTCCTCATGATCTTGTCCTCCTCCTTCTTCATCAAATGTGACTTTGATTTTGTAATAATCTGTTCCGCGAATTGACGTCTCACCCATGAGTTCAGCATTCACGGCCGGATCTTTTAAACCTTTCGGTAAAAAAGCAAAATAGAAAACAGAATTAATCGAATTCCTGTAAGCCAGCTCCTTGAGACTATCGAGCTCAACATGTACATCGTCAATGGTTCTCGCCAATTCATCCCTCCACCAAATATCCTTAACTTCCCGTCCTAAACTGTCGAATGAAATTCGCTGACGTTCGGTACCGAGACTGTCTTTCCTATAACTGTAGAAATGATTTCTGAATTTAAAACTTACACCCGCCTCTGAAAGTCTTGAAACCCCATGAGCCTCATACAGTCGGTCGATAATTTCTTCTGCAGACAATTTCACTGATTCGTTACTAGCTTGCTTCGTTTCAGCTTCGATTGAATCGTTTTTACAAGCAATAAGTATTGATAGCAGGGCAGTTATTATAATATGTACATTGTTATACTTCATCCCGATAAATTTTCAACAACCTTTCTGCAGCCTCAAAAGAGGAAAGCTTTCCGGATAACAGTTCCTTCTCCACAGAAATCATTTTTTTCTTAATCTTTTCGGATCCATAAAAATCCTTCAGCAGTAAATCTACGAGCGTTTCGTGAAGCCAGTACTTATCTTGTTTCTTTCTCTTCTCAGCAAAAAAACCATTAATTTTTGTATGATTTACATAGGAATTTACTGTTTTCAGAACTTTATCGATGTTTAGGTTTTCGTTCGCCGAACAGACAAGGGTTCTTGGTATCCAGCCGTTCTCATTCGGCGGGAAAAGATGCATGGCATTGTCATATTCCCTGCGTGCAATCTGCGCCTTATTTAGGTTGTCACCGTCGGCTTTAGTGATCACGAGGGCATCAGCCATTTCCATAATCCCTCTTTTAATTCCCTGAAGTTCATCCCCTGCCCCCGATAACATCAACAGGAGAAAAAAATCAACCATCGAATGCACTACAGTTTCAGACTGTCCTACACCAACAGTTTCGATAATTATATGGTCAAATCCGGCTGCTTCACACAGAACGATCGATTCGCGGGTTTTTCTGGCTACACCTCCCAACGATTTGCCTGCTGCAGAGGGTCGTATAAAAGCATTTTCCTGTTGGGACAGGTTGTTCATTCGGGTTTTATCGCCTAAAATACTCCCACCACTCTTCTCTGATGAAGGATCAATCGCAAGAACCGCTATCTTTCCCCCCTTCTCAACAATCAACTGACCAAAAGACTCAATAAATGTGCTTTTCCCAACGCCTGGAACACCTGTAATACCGATACGGACAGATTTCCCTGCATGAGACAGACAACTGTTCACTATTTGCCTTGCAATTTTCTGATCTTCTTTATTTTCACTTTCCAGCAAGGTAATGGCACTGCTCAAGGAACGAATTTCACCTTTGAGAATTCCTTCCAAAAGAGCATCATGATTAAGCGACGCTTTCCTGTTCCGGCGTTTACCCATCCATTCGTTCAGTCGTTTTTTCTCCATGCTGTCGGGAATATTTTGATCAAAAAAATCTATACAGCGACGTTGTGTTCTCTAAGAGCTTCGTTGAGAGAGGTTTTAAGATCTGTACTCAGTTTTCTCTTTCCTATTATCAGCGCACAGGGAACCTGATATTCGCCGGCAGGAAATTTTTTGGTGTAAGACCCCGGAATCACAACGCTTCGTTCCGGCACCTCCCCCTTGATCTCCTTGGGCTCATCCCCCGTAACATCTATGATTTTTGTAGATTTGGTTAAAACCACGTTTGCTCCAAGAACCGCCTCTCGTCTGACTCTTACGCCTTCAACAACGATGCATCTTGAACCTATAAAAACCCCATCCTCGATAATCACAGGTGCGGCCTGAAGTGGTTCCAAAACCCCTCCTATTCCAACTCCTCCGCTAAGATGGACATTCTTTCCGATCTGAGCACATGAGCCAACCGTCGCCCATGTATCCACCATTGTACCCTCATCGACGTAGGCACCGATATTCACGTAGGAGGGCATCATGATAACACCCGAAGATATGTAAGCACCGTATCGGGCTACAGCGTGAGGAACAACTCGTACTCCCAGGTCTTTATAATTTTTTTTAAGTGCCATTTTATCATGAAATTCAAAAGGGCCAACTTCGATAGTTTCCATTTTTCGGATTGGAAAATATAAAACTACAGCCTTCTTGATCCATTCA
Organism: Brumimicrobium sp.; assembly: GCA_033722555.1. Classification (GTDB taxonomy): domain Bacteria; phylum Bacteroidota; class Bacteroidia; order Flavobacteriales_D; family Crocinitomicaceae; genus Brumimicrobium. The sequence goes on from JAWVYS010000030.1 coordinate 30,887, forward strand.
TTGACTTCCCAAGTTACACCTACTGGTTCAGCTACTCTATATTTACCCTTATCGAGTCCCTCTATAACCTCTTCTATGGCTTGAACAACCTTTTTATCATTCAATAAAGAACGGTCTTCCCAAGCTTTTTCTATGATTTCTTTCATCGTATATGTCTAAATAAAGTCAGTAAAAACAAAGATAACAGTCTTTGTTGCACGGCCGTGAATTCAGAACGAATAATACCAGATTTCACCGTTTTTAATCAAAACTGAAAAAATAATACACGTTTCTTTACAAAAAAAATTAAAAATAGCCAACTTTTTATATACTTATTACGTTAATAAGATGTAGAAAAAGTAATAATCGGCATGAACCACCACTTAATTCATGCATAATTTGAAAAAGCCGAAATAATATGAGACAATTAAAAATTAGTAAACAGGTTACGAATCGTGAAACCGCATCGCTTGACAAATATCTTGTTGAGATAGGTAGGGTCGATCTGATCTCCGCTCAGGAAGAGGTAGAACTCGCGCGTCGTATTCGAATGGGTGATCAAAAAGCATTGGATCGCTTAACTCGAGCAAATTTACGTTTTGTTGTTTCTGTGGCTAAACAATATCAAAATCAGGGATTAACTCTTCCGGATCTTATTAACGAAGGAAATTTAGGCTTGATAAAAGCTGCTCAACGCTTTGATGAAACCAGAGGTTTTAAATTTATTTCGTATGCGGTCTGGTGGATAAGACAATCCATTCTTCAAGCATTAGCAGAACAGGCGCGTATCGTAAGACTTCCACTGAATAAAATTGGTTCGATTGGAAAGATTAATCGTGCGTTTTCAGAACTTGAACAAAAATTAGAGCGTCCTCCATCTGCTGATGAACTGGCCGAACACCTCGAAATTTCTGTGAATGATATTAAACAAGCCATGGCTTCATCCGGACGACATGTTTCAATGGACGCCCCTTTGGTTGAAGGAGACGAATCAAGTTCAAGTATGTATGATGTACTTGAAAACGAATCACTCCCTACTCCCGAAAAGGACCTGATTCATGAGTCGCTTCAGAAGGAAATCAATCGATCTTTAAAGACCTTAACCATGAGAGAAGCGGATGTTTTGAAATTATACTTCGGACTTGACGGCAATCGTCAAATGAGTCTGGATGAGATAGGCCTTCGTTTTGATCTCACGCGTGAACGAGTTAGACAAATTAAAGAAAAAGCAATCAGGAGATTAAAACATACTTCAAGAAGTAAAATATTGAAAGGATACCTTGGCTAATAGATTATTTTTCGAAAAAACGAGATCAAAAAGATTGGTCTCGTTTTTTTATTTTTAAAACTCCTGAACCTGAATTTAATTAGGAGAATAAATAATGTCTTGAAAAAATCCGGATTGTCCCTTGTTTTAGTTTTTTATTCCTTATGGCTTGACAGAATTTATCCGGTCAAAACAAGTATACTCAGACCGAAAACAGGTTTAAAGGAAATTTCATCCATTTCAGTGCGGGAACCGAATTTCCCGAATTATCATATTTAGGTATTGGATTCTCGTTCTGACAGGAAATCATTATTATAATTAGCTTTGTATTCATGGAATTTAAACTTGTCTCACCCTTCGAACCCATGGGCGACCAGCCCGAGGCAATACGTCAATTGTCCGAAGGAGTAAAATCAGGTAGGGAACATCAAACTTTACTCGGTGTAACGGGAAGCGGAAAAACATTTACCGTTGCCAATGTGATAAAGGAGGTGTCTAAACCTACCCTGATCCTTTCACACAACAAGACCCTGGCTGCTCAGCTATATAGTGAGTTCAAACAGTTTTTCCCGGACAACGCAGTAGAATATTTTGTTTCATACTACGATTATTATCAGCCCGAAGCTTATCTGCCAGTAACGGATACCTACATTGAAAAAGACCTTCAAATTAACGATGAAATTGAAAAACTGCGCTTATCTGCTACCTCGGCATTATTATCCGGAAGACGCGATGTGATCGTTGTTTCTTCGGTATCCTGCATTTACGGTATCGGTAATCCCAATGAATTCGAAAAAAGCATCATACCTGTTTCTAAGGGGGACGTAATCAGTAGAAATAAATTTCTCTTCAAACTTGTTGAGAATCTGTATTCCCGGGCAGGAAACGATTTTAAAAGAGGGACTTTTCGTGTAACAGGAGATACTGTGGACATCTATCTGGCCTACGCAGATTATGCTCTTCGTGTTGAATTCTGGGGTGATGATATCGAAAATATTAGCACCATAAATCCCGAAACCAATGCAGTTCTTGAACAGCTGGATGCAATAAATATATATCCGGCAAATATTTTTGTCAGTTCTCCTGAAACCACCAAACAAGCCATTGAAATGATACAGGAAGATATGGTCATTCAGGTAGAAAATTTCAAGAGCGACGGAAAAGCAATTGAAGCAAGCCGATTACTGGAAAGAACTGAATATGATCTCGAAATGATCCGCGAACTTGGCTATTGCTCAGGAATTGAGAATTATTCAAGATACTTCGATAAAAGAGCTCCCGGAACCAGACCTTTCTGTTTACTTGATTATTTTCCAAACGATTTTCTCATGGTCATCGATGAAAGCCACGTAACAATCCCTCAGGTTAGAGCAATGTACGGTGGCGACAGGGCAAGAAAAATCAATCTGGTCGATCACGGATTTCGGCTTCAGGCTGCAATGGATAACCGACCATTGAAATTTGAGGAATTTCAAGGACTGATAAATCAGGTAATATACGTAAGCGCGACTCCAGCTGATTACGAAATAGAACAATCGGAAGGGGTTGTAGTAGAGCAAGTTATACGGCCTACGGGATTACTGGATCCAAAAATAGAGGTTAGACCAAGTTTAAATCAAATCGATGACCTCATTGAGGAAATTCATAAGCGTATTGACCTTAAAGAGCGGGTACTGGTTACTACTTTGACCAAAAGAATGGCTGAAGAACTTCAGAAATACCTCGATAAAATGGGAGTACTGTGCCGATATATCCACAGTGAAATTGATACCCTTGAACGGGTGGAGATTCTCGAACAGCTCAGAAACGGTGATTTTGACGTTCTGATCGGAGTTAATTTACTCAGAGAGGGTCTCGATCTTCCGGAAGTGAGTCTGGTAGCCATACTAGATGCGGACAAAGAAGGTTTTCTCAGGAATGAAAGATCACTCGTTCAGACAGTTGGAAGGGCAGCCAGAAATATCAATGGCATGGTAATCATGTACGCCGATAAGGTTACTAAATCAATGGAAAGAACCATTGATGAAACAAACAGAAGAAGGGCTATTCAGGAGGCTTTTAATGAAAAACATGGCATGACTCCCACGGCCCTCAACAAGTCCAGAACAAAGGCTTTTAATTATCGTTCGCCCGAAGAAGAGAAGGAAGAACTCGCATCAATAGGGAATATCGCTGCCGACCCCGTGCAGATATATATGAGTGTCGATCAACTCAAAAAGAGTATCATCAATGCTGAAAAACAAATGAAAAAAGCCGCAAAAGAACTTGATTTCATCGAAGCGGCCAGACTCAGGGATGAAATGTACAGCTTACAGAAGCTATTGGATCAAAAAGAGAATGCCGGTTAACCCTGCAATTTATTCAGTTTTTTGATCCACTCCTCTGCCTGTTTTTCAGCTTTCTTTCGGATCTCAGAATATTCCTTACTCGTTTTGGCTTTATTGATCTCTGACATTATTTCCTCCTGAAAATCAGCTACCTCATCAATGAAATTATCAGAAGCCTCCTTTTTGGATTCATCAAATAACTGTAAACTGTAACATTCATCTACCACATCGTAGATTATGCTATTTATGTCCTTTTTTAATTCTCTTACATTTGCCATACCTGCGCAATTTTAATTTGTTTGACGGATTAAATATAATCAATCGATTTTAATTTCGAAGGAACACCGTGAATACTTCAAAAATTCATTGTCATGATTGTTTCAAAAGGGAACAACGAACTTCCATAGGTAGAGATTGAACTCATTTAGTCTTATTTTTGCAGAATGATTTATGCGGTAACGGATATTGAGACTACCGGCGGGAGTACAAAATCTACTAAAATTACAGAGATCGCCATATATCTCACTAATGGTGAGACAATTATCGACCATTATACTTCGCTTATAAATCCGGAATGCCCTATTCCTCACTTTATTACCCGTTTAACAGGTATCAGTGATGAAATGGTCAAAAATTCCCCACGGTTTTACGAAATTGCCAGAGAAATAATTGAATTTATTGGTGATTCGGTATTCGTAGCACATAATGTCGGATTCGACTATAACGTCTTACGTGCTGAATACAGTTCCCTTGGATTCGACTTTCGCATGCCGCACCTATGCACGGTTCGAAGTGCACGCTATATGATCCCCGGACATAACTCCTACAGTCTGGGAAAGATCACGGATGATCTTAATATTCAACTTGAAAACAGGCACAGAGCAGCAGGAGACGCACTTGCCACTGCAAAGCTGTTTCAGCATTT
>JAWVYS010000031.1:0-34929 GCA_033722555.1 Brumimicrobium sp.
GTAAGGCCGATGCCGATGCCGCTGAAAAATGGGGGATGGCTTATCCAATGGGTGCCAGAATGATGACAGGTCAGACCAGTGAGCACGAAGCACTCGAAAATGAACTTTCAGATTTCATGCAAAAAGAAGACACTATTCTTTTAAACTTCGGTTATCAGGGAATGGTTTCTGCTATTGACAGCCTTGTGGATCGCAATGACGTTATTGTTTATGACAGTGAATCACACGCATGTATTCTTGATGGTATGCGTCTGCATGCCGGTAAAAGATTCGTTTTCCAGCACAATGATATGGAAAGCTTCGATACACAAATGAATCGCGCCACGAAGATCGCAGAACAGAACAACGGAGGAATACTCGTTATTACTGAAGGTGTATTTGGAATGGCGGGTGACCAAGGTAAACTGAAAGAAATCGTTGAGTTCCGTAAGTCAGGTAAGTATAATTTCAGACTCTTTGTTGACGATGCGCACGGATTCGGAACAATTGGTGAAAAAGGAATGGGAGCCGGTGAAGCACAGGGGGTGCATGACGAAATTGATGTTCTTTTCGGAACATTTGCTAAATCAATGGCCTCAATCGGTGCATTTATTTCCTCAAAGGAGCACATTGTTGAATACATGAGATACAATATGCGTTCGCAGATGTTCGCGAAATCTCTCCCTATGCCTTTGGTAGTTGGAGCGAGAAAACGTCTAGAACTTCTCAGAACTAAGCCTGAGTTGAAGGCTAACCTTTGGAAAATAGCATCCGCTTTACAAAAAGGTCTTGTTGAGGGTGGTTTTGATATTGGAGTTACCAACTCTGCAGTTACACCCGTATTCCTGCAAGGTAATCTTGCAGAAGCTACCAATTTGACTTTTGATTTGCGTGAGAATCACAGTATTTTCTGTTCAATCGTTATTTATCCAGTTGTACCTAAAGATGTGATTATGTTGAGATTAATTCCAACTGCAGCGCATACGCTGGAAGATGTTAATTATACCATTGAAACATTTAAAAAGGTCAAGAAAAAACTTGATAACGGTGAATATAAAGCCGAAGAACTTGCAAATGTAGAAACGGATAAACAAAAATAATTTTTCAATAATCGATAAAAAAAGCCGCTCCTTGAAGCGGCTTTTTTTTTGTTTTGAACTTTATTAAGCTCTTTCAATTATCGTAGCATACCCTTGCCCTACTCCAATACATAAAGTAACAAGTGCATAACGCTTATTTGTTTTTTGTAATTCTATAGCCGCAGTTTGGAGAATTCTTGCACCTGTCATTCCCAGCGGATGCCCCAGGGCGATTGCTCCTCCATTTGGATTGATTCTCGGATCTTTGTCATCCAATCCCCATTCACGTGTACACGAAAGCGCCTGAGCTGCAAAGGCCTCGTTCAGTTCAATGATATCCATATCTTTCATGGATAGTCCGGTTCTCTTAAACAACTTCTCAGTAGCAAACACAGGACCTATCCCCATAATTCTTGGTTCTACCCCTGCAACCGCAGCCCCGACGATTCTGGCCATCGGCTTAAGATTATGGTCTTTTATCCCTGACTCACTGGATAAAAGTAAAGCTGCCGCTCCGTCATTCAAACCCGAGGCATTACCCGCAGTTACAGATCCTCCCTGACTCTTGAAAGCGGGGCGAAGTTTGCTTAAAATCTCCAGTGAGGTACCGGGCTTAATGAATTCATCATGTTCAAAAATTATCGGATCTTTTTTTCTCTGAGGGATATGGTAAGCTGTGATTTCTTCAGCAAGTCGGCCACTCTTGCGCGCATTTTCAGCTTTTTCCTGGGACCAAACTGCAAATTTGTCCTGATCTTCGCGTGAAATTTTATATTTCTCCACCAGATTTTCGGCAGTCTGACCCATACCGTCTGTACCATAAACCTCATGCATTTTGGGGTTAATAAAACGCCAGCCGAAGGATGAATCATGGAGTTCAGCATCGGTTCCAAAAGGAACGGCAGATTTTGACATCACCCATGGGCCTCGAGTCATATTTTCAACACCACCGGCAAGGTATATATCTCCTGCCCCATCCTTGATAGCTCTCGCAGCATTAATCGCGGAAGCCATTCCTGAACTACAAAGTCTGTTAATCGTCTCACCTCCTATCGTATGAGGAAGCCCCGCAAGGAGCAAAGACATACGCGCCACATTTCGATTATCCTCTCCTGCCTGATTGGCACAACCGAAAATAACATCCTCGATTGCCTCAGGATCGAGGTTCTTATTCCTTTCAACCAGGGTTTTCATTACGTGAGCAGCCATATCATCCGGACGAATGGTTGACAAGCTTCCTCTAAAATTTCCAATCGGTGTACGAATACCATCTACAATATATACTTCCTGACTCATTGAAATAGCTTTTTAGTTTGAACCGCTAAAATAAAAACTATTTAAGACTTGGATGAAAATAAATACCTCGTCCTGTCGGTCTTGCTGCAAATAAATATCACAGTAGATATGCACAACATGTTGAAAACTTATGGGTAGCTAATCAAATTATTTGGTATAATTTTAGGGAACCAATAAGCAAATTTTAATTCATGAAAAACAGACTATTACTTTTAAGCCTGACAATATTCTTTTTGGGTAAGGGAGTCTTTTCTCAAATCGAAGAAGACCTGACACCCGCTGAGAAAGCTTATCGCGATTCCATCGCAGCATTGAACGAAGATAATGCGGCAATTGCAAAGAGTCAGGAAGCCTATAACGAAGGGATCGAATTATTTAAAAAGAAAGAATTCGGAAAGGCTATCAAAAAATTTGAAATTTCTATTCAGTCGGATCCAAACTTTACCGCCGCTTATTACAACAAAGGAGTTGCAGAAAACGAGGCAGGATTCTATGCAGCAGCTGCAAAGACCCTCACTGAACTGCTAAAAATTGATCCTGCTTATTCAAAGGCATATTTTCAACGGGCCCGTGCCTATCAGGGTACAGGAGATTATCTTGCAGCAGAGGTTGATTACAAGAAATCCATAGAGCTGGACCCTAAAAATCCCAAAGCGTATTACAACTACGGGACTTTACAGTTTATGCAAAAGGATTACGATGGTGCCATAGCTTCTTTCACTAAAACGATCGAATTAAACGGAAATCTTGCCTATGCCTATAACGACCGTGGAAGTTGTTACCGTATGAAAGGAGATTATAAAAAGGCAATCACCGATTACGAAGAAGCACAAAGAAAAAATCCGGAACTAGCTTTTGTTCTGAATAATATAGGAACCACAAAGCTTAAAATGAAAAATTATGATGGAGCTATGGCAGCCTTTAACCGTGCTATCTCCATCGATAAAAACTTCCATCTTGCATATAATAACAGAGGGGCGGCTCAGATGGAACAGAATAAACTTACCGAAGCGATCAATGATTTCGAGAAATGTATTCAGATCAAAAATGACTATTCACCCGCCTATGCGAACATAGCGGCAGCCAAATTCAAAACAGAGGATTATAAAGGGGCTGAAAAGGCGGCAAACAAAGCGATAGAACTTGATCCGGAATATACCACTGCCTATGTTAACAGGGGGATGATTCGTGAAATGCTGAGAGACATGAACGGCGCCTGTGAGGATTTCGAAAAAGCGAAAGAATTAGGCTCTGAAATTGGTCAGCAATATTTTTCTCAAAACTGTGGATTTTAATAAACGATTACTATGAAATTATTAAATAAATATACTTTATTCTTGCTCTCTTTGGCAAGCTTGTCTGCCTTCGCCCAGAATGTTGACTTTAAACGATCGAATTTTAAAGATGATGTCGATGGATTCAAAAAAGCTACCGACGCCATCGATCAGGGTGTTGTATTTTTCGAGGCCGGATCGGAAGCTATTTTTTTAGTACAGGATCCGGGCCTTAACTTTCAAAAAGCTCTGACACTTTTTGAAATAGCTCAGAAATTGAACCCAAATAATGCGCTGAATAATTTCAGGATTGGTGTGAGTTATATTCACTCTACCTCTCCGTATAAAGCAATCCCTTATCTGGAGAAAGCTCATTCTCTTGACCCGAACTGCGATCCGTTCTTGTACTATTACCATGGGAATGCCCTACAACTGAAGGGAGAATTCGATCAAGCCCTTGAGTCTTACAAGAAATTTGAAGAGAATTACCGGAAAGCTGATAACTTTAACAAGTTCGTTTCTATGCGGAAAAAAGAATGCGAAAACGCTAAAAAGTACATTTCGGATCCTGAACGTGTTTGGGTTGATAATATTAAAGGAATAAATACGGCATTCGATGAAATTGCTCCCTCCATATCCACAGATGGTGCGGAAATTGTTTTTAGCTCGAACCGAAAAAATAATAACAAACCGAATGAGGTAGGCGCCTATGATTACGACATCTACTCTTCCTATTTTTCCGACGGAGAATGGCAAACAGTAAAACCTATCCCGGGAAGCGTTAATTCACCGGTAGATGATGTTGTGAATAACCTTTACTACGATGGAACTAAAATGTTACTCCATAAAGATAACAACGGTCAAATGGATATTTACGAGTCATTTTTGGTTGGTGCTAATTGGAAGGCTCCTGAAATAATGAACAGAAACATCAGTTCAGAAAGATCGAATGATATGTATGCCTCCTATAATCATGACGGCTGGAACATCTATTTTTCGAGAGATAATGACAGTCGTACCAATGGTACAGAAATAGTCTATTCCGGTATGCGGAATAAAATGGAAAAAAATTACGGTGCTGCAACGGTGATCAGTCAGGTCAATAGCAGATTTAACGATGGTCCTGTTTACATGCATATCGATGGTAAAACCATGTATCTGGCTTCACAGGGTCATGAATCCATCGGTGGCTACGATATATTTGTTTCCAAGAAGGAACAGGGTGTTTGGTCAAGACCCGTGAATTTAGGGTATCCAATAAACACCCCATACGATGATTTCTTCTTTGCTTCTACCGCGAGCGGAAAATATGCCTTTATTGCTTCTAATCGTGATGGCGGACAAGGAGGTTTTGATCTTTACAAGGTTACTTTCTGGGGACCTCCAAAAGAACCTGTTGTTGATCTTGAAGATTACCTGCTGGCCTCTATTGCTAAACCTATCAAGGATCCTCAGATAGAGGAAACCGTAAGCGTTAATAAAGTTTCACTGACTGTTTTCAAAGGAAATACCATCGATGCTATTTCGCGTAAACCGGTTGAAGCAGAAATCGAAATAACAGATAATGCTTCAGGAAATGTAATAGAACGATTTACTACCAACAGTGCCACGGGTAAATTCCTGATCTCGTTAACGGCCGGTAAAAATTATGGTATCGCAGTAAAAGCAGACGGATATTTGTTCCATTCTGAAAACTTTGATATTCCTGACGACAGCGATTATAACTTAATCAACAAAACAATTGAACTAAAGAATATTGCTGTAGGTAGTAAAATTGCTCTAAGGAATATATTCTTTGATGTAGGCCAGGCGACTTTACGTAAGGAATCAAACGCAGAGTTGGACAGACTCGTTAAACTTCTTAAGGACGTTCCAAAACTTAAGATTGAAATTTCCGGTCATACCGATAACACCGGATCGGCTTCTACCAACGAAAAACTATCTCAGGACAGAGCAGAAGCGGTTGTTCGATATCTGAAGGCAAACGGAATTTCAGATTCGCGAATAACTGCTAAAGGATATGGGGCATCTCGACCTATTGCATCAAACAATACAGCTGAAGGAAGACAAGAAAACAGAAGGACAGAATTTGAAATAATTGCAAATTAACATCTGATTATTCAACAACTCAAACCGCTTCTTTCGAGGAGCGGTTTTTTGTTTGATGAATCTTCATTAAATTCTCAAAAAAAGATACTTTAGACCAGGAAAAAGCCACGTATGGAAGAAAAACATATTGCATTCTTTAAGAACAGGTATCCAGATATTACTCATAATACTCAAGAAATACTATCTGCATACTCACACGATGAAACAGAAGACCTTAGATTCTTACCCGATCTCGTTATAAAACCAGATTCAGCAGATCAGGTTTCCGATATTTTGAAATACTGCAATGAGCACAAGATCCCTGTTACTCCGGCAGGAGCAAGAACCGGATTGAGCGGTGGTTCTCTTCCCGTTAAAGGAGGTATTGCGCTGAGTATGGAAAGGTTTAACCGCATCTTATATATTGACGAAAATAACCATCAGGTAATTACCGAACCGGGAGTTATAACCCAAGTTTTACAGGAAGCAGTCAAAGAAAAAGGATTATTCTATCCTCCCGATCCTGCGAGTAAAGGGAGCTGTTTCATAGGTGGCAATGTTGCTGAAAACAGTGGAGGTCCAAAAGCAGTGAAATATGGCGTTACTGCAGATTATGTCCTTAATCTCGAGGTGGTTTTGCCGAACGGAGAAATTATCTGGACCGGAGCGAATGTTTTAAAAAATGCCACCGGATATAACCTCACTCAGCTGGTTGTTGGAAGCGAGGGAACCTTAGGTATTATTACAAAAATCGTGTTAAAACTTATTCCACATCCTACGGAGGATCTGTTGATGCTTATACCATTTAAAAAAGCAGCGGAAGCCTGTCAGGCAGTTGCCGAAATTTTCAAGGCCGGTATAACCCCAAGTGGACTTGAATTTATGGAAAAAGATGCCCTGACGTGGACAGTAAAACACTTAGATTCCATAGAAATGGAAATTAATCCAGAACATGAGGCTCACCTGCTGGTAGAGGTCGATGGCTTCCGTGAGGATATTTTAATGGAAGAATGCGAAAAGATCGCTGAGGTGGCCGAAAGGTTTGAAATAGGAGAAATTCTCTTTGCCGATAATAAAGCTCAGAAAGATAAACTGTGGGAGATTCGAAGAAAAGTAGGTGAAGCAGTAAAGGCCAACTCCGTGTATAAAGAAGAAGATACTGTAGTTCCACGATATTCTTTGCCTGAACTACTTAAAGGAGTTAAACAAATCGGTCGAAATTACGGATTTCAATCTGTTTGCTATGGTCATGCAGGGGATGGTAATTTACATGTAAACATAATTAAAGGAGATTCTACGGATAAGTTCTGGAATACTGAATTACCCAAAGCGATCAGGGAAATTTTTGAATTAACTGTTTCGCTGGGTGGAACTATTTCAGGAGAACACGGTATTGGCTATGTCCAAAAAGGCTATATGGACATTCCCTTCTCGGAAGTTCAAATCGGGCTGATGCGCGACATAAAATCATTATTCGACCCAAACAATATTTTAAATCCGGGAAAAATATTTATGGACAAAAAAGATAAAGGATAAATTTATTTTATTTAGGGAATTTATCTCCCTATATTTAACAAAAAAAATAAAATACTTATTATGAAGAAGTTGAAATTACTCGGTGTACTTGTCACGCTTGTTGCTCTTTCCTTGAGTTCCTGCAAAAAAATAGATCAATCCAATCCGGAATTTGTCGGTTTCTGGAAAGGCTCTGACAACAATAAAGTTTATGTCATTGAAATCAAATCCAACAGTGAAGGAAGATACTCTGAAAGTGAAGGAGCCCTTAACTCAACTGAAAATACTGGGGCAGCTAAATTTAAGAATGGCTATTTGAAAATTGGAGCCTTTAAAAAGTTCAAGGTTGATGAAACACCATTTACTCTTAACGGCTCTACATTTATGAAAGTTGAGGGTATTACATACCTCAAGTATTAGATCATATCTCACAATAAAAAAGGCTGTCTCAAAATGAGACAGCCTTTTTTATTGTCAATTTTGTTATTTCTTAACCTACTTCTTCAAATGCTTCGCATAACGATTCTTGAACTTATCAATACGTCCTGCAGTATCCACATACTGAGTTTTACCCGTAAAATAAGGGTGAGACATGTGAGATATATCAAGTTTCACCAAAGGGTATTCATTTCCATCTTCCCATTCAACGGATTCATTCGAAGGAGCACAGGAACGAGTCACAAATGAGTAATCATTCGTCATATCCTTAAATACTACTAAACGGTAATTGTCTGGGTGTATATCTTTTTTCATCGTAAATAAATTTCTTGTTCTTCCCAAAAGGGAGGGCAAATTTAAATAATTATTTTTGAAAGACCATTTAATTGAGAAAATTAATTTCAGAATTTTTAGCCTCTAAAAAACTGTTTGACCTCACTCCTTAAGATTGGGGCAAAAATAGGCATACAAAAATAAAGAACCAATTTAATCGTTAATTTAGTACCGTGTTTAAAATCATGACAAAAAAAGGAACTTTTACTCTGCTCGTTTTTGCTGTAGTACTTTCGTTCGCCGTTCAATTGACCGGTTGTAAAAAGGAATTACTGATGTCAAAAGAAGCCCTTAGTTTTTCTGCGGATACCGTTGTTTTTGATACCGTATTCACTACCGTAGGTTCTGCAACTAAAAATTTTAAAATTTACAACCCTTCCCCCCGTCCGGTCAAGATCTCCTCCATCTATCTGGAAGGTGGGACTTCTTCTCCTTTTCGATTTAATCTTGACGGTGTGAGCGGTGTACAGTTTTCCGACATTGAAATACCGGGAAAAGATAGTCTTTTTGGATTCGTTGAGGTAACGCTCGGAGAAAATAACCAGCTAAATCCTTTGATCATTGAAGATAGAATTTTGTTTCTTACCAATGGTGTTGAACAAGAAGTCAGACTCGCTGCTTGGGGACAGGATGCATATTTTCATTACAATGATCTGAATGAAGGAATCTGGCCCAATGATAAACCGCACGTAATTTATGGATATGCAGCAGTCGATTCTGCTAAATCGCTCCAGATAACAGCAGGCACAAAAATACACCTGCATAAAAACTCCCTGCTTTATGTTTACAAGGGTTCCCTCACTGTTTCCGGAACTGTGAACGACAAGGTTATTTTTGAAGGGGATCGACTGGAATCATTCTACGATGACGTCAAAGGCCAGTATTACGGCATATACTTTCAGGAGGCTCTCCCCTCCACCATCGATCACGCAATTATAAAGAATGGAACAGCAGGAATTCACGTATTTTCAGAAGATCCCTCAAATACAGGTTTTACTTTAACGATTACAAATACGGAAATTTATAATCACGCGAGTTATGGGATCTTCAATTATTCCGGAGGAAAGATCAAAGGAGAGAACCTAAGCGTCCACAACAATAATGCTTATGCTTATTTTCTGTTAGAAGGAGGAGAACACGATTTCAGACACTGTCAGTTTCTGGGATATGGAACAGACGGAAACCAACCTGCAGTTGCTATCAAAAATTACTTCACCCGGCAAGACGGAATAACGTACATAGGAAATATCGGTATGGGTAACTTCTTTAATTCCATCATCTATGGAACAGGAGAAAGTCAGATCGCATTTGACACCCTGAATCAGGGAGGATCAGTGGTAATAAATTATGACTTCGATAACAACCTCATTCGACAAAGTACAGTACTTTCATCAAATCCCGGATTTACAGACAATCTATGGAACATCGATCCTCTTTTCGAAGATACCGAAGGCTTTGAGTTTAAGATCAAGTTAAACTCTCCACTTAGAAATGCCGGAAAAAGTGCCTATTCTGTTCCACAAGACATCGAAGGAAATACACGAGATCCTCAGCCTGACATAGGTGCCTATGAAGTAAATTAAAGTCATGACACGGATCATCCTTTCTTTTTTGATCTTTATCGCGGCATCAAAGGGTAATTCACAACTCTTGCAGGAAGATGAATACGGAATACAGGTCGGATTATCTGCTAATTTCGGAACTCACATTAATCAGGTAGGCATCAAGATTCAGGGATATTACCGTTATGAATTTGTACAACTGAATGCGGGAAATTATTTCCTGATAAACAGCAAGAATCTGGCCGACAGGAGAAACTTCATCGAAAACCGAATAAACATCGGTACTGTATTACTAGCAGGCCGTAGAGAAAGTATCCCGAGTTTTATCCTCGATGGACTTAACCATCAGTCAGCCTATGACTACGGTCTCGCTTATAACTATTTAATTTATCTCGACAATGCCGGTTCAGGACAAGTATCAGGTGGGTTTGGATTCCACATCAAACAAATAAGCATTCTCATAGAAAACGATTTATTCTCAGGAACTGGCAGAGACCGATTCAGAACGAGTTATACACAAATCAATTATCACGATGAGTTGATGAATCTCAGTTTCAACACGCAGTTATGGACAGGAGAAACCTGGGGTACAGAATTAAAAACCAGCGATACTATTCGCTATCCTGTGGGATATAAAGACCTTCGGAATACCCTCTATGGTCGAAAAAGTCACGGAATAGTATCCGTTGGAATAGATTACTATCTGTTTTACGGAAATTATCTCTCTGCTCTGATAGGATTGGATAGCGAGCGCATCCGAAACGGTCTTCAAAACAAGTTAATGCACAATAAACCTTTCGTTCCGAAAACATGGAGAAAACCGAATGTTAGTTACCCTATGCTGAGCGAAGAAGGTTATCCTGTGGATGATTTTGATCTTGCACGGAAAAATATCTTTTACCTTCAATTTGGTCTGAACAGACCGATGACTTACTAAACTCAGTTAAAATAAAAAAGGCCGTCTCGTGAGAGCCGGCCTTTCATTCAGATTATATTATTAATGACTTACAACTACTTGCATTGTCTGAGTCATTCCGTTGGTTAAATATACCTTAACGATGTAAACACCGTTTTCGATTCCGTTAACATCCAGTTTAGTTTTAGCAACTCCTGACTCTACGCTTTGAGCGATTACAGTCTGTCCCGTTAAATTCAGAAGTTCTAATTTATTCACCTCATGACCTTTGAAATCAACATTCATTACGTTGCTCGACGGAGAAGGATAAACACTCATTTCGATTGCTAACTTCTCATTCTTAAGATTGAGGAAAGCTGCATCTATCATGTGAACGGTAACACCAGGTACCACATCAGCTCCAAATCCGTTTGGGTTCCAGCCATTATCCGACTGAATCGGGAAAAGTGGCTGAAGATAATTGTTTTGATTTAATACATAATCCATGGAAGGATCATGTCCGAAGAAAAGATCCGGATTAAAAGTTGTCACACAGAATAAATAACGTTGACCATCCTGAAGAGGTACCGGCTGATCAAAATCTGCAGTCACAGGAGTACCCGGAAGGTCCGCCGGAAAGAAGTATTCTGTACTTGCAATTTCATTGATTGAACCAATCGGATTCACATAATTCGGGTCATTGATATCCGTGAACTGATCATTGTACTCCTGAACAGAAATCAGTACAGGTTCCCCCTCCAAGGAAGGATCGGCAGCATTAGCTCCTTTAACCGCAGTGAACGTTATGGCCTCAGGGGCTATTCTGCTCGCATTAGGATCGCGGAAATGTATACAAGATGAATATGTCGTTGAATTCGATGGCCTGAATCCTCCCGAGGTATTCGGTAATAACGTAAACGCATCCAGACTTGCATGACCATAAAGCGAATCACTGATTACAAAATCTGCTCTCAATGAGTTATCAAAACTATAGTCATCGATAGAATCACTCAAGACAGAATACTGTACCTCATAAAGACCTACATCGTAAGTAGCCTGTGAAAATGTTGGAAGAGCAAAAAATGCACTATCTCCGGCTGCAATATTAACCGGTGTTGCATTTATTTCATTGTAAATATTTGATCCTTGAAAATCAACCGTAGCACCTAGGGTCACGTTTGTCTGATTCTGGAAACCATAATTGTATACCCATGCTCCCATCTCAACACCAAATTCGGTGGCGTTCTGAGCAATTAAAGCTGGCGTAACATACTGTTCAGCTCGCAATATTCTGGCAGGTACTGTACCCACGTCGTTCGGATAAAAACCTGTTTTATTTCCGATAAAAACCTCAACAGGCCCATTTTGCATTTCTGCGATCAGGTCATTTCCGTCGGAAAGACCTATCATCACAACCGGAATAGTTACGCTCGCACCATCATTTCCCGGGGCCATTCCTACCGGTGCACCCAAAACATTGTTTATGATCACACATGCGATAGCTCCCGCATTCTGAGCATTTAAAGCTTTGGTACCGAACTGACAATCACCACGATAAAGAATAGCAATTTGCCCATCCAAACTTGCAGCATTCACAGCCGCCGTACAACCCAAAGAATCTCCGGCAGAACCATCAAAAAATTGTACTAAAGTATCCAACACAGCATTTGCAGGATCAAGTAAATCAGGAACACCCCAGCCACCTGATGGCTCGGCAAAAGTCAGATCATAAGAACCTTGCACACTGGCAGGTGATTCACCTGAAAAGATTACTTGAGAAGTCACTGAGCCCGAGAGGACTACAGCTAAAACAAAGAGTAACGATTTTTTCATAAGTAAATTATTTAATTTTAATAATCCCTAAATTTAATGATAAATTAATTAACGGAAAAATAATTTAGTGATTCGTCGTGCAAAAATAACACATTGACGACAAAAATTGAAAATTCATCAATCGATTGAAAAGAGAAAATTGACTATAATAAATTCACTATGAAATCATTACATCTTAGTATTCATTATAAATATCTCGGAACTGAATAGCAATTCTCTCTGCCGTAAACTCCTGAGCCTTTTCCACTATCCTTTGAGTATCAAAATCATCACGTCTAAATCGCAAAAGCGCTTCCGTCAGAGCGGAAATATTTTTTCGAGGAATCTGCCTACCCAGTTCAGGGTCATCGATTTCAGTTAATCCTCCTGATTTGGCGTAAATCGCCGGTATTCCGGTCATCCAAGCCTCAGCGAGTACCACGGAAAATGTTTCATAATTACTGAATAGAACCAGACAATCGGCTCTTCTCAAAACATCGGCTACTTCAACTGTTGAAAGTCGTGATTCCACTTGTACCCGGTCACGGTTTAATTTAAATTCGTCGATCAACTTCCATACATCTTCACGATCACCCTCTGAAATCAAGGTTAATCGAAAACTTTTATTCCTCTGCTCCACTTCCCGAAATGAAGCGAGCATACCTCGAATATTTTTCTGGTTGTCATCAAATGAAGAAATGTGTATGAAATTAATCGGATCGTTCAGAACTTCCCTTTTACGATCGGAAGGATAAAAGTGATCGGAATCAACTGTGTTTGGAATTACCTCAAAACTGTTAACTAGATCAAGTTTAACCAAAGATTCACCTAGATGCCGGCTCACCGGTAAAATTAGGTCGGCACCTTTGAAAATATTCTTATGAAGTTTCTGTACGTAAGGAGGCAATTTTCGGAACCCAGCCGTATGATCGAGGTAACCTGTCCAGTGAACTGTCAAAATATAGGGAATTCGATGTTCCTTTTTCAGCAATTCTGCAAACATTCCGGCAGGAAAAGCTTCATTCAAGTGAACAAGGTCAAATTTGGTGGACAGATCATGGTAACCACTGAATAAAGCAGTCAAATATTTTTTACGCTTCATCAACTGAGTCAATACAGGAAACCGAAATTTCACCTTGGGATAATAAACGATCACAGTTTCAAGGCCGTTCACCAGGCTCTTTTCAATTTCTGTCTGTTCAACCTTATCCGAAGCAACTGCGTATAACACCGTAACATTTGCTACTTTAGCTGCAGTTTCTGCGTGTTTCTGAACGAAATTTCCGAGCGTAGGATTGACCTTGCTCGGATACCAGCTACATAAGAATAAGACGTTCTTCCGTTCCAATTTCCGGTTTTTTCAATATTAATGAAATTATATGAATTTGAAACAAATCGCTGACTAAAACCAGACGATTATCCGGTTTCTCTAACTCATTTCAGCTCAGAGCAAATCAAATAAAGAGTTTACTCCGGGAGTACGCTCAACGATAAATCCTTCAGCGTATTTGACATTTATTAAACGCCCAAAATGGATCATTCGGGACTCCAGATAATCCATGAATTCAATTCCTGAGATAGGTGTGACCGGGCCTTTCATACCGGGTTTATAGAACTGCGATTCATACGCCTTAATGGCCTCCATCTTCTGATCTTTATATGCCGTTACATCAACAAGGAAATCGGGAGAAAGATATCTGTCCTGAATAAAATGATAAACCGCTTTAGGTCGCCATTTCTCCTGAATCTTATCATCACGTACAGTTTCTATTTTTAGAAGACCGGAGAGAAAACATGCTCGCGAAATAAAGGATGCAGCCCTTCCGTGGTCCGGATGACGATCGGCAGGAGCATTTGCAAGGACAATCTCGGGTTGAAAATGTCTGATCTGTCTGATCAGTCGCACAAGGCTTTCCTTATCTTCGCTAAAAAATCCATCTGGTAACCTTGTATTCTCACGAAAACTTACTCCGAGAATCTCTGCCGCACGGGATGATTCATCGTACCTTGTTCGAACCGTCCCTCTCGAACCCAGTTCTCCCTCAGTAAGATCAACAATTGCTACCTTTTTGCCTTCCGAAACGTGCTTCGCTATCGTTCCTCCTGCTGAAAGTTCTATATCATCAGGATGTGCACCTATTGCTAATATATCGACTTTCTCAGCCATTGATCCAATCCATTATTTCATTATCCACCGGAGCAGTCGTTGGCTCAATACTTCTCACAAAATCACCTTCTTCATTGATAAGAAATTTGTGGAAATTCCATTTAACTTCGTCGTGCTGACCTTTCGATTTGCTTTCTTTCAAGAGCCAGTCATATATCTTATCTTTCTTCTCACCCTTGACGGAAATTTTAGACATGAGCGGGAAAGAAACACCGTAGTTTTTCTTACAGAATTCTGCCACTTCTTCGTTGGAACCCGGCTCTTGTCCACCAAAGTCATTGCACGGGAAAGCAATTATCTCAAATTTTTCACGATCGGTGTTTTTGTATAACTCTTCGAGTTGTTCATACTGTGGGGTCAGTCCGCACTCTGAGGCAGTATTTACGACCATTACCTTTTTATTCTTTAACAATCCAAGATCAAAAGCGTTTCCTGTAATATCTTTGGCCTGAAAGTCATATATTTTCATAATCTCAATTTTTTATTTTCGCTCTGTCAATCTGTATTTGATAGCACTCGCTAAGGTAAATGCGGCAAAAATCCCTATGGTTACATAGACCCACGTGGGAGTTTCTGCTACTCCCTCCCCCTGCGCATATGAATGAAGACCTACGAGCTTAAAATTTACACCGAAAAAGGTAAATAAAATTGCCGAGAATCCCCAAAGGCTAACGGTATTAAAAAGGAATTTTCCGTTCAATCCGGGAATAAACCGTAAATGCAGAATGATTGCATAGGTAAGAACCGAAACAAGTGCCCAGGTCTCCTTCGGATCCCACCCCCAGTATCTTCCCCACGATTCATTTGCCCAAACGCCGCCTAAAAAAGTACCTATCGTCAACATAAACAGACCGATGATCATTGACATTTCAGAAACACCTGTCAGTTCATTAATGTTCATTTTGAGTCTTTTTTTATTCCCTTTGCCCAGGAACAGATAAAGAAATAAGTTGAGAACACCGAGAATTGCCGAAACACCAAGAAAACCGTAAGACGAAGTAATTACAGCTACGTGAATCATTAACCAGTAGCTTTTCAAAACGGGCTGAAGAGGAGTAATTTCAGGATCAAGTAAATTAAGTTCAGTGACAAATAGCATCATTCCGGCGAGAAGAGCGGTAACCGCCAATACAGCAGGATTCTTCTTAATAAAGAACAGTCCGGCCAAAAGTGTTGACCATGCAATAAATACTACTGCCTCATATCCGTTGCTCCACGGAGCATGACCGGATATATACCATCGTATGCCTAAACCGATTCCATGGCCAACGAAGACAATTATTATCACCGCCGCAAACGGAATACTAATTCTTTTCAGGAGTTTTTCCGTTTTGCGTTTAGGAGCCGCAAGGGTTCTGATAAAAAACAGAATAAGAAGAGCAAATCCAAGAAGGAAATAGATATTTTTGATATTATCGAAAATCTTGAATTCGTTATACAGGATCTCAGCTTCCACTTTCGACTTTGTAGGCAAATCAGATTCCGGATAGAGCTTTTTGTAATCACGGATCCAGTTCCACTGAATTTCCTTTAAAGGCTCCAGAAATTTTTCAGCTTCCGAATATTCTAAACTGTCCTGAGATACATAGAATAAATTGAGCAGAAAATAATACGCGAAATTGTTGGAGGCAAGATCAATATCTGTGAGTCGCGGCGATTTAGGGAAGTCCCAGTTGCCCTTTTCAATGTCGGGAAGCGGCACAATCTTCAGGTATTCGTACGCGAAAACATCCTTCATAATGCGGTATCGTTCGCCCAGTTTGATCAACTGTTTATCATATTCTGATTTTTTCGAATCCGGTTTTTCAAACGCAATTCGGTAATCATCCATCAGCCTGAATCTTCCCTGCTCATCTTCTAGTGCTTCAACGGAGGTATATTTTCCTGTACCTATCTGATCCCTGATCTTATTGGATACAAAAATGATCTCTTTGTCATTCCATTTTCGGGGACCGTAAAGATGAAAAGCCATTACCACCTGCACTGCATTCTTATCCTCATATGTGTCATCATGATAAACTTTTCGAAGAATCTTATCAGCAAGTGTGTGCAGGGGAACGAAACGGCCGTCAAAATCCTGAACGAGCAGATCAGAAATTTCATCGGCCTGTTCTTTTGTAATGTATTTCAGTTCAATTTCCGGGATTTTAAACTTTGGAGAAGAAGCCGCACGTCGCCCGGTATTCGGTTGTTGATCTGCGTGATCGTGATGATGAAGCGTATCTTTGTGATCCTGATGTGCGAAAGCACTTGTAGAACCAACCAAACCGAAAAAAGCGATTGCGATAACCGTTTGAATCATTTTGGATCTGTTTTTTCGCGATTTATTAATCATCTGGTTCAACTGTCTGAACCTTCCTACGGGAGCAATAACAGTCAGAACCATCCCCACGGCAAGCAGCAAATAACCAAGATAAGTTACGTTGGTTCCCCACCAGTCATAATTTACGCTCAGAATAGTTCCGGATTCATCGGGGAAATAACTCGACTGAAAGAATCTGTATCCCTGGTAATCCATGACATTATTCATGAAGATTCGCTTATTCAATGTTTTGTTATTTCTTTCATCTACAACAGTTACTTCAGAAGCGAAAGAACTTGGCATCTCGGAGCCCGGATACTTATCAAGCTGAAAATCCCGACAAAGAATTGAAAACGGAAGTTCCATCGGTTTTGCACCATAACCTATTTCAAAGTTCATTCCTGCAAACTGCGTATAAACCGGATCTATTATTCGGTCAGATTTAGCCGGAATTTCAACGAATTTGGTTTGTCCCCCGCTCTTCAGTAAAACGGTCAAATAATTCATACCCTCATTACGCTTTTTAGCCTTCATCCGTATTCTGTCCGTATTTCTTTTGAATTCCCGAAACATCAAACTTTCTTCCCCTATCATGTACAATTGCCCGGAATAAAAAGGAACTGCAGTATCGGCAGGAATATTATTTACTTTGTTCGAATCAAGTCTGTTCTTCATCCGGTCTTCAACGCTTAAACTCATCATATCCACCCGTTGAAAAGGTTTGATTGACTGAATATAGAGTTGTCCTTTATTCTGCCAGATCCTTACACCCGGAACGGCATCTTCCTTTTCGAAAGAAAAATTTAAACCGCCGATCTCGCGTTGGGTATCTTCCATCAGGTACTCCGTTTTTCCACGAATAACAAACTCCAGAGCCATATTATCAATGGAATCAGCGGTGATTACGGTATCAACGAGGTTTTCGATGTATGACACATACTCCACCTCTACTTCTTTCTTTTCCGGCAATTGAAATCTCACCTGAAAGGGATTCTCTCGCCCTTCGGAAAGCCACCTTTGCTCCTCGTAAGAGAATTGATTCACCATGTCGTTGGATTTCAGCACAAAATAGGGCTCGGCACTGAAAATCACATTGGTCGTTTCTCCCTCTTTCACGGGCATCTGCCCCTCATAACCAACATAGCGGGTTAGTCCGGCACCTACGATGATAACGAGAAAGGCAAGATGAAAAGACAGAATAGCTACTTTTTCCTTTCTGAACATTCTGTATTTAAAAATATTGACTATTAAACTGAAAGACAAGTAGATCAGAAGAAGTTCAAACCAAATCGTGTTGTAGATTGCTATTTTAGCCGCAGGTGTACCGTAATCCGACTCAATGAATGTTGCTTTTGCAATGGCTATCAGAAAAATAAAAAGGCCCAAGGCCATTGATCGCATCGAGAAAAACTCTCTAATAATTCTTTCCATTCCTCCTATTGAATATTGTGCAACAAAAATACATAAACATATACGGTATTTGCGCTTAAATCCATTTTTTTGGGAGATATTAGGCAACAATTGTAATTTTACCGACTGATGAAAAATATTGAGGAAATAATTATCGCCGGTACAGGGAATGTTGCTCACAGATTGGGTCAGGAATTCGTTGATAAATCCATTCGAATTAAAGGGATATATGGACGAAATAAATTGAAATCCCGTTTATTGGCTGATAAACTGAATACGCGTGTCCTTGAAAAAACTGATGAAGATTTTCTTGCCGCAGATCTGATAATAGTTTGCGTTTCAGATTCGGTGCTTAATGAAGTTATCGGACAGTTCCCTAATACCGTCCCGGTAGTTTTTACTTCCGGCGGTATTTCTCTCAAGGATTTTAACGGAAGGCAAAATATTGGGGTTTTCTATCCTCTTCAAACCCTGAGCAAAGAGCATTCAACTGATTTCAGTAAAATACCTCTTCTCATAGAATCTGATAACAAAACATTCGAGGAGCAGCTTCTTATTCTTGGAAAAAAAATCAGTAAAACTGTCCGAATTACGAGTTCCGAAGAAAGACTGCATTTACACATAGCGGCTGTATTCGCGAACAATTTCACCAATCATCTGTTCGCTCTGGCAGAAAAACATCTGAAGTCGCACGGAATACCGTTTTACCTTTTGAAGCCACTGATTGAAGAAACTGTTGCCAAACTGGAATACTTAACTCCTGATCAGGCTCAGACCGGTCCTGCGTTGAGAAGTGATACCAAAGTTATGGAAAAACATCTTGAACAGCTGGAAGGAGATATGCACAATATATACGAAATATTAAGCGCATCCATATTATCAAAAAGAAAAAAAAGTGAGTTATAAAATAAAGTTGAAATCAATATCGACGTTCATTTTCGATGTTGATGGTGTTCTAACGGATGGTAAGGTATATCTTTTTCGTGACGAACATATCAGAGCTATACATTCGAAAGATAAATATGCCATTCAGTATGCGGCAAAAATGGGCTACAGCATTTTTGTAATCACCGGAGGAAGCACTGTCTCGGTGCAACAAACACTCATGGGACTTGGTGCGAAGGACGTACGTTTAAAGTCGTCAAATAAAATCAGTGTTTATGAAGATCTCAAAAAAAAGCACGGTTTTACGGATGACGAAGTACTCTATATGGGAGATGATCTACCCGATTACAGAGTTATGCAGCAGGTCGGTGTTTCAACTTGCCCTCAAGATGCAGCTACTGAAATCAGACAGATAGCTTCCTACCAGTCTCCGTTCCTTGGAGGAGGGGGTTGTGTACGAGACATAATAGAACAGACACTGCGCGTTCAGGGAAAATGGTTCGGAGAATTATCTCACGAATGGTAATTTTTTTGAACCGCCACAAAGTAATAATCTGAATTCTCTGCGTATACTTTCTCAAACTCTTCTTTACTCAAGCTTTTTTCTTCTTTGGTAAAGGATTCCAAGGTGAAAATATGATAGTTCATATCGGAAAGAAACCCGAAAAATTCTTCGGGATCGACATCGTAATAGTCACTCGCTCCCATTCCGAATTCGAAAATAAGCATGGGTTGATGATTATTTAGAATGCGTGTTGCCCCTTTCAGAACGTTGAATTCCCCTCCTTCAACATCAATTTTGATAAAATCTATCTTAAGGTCATCAGGAATTACTTCGTCCAACGTTTTCATCTGGACCTTTATTCTTTCTATATCCGGGGCTTCACTCTTATAGGATCTCTCCTGAATACCGCTGTAGGCAGGATCATTTTTCACGAAATGAAATTCAGTTTGACCTGATTTGTCAGATAATGCAAACGGGAATATGTGTGCCCTCCTGCCGAATTTCTGTCTTAATTCAGAGAAAAAATCAGGCAAAGGTTCAAAGGCATAATGGACACCATTCGGTGCATGTTTTAGCAACATTTCAAGAATTTCTCCTTTGTGACAGCCGACATCCACGCAATTATATCCCGCTTCAATGTGCTCCTTTATGATTTTGCCGGTAAGTCTGTCGTACTTTAGATTTTTGGTTAAATCAAGATGAAAAACATTCAACAGTGACCTTACTTTATTTTTTATGCTCATTTCTTTGAAGGA
Organism: Brumimicrobium sp.; assembly: GCA_033722555.1. Classification (GTDB taxonomy): domain Bacteria; phylum Bacteroidota; class Bacteroidia; order Flavobacteriales_D; family Crocinitomicaceae; genus Brumimicrobium. Next base: position 20,296 of record JAWVYS010000031.1, read on the forward strand.
AAAATCCTGATTATTTTTTTACAAATCGCAGATTTATTACTGCGTTCTCTTTTAACACCCGTAATGTATAAAAGCCTTGAGAAAGATCGTTTAAAACAAGCTTTGAAGAGAGTATTCCGCTTTCAACGCGTTTACCTTCGCTTCCATAAATTTCAAATTTTTCACCGTGCAGACCTTCCGGTATGAAAATATGTGTCGAAGCAGGGTTCGGAAATATATGAAATGTTTTATCCACGCTCTGTTCGGAGATAGCCACAAGGTCATTCCCGTCGTCGACTGTGGTGGTAACCTCATCATTGGGACCAATTTTTACCACTACGACATCGCTACCGTATGAGGCCACTTGTCGGTCGTCACTAACCGTTGCTACAAAAGCTACTGCATTGTCATTCGTGCTTATCATTTCATGGATAATATCAGGATCATATCCTGAATATCCCTGAGACATTCCATTGAAATACATGAAGGTGTGGAAGCGTAAAACAAACATATCATACCCTCCTCCGTACACATTAAGATCCGGAGAATCGGAGATCAATCCGATATAAAGCTTATCATCTTCCGGAATTGCGATGGCATTCAGAATATCGTCTCCATTATAATGCGTTGTATTCTGATTTTCAAATATTCCACTGTCATCTGCCTTCAGCAACCAGAAATCACGATCCGTATTACCCATTTGAACGACATACCCCCCGCCGTAGATTTTGTTATTATAAAAGACCAGGTCTCTTAAGCCGGTTTCCACGGTATCACCATAATAATTTTGCCAGTTTATATTTCCATTTATGTGCATGCTGATAATTGTACCTCGTGGTTCGCCATTCTCAAAACTATCACCACCGACAAGTATTGTAGTGTCATTCATTTGAGCCACCGTGTATGCGACATCATCGTATGGGGTAGAGATTTTCCTCGTCCAAACCGTATCACCATATCCATCTGTTCGTGCGATGTACATATCTTTCATATCACTCAGGTCACCTTCGCTCTCTCCCACGACAATAACTCCTCCGTCACTTAAAAGAGTGGCATCCCAGATACGTTCCCAGTCAGATGTTCCGAAATTCTTCTCCCAAACAAGGGAACCGTTCTCATCCGTTTTTATCAAATAAGCGTCGAACGAACCGTCGGCAGTAGAATTGGTATAACCTGCAATCATGAAGCCTTGTCCGGGGATATGGAAAACCCTTCGTCCCCAGTCACTTCCATCACCACCATATGACTTTGTCCACAGATGATTACCAAGACTATCAATAAGCATGAGATATGCCTGAGAGGAGGCGTAATAAAAGGCCGCGGAACTTCCGGTAATCGCATAGGATGAATCCGGCAGTTGAGTGATACCCTGACCTTCATCAAAGGGACTTCCTGTATATGATTTATAGAAGCTGATCTGCGAACCCACAGAAAAAGCTAACATAATGAACAGACCTCCTAATAATTTCCTCATAACTTCCATAATAATCTTAAAACTACTGATTGTCCGTACTGTTTGGATGAAGCAACACCGAGAATATCTTCAGTTCCAAGTCCAACCGAACCAATCTTCGTCCTGTAATTTGCATAGGCGCCGATTCTGAACCTTCCATAGCCTCCGAAAGTTCCCTGTGTACCAAATGAAAGATTCTCGTTTGCTTTAAAATCTACCCCTGCATAAACCAGTGGTCGGTAAAGAATATTGGTGTAAAGCCGTATCCCGAAAAAACTTTGAAATTTCGATAAACGGTTTGCCTCAACGATCCTTCCTGCCTGTAGGAAACCGGGCACAAGCATCCATCTTGAACCGTTAGAAGATTCCAGATTTAAAGAATCTTTTAGGCCTTCTGAAATATCGCTATCCTCTTCAAAAAATCGATTGATCTCATCGAGGGCGAAGCCATCGAAATTCATTTCGGTATTCACCTGATATCTCTGAATATCATGCAGTCTCACAACCCCCAGGTTTCTTCCGGAAATTCTAAAAAAGCCGTGAAAATCATTTGTATCCCCCTCTCCGAAAGGCATGTTATAATCAAAGCTTATACCTATTCCAAGTCCCTGAAAATATGCCGGTGAATTGGAATATTCAACTTCTGCATTCAAAGTAAGATCAATCGAGGAAGCGTCTTCCGAAGTCAAGTAATAACCTTCATTGATTCCAAAATTAAGGTAGTTTCGAGGCAATAAAAGGTTTAACGAAAGGAATGACTTTGTTTTTTTGTTGTGAAAACCTCCGCCGGCGGAATAATACTGGAGATAACTTCCTACTGAATTAGTCAAGGACATTTCCGTTCCTGAGGAGAATTCGTTACCAAAGAAAACAAGACTGAAAAGTCCGGCAGTATATTCACTTGAAAAATGGGCTTCATTCGACACATTAACCATCCAACTCAGATCGGGATATTTGTCTAATACGGGCTTGTCAGAAAAATACTGCAGGGTGGTTCGGAATCCTCCACCCATTCGATTAAATGACTCATGATTTTCCATGGATGATTCTTTAATCTCGTCGGTGATCTCTCCTCCAAAAAGAAATTTTCTTGACATGCTGTTTTCAACTGCGTAATTTAAATGGAAGCCATTTCCATTGAACAGCAATCGGGGACCTATTTCAAGTGTATCGTGATTTTCAGGCAATAATTCCTGTGCATAAAAACTGAAAACAGTTGAAAACCAAACCAAACAAACTATAAATTGCCTTCTCATAATTCAGCGCGTAATTTGAATTTGGTTTGAAGGATAAATTTGAGCCTTGCGTTGGCATAAACCTGATTATTGTTGAAATCGGTGCTGTTCATTTTTACTTGAACGACAATGTATTTTATCTCCGGTAAATCCTTTGCCAACTCCTCCGAAACATCGAATACCAGTTCGTTTTCTACTTTCAGATGTGCACTTCCAGAGGTTTCCATCGGGGCCGGCTGAATGCTCTGATCACTTGTAACCGTGCCTAAAACTGAATAATTTTCATCCATCAAAACGAGTTCAGCGTTACCACCGAACGGAAAATAATTTTTCGTTTTTAGAACAAATGACCCACTCTGCACTTTCATAAAACGGTTGTCATTATTAAAATCAACCTCAAAGGTATCCTTCAGTGTAAGATTATCCAGTCCCACATTCAATGGAAAATCAGTTTTGAGATTTAATTTGAGCTTACTGTCCGGAAAGATCTCATCATTGCCGTTCGAAGTATTTCCCCAGGGGTTTATGTGAATTTCATAACCCAATCGATAATTCGCTCCGAGATTCTCCAGAAAAGGTAAAATATTACTGTTTCCGGGTTCGAAAGTAATCACACGTTCGGAAGGTATTATTGAAGACCAATTACCCTGCGCCGGATTAATGTTCAATTCCTGGTTTATTTCAGGATGACTGAGAATTACCACACTATTGGCGTAATTTTTACTTTCAACAAGGGTGATTTTACCTTGTCCAACAACCTTAAGACCGTTGGAAACAGTTACATCAAGATAAACATCGTCAAGATTGGCTGCTCCGTCTATTATGTTTGAAAGGAAATCCAATTTTAAATCTGTAGTGTCGCTGAGTACAGAGGATCCAAAATACCCTTTAGCATAATCAACGACCATATCCTTGAATTCAACCTTGAACTTTATTGTATCCTGATTGGTAATTGTAACAGCAGGACCGTTGGGATCTGTAGTCACGGTAAGTTTAGACTGAAGTTTATTATAACTGTCACCGTTTTCTCCTCTAAGGTTTATGCTGTAATCCGAAAGATCAAGTTCGAAATTCTTAACGCCATCTATACCTCCTGAAGCGGCAGGCACTGTTTCGGTTTGAGAAAAAGTTACTCCATTTTTCGTTACGCCCGGCAACTGCACCTTAAATATTCCTTTCGTTTGTATCGGATTTGAAACGGTAATGTACGCGGTCCCTCTTTTCACCCGCGCTTCTAAAAGGGCAGCATCCTCCAGATCAAAATCGTGTTCCTTAATTTCATCGACAAAGTTCGTTCCGGGAGGCAGGTTCAGACTAGAAACGCTTATTCCGAAATCCTGTATAATGGTCGTGTCCGGTATTTGTATGATTTCGGATAAATTCAGTGAAACGATATCCCTATCAAAAATTACCTGAACAGAATTGTCCGGATTAATTTCAAGTGTAGAATCGTTGACAAAATCTGCCACAGAAAGTGAGTCATTGAGCACGGGACTTATCCAGTCTGTTTGCCATGAGGTAGGTTCCTTTCTACAAGACAATACAGAAAAGGCAACAATAATTATGATCAGACCAAATTTCATAAATCAGTATATGTTCTATTGACGTCTTTGCGACGGTAATCGTTGGAATCGTAAAAATAAGGATAATCGCATTACTGTGAAATTCTGAATCATTTTAATAAGGAGGAAATAATATTTTTGAAATTATGTTGATTCGGATAAATATATTTAAAAGCAATGTTACTTTTGAAAAAAATTGCATTTAACAGGAAAAGATAAATTATGGAATTACTCGTTCATGTTCTCATCGCATTGATACCTGCGGCAGCTGTAGTCGCTGTTGTTTACATTTTTTTAAAAAAACAGGGAGAGAAAGAAATTTCAGCCTTAAGCGTGCAGCTTAAAAAAGAAAGGCAACAATTTTTTCTTGAACCGAGAATTGATGCCTATCAAAGAATCGTGTTACTGATGGAGCGGATAAACCCCCATAACCTGGTGATGCGTCTGCACAATCCCAATTCAAGTGCTGTGATGATGCAGACAGAATTACTGAGCACTATCAGAAACGAATTTGACCACAATGTGGCCCAGCAGATATTCATCTCCCTTGAAGCATGGGAAATGGTACGAAAAAGTAAAGAGGAAACAATCAAGATAATCAACATCGCAGCCAAACAGATGGATGAGAACGCAAGCGCTACTGATTTGAGTAGCAAAATTTTTGAGATCGTCTCTGAACTGGAAGAGTTGCCTACCGAAATTACCATCAAGCTTTTGAAAAAAGAATTACAGCGCTTATTCTGAAGCATCGGCTTGTTAAATTTCCGTAATTATTGGTTTCGCAGAATATTTTATTTATATTTTAGTAAAAATTATTCACGATGAAGTTATTCGGATTTCTCGCTTTATTTCTTTTGATGAGTTTACATGCCAATTCGCAGGAGGAATCTAAAAAACCAAAATTGATTCAGTTCTCAGGTGTTCTGGTTTCCAGTGATAGTCTTAATCAGGTCTCCTATGCTTCGGTAATTGATAAAACCACCGGAAAGGGAACAATGTCTGATTACTACGGTTATTTCAGTTTCGTAACGCGACCCGGAGATACTATTCTTTTCAACGCTTTCGGATTTAAACCGAATTCATATATCGTTCCGGACAGTCTCACCGAAATGCGCTATTCAATCATTCATCTGATGGTACCTGATACCCTCGTACTTCCTCAGGTTGACATTTACCCCTGGCCTTCAAAAGAGGATTTCGCACGGGCTTTTGTAGAAATGGATCCTTATGACGATGCGTTGAGAAGAGCCCAGAGACAGCTTTCGGGTGAAAGTCTTGCCTTTGCGGCGGCCAAAGTACCTACAGATGGAGCACTTTCATACAACTGGCAGGTGGAACAACAAAAAACCCGTTTATACACGCAGGGACAAACACCGGTCAACAATCTCTTGAATCCGGCAGCATGGAGTCAGTTTATAGAATCTTGGAAAAAAGGAGAGTTTCAACGTGAGTAAACGGACGGATGTCTAATTATCCAACCATTTTATAACGTTTAAAAAAGGCATCCCAATTCCAAATGAAATTTTTCATTACTTCATCCATTCTCTTTAAGAATAATGGGTTGGGACAATCCAGTTTTTTAAAATATTCGTCCTGATATACGTTGAGTTTATATTTATGAAACAATCCTTTCGACATGCTGTAAAGGACACTTTTGGATGGATGATTTACGCGTGACATAAAGGAAGCGTAATCTTTGATCAAAGCCTCAAATTGTTGAGGCTCCATCTCAAAAGTCGCCGCAAACTTCTCTATGATAAGAGGTTCGAGTGTATTAAGTTGCTCAGGTAAAAAACGATCTGAAAGAAACTTCATATTTCCTACTATTACAATCATAGTAAAATGTCCGTCGTTGGAAGCGGAAAGTTTTGGCGGTTTAACAAAAGCCGGATCCTCCTCAATGAGCATCACCACTTCAGAAAAACCTTTATCTACTACCTCGAGTACGCCGTTGACGAATACATTTGCAAGCTGATCGTCGGAAAGTTTCTTTTTAAAAATCGTATTCAACATAAGTTTCAGCGATATTTGTTTAAACAAAAGTAACCATGTTAAAAGGGCGCTCGAAGCAGTCCGAAACCAGTTTTTCAACAAGATTATTAACAACAGATAAATTGAATGTTAATTACTCCTTTCAAAATTGTGGAATAAAATCATTCGACCGAAAAGAATAGACGTTAAAAAGGCGATTCTGAAAAACCTTAGAATTCTTTGGTACGCCCTTTCAAACATGAAATTCACCACTCAAATTCTCCCAGGTAATCTTTAAGTGATTTACCAGGGTAATTATATAAAATGAGGTATTTTTGACATTTCGAAAAAAGACTAATTCTGGACATACGATGAAAACACGTCAGATCATAATAATTGCGGTAATTCTAGTGATTCTTGGGCTCATATACATTCCTATTCTGACGAGCGACAAAACGGAAGAAAAGGAAAAGAATAAAAAACAGCCAAACTATTTACCGATTCTGAAGGCGGCCAATGAGGTGCACACACAGGTTTTCTCCGCTTACGGTCAGATCACCGGCGGATCAGAACTTGAGGTTTCTATGCAGGTGCAGGGTGAAATTGACCGGGATAATAGAAAACTGAAGGTCGGTTCAACCTTTAAGAAGAATGAGATACTGATCAAGGTGGACAGGATTCAGCCCCTGTACAATCTCTTATCAAGGAGAAGTTCTTTCATTAACCTAATTACGGGGATTCTACCGGATATCTATCTCGATTTCCCGGATCAACAGAAAAAGTGGGACAATTATCTTTCAAAGGTTTCAGCTACGGCTCCATTACCTGAATTACCCGAAACTTTTTCTCAAAAGGAGAAACTGCTTATACACGCAAGAAACATTCCTACAGAGTATTATGCGATAAAAGCCTTAGAGAAGAACCTTGAAAATTATTTTTATGTAGCGCCTTTCGACGGAACTATCGTTGAAAGCTTCGTTGAACCCGGTTCCATGGTGACCCCAGGGATGCGTGTGCTCAAAATTTCCAAAGTCGGCGAATATGAAGTTAAGGCGCCTGTTAACATTGAAAACCTTCCTCTTTTCCAGGCCGCAAAAGAAATTTTTTATACGGGTCCAAAAGGAGATACTTTAGGAAAAGGGGCGCTTCTGAGGGTTTCAAAAGCAATCAATCAACAAACCCAGTCCGTTGATGCATTTTTTTCTATTCAGCCTTTCAAGGGAAGAAACATCATACTGGGATCTTTCGTCAATCTAAACCTACGGACACCACTCTTCAATGAAAGTGTTGTTTTACCCGAGCAAGCGGTATATAACGGCAAAATCCAAATACTACGAGACAGTCTTATTCATGTTCAAAACATTGAGGTGGTGGGAACCAAACCGGATTCTCTTTATGTCCGTGGTATTGAAAATGGTGCTTCGGTGGTACTTGAACCGTATAAAAATCCGCAGGACTCAACAAAATTTGTCGGAATTACGAAATAGGAAATGAAGCGAGTAATACAGTTTTTCATAGAGAGACCAATTTGGACGAACGCTGCAATCGCCCTTGTGCTCATGTTTGGATTATGGTCCTTGCTTAATCTGAATCGCTCCTTTTTCCCTGAACTGGATCCAAACAGAATCATCATCTCCACTTTTTATCCCGGTGCTTCGCCCGATGAAATGGAAGAAGGCGTAAGTATAAAAATTGAACAAGCCGTAAAAGGATTAAAAGGAATAGAACACATCGATGTTACTTCTCAGGAAAATAGTTCTCAGATAACGGTAAGCGCTTTTCAGGATGCCGACATGGAAGAGCTTCTCAGTGATGTGGAAAATGCCGTTAACAGTATCAGCAGTTTTCCTCAAGGGGCTGAAAAACCAGTTATCACCAGACTCAAGACCGGTGACATGTCGAGCAATGTAGCGTTTGTGGGTGTAACGAGCATTAATCCCTCGAAAACGACAAAAACAGATCTCACTGAAATGGCCAACAAAGTTGAAAGGGATTTATTGAACACCAAGGTCATCACTCAGATCGAGAAACAGGGATTCCCTGAAAATGAGATCGTCGTTAGCATAAGAGAGGCAGACCTGCTACGGTATCAACTCACCTTGGAACAGGTTGCTGCAGCCATAACATTAAAGAACAATGATATAACCGCAGGAATCATCCGAGGAGGAAATCAGGAAATGAATATCCGTGCAAACAGTCGGGAAACAGATCCTGATGAGATCGGTGATATCATCGTGAGAACTACGCCTTCCGGTCAAAAAATCAGAATCTCTGACGTTGCTAACGTTCGTCTTGATTTTGCAGAGGGCTCTCAGGAGGCTCGTTTCAACAATAAGCCTTCTGTTTCTCTTCAGATTAAGAAAACAGCAGATGAGGATATCAGCGCTATTTCTGAAGCTATTAAAAAATACAAGACAGCATTTAATAAGGAACACGATGATTATTCTTTTGAAATCTACTTTGAGTTCAATTCAATGCTTCAGGATCGAATTAATCTGTTGAGCGAAAATGGTATCTTCGGTTTGATTTTGGTGCTTTTGGCACTTGGACTGTTTCTGAATATCAAATTATCTGCCTGGGTTGCCTTTGGAATCCCCTTTTCTTTCCTTGGAATGTTCATTCTGGGAATCTGGTATGGTATGACTATCAATATGATCTCTCTGTTCGGGATGATTCTGGTTGTAGGTATTCTTGTGGACGATGGCATCGTGATTGCCGAGAACATTTATTCACATTTCGAAAAGGGAAAATCAGCACCCAGAGCAGCCTTGGAGGGAACAATGGAAGTTCTCCCCTCAGTGTTTACCTCTGTTTTAACTACGATTCTTGCTTTTTCAGTCTTACTCTTCGTCGAAGGACTCGAAATGATGAGAGAGATGGCTTTCGTGGTGATTGCCTGTCTTTCATTTTCCCTACTGGAAGCATTTTTTATCCTTCCTGCACACCTGTCAAGCAAAAAAGTGTTGGCTCCAAATAAAAGTCCGAAATATGGCCTTCTGACCGGAATTATTTTCATGCTGCTTGGAATTGGAATTATTTATCTCGGCACACTGATGATTTCATCCGATTCCGGTGCTATCTTTTTGGCATTTGTAATCATCCTATTAGGAGCTTTACTATGCTATTTAGGTTTTGCATCTTCACCGATTGAACAGAAAGTACGGAACGGTGCAGAACGAATTATCCGTGCAATTAGAGACGTTGTTTTCAAGGATATTTTAGATTTTTTCACCTCAGAATTCAGAATTTTTCGCCTTAAAATCTTTGCAATAAAGAGGGTTGCCTTTTTTATTCCGATGGTATTTGTAATTACAACCATCGTCCTTCTTCAGAAAGGGAAGATAGGTGCTACCTTTTTCCCAAATATACCGCCTGACTTTTTCAACATTGAAGTTGCTTTCAACCCTGGCGATCCGAAAGAAAAAACGAGAGAATTTATTAATACCGCATCACGGGTTCTACAGGAGGAAAATGAGAAAATTGCCCGAGAAAGTGGCGATACGCTCCTTTCCTATTATACGAGTACGGTAGGCGCTTCCATGAATCTGGGGCAATTTGGAAATCATGTCGGCATGATCAATGTTTATTACCAGACTGCAGATGAAGGTGTTCCCGTGGATACCTTTATGAATCGAATAATCAGTCGTTTAAAATCACTTCCCGAAGGAAAATTAGCCGGTGATCTTTTCGTTGGAGGATTCAATCGTTTTGGAGCCGATATAGAATTCGGCTTATCTTCTGAAGATGCGAAAGAATTAAGTGCCGCCCGGGACAAGTTCAAAAGTGAACTTAATAACATGCGGGGCGTTCAAAATGTAAAAGATAACTCTCCTGACGGACGACGCGAAATTCACATCACGCTCCATCCTCAGGCCGAAATATACGGAATCGGTAAGGCCGAGGTCCTTAATCAGGTAAGAAATGGATTTTTCGGCAGAGAGGCCCAGCGGGTAATCATTGGTACCGACGAAGTAAAAATCTGGGTAAGATATCCTGAAGAGGATAGAAACAGTATTGAGGATCTGCGTTCCATGAGAATTACTACACCGGCGGGTATATCGGTCCCGTTGTATCAGATTGCCGAATTCAAAATGGGCCGAGGACCTGAAAGTCTTAAGCGTCGTGACGGAAAAAGACAGATCAAGGTAGATGCACGAGCGGTATTTCCTGATTCCATTGCCGTATTAAATACAAGGATCAGTGAAAAAATAATCCCTAAACTTAAGGCGGTATATCCGACGGTAGAATTCGAAAAAATGGGTCAGTTCGAACGGAGTCAGAAAACCGGAAACAGTATGATGTATATGACACTTATTGTTTTGGTTGCGATTATTATTGTGATCTCTTTACACTTCAGTTCTTTGTTTCAGGCATTTCTGATTCTTCTGGTTATTCCCGCGGGAATTGCAGGGGCAATTCTCGGCCATGGAATCGTTGGAATTCCCGTTTCCATGCTCAGCGCCTTTGGAATGATTGCGCTCCTTGGGGTATTGGTCAACGATGCGGTTGTGTTTCTCGACAAATACAATTCGCTCATCTTGGAAGGATTAAATAGTCGTGAAGCAACACTTCAGGCGGCTATAGCACGATTCAGACCGATATTGCTCACAACTATAACCACGGTTGCCGGTTTATTGCCTCTGATCGCTGAAAAAAGTATGCAGGCTCAGTTCCTGATTCCCATGGCTGTGTCTATCGCATTCGGTGTGCTTTTCGGAACACTGTTTATACTTGCCTTTTTCCCCGCGGCAATATTGTTTGGAAACGACCTCAAACGATTGATGATCTATTTTTGGAAAGGAAAGAAGCCTGCTGAGCAAGATGTTGAAACAGCCTTGATTAACCAACGAGAAATACAAGAAAAAGAACTCAAATGAAATCAATAATTCTAATACTGTCGATTCTCATTATCTCTCTTCAATACACGGGCGCTCAGGAAACTTTGTCGGCTTCAGAAGCAGTACTAATTGCTCTGGAGAATAACTTCGATATGGAAATCGCCGGCAAAAGAACTGAGATTGCTGAGAAGAAGAACAACTGGTCGGAAGCGGGCCTTTTTCCCACGGTGGATCTAACCGCCGGTTACAATCAAGCGATCGTCGATAATACAAACAACCCGTTTACTTTTACTCCCGGACTCATTTATAACGCTCAGGCGAGTCCGTCCTTGAACATTAACTGGAATTTATTCAGTTGTTTCAGGGTAAAAATTACAAAAGATCAGTTGCAGCAACTTGAAGAACAAAGTAAAGGAAATGCTGCAGTTATACTTGAAAACACAGCCTTTGACGTTCTTAACGCTTACTACAACGTTGTGCTTCAACAGAAACAATTGGATAACCTGAACGAGGTTTTCGAACTCACCAAAAAAAGAGTGGAATACGAGGAAAGCAAACAGCGCTTAGGACAGTCCAACCAGCTGGCGGTAGCACAAAACAGAAATCAGCTGCTTACGGACAGCATCAACATTATGCAACAGGAAATTAACCGTGATAACGCCTATAGAAATTTGCTTTTGCTCATGAATGTTCCGGCTGAAAACATGAAGCCTGAACTATTCCCTGTTCTGACAGACTCGTTGAATATTAACTTGTCAGATATGGATGACAAGGAGGTTCAAAAGAAAATTGCATCGAATAATCAGAACCTGAAGAATCAGTTGATCAATCTTGAACTTCAGAAAACCAATACTTCACTACAACGGACCTTTTTATACCCTACACTTTCTTTACAGCTCGGAGGTAGTCCAAGTTTCGGCAACTTCAGGGCACTTAATGACCAAAACCTGAATGCTTCTACCCAGCAGATCACATATTTCGCCAATGTAAATTTGCGTTATACCCTATTTAACAACTGGAAAACGAAAAGAGCCGTTGAAATCTCTCGCATCGAAGAAGAAATCGCACAACTTAATATTTCGGAACTCGAAAAACAGCTGTATGCGAACAGTATTAATCTTATAGAACTGTTCACCTTGAGAAACAGGCTTGTGAACGTTGCTGCCGCAAACAGGGAGTATGCTCTTTTGGCCTATCAGGCAGGACAAGACAGATACAATCTCGGCGCGCTTAACAGCATCGATCTCATGCAGCTTCAGTTGGCATATTTAAATGCACAACTCAATTATTCCACTATTTTATTTCAACGCATTCAGACATATCTCGAAATTTACCGCGTCACTGGTATGCTTCAGCTTGAATACAAGAAATAAAAAAAGCCGTTTACTTAAACGGCTTTAAACATGCTGATTATTGATCAGAAATGTGTTACCAGGTTATGTTTTTCGATGAGTTTTCGCATATTAATTAACGCATAACGCATTCTGCCGAGGGCGGTGTTGATGCTCACGTCTTCTTTTTCTGCTATATCCTTGAAGGACATTTCCTGAAAAATGCGCATCTTGAGAATGTCTCTTTGAGAATCGGGGAGGTAATCGATCAGACGAACCATCTGACTTTCCAGTTCACCGCGCGTGATAGCATCCTGAATATTCTCGTCCTCCAGCTGTAAAACGGAGAAAATATTATAATCCTCGTTTTTGGAACTCGATTCTGAGATCATTCTAACCTTATTGGCCTTTCGGAAATGATCGATGATTAGGTTGTGTGCAATTCTCATTGCCCATGGCAAGAATTTACCCTCCTCATTATAAGCGCCTTTTTTCAGTGTTTTAACTATTTTGATAAAAGCATCCTGAAAAATATCCTGTGAGAGGGCGCGATCCCGAATTTTTGCAAAAATATAATTGTATATTTTATTCTTATGACGCATCAAAAGCGTTTCAAATGCTTTTTCATCACCTTTTAAATAGAGGGAAATAAGCGCCTTATCTTCTAATTCCTGAAAATCCATAATTACTCAGTTTTTGAGATTAATAAAGTTTAATTCAAATTGTTAAGAGTAAAAATGTTTCTATAAGCGCTGTTTTAATTTTAATAATTAGGAAGCCAAATATAAGACTTCTTTTCAGTTATGCAAAAACCGATCCGAAAATACATTCTTTTCAGTTTGTACAATCCTATAACGATCGGTTGAATCAAATGGTTGGAAAATTTTTATTTTTTTTTCGAAATAATCCATTTTCCGAACTCTGTTGCCTATTTTTGGGGCCTCAAACAAATCAATATTATGCCGGAATTAGCACATAAAGCCTTGGCAATGCCCGCCTCTCCGATAAGAAAACTTGTACCTTTTGCTGAAAAAGCAAAAAAAGATGGAAAGTTTGTAATTCATCTCAACATTGGTCAGCCCGACATTGAAACTCCTGAAGTAGCTCGACAAGCTATCAGAGAGACGGATATTAAGGTATTGGAATATTCTCATTCAGCAGGATTCGAGTCATACCGAAAGGGACTTGCGGTATATTATAAAAAATTTGATATACAGGTCGATCACAATGAGATCATCGTAACCACAGGAGGATCCGAAGCACTGAGTATTGGTTTCCAAACATGTCTTGATCCCGGTGATGAAATAATTATTCCCGAACCTTTTTATGCCAATTACAACGGATTTGCTGTATCCGCCGGTATCAATATTGTTCCGGTCACATCTTCAATAGAAGACGGTTTTGCATTGCCGCCCATGGAGGAGTTTGAAAAAAAGATCACTTCAAAAACCAAAGCGATCATGATCTGTAACCCGGCTAATCCTACAGGGTATTTATATACGGGCGAGGAACTTCAAAAACTTGCGGAGATCGTAAAAAAACATGATTTATATTTATTCGCTGACGAAGTTTATCGTGAATTCTGCTACGACGGTGCGTGCCCTTTTTCAGTAATGAATTTAAAAGGTCTTGAAGAAAATGTTATACTTATCGATTCTGTTTCTAAGCGTTATTCGATGTGCGGAGCAAGAATCGGGGCACTGATTACGAAAAACAAAGGTATTCTGGGAGCAGCAATGAAATTTGCCCAGGCGCGTCTCTCCCCTCCTACTTATGCGCAGGTAGCTGCCGAAGCGGCACTCAAAACACCTCAAAGTTATTTCGACGAAGTGCAGAACGAGTATGTTTCAAGAAGAGACCTCATGGTCAACGGATTAAATAAAATTGAAGGAGTACGCTGCCCTATGCCCCGAGGAGCTTTTTACTGTGTTGCGGAATTTCCGGTCGACGACACAGAAAAATTTTGTCAGTGGCTTCTGGAGGATTTCGAACACAAGGGTAAAACCGTTATGATGGCACCTTTGAGCGGCTTTTATTCTACCCCCGGTTTAGGAAAAAAGGAAGCAAGAATCGCATACGTGCTTGACAAAGATTTACTGAAAGATGCCCTGGAATGTCTGGAAGAAGCATTGAAAGTTTATCCGGGAAGGGATAAATAGTTTATCCTTCATCTGTATTAAAGGATTAACATTTTCAAACGTTAGGGTCAGTTGTGTTTTTCAGGTATTAAGACTATCTGTCTTTACGAACTAATATTTTATTTTA
>JAWVYS010000032.1:0-33904 GCA_033722555.1 Brumimicrobium sp.
CGAGAGTAAGGTTGCCTTTTAACTGACTGTTAAAGTGAATAATTGCCGCCTTAAAAGGGTCAAGATCAAGTATTAAATGATCATCATGTGTCTGAAGAAAAAGGTTTAATGCTTTTTTTGTCCCTTCCCTATTCTGATTCCCCTCTAAGATTTCTGCAACGTATTTAAACAGTATTTTTTCCTCAAGATCAATATGTTCTTGAAGACTTCTTTTATAATTATAAATTCCATTAAGAAAAACTTTGGATTCTCTGTTATCCTCTTGGAGAGCACTCATTAATTGAAAAAGTACATTTTCTATTTTAGGCATTACCGTGTTCAGATAATACTGATGACTTGCCTTGAGATAACTGAAAATATCATTCATTGAAAACTGATAGAACATTTCAGGGTCAAAAGCTTCACTGTCTGAGGTAAGTTCTTTCAAAATCAATCTGAGATTTTGAGGAATTTCAATCGAATCATATCTTTTTTCGATATGCTCGACTACTGTATTTTCCTTAAAATGTGAAGCTATTTTCATGGTATTAAACTTTCAACAATAATAAAATATTGCAAGAGAACTCACAATACCATGAAAAGGGTAAAATAAAAAGGTGCGGTAATCATCGATCACCGCACCTTTTTACATTCAAAAGAAAATTATTTTTTAATCACCTTATAAGAACGCTGGTTGTCAGCCCCTTTCAGTTTTAAGAAATAAATTCCCGGACTTAAACTCTCTACGTTGAATGAAACCGTATTCAATCCAGGGATCATCACAAGTGTCTGAGAAGATAATACCGCTCCTTGAACATCCAGTATCTCGAATGAAATCTGTTTGTCTGAATTCGTATTTATCTGCACATCAAATATTCCTGAGGTTGGATTCGGGAAGATAGCAACTTCGTCAAACATTTCCTGCTCTTCAAGACCTGCACAAGCTTCAACTGTAACAGCAACTGTATCTGTCAGTGTACAGTTATCGATGTCTACCACTTCTAAAATATATTCACCTGTCTGAGTAACGTTGTATGTATTGAAGTTCGTGTTTTGTCCGTTCCAGGTATAACTGAAATAACCTACTCCTCCATACAAGGTAAAGGGCACTTGACCTTCACAGATAGTTGTATCCATGCCAAGGCTTATCTCGTTTACAAGTGCAGTTGTTTTTGAATAACAGCCCAAAGCACCCTGGCCTAAAACCATAGTATGTTGACCGTCAGCATAACCAATCGTTTCTGAAGAACCACCGAACTGACCTGAAAGCTCATAATGAAAATACCATCTGTTCAACCAAGGGGCGAAAGTAAAGGAAGCCAAATCACTGATGTCCGTGAAGGTAAAGGCAGTTGTTATCGAAAGATCCGAAAGCTTAATGCGCTCGATTTCATGACCAACTGAATTATTTCTATACAAGGCATAATAGTCAGTTCCATCGAACTCAGCTACGCCCCAGTCAGCCCAGTTTTCACTCCAATAGAAGTTAGGGTTAGCATCTAAACCATGGTCAGTCACCACACCTGTGTTAATCTCTACTGAATACCAATGTTGTGTTTCGCCGCTATAAATAATCAACAATCCTGCACCCGCGAAAATTCCATTATTATAATTCAAATTCGACATTGGGATAGACATTGATAAGGGAATCACAGTACCATTGGGTGTAAGATCAGCATTTAAACCACGGATTTGTGAGAAAGAATAGCCTGAGGGCCAATTATAAGGGAAATCAGTTCCGTTATGAATAGTGTACAAACTACCGTTGTTGAGATCACTGAACAAACCGTCGTTTATCTGATATGATTGTGGATTTGTAAGATCAAGATCAAATCTCCCAACAGCATTATCACCAATAACATACACATGTGATTGTGTTACAATAACACCACCGCGGTCGTCTCCGGTTAAAGCATCGTGGTCAACCACCGCACTGTTTGTTATTCCCAAATCTGTAACTTGAAATAAATTCAAACCGTTTATTCCTGCCAAATAGAAATCAGTAGTCTGAATGAGATTTGGACTCACGAAATTTGCAGTTGTATCATAAATAACAGAAAACATATTATCCGCGGCCCAAACGTACTCATTGAAACCCGTATTAATAGCAAGCTGTCCATCAGGACAAACTATTGTAGTATCTTGTACAATGGGAGCTCTTAATACAGTCACGACTACATCATCAGTCATTTCACACCCTGTATTATCCGTTACTTCGTACAACAAAGTATAAGAACCTGAAGCAAGTCCGGAAGGATCAAACTGAGTCCCGTTCACACCTGCCCCGGAATAAGTTCCACCAGAGGGAATACCAGTTAACGTATACAAGGAACCTAAAGGACAAACTGTAGAATCACTGATAGAAAGTTCAGCAATCTGAGCAGGTGTTCCAGCCGAACAGTAATTAACTATCATCTTAATTTTTGCACGGTTATTTGTACAGAACAAATCCACATTAATGGTTGAGATCAACTCAAATAAAACAACCATATCAGCATTCATACTGATTAAATCAGCTGCAGGGAAGAAAAAATCCACGGAATCTTCAGGCAAACAATCAGTTCCCAAAGAAGGAGTAGAGCCTAAATTATTTTGGTTTTCATCCTCTAACCGTAAGTTTTCACCTGAAGCCCCGAAATCACCTTCGAAAAATACACGAACTGTTACAGTTCCCCACACTCCCACAGGAATGTTCTGAAAAGAAAAACGAAGAGTATCTTCATTTTTAGTAAGGGTATCATAATCTCCACCGCTCGGAGCGACACCAAATGCTGAATACGTTTGACCAAATCCAGTGGTAGCTAACAAGCTCAGCATCAAAGCCGCTAACATTTTAAAGTACATTTTCTTCATAGAATTAATTAAAATAATTAAGCGAATTTACGCTGATAAATGATCTGTTTTACAACTGTCGAAAAATAAATTATCTGCGTTACATTATATTGATTTATAATGCATTAGAACCTTTCCAGCTAATATTTATCTAAGGTTAAAGATTCAGGTAAGAGAAAAAATTGCTGATTCACTCAAAAAATTCGTAATTCTTGAGTGCAAGTATCATTATATACCCTGTTGCAACCTCCTGAGTCATGATATAATTAATCATCATGGTTTTCTCGTCATAAAGCACACGATTTTCGGTAATAAAAACCCCGTTTCTGAAACTCTCTTCCCTGATAAGATTTCCCCAGTCATCGTAATAAAAAACTTCCAGTCTCTCCTGATTCCCCGCCTGGTTAGATACAACCTTAATCGAATCTATAAGTCCTTTAGCATTGTAAGAGTAATCCGTGGTTTTAATACCGGAAGTACGAATAAGCTTTTCGACCACCTGCGTTTTTAAGCCCTCATCATCGTAGTAGGTAAAAATTTCCTTGTAAGGAATTCCGTAACTGTTATACACCGTTCTTTTTTGCTGACCGTCGAATTCCTGATAGGTTGAGGTCTCAAAACTTACTATAAACTCCTTACCAAGGTCCAGGTTTGTACTACTTGCATTTTTGTTTAAATTTCGCTGAAATTCCTCTCTTACTACTCTCCCTGCTGAATCGTATTCATAAATCGTAGCATAAAATCCGTAATGATCTTTTGTTCTTAAAGCGGTGATTTTACCCTGGGAATTGTATTCGTAGTAACTTACAAGCGTATCAAAACCTATTGTAGCCTGAGTGGTTTCCACGGTTTTAATTAACTGCCCCTTTTCATTGAAATGATAAGATCTCATAAGCTCCGTATCCCTTAGGATATCACCTACTTTTTTAACGGTAAAATCACCGGAGATTTCCTTTATTTTATTCTGCCGGACAATATCTTCATTAAAATATGGACGATCCGAAAAAGCTTCTCCATCCGAGTTATCGAGTAACTGGCCATACATTCCAAAACAGGCTGATAAGAAAATGAACAGAAATAAAGCTGCTTTAAACATTGAGATTTTCGCTGATTATATTTTTGAGCACAAATGACCGATGATCGAAAGCTAATTTAAAACAAAACCCCTGCACAAACAGGGGTTCAATGTTAAATAAATATAATGACTAAGCATTCAGTTGAGATTTCACGAGCGACGAAATCGTTTTCCCATCCGCCTTACCGGCAAGTTTCTTGGTGAGAGCTCCCATAACTTTACCCATATCCTGAGGTCCCGTTGCTCCGAGTTGATCAATAGTCGCTTTTACAGCCTCAAGAATCTCAGCTTCTGACATCATTTTAGGCATATAGTTCTCTATAATCTGTGCCTCAAATAATTCATCCTTTGCCAGATCTTCTCTGCCCTGTTCCATGTAAACCTTATAGGTATCCATACGCTGCTTGTGAAGCTTCAGAATGATCTTGTTCTCCTTTGTTTCATCGACTTCTCCTTCACCGGAGGTCGCTTCATTGAGCAACTTAGCTTTGATGTCACGCAGAGCAGCCAGTTTCTCCTTCTCACGGGCCTTCATGGCCTCCTTGATATCTAAATTAATTCTGTCTGTTAAACTCATAGTATATTATTTCTGCTAACAAGCATCCATTAATCGACATTATCGTGCAGGAAAGAATTTGTTCCTCTGAGCGTCGTTTTGTTCTTATCCTCCCCTTCAGACACCTCGAAACGTGAAATATTATTCTCGGAAGAATGAGGTTCATCCTCAAGGTTAATCTTTCTTCTTTTGAAAGCCGGTTCACGCTCAAGTTCATTCAGCCCTTCAGCACTTTTCAAATGCGAGGCAAACTGCTGAATTCTTTCCATTCTTTCTTGCGCTCTTTTTTGCTGCTCTTCGGGAGTAAGTTGTTTCGGAGAATGGTTTTCAATCTCGTTTTCACTTTCCATTTCGTCTTCAAGGTAATACCTTTTTACCTCCTGAGAATTTTCTAAAGATTCCTTTTCTTCAGTTAGGTCAAAACCCGTATTCACCTTATCATTCACAGCTTTAATCTCCCAGTTAAAGGCAGTTTGTCCGGCGCTCTCGTTATCAACATCCTCATTCTTGATATAAGGCTCTTCACTTTCCTCTGCTTTCTTTTCCTCATACTTATTTTCAGCTGTGGCTTTGGTAAGTGGGGAAGTAATTTCCTTTTTATTTTCGTCTTCCAGAACCTGAACTTTCTTCTCAGGAGCTTTTTCAAAACCCGTAACAGGTGATTGTTTGAAACCCGTAGCGATCAAAGTTACGCTAAGCGCTTCTCCAAGCGTTTCGTCAAAACCATGACCCCAGATTACGTCTGCCGTAGATCCGGCTTCATCCTGAATATAATCTGTAATATCCGAAATTTCATCCATCAACACTTCTTTGCTGCCATAAGTAATGTTCAGCAACACGTATTTCGCGCCTGCGATATCGTTGTCATTAAGAAGCGGGGAGGTAAGTGCCTCCTGAACTGCCTTAATGGCTCTATTTTCACCTTCGGCCTTTGCCGACCCCATGATCGCCACCCCGCTATCCTTCATTACGGTATTTACGTCATTGAAATCTACGTTAATCGCACCCGTTACGGATATTACCTCTGCTATTCCTTTAGCAGCCGTAGCAAGAACGTCATCAGCCTGAGCGAAGGCATTACCAAGGGTCAGATTACCGGAAATCTCACGTAAACGCTCATTATTTATGATCAGCAAGGTATCAACGTTTTCACGCATATTCTCTAGTCCCTCCTCAGCCTGTTGGCGGCGTTTTCTTCCTTCGAAATTGAATGGAACCGTAACAATACCTACTGTTAAAATACCAAGTTCACGAGCGACCTTCGCAATAACAGGAGCAGCTCCCGTACCTGTTCCACCGCCCATACCTGCAGTAACGAATACCATCTTTGTATTCCTTGCAAGGGTTTCCTTGATCTCGTCGATATTCTCGATAGCGGCATTCATTCCGATTTCAGGAATGGAACCCGCGCCTCTACCTTCTGTAAGCGAAGGACCAAGTTGTATTTTAAAAGGGACAGGAGAAATATCCAGTGCTTGTCTGTCGGTATTGCAGATAATAAAATCCACGTCCTTAATTCCCTGGTTATACATGTGGTTAACGGCATTACTACCTCCGCCTCCAACACCGATCACCTTGATGATCGAAGACTGATCTTTTGGCATATCAAATTCCATATTTTCGTTTTTACGGGTTATCTTTCAATTAATTATTCAACATCCTCTTCGAACCAGCTTTTACCCTTTTCAAGAAGCTTATCAAAGAAAGATCCTTTGGTTCTTTTTGAATGTGACTTGACGGCTGCGAGAGACCGTCTATTGCGTTCGTTTGTTTCAAATCCTTTCAGAACAAGACCAATTCCTGTTGCGTACATCGGACTGGTGAGAGCTTCCTCTGTAGATGATTTACCCAAATGTTCATTCGGATAACCGATTCTGGAATCCATTCCTGTGATGTATTCGAAGAGCTGAGTGATATTTTTCAACTCTGCTCCACCACCGGTTACCACAATTCCACCGATCAGTTTCTTTTCATATCCCGAATTTTTGATCTCATAATAAACATGCTCTATGATCTCTTCCATTCTCGCCTGAATAATACTTGAAAGGTTTCTTATCGAAATCTCCTTTGGTTCTCTTCCTCTTAAGCCGGGAATACAAACGATCTCGTTTTCCTGACTTTCGCTTGCCAGCGCACTACCAAACTTCACTTTCAGCAGTTCTGCCTGACGCTTAAGGATTGTACATCCTTCCTTTATATCTTCTGTAATAACATTTCCTCCGAACGGAATTACCGCGGTATGACGTATGATTCCTTCATGGAAAATAGCTATATCCGTTGTTCCTCCTCCTATATCAACAAGTACAATTCCCGCTTCTTTCTCTTCTTCGGAAAGCACTGCTGCGGAACTGGCCAAAGGCTCAAGAATTGTCTCACTCACCTCCAACGAGGCTTTATTCACGCATTTCTGAATGTTTTTAGCCGCTGCAATACGTCCGGTTATAATGTGGAAATTAGCCTCCATCCTCACCCCCGACATTCCGATAGGATCCTTTATACCTTGCTCCCCATCAACAATATATTCCTGAGGAAGAACGTGAATAATTTCCTCGCCGGGCTCCATCACCAGCTTATACATGTCATCTATTAACGCATCAATGTCTGCCTGAGAAATTTCCTCATGGGTTGCATTACGGGTATACATACCACGGTGCTGCAAACTTTTGATGTGCTGTCCTGCAATACCTACGTTTACAACCCCTATAGTGAGTTCTCCGTCCACACGATCCTGAGCTTCAGCTACGGCCGTTTTAATCGACTGAACCGTTTTCTCAATGTTGGAAACCACGCCTCTCGTCACACCGAGCGACTCAGTTTTCCCCATGGAAAGAATTTCTATCTTACCATGTTCGTTCTTTCTTCCGACGAAACAGGCAATTTTCGTGGTACCAATGTCGAGCCCTACAACTATTTCAGACATGCACTTCATTTTTTCTTAGCCACAATTTGATTTTCAAATTTCAAATTGATCGATTTATATTTATCCCAACCTTCATACGGAATAACATCCTCGTAAAAAGTGGTCAGTTTGTTGAACTTGGCCTTCACCTCCTCTTCCGAGTTTGCACTTCCGAAAATTATATCGTGCCTGCCTACTCTCGGAACCAGAATGAAACCTTCCTTCGAATCGTAGTGTACCTGCACGATCTGCGCATCATAAAATGCATCATTACAAACATAACGGGAAATACGGTAGATTTGATCCAACTTAAATTTAGTTATCAATGAATCATTGTTAATTATTTCGTTGAGGCTAACCTGATGATTAAAAACACCTTCCAGACCCGTGAAGGTCAAAATTTTGGGCTTCGAGTATTCCGATATGTTCATTACTTTTCTACGACTGTCCAGATAAAAATCAGACCTGTTATTCAGAACTACTCTAGCAATAGGTAATCGCGATCTGATCTTAATTTTCCATT
This sequence comes from Brumimicrobium sp., assembly GCA_033722555.1. Classification (GTDB taxonomy): domain Bacteria; phylum Bacteroidota; class Bacteroidia; order Flavobacteriales_D; family Crocinitomicaceae; genus Brumimicrobium. Next base: position 7,865 of record JAWVYS010000032.1, read on the forward strand.
CAGCACCGAGTTCAACAAAGACTTCTGCTGACTCAACCTCATTCAGACCAACCAGAAACTTCTCTATCTTGCTTACCTCAAGTTCTTCTTTTTTCATTCCTTTCCAGAAAAGCCTGTTAAACTTTAACTCCTTAAGAATTTCTTCTTCAGTGATCAGAGCAATACCATTCTGTACTTTCAGATCAATTTCCGGTTCGAGCAGGGTCTGTCTTTCCTCAAGGTGTTTGGCTGATATCAGGACAAAGGACACCCCTGAAAGGAATAAAACCCAGGAAGCTATTTTTATCCATTTCTTCATTCGAAATGTCTTTTTAAAGGTTCAACCAATCGATCAATATCTCCTGCTCCCACAGTTAAAAGAACGCCTTTTTCATATCCTTGCAATTTATCGGCAAGTTCACTCGCTCCGACAACCTCTACATTTTCAGACTTCATTTTGGATGCGAGAACCTCACTTGTTATTCCCTCCATTGGTTTTTCCCTGGCAGGATAAATAGGAAGCAAAATCACCTCATCGGCCAGATCAAGAGCATCAGCGAACCCTTGCATAAAGTCAGATGTTCGTGAGAAAAGGTGGGGCTGAAAAACAACCTTTACAGGAAGATCAGGATATATTAGTCTCACCGATCTGATCAGACTCTCAATGGCTGTAGGATGATGTGCATAATCGTCGATATAAACAAAATCCTTTTTATTCACGATCATCTCAAACCTTCTTTTCACCCCTTTAAAAGAAGCCAGTCCTTCTCGAATTATCTTTGATTCTATTCCCATATAATCACAAAGGGCATAGACAGCCAAGGCGTTTTCTGCGTTGTGAATTCCATGCACACCCAAGACGATATCCTTTTGTGGTCCTGCGGGCGATTCTACATCCATCATGAATTTATCTTTCTCAATTCTTAAATTGATCCCGCGATAATCAACCGCTTTATCCTGCGTATTAAGACCATAACGAAATGTATTGATCGGACCTGTGAGATCAATATCTTTCTGCACAATTAAACACCCCTCCGCAGGAATGAGATTTACATATTCCGAAAACGCACTCTTAAGAATATCGTGATGACTGTATATATCGAGATGATCAGCGTCTGTCGATGTAAGTATTGAAGCAAAGGGGCGGAGCTGCAAAAAACTACGGTCGAATTCATCGGCCTCCACCACTGCGCGATCACTTCCTTCGGTCATGAGTAAATTAGAACCGAGGTTTGTACTTATTCCGCCGAGAAAAGCATTACACCCTTCTGTGGTCAAACTTAGAACATAGGCAAGCATTGCCGAAGTAGTTGTTTTCCCGTGTGTTCCTGCCACAGCAAACGTCTTCATACCTGCGGTAATATCTCCCAGCAGTCGAGCACGTTTTGTCATGGTAAAGGAATGATTCTCAAAGAATATCTTTTCTTTCATTTCTTTAGGTACTGCCGGAGTGATAACTACAAGAACCTTTTCTTTCGAAGGCAAATATTTCATTACCTCATCACCCAGATCCTCGTAATGCACTTCTATTCCTTCACCCTCCAAAGCCAGTGTAAGGGGTGTAACTGTCTTGTCATAACCCGAAACCTTCTTCCCTGTTCGGTGAAAATAACGAGCCAGTGCAGACATTCCTATACCTCCGATTCCCAGAAAATAAATATGCTCGAATCTGTTCAAATTCACTTTACAATATTTTTAGCCACCTCCACGATGCGTTCATCGGCATTCAGAATGCCTTTTTTCTGTATGTTTTGACTTAATATTTTCTGATCTTCGCTATTGACTACAAGGTCCAGGATTTTAGGAACGAGTGATGCCCGTGCTTCATGATCCTTAATCAACAGCGCTGCGTCATCCTTAACGAGGTTCATCGCATTCTTGGTTTGGTGATCCTCAGCAACGTTCGGTGAAGGAACCAGGATAAGAGGCTTACCGATAATACATAATTCAGAAATCGCAATGGCCCCCGCACGCGAAACAATTACATCAGCTGCGGCATAAGCCTTACTCATATCCGATATAAACGCTGTGAGAACAATGCCGTTCATATCCACATTTGCAGTGAGTGATTTCAGTTCTTCGTGTTGATTTTTTCCGCACTGCCAGATGAGTTGGATATTGTTTTCCTGAAGCAACTGCAACTTTGTAACCAAGCTTTCATTCAGTGTTTTTGCTCCCAGACTGCCTCCGACGACGAGTACCGTTTTTTTATTTTTTTCAAGCCCGAATTCTTCGAGACTTTTTTCTTTCTTACCATCAATATCTACTGCATCTCTTCTGACAGGATTACCGGTTAATACGATTTTATCGGCCGGAAAGAATCTTTCGAGTCCTTCGTAAGCAACACAAATCTTAGTAACAGTTCTGGAAAGAATTTTATTCGTTTTTCCCGGAAACGAATTCTGTTCCTGAATGATAGTAGGAATACCTATTTTACTGGCAATTCGAACAGTAGGTCCGCTCGCGTATCCACCCACACCGATAACCACATCGGGTTTAAATTTTTTTATGATATCCCGTGCTTTCCACATGGAAGAAATCAGTTTAAATGGCAAAACCAGGTTTTGAAGTGTAAATCTTCGCTGAAAACCACTTATCCACAATCCGACTATTTTATAACCGGCGGCCGGAACTTTTTCCATTTCCATTTTTCCTTCAGCACCTATGAATAATATGTCTGCTTCCGGATATTCTTTTTTTATTCTATTGGCTATCGCTATGGCCGGAAAAATATGTCCTCCCGTACCTCCGCCTGATATGATTACTTTATTTATACTCATGACTCCTCTTCGTTTTCACTGTTTTCATTTAATGCAACCGATGGGTTTTTCTTGTGAGCGATAGCCAGCACGATACCCAGCGAAACACAGCTCATAATCATAGCCGATCCTCCCATTGCCAGGAAGGGCATGTTCTGACCTGTAACAGGCATCAGTCCCGTACAAACCAGCATATTTATGATTGCCTGAGATAGCAATAAAAGACCTATACCGATAGCAAGGTAAGTTTCGAATAATTTTTCGGCGTTAAGGCCAATACGGAGAATGCGGTAGAATAAAATCAAATAAAGAAAAATAAGTAATACGGCACTAATAAGTCCGAATTCCTCTACGAATGAAGAATAAAAAAAATCAGCATAAGCTTCAGGTGTGTAATGCTTCAAGTCTCCGTCGCCTACTCCTACACCCGTATAACCTCCGTTGTGAATGGCAAGCTGCGCATTTATTGCCTGCATATTTTCAACAGAATCAACTCCTTCCCCATAAGCCTTGAAAAATCGGCTCATCCAGGTATCAAATCTAGGCAACAGGTTCAATGCCGGAAGTGCCAGGTGAATCAGGACGAAAAAACCTAGTATAAGTAATCCACTACCGAGGAAGGTGAAAATTTTTCCGAAAGGCACTCTCCCTATAAAAAGCAACACCAAAGAAACCATGAAAATAATTGCGGCGGTTGAAAAATTATCCTTTGCGATCAGGGCGCAAATAAGAATGATTGGCAGTACCACCGGCCAGAAACCTTTTCTCCACGAATCAAAATATGGTTCTGAGCTGACCAGTCTTTTGGAAACAAAGATCACCAGAGCGAGTTTAGCGAAGTCGGAACTTTGAAAGGTAAGTCCAATTATAGGCACTCTTACCCATCGAGAAGCGTCATTCACTCTCACCCCGAAGAAAAAAGTAAAAACAAGTAACAATAAAGCACAATAAAAAATAAACTTGGAAAGCTTGGCAATGTATTTCGGATCCTGTTTGTGAATCCAGTACATAACTGTAAAACCAATCAGTATATAAACGAAATGTTTAAAAAGGTATTTAAAAGGTGTTCCCCCTTCCGTTTTGACAAGAATCGGCACAAAACTGTAGACGCTCACAAGCGATATTGCAAAGAACAAAAGAACAATAATCCATATTACGGGATCACCTTTGAGATATTTTAAATACTTCTGAACCAAAATTATTCTCTTTCAATTCGGGCATTAAAGGCCTTAGACCAGTATTCGGACATTTCACCGGTACCCGCACTGTATACCAGGATAAGATCCTGATTATCTGTTTCATTTACAAGTCCCAACCCACATTCTATATCCTCTCTCAACCAGATTGCAAATGTTTCATCATGTGGATGTATCTCAGCGTTTTCGATGTGATCGAATGAAATAATACGCTCTACGTCCTCTTCCTTCCAGACAACTTCATCGAAGTTCGGTTTATCCGCATTATTAAGAATCCAGATTGTAGGGTTTGAGGTGTAAATACCTTTCTTCAGGCTTTCAGAAAGTTGAAGTTCTGACCAATGAAAAACAGGCATACCTAAAAGCCATTTTTGACGAAAACGATCTTTAAATACCTGAAGGGTGTTCTCCCGTGCAGAGCGAATCTGATCTTCTATACTTAGTTTATTTTCCATACTCGTTAAAATTTAAAGAGAACGCACAGCATTTTTGAATTGCTGGCCTCTGTCTTCGTAATTCTCAAATAGATCAAAACTTGCACATGCAGGCGAAAGCAAAACTGTTTCATTCTTTTTAGCAAGTTGATATCCGTAGGCTACAGCTTCCATCGGAGACTGTGTCTCAAGGATTGTATCGACAACGCCGTGGAAAGCCTCTTTGATTTTCTCGTTGTCCTTACCCAAGCAAATGATTGCTTTAACTTTCTCTTTCACGAGACCGATCAGTTCCTGATAATCATTCCCCTTGTCTACGCCTCCCACAATCCAAACGGTAGGAGCATTCATACTTTCCAGGGCATACCAGGTTGCATTGATATTTGTGGCTTTTGAATCATTAATGAATTCAATACCATTTACTTTAGCCACAAACTCAAGTCTGTGCTCTACATTTGTGAAATCAGAAAGGCTCTCGCGAATACTTTCCTTTCTCAACTCTACTAATCGTCCTGCTATTCCCGCTACCAGCGAGTTCTGGACATTGTGCTTCCCCTTTAGGGCTAAATCGTGAATCGACATAGTTAACTTGTTTTTTATGGTTATTGTTTGTTCTTTCTCATTCATAAATCCACCTTCAACAGAATCGTCCTTGAGTGAAAATGGCATCTTAATAGCTTTTAACTCAACTTTTTCAAGCTGTTTTCTAATCTCCGGATCGTCGGCATTGTAAATGAAATAATCACCTGCTGTCTGATTTTGAGTTATCCTCATTTTGGCTCTGCCATAATCATCCATGGAATAATTATATCTGTCGAGATGGTCAGGAGTGATATTCAGCAATACAGAAATATCTGCATGAAATCCGTACATATCTTCAAGCTGAAAGCTGCTCAACTCCAGCACATAAAAGTCGGCCTGATCACCAAGCAGTTTTCGGGCGAAACTAACACCAACATTACCGCACATTTCAACATTCAGACCACCGTTTTTCAAAACATGATAGGTTAAATGCGTGGTTGTGGTTTTACCATTACTTCCTGTTATACAGATTAATTTTGCTTTTGTATACCTTGCAGCAAACTCTATTTCACCGATAATCTTCTTTCCATCGTTTCTCAGGTCACGGATAAGAGCACTCTGATTCGGAATACCCGGACTTTTTATGATCTCATCGGCTTTTTGAATTTCGGCGTGTGTATGTACGTTTTCTTCAAAAGGGATCCCTGCCGCCTGAAGTTCGGCAATGAATTTGGGTTTAATCTTTCCACCGTCGCTGACAAAAACTGAATAGCCTTTGTTCTTCGCCAGAAGCGCAGCACCTATTCCACTTTCACCTGCACCCAAAACAACTATATGTCGATTTTTCGCCTTCAATTATCTCAGTTTCAATGTAACTATGGTTATTACAGCAAGTAAAATCCCGACGATCCAGAATCTTGCGACAATTTTTGCTTCATGCAGGCCTTTCTTCTGGTAATGATGATGCAGCGGAGCCATCAGAAAAATTCTCCTTCCTTCTCCGTATCGCTTTTTAGTAAATTTGAACCAGGCCACCTGGAGAATTACAGAAACATTTTCGATGAGGAATATTCCACACAAAACAGGGATCAGAAGTTCTTTTCGGATAGCAATGGCGAAAACAGCTATGATACCTCCTATTGCAAGACTTCCGGTATCACCCATAAAAACTTTCGCCGGATAAGAGTTATACCATAAAAATCCAACACAGGCTCCAACGAATGCCGCGATAAATACAACAAGTTCCTCCGCAAAAGGTATGTACATCACATCGAGGTAATCCGCGAATTGCACGTGTGAACTCACATAGGCAAGAATGGCCAGTGCAATTCCGATAATCGCTGAGGTACCAGTTGCAAGTCCGTCGAGTCCGTCGGTCATGTTGGCTCCGTTAGAAACGGCAGTTACAATGAAAATCACTATCGGAATAAACAAGAGCCAGCCCCATGAACGAGCGTCTTCACCAAGTAACCAATTGTAGTTCACTTCGTTGTTCTTTACAAAAGGAATGGTGGTGGTCATATCACGGGTTTCAATCCATTTATAATTATCATCCGTGGAGGCATGCACAGCGGTCACTACTCGCTCGCCTTCTTTCAACTCATAATTTTCACTGACCTCTTTGTGAACTTTTACGTCGGGATGAAAGAACATCATGGACCCAACAATGATTCCAACACCAAACTGTCCGACAACTTTAAATTTACCTGCCAATCCAACCTTGTTTTTTTTCAGTACCTTCAGGTAATCATCGAGAAAGCCGATAAAACCAAGCCATACAGTGGCGATAATCATCGTGAGAACATAGACATTATGAAGTTTAGCAAAAAGCAGTGTAGGGATTAAAATGGATCCGATAATAATCAAACCACCCATGGTTGGAGTCCCCTCTTTTTCCTTTTGCCCTTCAAGGCCCAGATCACGCACCTTTTCACCCATTTGCATTTTTCTGAGTAAACCGATCAGGCGATTCCCGAACAAGATGGAAATGATCAATGAAAATATAAGAGCCATTCCTGAACGGAAAGAGATGTACTGAAATACTCCTGCTCCAGGGAAATCCAGTTTATCCAAATAATCAAACAAATAGTACAGCATTATTTATTAAATTTTATGAGTAGTTCTTTCAATATTTCCAGATCATCAAAGTCATGTTTCACTCCATTTATCTCCTGATAAGTTTCGTGTCCTTTTCCTGCAATAAGGATAATATCATTGGTTTCAGCCATGTTACAAGCTGCTTTTATAGCCTCCTTTCTGTTGGAAATACTCAAGGTTTTATTGAAGTGCTCACCCCCTACACCTGTCATCATTTCTTCGATGATGGCCTCCGGATTTTCCGTACGTGGGTTATCTGAGGTGAGTATTACTTTATTGCTCAGCTTACATGCTATAGCAGCCATTTCCGGCCTTTTTGATCTGTCTCTGTCTCCTCCGCAACCAACGATGGTAAAAACAGTTTCGTTCCCCGATCTGATATTTTTAATTGTAGAAAGTACATTTTCCAATGCATCGGGCGTGTGAGCATAATCCACTATACCAATAATCCCTGTTTCACTTCGGAAGTATTCAAATCTTCCTTCGACGGGTTGTAACTTGCTGATGATCCTCATAATCTCTATTGGATTATTGACCAGCTGATCAGCTATAGCGTACACAAGTAAAATGTTGTAGGCATTGAAGTCACCTACAAGTCTGGTATATAACTCCGTTCCCTGAATGGAAAGTATAAGTCCTGAAAACTGATTTTCCAATACCTTAGCCTTGTAATCGGCGATGTTTTTCAGACCATAGGTAAGCTTCATTGCTTTCGTATTCTGAAGCATTACCTCACCATTTTTATCGTCAGCATTTGTAATCGCGAAAGCCTCCTTGGTTAGTCCGTCAAAGAATGCCTTCTTCACGTTGAGGTATTCCGTGAAGGTGTTATGGTAGTCGAGATGTTCGTGCGTTATATTGGTAAAACCGGCTCCGGCAAAATGAAGTTTACCTATCCTTTTCTGATGAATAGCGTGCGAACTTACCTCCATGAAGCAGTATTCACATCCCTCATCCACCATTCTACGAAGTAGCTTATTGAGACTAATCGGATCAGGCGTTGTTCTTTCTGCGGGAACAGCCTCATCATTGATCTTATTTACCACCGTGGAGATCAACCCCACCGATCGCCCCATTTCCTTGAATAGATTATAGAGCAGCGTTGTAGTAGTGGTTTTACCATTGGTCCCCGTTATTCCGATAAGTTTTAACTGTTTACTAGGCTGATCAAAGTAATTATTAGCAAGAACAGACAGCGTATAATGAGAATCTTCTACCACAATATAATTCACCCCTGCATGAAGTTTGGCGGGCTTTTCCTCACACACAACTGCAACAGAACCCTTTTCCACAGCGGAATCGATAAAATCATGTCCATCTACGGCAGATCCTCGAATAGCAATAAATACATCTCCTTTGGTAACTCGGCGCGAATCAAAAACCAATTTACCGATCTCAACATCTGTTTTTCCCTCCACTTCCTTTATGGAAGCACCATATAATATGTCTCTTAGGTTTTTCACTACTGCTTCAGTTCAATTTTAATTACTTCTCCGTTTGCTGCCTGGGATCCGGGCGTAATAGACTGTCTTATGACTGTTCCGTAACCGGTTACCCGAACTCTCAGACCAACGTTTTCTAATAAATACAATGCATCCTCGAGTCCCATACCTGTTACATCCGGAACCTGTCGCTTATTTACTTTTCGATCACTTAGCAAAACCGACTTTTCTTTAGGAATTACCGAAACCCATCCCTGATTTCCGTCAAATTCTTTTTTAACTTTGAATCTATTCAGTGCCTGATTGATGTCATATCTGGAGCCATCTTGAACGTATGGAACAGCAGCAATTCTTTCCTTTTCATTTACCGCCTTATGGAATTCATAGCTTGAAGCATAGACCTTATTGGCAATAGCGGAAAAAACCGTACCCGACACCGAGGCACCGTAAATATCATCCGTGGGAGCAGCGATCACCACTATACACGAGTAAATAGGATCATCCGCAGGGAAATAACCGGCAAATGAAGCAATGTATTTTTTCTCACCTTCTTTCCCATATCCCAAATTCCTGTTTGCGATCTGAGCGGTACCCGTTTTTCCGGCAGTAGTAAAGAAAGTAGAGCCAAGGTTTTTACCGGTTCCTTTGGTCATCACACCCTCGAGGCAACCTTTGAGTGTATTGATTGTGGACTGCGAGCAAATTTTTTCCCGCAAAACGATAGGTTCAAATTTTTTGATCGTTTCTGACCCTTCAAGGACATGAGTCACAAACTGGGGCTTCATGTATTTCCCGTCATTCGCAACCGCATTATAAAATGCCAGCAACTGCAGGGGGGTAAGCTGAATTTCATAACCGATGGACATCCATGCAAGTGACCCTCCCCACCACTGTGACTGACCGGGTTTTGAATAAATCGGTTTACTTTCACCCTGTATATCTATGTCTAATTCTTCAGTCAGTCCAAATTGATGCAGTCTGTCTATGAACTTCTGAGGTTCATCCCGGTAATTGTTAAATACGACTTTGGAGATCACATTCGATGATACCTCAAAAGCTTCTTGAATTGTTATTTTTCCATAACCCCATTCACGGGAATCATGCAGCGTGCGATCATAGTATTCATATTTACCAACTGCATTTACGGTGTCGGTAATTTTTATTTTTTCATCTTCCAAAGCAGCCATCAGAGAAGCAAGCTTCATGGTAGATCCCGGCACCTCGCGTGTACCTATTGCATGATTGTATGTCTCTGTATAATCGCCATTCGTGTTTTTCTGAAGGTTAACCATTGCTTTTACAAATCCGGTTTTTACATCCATCACTATGGCGCAACCGTATCTTCCTCCTTTATTTTTTAGCTGATTTTCCAGTTCTGTGTGCGCCACCTCCTGAATATCCTTATCGATCGATGTGACAACGTCATAACCGTTAACTGCTTCCCGAATGACCGCTCCGGATGGCTTCCATGAATTGGAGATTTTCTGTTCGATTACAACTCCATTCCGGCCCGCAAGGTAATCATTGAACGCACCCTCGATACCGACTTTCAATGTATCTCTCCTATTATATTTTACATAGCCGAGCGTTCTGCGGAACAATTCGTCGTTCGGTCTTTTTCTGATTATGGTCGCATGATTATCTATCAGTCCGCCTTTGAATCTTCCTTTCTCGAAAATCGGAAGCTCACGTAGTTTTTTACGCTCCTCATTGGTAACTTTTTTACGGATGAGCACATAGCGGCGTTTTTTTATTCTGGCATCTCGCAGATACTCTTCGTATTCTCGTGGCGATTTATCTCCAAACATCACTGACAGAGCCTTGGATAATTTCCCTATTTCTTTATTCCATAGTTCGTCCTCGACGGTAACGGGGTCCATATAAACATCATAAAAGGAAACAGAAGTCACCAAAGGGTTAGCCCGTGCATCGAGTATTTCCCCACGTCTCGGAGTAATTATTGCAGAACGCTGCTGAATCTTATCAGAACGACTTGTAAAAATTGTATCCCGGCCATCCATGATAATGGAAAAACTTTTCACCAAAACGAGTATCATGATGATCACTACTGAGAAATAGATCAGATAAGCACGCAATATGATCGCCTTCGGAGTCTTCATTATTTATTCTCTTTTTTCCGGATTACCTTAGTCGGATTAACCGTCTCCCTTAAGCCGAGTGGATTCAGTTTCTCAATCAGCTCTGTTCGACGGGTTCTCTCTTCCAGTTTCGCTTTAGTTTCAACAAAATCAGCAGTTATCTCGCTTAGCTCCTCCTCGGTTTTTGAAATATCCCCGGAAAGCTGATTCACATAATATCCTTTACTCACCATGAGGATGAGTAAGAAAACGACGAAAAATATATAGGTAAGATTATTCAGAAAGAAGTCTTTGGTAAGAAAGTCTCCATTCATGATCTGTACGAATGTTTGGGACTGTTTACGAGCTGCCTTACCCAAACGACTTTTCTTTTTCGCTTGCTTAACATTCTTCTGCTCCTTGCCGTCTATAAAACTATTTTCCTTCATTTTTCTCTGCAATTCTCAATTTGGCACTGCGTGAGCGCGGATTATCTTCAAGCTCCTCCGGAGAAGGTGTAACCGGTTTTCTCACGATTTCGGTAAAAGGTTTAATTATGTTGCCGTAAAAATCTTTCTCAATAGTCCCGTCCAGATTACCGCGCTTCATGAAATTCTTTACCAATCTGTCTTCAAGAGAATGATAAGACATAACAACGAGTCTTCCTCCGGGATTTAAAACATCTGCCGACTGCATTAAGAAATCCTCCAGAACGGCCATTTCGTTATTTACCTCGATACGAATAGCCTGGAATACCTGAGCAAAAAATTTGTTTTCCTTGAATTTGGGTGCCATAACAGCAAGAACTTTCATTAGCTCCCCTGTTGTGCGTAAAGCACGAGGTTCTCTTGCCTGACAGATTAACTGGGCGGCTTTTCTCGGCGATTTCAACTCACCGTAATTTGCAAATATGCGAATGAGCTCGTCCTCGTCATAATCCTTCAGCACATCAAAAGCCGAAACTTCACTTTTTCGATTCATGCGCATATCCAAAGGCTGATCAGAGCGTATACTAAACCCTCGCTCAGGAACATTAAACTGATGGGAAGAAACACCAAGATCACCGAGAATTCCGTCAACACCGGAAATTCGCAGCGCTCGAAGCTGGTTTTTCAGAAATGCAAAATTGGAAGGAATGAAATAGAAGTTCGGTGCTTTCCAAACATTTGCCAGCGCATCAGCATCCTGATCGAAAGCAATGAGTTTACCTTTCTCATTAAGTCTTTCGTAAATGGCACGTGAATGGCCACCACCTCCAAAAGTAACATCCACATAAGTTCCGTCAGGACGAATATTCAGCCCCTCAAGACACTCATTTAGCATCACCGGTATATGGTATGTCTCTTTCTTATTCGTCGTCATTCCCCAAATCACCCATTACTTCCTCTGCCAGGTCAGCAAAGTCTGTCATGGAGCCTTCGATCATTTCGAAGTACTTGGATTTATCCCAGATTTCAATCCTGTCATTGTATGCAATCAACATTGCATCCTTTTTAAGACCGACCCGTTCCATGTGAGAAGTAGGGATTAATACCCGACCGGTTTTATCAAGGGAAACATCTTTAGCCCCTTGATGAAACAGACGATAGAACATCCGATTCTTTGGCTTGAACAAATTGATTTTACTCAGTGACGCGCTTAGCTTTTCCCACTCATTCATCGGGTAAAGCGTAAGACAATCCTCAAAACCTTTGTTCAACATGAAACTTTCCTGAGCAGCAGGAGATAATTGCCTTCTCAAATGAGAGGGAAACAAGAAACGCCCTTTAGCGTCCAGTTTAACTTCATATTCTCCTACTAATCCTGCCATGCACAGTTAATAATGTGTAAAATTAATGGAAAATTACCACTTTTTACCACTTTTATTCAAGTGTTAATAACTTCTTACGGAATATAACTCGAAACAGTTACAAATATATCACTAAAACACAATTATATCAGTAAAAAGAAGGGAAATAAGCATGGTGGTAAAAAGTGGTAGTAATTTTTCAATTGTGGAAAAAATATAGATTCCGGCCTCAGTGGTTGGCTTATTTTTATCAATTAAATCAGGAGTCCAATCCGGATAAATTATTAAGAAACGAATTCAAGCTTAAAAGCCTTGGAAGAAAAAAACCGAATTTATTTACTCAAGAGATCACCTCCCTATTTAGGGATAAAAGGATATTCTACCCTGTCTAAAAAAAGGCCTTTTGCAGGAACAGAAACGCCCGCCGCGGACCTATCCTTTGCCTTCAGAATGTTTACAATTTCTTCAGCTTCCATCTCCCCCTGACCTACTTGAAGCAAGGTACCAACGATAGCGCGGACCATATTTCTCAAAAAGCGATTGGCTGAAATTCCAAAAACGAGCTGACCGTTTTCAAGGGCTTTCCATTCGGCATTGAAAAGATCACAAATATTCGTATGAACATCCGTATGCAATTTTGAGAACGATGTGAAATCTTTTTCACCGATGAGTAATCGTGCAGCATGGTTCATTTTATCCAGGTCAAGTCTATAAGGAAAGTAAAGACTGAATCGATCCGAAAAAGGATTTTTATTCGAATGAATATAATATTTATAGGACCGGCTAACTGCATCAAATCGTGCGTGGGCAGAATCGTGAACCGGATACACTTTCAATACAGCTATGCTCACCGGAAGCATCTTATTGAGTTTGTAACCAAGCTCGCGGGCATCCAAATCAACATCCAGATCCGCGTGGAAATAAAACTGCCTGGCATGAACTCCTGCATCTGTTCTTCCGCAACCCACAATTGTGACCTCCTCATTGAAACGGCGGGACAACATACATTCAATCGTTTCCTGAACGGTATCAGCATTAGGCTGTCTCTGCCATCCGCTGAAGTCGGTTCCGTCATAGGCACATTCGAAAAAATATCGCTGCTTCATTGCAGGCAAAAATAATTAATCTTTGCCTGACCTCATCCTGTGACTCATACCAGAATCAAAATTCCGCCCGGGGAGCTCTTGTTATTTCAACATATCCATGTCATGGACAAGCAATGACTTTCTTTCGAGATGAATCAAACCGTCCTGTTTCATCTCATTCAGAAGTGTCGTTATTTTTTGTCTTGAAATAGCTGTAATATTCGCAATTTCCTGATGAGTGAGTCGATGCTTTATCAATAATTCATGACCAACAGGCATACCGTAATCTTCAGCCAGCTCCTTAATAAATTCAATGAGTCTTGTTTTTGCATCTTTAAACATGATTGACTCCAGACGTGAATCCAACCTTCTGTATTTGGCAATAACACTTTGAATGATGCGCTGCTTCAGTTCGGGGTGTTTTTCAGACAATTTGTTAAAATCACTGTTGGAAATGGAAGCGATTAATGTGTCATGATCCATTGAGACAGCATGATCACCACGATGGCCTTCGAATTTTTTATCAATAAAACCAAGCGTGCCGAAGGCTTTACCCTCGGTAATAACATGTTTTATACACTCCTTTCCGTTCGTGGAGTTCTTCCCCAGCTTTATCCTTCCTTTAATCACGAAAAAAAGTCTGGTGGATTCATCATTCACATTATATACAGGTTCATTCTTCTTATAGGTTCTTACGTCAATCATTCTTTCCAGCATGCGTTTTTCATCGCTGGAAAATCCATCAAAAACTTCGATAGCATCGAGGTGCCATAACTTCGTTACTTCTGCCGCCATAATTCGGTATGTTTACACATTTTTTTCGAAACAGTAATCAGTTTCGAATCTGGGTATTAAACACCTTACATTCAAAAAAGTTCGACCGATTTTATTTCAGGGAAGTTCAATCAGAACCTCAGAGAAAGAACTTCATTAAGAGATATTCTTTCAAATTCTCTTTCGGAAAGGAAATTCCAGCAGTCATTACCCGCATGATGATCCGCAAGATATTCCTGCTCAAACTGTCCCGGCGTCGGAATCAGAATCGCTCGATTTCCCGTAGCTTTGAGATCCATGAGAGTCGAATATCCTGAACGACTTACCACGGTGTCACTTGCCAAGATCAGCTCCAGGAAATGATTATGGTCGGGAGATTCAACAAAAGTGATATTGCCCTCATTGCCGTTGATAGATGAATGATCGATCTTCTCGGCAATGATGACGCACGCTTCATCTTGTTCTGAAAATTTACGAATAAGCATCTCCATGAATCGACTCGAATAAGGAGGTGGGCCACTCACAATACCGAGGTAACTGAAATGATGTTTACGCGGAATAAATTTATCTATGCTGTCTCTTTGAAAACGAGAACACATTCCTAAAAAGGAGATGTTTCGAAGTTTGGAATCACTCAGCGAACCACTAAGCTCTCTGTTCTGAAAATCAGGAATCCAGACTTCATCAAATTTACTGAGAAGTGTTTCGTTCCATTTCTTACCAATTATATTCCATGCAGGAACAGGAAGATTCAATTGATGAGATATTATAACACTCTTCACCTTCGATGATCGAAACCCAAACCGCTGATCAGAAATAATTAAATCCGGGAAAAATTTACTTATCAGTATCTCCACCCTTTTTTTTTCCTCCGCCATGAAGGAACTTAGACCGAAAATATTCCTGAGCATTTCCTTGTTCCAGTTACCATCTCCCTTAAACCTGAATGGATATCCTTCGTGCGGAATATACCAAAGATCAGGAAAATAATTGCGGTACACCTTTTCCTGTTGCGCATCGCAGCAGATCATGACCTCGTTGTTCTTTCTTTTCAGAAAATCAATAACAGGTATAGTACGCGTAATATGCCCAAGTCCCCAATTAAGCGGACTTATTAACACTCGTTTTCCGACGACAGAATTTAAGGGTGTATCCAGCACTTACCAGCGAAGATTTATATTTTTGCATCACCAAGTTAATAAAAATGGCTAAAAACAAACTATTCCGATTCGCAGAAATGAAAAAGATGGATCATGTCTTTGAACCAACGATGGATAGCATCAATAAAGATCAGATCCACTATAAAGGTGTTTGGGCTTCGGAAGTATTCAAAAATGACAATCCTGTAATACTTGAACTTGGATGTGGGAAGGGAGAATACACCGTAGCTTTGGCCGAAAAATGTCCCGAAAAGAATTTTATCGGTATCGATATCAAGGGTGCACGAATGTGGGTGGGAGCTAAAGAATGTTTGGAAAAAAACCTTACAAATGCTGCCTTCCTAAGAACAAAAGTTGATTTCATAGAGAAGTTTTTCTCACCGGGGGAGGTTGAAGAGATCTGGCTTACATTTTCGGACCCTCAGCCCGCAAAACCAAACAAAAGACTTACCTCAGAAACATTTATCGAGAGGTATAAAAAGATACTGAAACCGGGAGGCATCGTACATTTGAAAACAGACAGCGATATACTTTTTGAGTTTACTGAAAATGAAATCAGTACGAAAGGATATAAATCAAAAATCCTTACAGACGACCTTTATTCCAATCTTGACAAAATTCCTGAAAACCTCAAAGATATACTTACTGTAAGGACGCACTATGAGGAATTATTCTCTTCCCGCGGACACAAAATAAAATACTGTCAATTTGAAATTCACTGAATGGCGTTTACTGAAAAACTTAGCGAGCAAAACAAGGATTTTTTTGAAAAGGTATATGAGATTGTTCGACTTATACCGAAAGGAAGGGTTACAACCTATGGCAGTATTGCCAAGGCACTAGGCTCTCCTAAATCCAGTCGTATGGTGGGTTGGGCAATGAATGCCTCCCATAAGGACCCAACGGTTCCTGCCCATCGTGTAGTAAACAGAAATGGAGTATTGTCGGGAAAAATGCATTTTGAAAGCCCAACTGCAATGGAAGAACGCTTAAAAAATGAAAATGTGTTAATTAAAAATGATGCTGTACAAAATTTTCAAAAAGTGTTTTGGGATGTGCAGAAAGAACTTACCGGCCTTTAATTTGATTTTCCCTTCCACATTTCATTCAACCCATCTATGTAGTTCAAAACACTCTCACGACCTTGTTTTGATTCACTTGAAGTAATAAAAACCGGGGGGAGCTCCTCCCAGAATTTTAGCATTTCTTTTTTGTAAACCGCCATGTTTTTCTGTAGAGCTGAACTACTCAGCTTATCTGCCTTTGTAAATACTATCGCAAAAGGAATCATGTTGTGTCCACACCAGTTCATAAATTCGATGTCTATCTTTTGGGGTTCAAGACGGCTGTCGATCAAAACAAAAGTGCTCATCAGATTTTCTCTACTTCTCAAATATTCCTCGATAAACTTCGTCCATTTAAACCTGTTCATTTTAGAGGTTTTAGCAAAACCGTAGCCTGGCAAATCAACGAGGTACCAGCCTTCATTTATTTCAAAATGATTAATAAGCTGCGTTTTTCCCGGCCTACCTGAAGTTTTCGCTAATTTTTTATTGTCTGTCAGCATATTAATAAGAGAAGACTTACCAACATTCGAACGACCTATAAAAGCATACTCAGGTTTATCAGGTGAAGGACATTTTGATACGTCGGTATTACTTATTACGAAACTCGCGGAGCGGATAATCATGAAGGAACTACTTTTGCACAAAGATATTTTTAAGTCCCAACAAAACAAAGAGCATTTGGATTAAATAAAAAATTCTTACATTTGAATGTAAAATCTTGGTAAGATCGATCAGGCACTTCCGCAGGTCTTTCTTCGATTTAAACATTATTTTGCATAGAAATTTTGATATTAAAAACATAAATTATTTCTTTGCAAGCTGAAATAAACCATAAAAAGAGTAAACATGTCGGATATTAAATCAAGAGTTGTATCAATTATTATTGATAAGTTAGGAGTAGAAGAAGCAGAAGTAACTCAGGAAGCTTCCTTCACTAACGATTTAGGCGCAGATTCTTTGGATACTGTAGAGTTAATAATGGAATTCGAAAAAGAGTTTAACATTGCCATCCCTGATGATCAGGCTGAGAATATTCAGACAGTCGGACAGGCAGTGTCTTATATCGAGGAAAACGCAAAATAAGTTTTTCCTTTCGCATTTTTTGAATTCGCATTTTTAACATAGATTTATTTGATGGAACTGAAGAGAGTTGTAGTAACCGGTCTTGGAGCACTTACTCCTATAGGAAATAACCTTGAAGAATATTGGAAAGGATTAATATCCGGAAAAAGTGGTGCTGCACCCATACAACAGTTCGATGCATCTAAGTTCAAAACGCAATTCGCGTGTGAAGTAAAAAACTTTGACGTTTCCGAGCATATTGATAAAAAAGAAGCCAGGAAATTAGATCAATTTTCTCAGTATGCCATGGTTTCAGCAACTGAAGCCATGGCAGATGCTGGGCTTATGGAGTCAAATCCGAATACCGATCGAATCGGTGTTATCTGGGGATCCGGTATAGGAGGACTGAAAACTTTTCAGGACGAGTGCCAAGCATTTTTTGAAGGGGATGGAACACCCAAGTTCAATCCTTTTTTTATCCCTAAGATGATCGCTGATATAGCGGCCGGACATATTTCTATAAAGTATGGGCTGAGAGGACCAAATTACGTAACTGTTTCTGCCTGTGCTTCATCAACAAATGCAATCATTGACGCCTTTAACCTAATCCGCTTAGGCAAAGCAGACGCTATTGTTACAGGTGGGTCTGAGGCGGCAGTAAATGAAATGGGGGTTGGTGGCTTCAATGGGTTAAGGGCTCTTTCTGTTCGCAACGAATCACCGGAAACGGCTTCAAGACCGTTTGATAAAGACAGGGATGGATTCGTCCTGGGCGAAGGAGCCGGTGCGCTGATCGTGGAAGAATATGAACACGCTGTAAAAAGAGGTGCAAAAATTTACGCTGAAATAGCTGGCGGAGGTATGTCCGGAGATGCTTATCATATGACAGCTCCTCATCCGGATGGAATCGGAGCAAGAAATGTAATGCTCGAGGCATTAAACGATGCCGGCCTGGATCCAAGCGCAGTAGATTATGTGAATGTTCACGGTACCTCAACGCCTCTCGGAGATATTGCAGAAACCAAAGCCATTAAACAGGTTTTTGGAGATCATGCCTACAACCTGAATATTTCTTCCACCAAGTCGATGACAGGGCACCTTCTCGGTGCTGCAGGAGCAATTGAGGCGATAGCATGTATACTCGCTGTTAAACATGATATCGTTCCCCCAACCATCAATCATTTCACCGACGACCCCGAAATTGATAACCGACTTAACTTCACCTTCAACGAGGCACAGAAAAGAACAGTTAATGTCGCACTGTCCAATACTTTCGGTTTCGGTGGCCACAACACCTCAGCGATTTTTAAGAAACTAAAATAAACGGTTTGATTAAGTGGTTTTCATTTCGTTCTAAGCAAAAGAGTGAAAAGGAACTTGAACTGATCTTATTTTTTATTCGCGAGTTCGGTTACAGACCAAAGAACCTGTCACACTTCATAACTGCCCTTACGCACAAGTCGATATCGAACATGTCGAAAAATCTCGAGTCCAACGAGCGACTGGAATTTCTCGGCGACACTATCCTCGATGCCGTTGTAGCAGATTTTCTCTATCAAAAATTCCCCAGTGAAAACGAGGGGTATCTTACTAAAATCAAGGCGAAAATCGTAAGCAGAAAAACACTGGGAGAAATAGGAGAGTCCGTAGGACTCGCAAAATACATCAGGTATCAAACAGGTCGAAGCATCCGATTATCAACCCTTGAAGGAAACGCATTCGAAGCAATTATCGGAGCAATATATCTGGATGGAGGTTATGAGGCTGTCAAAAAATCGGTTCAGCACTACATTTTTCGCTTTCATATCGACCTTGCAAGTTTGCTTGAAGAAGAAATAGATTTCAAGAGCAGGCTCTTCATCTGGGCTCAAAAAAACAAACTCGAAATAGCGTTCAAAACACTCCGCGAAGAACTTATCGACTCCGTATGGAAATATGAAATGGAGGTTTACATCAATGAAAAACCGTTCGGCAAAGGAACGGGTAATTCGAAAAAGGCAGCAGAGCAGGTAGCAGCCAGAGAAACCCTGGCCCTGATGGATGAGTTATAAATCAATGACTTATACTCAGGATTATTACACCTTTAAATTTTAATAGTATATTCGTATTATAAATTTAATCAGATCCAAGGCCAGATGCGCGTTGATATTCAAACAACCCTGCTTAATATCGTTAAGGAAAAAATATCCGGAAAAGATACCCTCGGGAACGTTCTTTCCGATATTTTGAATATTAGTCTGGATGCAGCTTATCGCAGAAACAGAAATGAAACACCGCTTACCATTCAGGAAGCCTTTAAACTCTGTAAACATTTCAATATTTCGTTTGACTCACTGGCTGATGTCAAGGAAAATCAAGTCCTATTTGAATACAGCCCACTTTACAGTTATGATTTTAGTTTTGATTCCTATCTCGAAGGGATGGTTACGGCATTGCGTAATTTAGGTAACTGTACAGAACCGTCAATCATACTAACCTCTAATAATATTGCAATATTCCAATTATTAAACTTCCCCCACCTAACTCGCTTCCGACTATATTTTTGGGCAAAAAACCATTTACAGATTGAAGAGTACAAAGACAAACTTTTCCAGGAAGAGAAGTTAACTGACAATGCATACAGCGTAGGCTATGAAATACTGCAACGCTACTGTAAAATACCAACTGTTGAATGCTATGATCCCGAATTTTTAAAAGGGCTAATGCGGCAAATCCAATATTATTCAAGCGCTCATTTATTCAAAGACCCTGAATATCCGTTGGTGCTTATGGACGAAATAAAAATGATGGCAGATCATATTAAAGAGCAGTCGATTTTAGGTAAAAAATTCATCTACCGCCAACAACCGCCTGCCCACGGAAATCAATACGACGTCTATCTGAACGATACGATCAATACAGACAATACTTTCTACTACAGTTCAAAAGAACAGGAAGGTATTTATCTTGTACACAATCACATGAACTTTCTGCACACTACGAACACTACTTATGTCAAGGAGAGCAAATCAATTCTCGATAAACAACTTGCAAACTCAAGTTTAATCAGTCAGGTCAACGAGCGTGAACGAAATTCTTTCTTTCATAAGTTGGATAAGAATATCGAAATGTTCAGATCAAAAATTGAGGCCGATATTGTAAAATAATCTGGATTTTTGCGAAATACGCAAATAAGTGGGTTGGAAATTAAGGCTAAAACTTTAAAATATGCGTTTTTCGCAACTGAATCTTTTTCGCTTGATAAATTCAGTTTCTTAGAGAGATTTAAGTCCCCTAGTTTTGACTAAACTTTAAAACCATAGGTTATGAAAAAATGTTTAGTTATCGTAGCGTTCAGTCTAATAGCAGGATTTAATACCAAAGGACAAAACAATAGTGAGGCTTCCAGATCAACGATCGCTGTTGCTTATCCCAATATTGAAAATATTGATATTTCGAAGGAGATCGTAGCTAAGCTTACCCAGATCGAACTAATCAAACTTGATAAATACAAGGTTTACGATGAATTCGACATTCAGGAAGCAATAGATTCTGAAGAACGTTTCAGTAAAGGTTGCCACGGGAAGAATTGCTTAATTGATCTCGGAAAAGAAGCCAGAGTAGATTATATCGTTTCGAGCAGCTTATTGAAATTTGGCGGTAGAATTGTTATCGGCATGAAAATCATTGAAATAAAAACCGGAAACATAGTTAAAAACGATGTCAGGGAATTTATAGATGATGAAACAAAGATCCAGCGGATGCTCCATGTGCTAATCCGCCAAATTCATGAAGTAGAAATGCATCCCGAAACAGTTGAAAGAATAACACACGATGATCAGCCTGTTATCAAAAAAGATGTAAGTAAAATAAATAATTCAGGACCGAGAGTTGGTTACGCGTTTTTAAACGGTGATTTAAAAAACTTTGCAGAACGGAGCGAGGCACAAGGAGGTATGGACATCTTTCCGGGGGTGAGTATGATCGGGTATCAAATTGAAAAGCAATATATAGGAACCGAAAATTTCTCTGCACTTGGAGAAGTACTTTTTACTGTTTCCGGACTGGAGCAAGGAGTCGCCATCCCTTCTATTGCATTCATGAACGGATTAAGATTCGGTAAGGCAGGTTGGGAGTTCGCATTTGGCCCCGGCTTTGGTCTGAAAAGAACCTCCCAGGGTTTCTTTGACACAGAAGGATATTACGGAACACCAGGAGATTACTGGACTGAACGGGAATTTAGAAACTCCCAATTCTATGATCCGGAAAACCCAACTGATCCGGCTTATAGAGTTTCCACTCATACTGATGCTAAGGGGGACACCTGGAAATTGAATACAAGATGGGTAATGGCTGTAGGTCGAACATTCCGTGCAGGGGCACTAAACATTCCCGTCAATATATTTTATTCTTCCATGAAAGATTCCGGGATGTATGGAGTGAGTGTCGGATTCAATGTCGTTCAATAGGAAAAATTATTCATCTCAAGGAAATAAGAATTAGCTCGGCGAAAAATAGAATTCACAACTCCAAACGAGCCTTTATTAAATTATAACCACTCCTTGTCTTAATAGCAAGGAGTGGTTTATGTTAAATAAAACATTCAGAAAAAATATCACAAATTTTATTTATTGAAATTCAAAATAATATCCGTATATTTGCACAGTTTTATGAGAAAAATGAGTAGAACGAGGGGACAATAGTCCCCTCTTTTCGTAACGCATGATTGGTAAAAAGAAAATAGAGGAACTCGCTCAGGAGCGCATTGAAGAACTGAATAAGGGTATTTTTATCGTCGATATTAAAATCTCCCGATCGAACGTTATTCAGGTCGAAATAGATACCGAAAAAGGCAATGTCGCTATTGAAGACTGTGTTTCAATATCGAGAAATATTGAACATAACCTTGATCGTGAAAAAGAAGATTTTGAACTTCAGGTTTCTTCAGCAGGCTTGGACAAACCCTTTAGAGTGGTTCAACAATATAAGAAAAACGTCGGAGAGGATGTAAAAGTTATGCTCAAAGACGGAACAAAACTCGAAGGTCAGCTTATTTCTGCTGATGAAAAAGGATTTGAAATTGAATCTTCACGCAAAGAAAAAATAGAAGGTAAAAAAAAGAAAGAAACCGTTATCGAAAGGCATGCCTTTAATTACGGAGATATTAAGGAAACAAAAATTGTTATATCATTTAAAAAGTTGAAATCATGAACAGCTTGAATTTAATTGAATCTTTTACAGAATTCAAGGAATTTAAAAGTATCGACCGTCAAACAATGATGCACGTGTTGGAAGACGTTTTTCGTTCTATCCTGAAAAAGAAATTCGGAACGGATGAGCATTGTGACGTAATTATCAATATCGACAAAGGAGATTTCGAGATCTGGGTAAACAAAGAGATCGTTCCGGACGGAGAGGTGGAAGATGAGAACATTGAAATCGCTTACTCTCAGGCTATCAAAATAGAACCTGACTTCGAGGTGGGCGAAGAAGTATCGGAAGAAATTAAATTTGAGGACTTCGGTAGACGAAACATTCTTTCCTTACGCCAGAATCTTATTTCGCGTATCCTTGAACTCGAAAAAGATCAGCTTTATAAGGTATATAAAGACCGTATTGGAGAAATTATCACAGGTGAAGTTTACCAGGTCTGGAAAAAGGAAATTCTTATTCTCGATGATGAAGGAAATGAATTAATTCTTCCGAAATCAGAACAGATTCCTTCTGATTATTTTAAGAAAGGAGAGCCTGTACGTGCGGTTGTGGCGAAAGTAGACATGAGAAACAGTACGCCGGTGATTATTCTTTCAAGGTCTGCTCCGGAATTCCTTGAGCGTTTATTCGAACTGGAAGTTCCTGAAGTTTTTGACGGTTTAATTACTATTAAAAACATCGTTCGTGTTCCTGGAGAACGTGCCAAGGTTGCAGTAGAGTCCTATGATGATCGCATTGATCCCGTTGGAGCCTGCGTAGGAATGAAAGGTTCACGGATCCATGGGATTGTACGTGAATTACGTAATGAAAATATTGATGTAATCAATTACACCAACAATATGCAACTTTATATTCAGCGAGCATTATCCCCGGCTAAAATCAGTTCGGTGGAGATTATCGAAGAAGAAAAGCGTGCAAATGTCTATTTAAAACCTGATCAGGTTTCCCTTGCTATCGGTAAAGGTGGATTTAACATCAAACTGGCAGGACGACTCACAGGATACGAAATAGATGTTTATCGTGAAGGAGCAATCGACGTGGAGGATGTGGATCTGGAAGAATTTGCTGATGAAATCGACTCATGGATACTGGATGAACTCAAAGCCATCGGTTGTGATACTGCGAAATCAGTTTTGGAGATTGAAATCTCTGAACTTGTTAAAAGAACCGATCTTGAGGAGGAAACAATCCGCGAGGTGTTTAAAATTTTGGAGTCTGAGTTCGAATAGATAGGGAACAAAACCTTAACTTAGACGACTTGAACGATAACGAATAAAAATTAGGAAGGACGTAATATATGGCCGGTACAGTAAAAAGATTAAGTAAAGTAGCACGAGAACTGAATGTTGGAATTTCCACGTTGGTTGATTTCCTGAACACACAGGGAATAGAGATCGACTCTAATCCAAATACAAAATTGGAGGAAGACCACGTTGAAATTCTTCGTGAGCAATTTGCTGATGACCAATCTTTGAAAGAAGAAGCGAAAAAAAGTGCTTTTAAACGTGAGAAGCGGGAGACTATTTCTCTGAAAACGAAAGATCAGAAAAAAGAAGAGGAAGAGGATGAAGACCTTGATGTCGAAGAACCCGCAGTTAAGGAAGAGCCGGTAAAAGCAAAGTCCAAGCCTGAGGAAACAGAAAAATCAGAAAAGCCAGTAGAAAAAGTTAAGGACGAAGAACAAGACGCTTCACCTGCGGTATCCAAAGAAGGTTCTAAGACGATTGAAGAAGGAGAACTGAAAGTCTCTGTCGTTGGTAAAATTGATCTTTCAAAAATCAATGTAAGAACCAGACCGGACAAAAAGTCAAAAGAGGAGAAGGAAGAAGCTAAGAAAGAGAGAGCTGAAAAACAGTCTTCCCAGGAAATTCCTGCTAAAAAAGAAGAGGCTGTTAAAGAAGAAAAGGAGGAGAAAAAAGAGCCTAAAAAAGAGGTTGAAACGATAAAGGTCGATCGCCAGAAACTTTCAGGACCTACCGTTGTGGGAAAAATTGACCTTCCTACCGAAGACAAAAGGTCATCCAAAGATTCCAAAGGAGACAACAAGCGTAAAAGAAAAAGAATCAAGAAGGTCGATGTTAATAAGCAATCCGGTCGAACTGATTCTACCAAGGGACGCGGCAAAAAGAAACCGGAACCCAAAAAAGAGATCACCGAAAAAGATATCGAAAAGGAGATCAAGGAAACACTCGCACGTCTTTCCGGAGGAGGAAAATCTAAAGGAGCTAAGAACCGTCGTGCCAAAAGAGATTCTGCGGCAGAACGTCGAGAGAGAGAACTTGAACAGGCTGAATTAGAACAAGGAACACTGAAACTTACTGAGTTTGTTTCAGTTTCGGAACTGGCTGCCATGATGGACGTTCAGTCCACTCAGGTTATTTCAGCATGTATGTCCTTGGGTATTTTTGCCTCTATAAATCAGCGTCTGGATGCAGAAACCATTCAAATAATAGCAGAAGAATTTGGTTTCGATGTAGAGTTTGTTTCCGCCGACGTTCAGGATTCAATTCCTGTGGTAGAAGACGCGCCTGAAGATCTCGTGGATAGACCGCCGATCATTACTGTAATGGGGCACGTCGATCACGGAAAAACTTCATTGCTCGATTTCATCCGAAACGCCAATATTGCAGAAGGAGAAGCCGGAGGTATTACACAGCACATCGGAGCTTATTCGGTGAAAAGACCCGATGGTAAACGTTTGACATTCCTGGATACACCGGGTCACGAAGCATTTACAGCGATGCGTGCTCGAGGTGCTCAGGTGACGGATGTCGCGATCATTATTGTTGCAGCTGACGACGATGTGATGCCTCAGACGAAAGAGGCGATTTCACACGCACAGGCTGCTGGAGTACCAATGGTTTTTGCTATTAATAAAATCGATAAACCGGGAGCAAATCCCGATAAAATAAAAGAACAGCTTTCAGCAATGAACATCCTTGTTGAAGACTGGGGAGGAAAGTACCAAGCACAGGAAATTTCTGCTAAAAAAGGAACCAATATCGACGAACTGCTCGAGAAAGTAATCTTGGAAGCAGATCTTCTCGAACTTAAAGCTAATCCGAATAAAAATGCAGTCGGGACAATTATTGAATCCTCGCTTGATAAAGGAAAAGGATATGTAACCAACGTTATCGTTGAGCAGGGAACTTTAAAAATTGGCGACGTCCTTTTGGCCGGCCGATATTCAGGTCGTGTGAGAGCAATGCATAACGAGCACGGCAAGGAAGTGAAGGAGGCAAAACCTTCCGCACCGGTTTCTATTCTGGGTATAAATGGTGCTCCCAGCGCGGGTGACACCTTCTATGTTATGGATGACGAGCGTGAAGCCCGAAACATTGCAACACGTAGAGAGCAGCTATACAGAGAACAAGGGCTTAGAACCAAGAAACACATTACCCTC
>JAWVYS010000033.1:0-30960 GCA_033722555.1 Brumimicrobium sp.
GCCCTTTTAAGGGTGGGAGAGTAAGTCGACGCCACTTTTTTAAAACCCCAGTTACTTATGTAGCTGGGGTTTTCTTGTTTATATCGGAATGGTCAGTAATTTTTAAGCGTCAACAATACCGACGTTTGCGGTATAAGTCGACGCCATCGCTGACGTAGCATAGCTAGTCAGGATTTGAAACTTTTTATAAAGCCTCATACATTCATTTTATTTTTAATGCCGACATTCATCGTCGGTATGTGTGGGGCTTTTTTGTTGGTAATCTTTTAAGTGCGCTAATGGTACTGTCCGCCGGTTGGCGGATGGGAGAGTAAGTCCCGACCAAGAAAACTTGTCGGGATGCAGACATTCATCGTTGGTATCGACGCCATCGCTGACGTAGCATAGCTAGTCAGGATTTGAAACTTTTTTATAAAGCCTCATACATTCATTTTATTATTAATGCCGACATTCATCGTCGGTATGTGTGGGGCTTTTATTTAGACTCTGTGAATACTGTTCTTTATGCTTAACTGTGGATAGGTTTGTATGACTGGGTGAAAGATACTTTACTGCGGCCCAAAAGCCGACTGAAACTGAGGATAAAAGGTTGTGGGTAAATTGTATTAAGCAGAACTCAATTTGATCTGTGGCTGTGATAACGGAATTCTTCCCTTCCTTATTCTAAATATATTACCTCTTTTTATACCAGAAAAGTAACAAAAGAGGCAGTACGAAGAAATCAGCCAGTATGGCTACAAACAGAGTTATGCAGATCATTAGACCCATGTAGAAGGTTCCTAGAAAATCAGAAAGCAAAAGGAGAAGAAATCCTGAAATAAGTATCACTGAAGTTAGCACGATGGCTTTACCGGTAACTAAATAGGTTCTTTTAAGTGCATAAATTACAGATTTCCCCTTGTCTAGTTCGAGTTTGAACTGACTTAAGAAATGAATCGTGTCATCAACTGCAATACCGAATGATATTGTAAATACAATTGCAGTCGTGATCTTAAGATTAATACCGAAAAAGCCCATAATCCCTGCTATTACGACCAAGGGGATAATGTTCGGAATGATAGAAATGATTACAACTCTCAGTGATTTATATAAAAGTCCCATGATTAGAGCGACGATTAAGATTGCTGTTCCGAGCCCCCGAACAAGGCTGCCTGACATGTAACGCATATTCTTATCAAGAAGATGTGCAGAACCGGTAACTCTGAAATCAAGTTCCTTCGTATTTACATTCTCCTCTATAAACTGACGTAAAGAATCGTTTTCTTTTCTAGAACGGATGTTTCCCCAGTCGGGAATGGTTCCACTAATACGCGTTATATATCCCGTGCTATCCACTATTCTCCTTATATATTTGCCGCGGTCCGCCATTCTTAGAACTTTCCGAATACTCTTAATTTCTCTTTGAGAATCGGGAACCTTAAAGTACGAGGTATCTCCGGCATGTTTTGCCCTGTTTAGTATACGGACAGAGTGAACCAGAGAATTTTTGATATCCACACCATATTCATTTTTCAGATATACTTCGACCTGCTCTATTTTTTTTAAAACCTCAGTGTCCCATAAGGACTTCGTAGAATCAGTTAATGTTACCGCCATTTCAAAAGGCCTAACACCTCCGAAATCTTTATCGATGTAATTAAAGCTTTGCTTGATATCGATATCCGGATCCATGTCATCCATTAGGTAATTATTCACAACTATACGGCTGGCTCCGTAAGAGAAAACGATAATTACAAGAATTGATATCCACGGGAGTAGTTTTCTTTTTCTGATTGTAAAGAGAAAAATATTACGCATAACCGGGAACCAGAAGCTACTCGATTTATCCTTCACAACCTTTGGGACACCTGTATGGTAAAATAAAAAGGGAAGAACACTGAAGGTAATAATAAAAGTCATAAGTACTCCTATTCCTACGAAAATGCCGAAATTCTGAATCGGTTTAACATTCACAAACCACAAGGAGAAAAAACCAACTGAGGTTGTTAAGGAAGTTAGAAAAGTAGCCATTCCAATTTCTTTGAAAGCTATTTTTATCGATGTGAATTTATCGTATTTCTGTCTTAAGAGCTCGAAATATTTAGAGACGAGATGAATAACATCGGACATCCCGACCACGAAAATAATTGAAGGGAGAATAGTGAGAAGAATATTTATCGGTGCATCGATCCAGGCCATAAACCCAACAATCCAGATCATCGAAGCAATTATCACAATAAGCGGAACCATAAGTCCCCAGACTGATCGAAAGGCAAAAAGGAGAAACAACACCACCAGGACCATGCTTAATCCAACATATAGTCCCATTTCTTCGGTCATCGTATTTATGTAAAAAATCTGGCCGACAATTCTTCCTGCAACATGTACTTCATCGAAATTATACTTGGCAATGATCTTTTCAATTTGCCCTACGAGTTTCTCGCTTTTTTTCTTGGCCAAGTAGTCATTATGCCTAACAAATATAGCCAGTGCGGTTCCTTTTTTATTAACCAGCGTATTGACCAGTTCCTGGTTCTCGAAAATATTTGAAGAATCCCTCTTTAAATCAAGGTCTTGAAAATCGATGTAAGGCCGGCTGCCTGTCATTCCACCGGGGTAGATAAACCGTTCTTTCTCATGAGTTATGTCCCTTGTCCATTTAACCGACGGTACGGATTCTATTTCCTCTGCACATGTATGGATTTTCCGAAGAAACGTACTGTCTAAAATGCCTTCCTGATTTTCTACGGCGATGACGATAAAATCATTATCCGATTCAAAGCGTTCTCTGTGATTAAAGAAATAATCAGTCTCTGAATCATGTTTAGGGAAGAAATCTTCGAAATTATAGTCAAACTTAATATTCGGTATCTGAAAAGCAAAAAAGACTGTCAGCCCTGCTATTAGAGTAAGAACAAAATAGGATAACTTTTTAAATAATGATTCACCAACGTTTTTCAATCTACATTCGTTTAAAGGGGTACAAAATTAACCATTAATACTTTTGAAATGTTCAAGTACTGATGAAAATTGAAAAAACGTCTATTAAGATAAAAATTTTTAAATTTGTTTAAATTAAAACCTATAATTATGAAAAAACATTTACTGTTAATTGCTACTATTTTTAGCGGTGCCGGCGTAATGGCACAGTTTACTCAAAGTAATGAGCCTCAACCCGGAGAGGGAACAACCTTGTATGTTATTGATAGCTTAGCTCCGGATTTCGGTGCACAGACAGGTTCCGGAGCCAGCTGGGATTACAGTTCTTACGGTGGTTACGGAGCGGAGTCCAGAACAATTACAGTGCTTGCAGCGAGTTCAACTGCGGATGCTTCCTACTATCCTAGTTCTACCACTGCTAACGATATAGAAGGGTTTTTGGTAAATTATACGAACTCTAACAGTACTGAGAGATCAGGACAGGGATTCGTTTATCGTGATCAGGATTTCGGTGATATTATTGTTGTATTTGATCAGAACGAGGCTTTGCAATACAATTATCCGTTTGCGCTGTCTAATACGTTAACTGACCTTTATTCAGGAACTGCATATTTTACCATGAACGGAACGCCACAAACGGCTCCAGCTGCTGGTGAGCTTACTGCTACTGTGGACGGACAGGGTACTCTAACTCTTGCCGACGGTGTTTCCTTCACTAATGTGACGCGATATAAACTTGAAGACTCAACGACTGTAAGTATTCAGTTCTTAGGAGACTTTACTATCGAGAGAACTCAGTATGAATATTATGACCTTAATAATTCAACTTTACCTGTGTTTGTTCATACGCATGTTTGGTTTGGTCAGACCGGTGGAGGTGCAATAGCTGAATTTAACCTTGTAATGAGTGCAGAAGATCCAAATTATGTACTGAGTGTAGAAGAGAATGAACTTTCTAATCTGAACATCTACCCTAATCCGGCGAATAATGAGGTGAATATTAAACTTCCTGAATCAACAGGTAAAGTGAATATTCGGATTGTAGACGCTGCGGGGAGAACTGTTTTAACTCAGTCTACTGATTCAACAGTTGTTGACCTTTCGGTAGAGCATTTGGATAACGGAATTTATTTCGTAAATATTTCAAACGGATCTGCTGTAGAAACAAAAAGACTTGTAATTAAATAACATTTGATTCATTCGAATAAAAAAGGTGGAGAAGATTCTCCACCTTTTTTATTTTATGAGATCCATAAAGGAGTCAGCTATTTATTTCACTGTTACTACCAGATAGTTAGAGATCTTCCAGAATTTTTCCGGGTTCAAAATAATGAGTTCATTTCCTTTCCATTCATAAGAGTCTACAGGATGGTCTGTAATTATTTCAGGTTTGTTACCTACAATAGTTAGTCTCTTTGTTTTGGTTTTGTTCAAATGCTGAAAATAATTCTCATTGAGATCGTTTGCGAGACTTGTTTTTTTGCCGATTCCTATAAATCCTCCCTCTTTGATAACAATTCCGTTTTTGATGAGTTCATCTAAAGTGCCATAAGCATAATGAACTGTATTTAATTCTTTTAAAACGTCCAATGCCAGTTCAACCTGTTCTCTGTATTCATCAAAAAGCTCAGCATATTCCATGTCTCTGTCTGCTAGATCTCGCTGAAGAGATTCTATCAGTTGATCACGCTCTTTGATTTGAAGAACCAAACGATCTATCATCGCCTCCAGTTCGCTGATTCTTAATGTCTGATCCTTAATTTTACCTTGAAGATTTCTTACTTTCTGAGCATTTTGCTGACGAAGAAAATTTATATTCTGAATTTCCTGAAGTATCCATTCTTTATCGTCATCGGTGAATTCTGGGTCGTCACTTTTTATTCTGATTTCTTCTTGCTTGATACTAATCTTGGCAAGGTTTTCCTGTATCTCATTAAAAAATGAAATTGACTCATTCAAAACAGAGTCTTTCATTTTGTTTTCAAGTTCCAGTTGCTTTACCTGGTTGCGAAGTTGAATCACTTCTTCTTTGTTCGGCTGATCTCCTTCCGAGGATGTAGTTTCCTCCTTGCAAGCAAAAAGAAACAAAATACCTGTGAAAAAAATTATCTTTTTCATGACTTTTTAAATTAATATTCTTCAGCACAAAACTAACGTTTTCTTTGCGTAAATTGTATCTTTGAAAAAATTGAGTTCTAATTTCATACTATAATATTTTCGATTAGATGGTATTATTGAATTGCCTCAGCATTTTAGAATTTTAAACTAAGTCTTTTTATAATGAAAAAAATTTTCCTTCTAATAGTTATTCTGACCTCTCTCGGTGTTTGCGCTCAAACCATACATCATAAACTGTCCATGCCGGAGCCCCAGACTCATTATTTTCATGTTGAAATGGAGTTAAAGGATTTCACTGAAGAAGAAATAGTCGTAAGTATTCCCGTATGGACCCCCGGCTCTTATCTTGTCAGAGAGTTTTCTAAGAATATAAATCTCGTTCGGGCTATAGATGAAAAGGGTAAAACGCTACCTATTGAAAAAACAAAGAAAAATAAATGGAAAATATCCAAAGGCAAATCCAAGGTGGTTAACGTAAAATATGAGGTCTATGCATTTGAACTCAGCGTCAGAACGAGCTTTTTGGATCTGACTCATGGTTATGTCAACGGGACCAATGTTTTTATGTATCCTGAGAACTATAAGTCGAAGGGAGGGAAATTAACGATAATTCCACATGCTTCCTTTAAAAAAATCACCACTGCTTTGCCCAGGAGTTCTGAGGGAGTGGCGAATGATAGCGGTACCACTTTTATATTTGACGACTACGATCATCTTGCTGATTCCCCTATAGAAATTGGCAATCAGGAAGTTTTTTCCTTCGATGCCGCAGGTGTTAAACATCATGTAGCCATGTATGGCCCGGGTAATTATAACATTGAACGACTTAAATCCGATATGGCTCGAATCATAGAGGCGGCAACCGCGGTATTCGGTCAGAATCCCAATAAGGAATATTGGTTCATAATACACAATACGAGTACCGGAGGTGGCGGTTTGGAGCATAAAGTTTCAACTACGCTGAATGTTAACAGGTGGACGTACGATGACGAAGGATACAAGGGCTTTCTTTCGCTTGTAGCTCACGAATATTTTCACCTTTGGAATGTTAAACGTATTCGACCAAAGGAATTGGGGCCTTTTGATTATGACAATGAGAATTACACAGATCTTCTTTGGGTAATGGAAGGGTTTACTTCTTACTATGATGAACTGCTTCTGAGAAGAGCAGGATTTCACACCCAGGACGAATATTTGAAAACCCTCAAAAGTACGATGAATTATGTTGAATCCTCGCCCGGAAACAAAGTTCAGCCTGTGGCACATTCTTCATTTGATGCCTGGATAAAAGCTTATCGTCCAAACGAAAACAGCGGAAACGTTACAATTTCATATTATTCAAAAGGTCAACTCATCGCTGCGGTTTTTGATGCTATGATAATCAAGTCTTCAAAAGGCAAAAAGTCTCTGGATGATTTTATGCGTCTTCTATATAGTAAATATTATGAGGAGCTTGACAGAGGCTTTACTGCAGAGGAATTTCAGAACAGTTTGGAAAAGTTTATTGGAACTGATCTAGATGAATTTTTCAGAGACCATATCTACGGAACCAAGACCGTTGATTATGCAACCTATTTTAAGGAACTTGGGCTTACAATTGAATTATCCGAGAATCAGGGTATTGCTTTTGGTGTTTCAACCACTGAGAAAGATGGACGACTGGTTGTTAGATCTGTAACGGCTAACAGTATGGCTGAAAAGGTTGGTTTGAGCCCGAACGATGAGATTATTGCTTTTAACGGCTTCCGTGTGGATTCAGGAACCTTCAATAGGTATATGAGTACGTTAAATCCTGGAGATTCTTTTAACCTCATTATTTCCCGGGATGAACAGCTCATGTCTCTTGATTCAAAAATGGGAACCGTTGAATTAGCCAGGTATTCTTTCAGTTTCGATGAGAACAATTCTCTGGGTCAGTACTGGTTGAGAGAAATGAAATAATATTCTGATACGATGAGAATCGCAACATTATTCTTGGGATTCTGCTCAATCCTTTCCCTGAGTGCTTCTTTCTGCCAGGAATTTAAACTCATTGAATTACCCAGGCCTGAAACTGCGACTTATCCTTATTCGCAGGTAGAACCAAGTATAGCAATTCATCCGCATAAACCGAAATTAATGATTGCGGGTTCAGTAATGAATGATTATTACTATTCCCGAAACGGCGGCAAAACCTGGAAAAGTAAAAGTCTCAGTTCGGAATATAATGTCAACGGTGATCCGGTGATGCATATTGGTCAGGATGGGAGGTATTATTATTTCCATTTATCCAATCCGGTAAACGGTAATTATCTCGATAGAATAGTGTGCGATTACAGTGACCGATTAAAAGGTAAATGGACGAGCAGTGCTACAAAACCAGACGCTCCAAAGGCTCAGGATAAACACTGGGTAGCAGAATGTCCGATCACAGGAAATTTGTATCTGACTTGGACACAGTTTGATGAATACGATTCATCAAAACCCGGTGATTCATCGCGAATTATGTTCAGTAAGAGTGCCGACAAGGGACAAACCTGGACAGAACCTGCGATAATTTCTACCCTTCAAGGTGATTGTCTCGATGGTGATAATACAGTTGAGGGGGCGGTTCCGGCCGTGAACTCAAAGGGAGAACTATTTGTGGTTTGGACGGGTCCACACGGTTTGAGAATCAATATTTCCTCGGATCAGGGAGAATCCTGGCTCCCTGTAGAAAGGAAGATAACAGATCACATCGGGGGATGGTCGCTTGATGTCCCTGGATTGTCGAGATGCAACGGGTTACCGGTGTTAAAAATTGATAATTCATCCGGTCCTAATCATGGCAGATTATATGTTAATTGGGCAGATCAGAGAAACGGGAGTGATGATACGGATATTTGGTTAATATATTCAGATGATGGCGGTATGACCTGGAGCAGAGAAATCCGCGTAAATCAGGACGAAGGAGCTAATCAGCAATTTCTCACATGGATGGATATTGATCAAACGGACGGCACCGTATATTTTGTTTATTATGATCGCCGAAATTATTCTGATCAGCGAACGGATGTTTTTCTGGCTTATTCATGGGACGGCGGTTTGAATATTGCCGAAAGAAAAATAACCCATAGTCCCTTTATTCCGAATCCGAAGGTGTTTTTCGGTGACTACCTGAATATTGCGGTTCACAAAGATATTATCCGACCTATCTGGTCTCAGATGAATGTGGAAGGGGAGATTAGTTTATGGGTTGCGCTGATAAATAGGAAGCAACTCCTAATGAGCAAAACAGAATAAAATCGGGCAGATTATTTTTTTGTGGTTCGTTTATTTCAGTAGGCCAGATTTCGGGCGTATATTTCTTTTAAAATATCTACTGCGTAATCAATCTCCTCTTTTTTGGTATATCGGGAAAACGAAAACCTCACATTAGGGCGGGAAGTATCCGCTTTAATTCCCTCTAGCACATGCGATCCTTTGTTAGAACCCGATGAACAGGCAGAACCCCCTGAACAGGCAACTCCTTTGAGATCCAGTGTGAATAAAAGCATAGAACCTTTATCCGTTTCAGGAAGACAAACATTTAACACGGTATAAAGACTGTTAGCGGGTGAAATATCACCGTGAAAACTGATATTTTCAAATTCTTTTTGCAAAGATTCAATCATGTAGGATTTTATCCCCTGGACGTGATCCTGATGTTCTTTAAGGTCCTTATAAGCGATTTCCATTGCTTTGGCAAGACCAATTATTCCATAAAGGTTTTCCGTGCCTCCGCGTAGACCTCGTTCCTGGGATCCACCATGAATAAAGGGGTTTCCTTTGATTTTACTGTTGGCATAAAGAAACCCTGAGCCTTTAGGTCCATGAAATTTATGGGCTGCACAGGTAATAAAATCAATATCGAGTTCTGAAAGGTTAAAGGCGTAATGCCCCATTGTTTGTACAGTATCGGAGTGAAAATATGCGCCATATTTTCGGCATAACTTACTTACACGATCGAGTGGTAAAAGATTTCCTATTTCATTATTACCATGCATCAGAGATACAATGCTCTTCTTTTCAGATTCCGCAAGAATACTTTCTAGATGATCCAGATCTACGTGTCCTTTATCGGTAAATTTAACGAGTGTTAACTCTATTTCTGAATTTTTACAGATACTTTCCGCGGTGTGTATCACGGCGTGATGTTCTATGGAAGATGTTATGATTCTTTTAACACCAAGATCCGTAACAGCACAGTGCAGCGCCATATTGTCTGCTTCCGTTCCTCCTGAAGTGAAAATGATCTCTGAAGGTCTCGCTTTAATCAGTGAGGCAACCGTTCGTCTTGAAGTTTCTATGGCTGCTTTGGCCTGTCGACCATAAAAATGAGTAGATGAAGGGTTACCGAATTCATTTTTTAAATAGGGCAGCATAGCCTCAAAGACTTCGGGTGCCAATGGGGTGGTCGCAGCATTATCTAAATAAACCTTCATACATCTTTTAAGTTATGGAATTAAAGTACTTTTTTAATTTCCTTGATCATATTTTCAGCCAATTGATTTGCTTTGTCGAAATTCTCGCTTTCCGCGTAAATTCTTATAATTGGTTCTGTATTGCTTTTGCGAAGATGAACCCATTCTTTATCGAAGTAAATTTTTACACCGTCTGTTGAATCTACTTCTTGTTTACTGTATTTTTTGGCCATTTCAAGTAAAACCTTATCAACATTTATATCCGGTGTAAGCTCTATCTTATTTTTGGATATTGTGTATTTCGGATAACTATCGCGTAAAGCAGTAGCAGCCTTTCCTGACTTTGCAAGCAGGGAAAGGAAAAGAGCAATCCCCACAAGGGCATCACGTCCGTAATGAAGAGCGGGGAATATTACTCCGCCGTTTCCTTCACCACCTATTACGGCATTTACCTCCTTCATTTTCTTCACTACATTAACTTCTCCGACTGCCGAAGAAAAATAAGTGTGTCCATGTTTTTCAGTAATATCTCTCAATGCACGGGTAGAGGATAAATTAGAAACAGTCGGACCGCCTTTGAGCGAAAGAATATAATCAGAGACTGCCACAAGCGTATATTCCTCGCCAAACATAGAGCCGTCTTCACAAACCATGGCCAATCTATCGACATCGGGATCAACGGTTATACCAAGATCGGCATTCTTTTCAAGGATCGTTTCAGAAAGATCTGTAAGGTGAGCAGGGAGTGGTTCCGGATTATGAGCAAATTCCCCGGTGGGTTCACAGTATATTCCATCTACCTTTGTTACCCCCATAGCATCCAGAAGTAACGGCACAGCAATTCCCCCTGTTGAATTTACAGCATCAACCACAACATGAAAATCTGCCGCTTTAATAGCTTCAATATCCACGTAGGGTAATTTAAGAATGGCGTCAATATGTTTTTGGATATAATCGTTTCTTTTGGAAATTTTCCCCAAATCGTCAACTTTAGCGAAGTTGAAAGCTTCTTTTTCTGCAATACTCAGTACTTCAGCCCCATTTTCCTCAGAAATGAATTCTCCTCTGCTGTTAAGAAGTTTGAGTGCATTCCATTCTTTGGGATTATGACTCGCCGTAAGAATTATTCCGCCATGTGCTTTTTCCATTGTTACAGCCATTTCTACAGTAGGTGTGGTGGATAATCCCAGATCAATCACGCTAATTCCTAGCGAT
This sequence comes from Brumimicrobium sp., assembly GCA_033722555.1. GTDB lineage: Bacteria > Bacteroidota > Bacteroidia > Flavobacteriales_D > Crocinitomicaceae > Brumimicrobium. The sequence goes on from JAWVYS010000033.1 coordinate 10,674, forward strand.
CGAAGAGTAGCATTTACTAAATCACTCAGAATAGGTCCGGATATTCTCGCATCTCTACCTGTTACAAGGCTTAATTTCTTAGCATTGTTTTTTTCCTGAAGCCAGGTTCCGAATGCAGCGGTGAATTTTACCACATCCAAAGGAGATAAGCCTTCTCCGACTTTACCCCCTATTGTTCCTCTGATTCCGGAAATAGATTTTATTAAAGTCACAGTTTCTTTTATTTTAAATTATTTTTCAAAGCGATCATCTTCAAACAAGCAACCGCGCATTCTATCCCTTTGTTCCCATGTTTTCCTCCGGAACGGGCGATCGACTGCTCCATGGTATTATCGGTTAAAACACCAAAAATGACCGGTTTATTATATTTAAGTCCAACATCTTTTATTCCCATCGCAACTCCGTTACATACGAAATCGAAGTGCCTGGTTTCACCCTGAATTACACAACCCAGTGCAATTACTCCATCAACATTTTGGCTTTCGAGGATGAATTGAGCGCCCAGAGCAAGTTCAAAAGAACCGGGAGTGAAATAAACGAAGATATTTTCCTCTTTGACATCGTGTTTGAGCAGTGTTTCTTTAGCTCCTTTGAGCAGACCTGATGTAATGTTTTCGTTCCATTCAGAAACAACAATGCCGATTTTGAAATCGGCACCGCTTGGTATAGTATCACTGTCGTAAGACGATAAATTCGTATTTGCTGTTGCCACGTTTATTCGACTTTTGAGCTCTCGGCCCTGGAAATATATTTTTCAATACCTTTCTGGCTTGAGAAAGTTAGATAATTGTCTTTAATTTTATTATAAAACATTGCTGCTTTTTCAAAATCACCTGCTTCCTCGGCGTTCAAGCCTGCCTTGAAGTAAAACATCGGAGTTGTTAGTTCATTCTCCTGTCTCTCCGCAGCTTTGACATACATTTCTACAGCTTTCGGATAATCTCCCATTTCTGAATAACAATCCCCCTGGACTCCAATAGCGAGCGTTTGAAGATAGGTGTCATTGATTTCAACTCCTTCAAGTTCTTTGAGCGCAGCTTCATAATTTCCTTGTTTAAAGTAAAGATTACCCAATGCATATTGAGAAACTTCACCGCCCTGATAACCGTCGTATTCGGAAACCATATATTCAAACTCCTCGATGGCCATGTCGGTGGAATCTTTCTCAAGATAGAGTATTCCCTTTGCGATTTCAGCTTTTGAGGTTTGATTATTAGGTTTATAAATAAAATTCTGGTAAGCCAGTACGATTAAAACCACTAAAGCTATCGCACCAACGATTATAGTAGAATATTTAAGGACCTTGTTGCCTTTGAACTGCTCGATTATTTCCTCTTTTGTAATGTTATCACTCATGTTATGCTTTTTAGCGACTGCAAAAATAAGTTTTTTTTTCATCGATCACGAAGTTTTTATCAACAGTCGTTTTTTTTAAAAGCATTTAACCCTAAAGGTATTCTTAAAGGCCTTTATATTAAGGGAGATTTGAAGCTGATTAGCACTCCCGATGAAATTAGCGGAATCCTTTATTCTCAAGGTTAAATTAATTACTTTTGCAAGTGTGAGTAAGGAAATATTCGTAGACAGGATTTCGTTGGTTAATTTTAAGAATTACCGGCATGCCGAGTTCGGTCTTTCCAGAGAAATTAATTGTTTTATCGGGCCAAACGGAGCGGGTAAAACCAATATTCTGGACGCCGTTTACTATATGAGTATGTGTAAGTCCTACCTCAATCCGATAGACAGTCAGAACATCCATTTTGATGAATCTTTTTTTGTTGTTCAGGGTACCTGGGGAGGAACAGAGAGGACTGAGGATATTTATTGTGCGATAAAAAAAGGAAAAAAGAAGGTATTCAAAAGGAATAAGGTTCTTTATGAAAAATTAGCTGAACACATTGGTTTATTTCCTTCCGTAATGATCTCTCCTTATGACAGAAACCTTATCCTGGAAGGGAGTGAAGTACGACGAAAATGGATGGATGGTATCATCGCACAGTTTAATAAGCCTTTTCTTGATCAGCTTATTCTCTACAGCAAAGTTCTTGTTCAAAGAAATGCTTTGTTAAAGAATATGGCCGGCCATGGTTTTTTCGATGCAGAAAACATAAGCGTATGGGACGAGCAACTTATGCGTTACGGAAAATTTATTTTTGAGCAACGCATGCGATTTGTTGAGGATTTCATTCCGATTTTTGAGAAATATTATCAGTGGCTATCATCAGGAAAGGAACAGGTGGGACTAGAATACCGATCCCAGTTGAATGATGAAAAATTTGAAACCCTTTTAAAGGATGCAATTAGAGACGATCAGCGAAAACAGTATACTACTGTGGGGGTCCATAAGGATGACCTGGTTTTTGTAATCAATGGCCACCCGGTGAAAAAATTCGGTTCACAGGGACAACAAAAATCTTATCTGATAGCTTTGCGTCTGGCTCAGTTTGAATGGCTTAACACGCATCTGGGTAAAAAGCCTGTCCTTCTGCTTGATGACATTTTCGATAAACTTGATAATCTGAGAGTGGGGAAACTCATGGAAATGGTCAGTAATCATGATTTCGGACAGGTGCTTATCACCGATACTGATCATAAACGAGTCAATGAAATATTTGAAGGTATCGGTGCGGAATACAAACTTTTTGCCGTGGAAAGCAATACTGTCAGCGAGGTAAATAATTTAAATCCCGTTTCAAATGAATGATAAGAAAAGAAGTTCTCAGAATCAGGATATCGGTTCAGTTATAGATAAGATGCTAAAAGCTTATGGGCTGGATGGTAAAATGAAAGAAATGGATGTCATAAATTCCTGGGAGGAAATGATGGGGAAGGCTGTTGCCAACAGAACAGAAAAAATTTTTATCCAAAATAAAATCTTACATCTTCAGATTAATTCATCTGTAATGCGAGATGAACTCCTTTTTGGTAAACAGGTTATTATTGAACGGGTGAATCAAAAAGCAGGTTTCCAATTGATTACAGACGTGTGGTTCGGATAAGAGACTAATTTGTTCGTTCCATTTTACAGTCATATTTCTGTCGTATCATTTCAATATTCATTTTTTTACAATTCTGCTCATTCGGATTATTACATTCTTTTCCTTATTTTTGAGTTATGAAAAACACGAAATTACTTTTGACAACCGTTCTGATGTTGTCGTGTGCGACCCTTTTTGCACAAACTGAAACCGTTAGAAAAGTAGAATCTGTAAATCAGATAAAACTAGCACCAAAAAATAACCTTCAACAAAAAGTATCCATAATTCAAGGGAATTATCTGGGTGTTTCTGTTCCTTTACGTGACTTGCCTCAGGTTTATGATGAAAGTCAAATGGTTTACGAACATGATGAGGGAGATGTAAAGGCGAATCGTAAAAGACCTGAAGCGGTGAATCCAAATGCTTTGCCGAAAGGAGAAGACCCTGCCAGACAAAAGGATTATCCGAAGGCGGATAACGATATTAATCTCGGTGTTAATTTCAACGGTTTGGGAGGAGCATTTCCTCCTGATCCTTCAGGAGCTGTAAGTCCGGATTATTACGTTCAGGCTGTGAATACTGCCTACAGAGTATATAACAAAGACGGTACTTCATCTTCCGGAGCAATGGCACTTAATACGCTTTGGCCTGGATCAAATAATTCAGGTGATCCAATAGTTATGTGGGACCGTCATGCTGAAAAATTTGTAATCACTCAGTTTCAGACAGGTTCAAATAAGATTCTTTTCGCTATTTCCACAACCACGGATCCATTGGGGACATTTCATCTCTATGAATTCAGTTTTCCATCATTTCCGGATTATCCGAAATATTCTATATGGTCTGACGGTTATTATATGACTTCGAACACCTATACGCAGAATGTTGTGGCATTTGAAAGGGAGAAAATGATTGCAGGAGATCCTTCCGCATCAATGATTGCTCTGAATCTACCTAGTTTTTCAACAGGATACGGTTTTAGAAGTGTTCTGCCCGCTGACGCAGACGGTGATTTGCCTCCTTACGGTACACCGATGAACCTTTTCCTTTTTCAGGACGATTCCTGGGGCGGAGTTTCAGAGGATCATATCCGCGTACTGGAAATGGAAGTAGACTGGGACACCCCGTCAAATTCTAGTATTTCTCTAAAGCAGAACATTCCTACTGATCCGTTTAATTCTGTGTTTACCAATAGCTGGGATGACATTACTCAAAAAGGAACTTCTCAAAAAATTGATGCGATTGCCTCCGTGTTCAACTTCAGAGCCCAATATCTGAGATGGCCCGGTTACAACACTCTTGTACTTTGTAACGTCGTTGATGTGAATAACAATAACGTGGGAGGTATTCGTTGGTATGAGCTCAGACAGACAGCAGATACGCTTGACTGGGAGATACATCAGCAAAGTACATATGCACCTGCAGATGGAGCGAGCAGATTTATCGGAAGTATTTCCATGGATTACAACGGACACATTGGATTAGCATATTCTATTTCAGGACCGAATCATTATCCGGGCTTAGCTTTCACAGGTAGATACTGGTGGCATTCTCTTGGTGATATGGCTCTTCCTGAAACTATGGCTATCGACGGTCAGTATTTTCAAAGTGGAGGTAATCGTTTTGGAGATTATTCTCATATGGCACTGGATCCTGATGGACAGACTTTCTGGTTTACGGGAGAATATATAGGTAGCGGTGGTTCAAGAAGAACACGGATTTTCTCTTTCAATCTTGAATCTCAGGTAGAAATCGAAGGACAGGAAGTGCAGAAACCGGAACTTATCTTGTCTCAATCAGGGGATCAAATCATCGTTGAAGGAATGAACCTGCCGGGAGATGAAAAAATGAAGGTTGAACTTTTCGCTGTAAACGGACAGTTACTTGCGAGTACAGAACAAACCGTTTTAAATGGAGAGCTGAAAGCTTCTTTTGGAAAAGCGTCTTTGAATAGCGGAGTTTATTTGGTGCGCATTGGAAAGGAAAATTTCCAACGTGTGAAAAAAATTGCGGTGACAAAATAAATACTTAATCCAAATATTACTTAATCGATGAAGAAAATTATCTGCTTCACGTCGCTAGTTGTTTTATTATTCTCTTCGTGCGGTACATCCAAAGACAAGAAGGAAACGGTAGAAACTGATTCCGGTGGATCAGAGATGAATATGGATTCAAACTATATTATCGGCCAGGTGATGCTCAATTTTGAAGGTTGTGAAATCACAATTATTTCTGAGAATGACCCTGACATGAAACTTTATCCGGTAAGTTTGGATGAAATGTTTCGGGTGGACAAAGCTTATTTGCAGTTTGAATTCGACCCCAGCAGGGCTCCGTTGCCGGAGGGCTGTGAAGGTACTAGGGCAGTTGTTCTGAGAAATGTGACTCGTGTGAAGCGATAACTTATATTTTCAGGAAATCTTTTACTTTATTCTCTATTTTGTCCTTTCAGGCCGAGAGGTCTTGTTATCTTTGTAAAAAATTTTTTGATGAAGATTTACAACAATATATTAGAAACAATAGGAAATACTCCGCTTGTTAAGTTGAATAAGTTAACGAAGAATGTAAAAGCTACAATTCTGGCAAAGGTTGAAACGACCAATCCGGGAAACTCGGTAAAGGATCGCATGGCGGTTAAAATGATTGACGATGCTGAAGCGGCCGGTCTGATTAAACCCGGGGGAACCGTTATTGAAGGTACTTCGGGGAATACAGGTATGGGGCTGGCTCTGGCTTGCATCATTAAGGGGTATAAATTGATCTGTGTACTCAGTGATAAACAAAGTAAGGAGAAAATGGATATCTTGAGGGCCGTTGGTGCTGAAGTAGTGGTATGCCCAACGAATGTAGAACCCGACGATCCAAGATCTTATTATTCAGTTTCAAAAAGGCTTGCTCAGGAAACTCCGAATTCGTGGTATGTAAATCAATACGATAATCTTTCAAATCGTTTGGCTCATTATGAGCAGACAGGGCCTGAAATCTGGGAGCAGACCGAAGGAAAAATAACACATTTTGTGGTAGGTGTGGGTACAGGCGGTACGATCTCCGGAGTCGGGAAGTATTTGAAGGAAAAGAACCCGAATATTAAGATATGGGGAATAGATACCTATGGATCCGTTTTTAAGAAATATCACGAAACCGGTGAGTTTGATGTAAATGAAATCTATCCTTATATCACCGAAGGAATTGGGGAGGACATACTTCCTAAAAATGTTGATTTCGAGGTCATCGATCGTTTCGAAAAAGTAACGGATAAGGATGCTGCGATCTATACCCGTAAACTTGCCAGAGAGGAGGGCATTTTCGTTGGTAATTCAGCGGGAGCAGCGATTAAAGGGTTGTTGCAGCTTTCAGGAGAACTCAAGGAAGATGACGTAGTTGTTGTACTGTTTCACGATCATGGAAGCAGATACGTGGGGAAAATGTTTAACGATGACTGGATGAGAGACAGAGGTTTTCTTGAGGAGGAGATGAAAACAGTCAAGGATTTGATTGCAGATCACATGAATCAACCGCTCGTTACTTTAGGTGTTGAGGAACTCGTTTCTCATGCCGTAAGTAAAATGAGACAGTTCAATATTTCTCAGATACCGGTCACTAAAGACGGTAAATTCGTTGGAATGGTTGATGAAAGAACGTTGATCAATCAGATTCTAGACAACCCCGAATTTAAGGATGAGGTGATCGGAAAGATCATGGCTCCACCATTACCCGAAGTAGATGGTGATACCCCGATTAGTCAGTTGACAAAGATTTTATCAAAAAATACACCGGCAGCTCTGGTAAAACTGGCTGAAAATAATTATCACATTGTCAGCCGATACGATCTCATAGCCTCTATAGGATAATAAAATATGGAATTCACCGATCAGTTGGGTAAGACGATCAGATTAGCGGAAACACCGCAAAGAATTGTATCTCTCGTTCCTTCTCAAACTGAATTGCTCTATGATTTGGGTCTAAGCGATCGCGTAATCGGTATTACCAAATTCTGTGTTCATCCGGATAGCTGGTTTCGTAGCAAAATTCGGGTTGGTGGGACAAAAAATGTGGATACTAAGAAGGCCGCTGAACTTCATCCCGATCTCATTATTGGAAACAAGGAAGAAAACAGCAAATCGGATATTGAAGCCCTGGAAGAGATAGCTCCTGTCTGGATGAGTGATATTTACGATCTCAGCGACAGCCTTGATATGATAAGCAGACTCGGAGTTATTTGTGGAGTTCCTGAACGTTCTGCGGATATCTGCAATAAAATCTCTCTGGAATTTGAGGGCCTGACACCGTACCATGAGTCCCTGAAAGTTCTGTATCTTATTTGGAGAGACCCCTATATGGCTGCTGCCGGAAATACATTCATTGATTCAGTTATAACAAGAAATCTCGGTTTCGAAAATTTTCTCGCCACTGAATACCGTTATCCTGTCATAGATCCTTACGACATTGAAGAAAATCCGGATTTAATATTTCTAAGTTCAGAGCCCTATCCTTTCAAAGAAAAGCATGTGGAGGAATTGAAAATGCTTTTTCCTGAAAGCCGGGTTTATCTTGTGGACGGTGAATATTTTTCCTGGTATGGATCGAGATTGATGAAGGCACCTCAATATTTCCGGAATTTACTTGACGAAATTCGTAAGGATAATTCAGAATTTTAGAAGGTATTTAAATAATTCAAGAGAGGCATTCTTATTACCCTTAAATCTCATCTCTCCTTTTACGAGGAGCTGATTTTCCACACCTTCTTCGGTATGAATATCGAAATATTCCAGATCTTCGAAAAGAGCCTTCGTATATTGTACAGGTGGGAGCATCTGTGCGATCTGAGCAATGAGTCCTTTGCCCTCGATCACCAAAGCGGCCGCGGGATAACCCTTTAATCGTGGTAGAGGTGCACCGGTTTCTTCATGGAAGTTCATTTTCCCTGTAATTCCTATCCATACTTCAGTGGGGGATAATTGTTTGAAATGGTAATCTATCTGGCCGATCCTGATGCAAGACTCAGTTATTCTTTCGACACTGCTCATTCCGTTCTGACAGAGGCTATCTACCTGACTGCGTATATTTACTTCTTGGCTAAACCGAAAAACCCCATCGAACAGAGGAAGAAACATTGTTGATCCATCTATGTTGTCTATCATGGTTCCATACAGGAAAAGCTGCTGTGACATTACCTGCGGGAATTCGAGGTTGATTTCTCTCAGCAGAATGTCGATATAGTTGTTAAGGCTATCAGGTAATTCTGCTGCCTGAATTTCAAGGTGCTTTTCCTTTCCCGGTGTTGTCATTACATGATGCTTTAGGCTGTCGTAGGATATGGCAGGATTTTTATACCCTCGCCCATTAAAACTGATAACGGAGCGGTTAACCGAAGCCTCCATACTAAGATCCTGGACATATGAATCCTCGGAACCTGAATAATAAAGATGAACGAGGCTTTCTGTATCTGTATTCTCAAGGGCTGTTTTTGGTTTTAACTTGTCTGTATTCGGTTGCAACAAATTGGAGGCATAAAGCTGGAAATACTCCTCAGTTTCATCGACCCCATCGGGAAGAACAATGATACAACCGATATGCTCATTGAAGGTTTTAACAATGCCTTCATTTTTCCATTGAAACCGCGCAAAATCCTTTTGATCGATCAGTTTAAAAAGAAAGCCTGTGAAACTTTTTTCTTGCCAGGTGTCTCTGAAAATTAACACGTTCTCTGAGAGATTTATTCCGGAGGAAGGTAACTCTCGGTCCCTTTTATTAAAGTCTATCTGGTCGAGTTCATTCTGCGTGAAATCTGAAGAAAAAAGCGCGTCGAAAAGCAAACGTTTGATGATTTGTCTGTTATTTACCTTAATTACTGCTGTTGTTCCGGAGGGGAGATGACTGAGTAATTCGTCGTCAGAAACGGTGTTCATAACCGGAACGATTATCAGTGTCAGCCAGAAAACTGCCAGTAATACCAGACTGAATATTAATTTCCTTAGTGCCTTAAGTCTTTTCAACGTTTTCTGTCTTAATCGAATTCCTTATCTTTGTGGACCGTTCAAACAAAAATAATCATTAAGTGGTCAATTTACCGTGAAAAAGCGGAAATTATATTTGATGGGTTATTAAACCGATGATCTGAAAATGAGGAAACTGAATTTATGGATACTTAAATTATTCGGATGGGATATCGATAAAGAGAGTCCACAGGGAGTTAAGAAGGCCATCATTGCTGTAGGCCCGCACACGAGTAACTATGATTTCATCATTGGTAAAATGGCATTCAATGCTTATGGTGTTAAAGCCCGGTTTCTCATTAAAAGTGAACTGTTTTTTCCCCCTCTTGGATGGTTGCTGAAAGCAATGGGAGGAATTCCGGTAAAACGAGGAAAGAACAACAATTTCACCGATCAGGCTATCAAATATTTTGAGGATAATGACACAATGTTCATGGTATTTACTCCGGAGGGAACCAGAAGCTATAATCCGAATTGGAAAAGGGGTTTTTATTATATTGCAATCAAAGCCAAGGTGCCGATTTATCTTGCCTACATTGACTATGCCAACAAAACGGGCGGTTTTCTCGAACTGTTCGAGCCATCGGGAGATATCGAGAAGGATCTTGCCTACATTAAGAATAAGCTAAGTAAGTACAAGGGAAGATTTCCCGAAAACGGTATAAGAAGCGTAGAGGAGGAGTGATGTTTTATTCGGGAGTTTTCGCTGAATCATCAATTAGTTCTCGTAGTCGCTCAAGTTCCTGAGGAGTAAGGTATCTCCATTTACCAAGTTCCATATCCAGTCGAATATTCATGATTCGAATCCTTTTGAGTTTTACGACTTCGTAGCCGAAATATTCGCACATGCGACGAATCTGGCGGTTTAATCCCTGAGTAAGTACAATTTTAAAAGTGTTTTTGTTGAGCTGGTCGACGCGGCATTTTCTGGTCACTGTATCCAAAATTGGAACCCCTGAACTCAGTCCGTCGATAAATTCTTGATTGATTGCTTTATCGACTGTAACGATATATTCTTTTTCGTGATTGTTGCGTGCACGAAGTATTTTGTTTACAATATCACCGTCGTCGGTGAGTAAGATCAGTCCTTCGCTGGGTTTATCGAGTCGTCCGATCGGGAATATTCGTTTAGGATAATTGATGAAATCGATGATATTATCTTTTTCAACACGGGTGTCTGTGGTGCAGACTATGCCGACGGGTTTGTTCAGAGCGATATAAACAAAGTCCTCTTTTTTTTCCTGAATGACTTTTCCATCCACAGCGACCTCGTCATCTTCAGTGATTTTGGTGCCCATTTCTACCGGTTTACCGTTGATGGTTACCCGGCCCTGCTCGATCAGTTTATCTGCCGTCCGTCTTGAACAGTAACCGGCTTCACTCAAAAATTTATTTATCCGGGTTTCCTTCATCACCGCGAAGATAGGAGTTTTCGGATGTTAATTAAAAGGTATCCAGAGAAAGTTAAACTCGATTACGGAGTATGAGTGATTAATAATTTATTTTACTTTTAACGCCTTCAGTATCTTGTCATCATTAATGAGCGCATCTCTCATCAATAAATTAACAGGAAAAACTTGATGTTTAGCTTTTTTGAATCCACTCCAGATATTGAAAAGAACATCACTTGTGATTAAGGATAGGTTTAATTCAATATCCAAATCACATGCTTCTATGAAATCTTCTGAAAAATTTGGTGCTACCAACAAACTTTTGATAACTCTGAAACCGTTATTTTGAAGATGTTTTTGGTAAGATTTTATCTGTCTAGAGCAACTCGAAAATTTATCAAATTTTTGAGATTTTGCTGTTTTACATTCAACAATAATAACCTCGTCTTTACTTGTACGAATAATTATATCGACTTGATCTTTCTTAGAATTAGTTTCTTTTCTCAAATCCTCGTCTACCTCAAATCCTAAGTCTTTTAATAGTAGTTTTGTGACCTCTTCAAATTTACTCCCAATTTCGGCTGTTGTTAAATTAATATTGTTTGCTTTTAAGGCGGCCAAATCGCGGTTCCCTATATTAATGTAATTTTCGATATAAACACTTTCGGCATCTGTATAACTATCCAAAATATTCTGAATTTCATCACCTCTAGTACTTATTTTTAATGCGCCACAAAAATCTCGGATCTGTGAATTAGTCATTAAGTCTAAAATATCTCTAGGTTTTAAATTATGATCTATCAAGAATGTGCTATTTAGGATTTTTTCCTCGCGAAATTCAAATTCCTTTCTTAAGAACGTATTAAACTCGGGCAGATAGAGAGCTATATCGGTACACAGTTTTTCGTATCCTTCAACGGAAATTCCAATGGTTTCATCTTTTTCATGCTTATTAAAGTGCTCAATGATGTAATCAATCTTATCGTCAATTGTAATTCCTTTTGAATCAATATTTAAACTTTCCATAAGGTCATTAACAACTTTTTTACGGTCATTCATATTCGTATCTTCCTTATGAATTCCATTTTTTAAAATACTTCTTATAGAAACCCCTTGGTTAATTATGCTTTTTACTTTTTCTTCGAAACCAATGCGTTGATTTATATTATGTTTTTTACAGATTGAATTGATTTGAGGACCTTTGAGTTTTTTAAGAACTCGTCGAAGATATTTGTCTGCCACGCTTTTACCTCGCAGCTCTCGTAAGATTTTGACTATCTCATCAGGGACGTATAGTTTTAGATCTTTTTTATGGTAAAAGATTATGGACAAATCCTTAAGTTCCTTTATGATATTTTCTAACGACAATGGTTGAAGAGGAACGATACTGAAATTAATAAGGCGTATTTCTTCGTTTGACAATTCTAATTCTTCGGCCAAGGTTTGAAGTATAGAGTATTCATCGGTAGTGACTTTATTGTCAATGTTGTTAGATGTATCATTTTTATATGCTGTGGAAACACATTTTCTGTAAATATTATAATCTCTCAAACGATTAGAATCTAGCTCCTTTGATTCATTTATTATTAGTTCAATGAATTCCTTACTTGAATTTGAGAGTTGTTGTATTTCTCGTTTGTATATTTCTTCAAACCAAATACTGTCGAGTATATTATTCCCGTCTCTTATTAAAATATCAATGAAAATATCTAACTGTGATAAATTGTTAGCGAGCTCTTCTTTTAATTCAGCTTGAAATGAATTTTTTAGAAGATTGAAAACCTTTGCTATTCTTTCGTATTCGAGTTCTTTAATTTGGCGATTATCGTTTAAAATCTCGTCAATTTCTTCAGTATTGTCTTCATTCTCAATAAGGGTGCTAATGGTTTTGAAAAATGCAGTTTTCTCAATGGTATTAGTCTTGTTTAGGATGTCTAGAAGTTTCATTGTTGAGTGTTATGATTTTGAAGAAATAAAAATAAGAAAATTGTGAAGGTAACCTAAAAAAAGGGTATTAAAAAACCCGATGAGTTTTCATCGGGTCTATTATTTTATTGGTGCCCACGACTGGATTCGAACCAGCACGCACAGAGTGCACAACCCCCTCAAGATTGCATGTCTACCAATTTCACCACGTGGGCATTTTTAAGAACGGACTGCAAAAATACAAAATTGATTGGAAAAAGAGAGCGCTTCTGTTTTAATAAATTTACTTTGCTTAGGATTTTATCGGGATCGGAAACCTATTGTATAGGAAGTCAAATGTTGGGACCTGAGCAAAAAAAACCGGATTTATCACTGATAAATCCGGCTCTTGGTAGTGAGTTGTAATCTTTTTATTTATTGACAGCGTCAACTATTGCTTTAAACGCCTCAGGGTTATTCATTGCTAAATCGGCCAGAGTCTTACGATTCAGTTCGATTCCGCTTTTACTGAGTTTACCCATGAACTGAGAATAGCTCAATCCGTGTTGTCTGGCACCTGCGTTTATACGCATAATCCAGAGAGAACGGAAATTTCTCTTTTTCTGTTTACGTCCTTCGTAGGCGTAAACCAAACCTTTTTCAACAGCGTTTTTCGCTACTGTCCAAACGTTTTTTCTTCTTCCATAATAACCCTTAGCAAGCTGCATTACTGCTTTTCTTCTTGCTCTGGACGCTACATGATTTACTGATCTTGGCATAATTTTAATGTTTTTTGGTAAAAAGTGCTTCTCTATTGCAGAAGGCTTAGTTACTCGGTACCGGGTTTAAATACTAACCATCTGTCGCCATGACAGAGTTTTTTTTACTTCATACAAAGTTGTATCTTGATATTCGGCTCATCGGCTTTATCCACCAATGTGTCGTGCGTCAAATTACGTTTTTGTTTTGTTGTTTTTTTGGTAAGGATATGACTCTTGAAAGCGTGCTTTCTTTTAATCTTACCACTTCCTGTTACCGTGAATCGCTTCTTGGCACTGGATTTTGTTTTCATTTTTGGCATCTTCTCTTAATTTAAAGTTTAACTCACCACTTATCTTTATTTCCCTTTTTTGGGATTTATCATAATTGTCATTCTTTTACCCTCCAGTTTCGGCATTTGCTCTAAAGCTCCGTAATCTGCGAGTTCCTGAGCAAAGCGCAGCAGTAGGATCTCCCCTCTGTCTTTAAACACAATCGTTCTACCTCGGAAAAACACGAATGCTTTTACTTTAGACCCTTCCTTCAAAAACTTCTCTGCGTTCTTTAATTTAAAATTGAAATCGTGATCATCCGTATTCGGACCGAAACGAATTTCTTTAATAACGACCTTCGATTGCTTTGCTTTAAGTTCCTTTTCTTTCTTTTTCTGGTTATACAAGAATTTCTTGTAATCCATGATTTTGCAGACCGGAGGATCAGCATTTGGAGAGATTTCGACCAAATCCAGGCCTTCATCTTCTGCCATTTTTAACGCTACTCTAGTGTCAAGCACTTCTGGTTCACGGCCTTCGCCAACCAGTCTTATTTTTGGAACCCGAATGCGTTCATTAATTCTATTCGGATCTTCTTGCCTTCTGGGCTGAAATCTCTGTTTCGGTTTTCTCATTTATTCATTTTATAAACTCAACTATGCATTTGGTTTCGCATTGTTCAGTTCTTCTTCAACTAATTTATTTACAATTTTTGCGAAGCCTTCAAGCTCCATAACACCTAAATCTCCTTCTCCGCGCTGACGTACGGAAACCTGATTACTCTCAGCCTCCTGTTCACCAACAATGAGCATGAAAGGAATTTTACCCGTTTCTGCGTCACGGATTTTCTTTCCTATCTTTTCATTTCGGTCGTCAACGAATCCGCGAATATCGTAATTATTTAGGACTTTAGAAACTTTTTTGGCGTATTCATTATATTTTTCACTGATAGGCAAAATGGCATATTGTTCAGCAGTTAACCACAACGGGAATTCACCTGCGCAATGTTCAAGCAATACAGCTACAAACCTTTCCATCGAACCGAATGGAGCCCTGTGGATCATTACCGGTCGATGTTTCTGATTGTCACTTCCCGTATATTCGAGCTCAAAACGCTCAGGAAGGGTGTAATCCACCTGAATGGTTCCCAATTGCCACTGACGCCCCAAAGCATCTTCAACCATGAAATCCAGTTTAGGTCCGTAGAAAGCGGCCTCTCCGTATTCAACAACGGTCTTCAGTCCTTTTTCTTTAGCCGCCTCTTGAATCGCTCTTTCAGCTTTTTCCCAGTTTTCGTCGCTTCCGATGTATTTATCTCTGTTTTCTTTATCACGCAGCGAAATCTGAGCCGTAAAATTCTCGAATTTCAGTGTTTTAAAGATATACAGTACTATATCGATCACACTTTGGAACTCTCCTTTAACCTGTTCGGGTGTACAGAAAATATGAGCATCATCCTGCGTAAATCCACGAACTCGCGTTAGCCCGTGCAATTCACCACTTTGTTCGTAGCGATAAACCGTTCCGAATTCGGCGTAACGAACAGGAAGATCCTTGTAAGAATGTGGTTTATCTCTGTATATCTCACAATGATGTGGACAATTCATCGGTTTCAGAAGGAACTCTTCGTTCTCATCCGGTGTATTGATTGGCTTGAATGAATCTTCCCCATACTTGGCATAATGTCCGGAGGTAATATATAGTTCCTTGTTTCCGATGTGCGGTGAAATAACCTGTTCATAGCCATGTTCTTTTTGTACCTTTTTCAAAAAGTTTTCGAGCCTTTCACGAAGTGCGGCACCTTTAGGCAACCATAATGGAAGTCCCTGACCAACACGCTGGGAAAAAGTAAAGAGTTCCAGTTCCTTACCCAACTTTCTGTGATCCCGCTGTCTGGCAAGTTCCAGTTTTTCCAGATATTCCTGAAGTTCGGTATTTTTAGGGAATGTTATTCCGTAAATACGCGTTAACTGTTTGTTTTTTTCATCCCCGCGCCAGTACGCTCCGGCAATTGAGGTTAGTTTGATCGCCTTTATATAACCCGTATGAGGAATATGGGGACCACGACAGAGATCGGTAAACTCTCCCTGTGTGTAAAAAGTGATCTCACCGTCTTTGAGATCCTGCAACAGTTCTAGTTTATATGGATCTTCCTTCTTTTGGAAATATTCGATGGCTTCCTGTTTTGAAATCGTCTGCCGTATATATGGATTTTTCTGTTTGGCAAGTTCCTTCATCTTTTGTTCAACCTTTTCCAGATCCTTTTCGGTAAAGGTGTAATCCATGAAGTCGACGTCATAATAGAATCCGTTTTTTATGGGAGGTCCTATTGCCAGCTTTATTCCCGGGAAGTGAAATTCAAGGGCCTCAGCCATCAAATGTGCCGACGAGTGCCACATGGTTGATTTGCCTCCCTGATCATTCCAGGTAAGTAATTTTAAATCACTGTCCTTCTCCAGTGGACGCATAGAATCGATTACCTCTCCATTCACTTCGGCGGCCAGTACGTTTCGTGCCAGACCCTCACTGATGTTTTGAGCAACATCCATTGGAGTTGTCCCTTTTTCAACTTCTTTTATCGTTCCGTCAGGAAGTGTGATTTTTATGTTCATATAATCTTCTGAAAAATGTAATGCAAAAATACGAGAATGATTTAAATCCTCATTTTTATTAGGGAATAATTCGGTTCAAAGAAAAAATCCTCCGGGATACGAAGGATTTTCATTTTGATTCAAAAAATCAGTCATTAATATCCGAGAACGAGAACAATTCCTCCCCGAGCCTTTTTACCTTTATGAATTTCATAATCAATATACACAGACCTTAGGGTATTTGGGTCTTCGACGTAATAGGCATAAAGTTTCTTTAATTCTTCAACCGTAATCGTTTTCCTTTTGCCGGAAATATTTTTTACCTCATACAGCATGATTCGATCGGGATTTTCTGCCGGTTTGTCGTAGATACGTAACGTAACTTTCGATGGCGCCGGATGACCGTTGAAAAGCAGATGATAATTGTCTCTTAAAAAAACCGCAACTTCCACCTCTTTGAAAGTTAGTTTGTCTCCTACTTGAAAATAGGTCGATTTTGAGCCATCATAATTCAGGTCGCCGAGATCATCTTTGAGCGTTTTTTTCGCTTCATTCATTTTATTTACCAGTTCATCCTGACCAAAGGCCGCCACCTGGAGAAAAAATGCGATTGTAACCAACAGAAAAGTTTTCATAGTACAAGTTTTTTAGGCAACAATTAATGTTCTGATTTTTCTGATCTCATCTTCTATGATCTGAATATCGGCCATCGAAAGATCAGGGATCCCTTTTGCTTTTTGAACGGAGGAAAGATTATTATAGGTTTCCTGTAAACCCTTCAGGGCATCTAGGACTTCCTGAAGATCCTGATCCCTGTCTTTATAAGCTTCGAGACCCTGAATGGTATTCTTTAGGAGCGTCATGTGATCCGCTACTTTGTGACCAATGATCTTCGGATCTTTTCCCAGAATGTCGAAGGAGGCCAGATACATTCCTTCAATCCATGCCCCTGCGAACTGAATGGCCGTTAAATAGCGCATCTGATTGTTCTGAAGGTATTCCTGAGATTTTTCGTGAACATCAATGAGAAGGTCTTCCATCATCTCGCGATCGGCGATGTTTTTCTCAATCTTGAGAGCCAGTTCGTCCTCTGTAAAAATCTTGCCCATTCCTATCTTATCCGCCAGTTTTTTAATTCCTTCAAAATACTTAATCGAAAGCTGAGGCTGATCATTGATGATCGTATAAACCAGGTCTGTGCTGTAAACACCGAAATTGAGCAACTGCTTTCCCTCTGTTTTATAGTTTTCAAGGTTTTCAAGGCTATTCATTCTTCCGGCATCGAATTTTAACCCGGCTTCCTCAAAAGACGCAGCAAGTGCGAAAGGCCTTGGTAAAACGAATTCGTACTGATCGGAGTGAAACACGTCTGTTGTGTCTACCTCAATAACACCTTGTTTCAAAGGAGCATCTTTTTTTTCGTTTCCTTCCTCACTTTTACAGGCTGTTAATGATAGTGTTGCTGCAACAATAAATAGGGCTGATGTGGACTTGTTCATTTTAATTGTAATATCGGTTTATGAGAGCTAAAGATAATCAAGAAAAATGAAATTCTCAGCAATCAGTTAAATAACTTTTTATTTGAACAATTTAAATCTTAGCTATTTAGCTTTTATATTCGAGAAACAAATAAGCTTGAAAAATATCTTATATTTATTCTTTGCTAAAGAGATTTAATGCTTGCTCGAAATCAGACTTTCAAACTGCTGGTGTCCTTTATTTGTGGAGTATTGATTGCTCATTATCTTCAACCTGCCTGGATAATTGCCTTTACTCTTTGGGCTTTTTTATTGCTGAGTTCACTTTGTTTAATACGCTTTGGAAGAAAGACAATTTTCTTGAGAAAAGTGATCGGAATTTCTGTTTTGATGGTGTTTCTGTTTTCCGGCGTGTTAGGCTATTCCTCGGCGATAAGTACAAACATGACACATCATTTTTCTAAGGAATTTCTTCCGGGGGATCAACTCATAGGTACAGTAGAGGAATTTGAATTGGGAAAAGGGGATTACAACAAAATGATTTTCCATTTAGAAACGGTCGTCGGTGACCACAGATCGGTTATCGCTGAAGGAAAAATACTTTGCTACGTAAAAAAAGAGGCGGGTATGATACCTCTCGGATCGCTTATCACCGTTTCTCCTGAACTGTTAAAGATCCGCAATAAAAATAACCCGGGTGAGTTTGATGCCGAAACGTTTTGGAAGACGCAAGGAATCAGTGACATGTGCTTTTTATCATCTGACGAAGTGAAAATAAATGAACGCGGGGGACTGTTAAGCAATTTTTGGATGGACACAAGAGAATATTTCAAGCTTGTATTCAAAACGAACCTCCAGGAGAAGAATTACGGGGTGGCCTCGGCCCTTGCACTTGGAGATAAATCAAGCTTGACCAAAGAGAAGAGAAATGAATTCGCGGACGCGGGTGCTATGCATGTGCTGGCGGTGTCGGGGATGCATGTTGGGATATTGCTCGGTTTTCTGCAATGGATATTTTTTCGCGTTTCCTTCCTTAGAAGACGCAATCTGTATATTTATTTTGCATTAATCGTTGTTTGGAGTTTCGCCTTTCTGACAGGTCTTTCCGCCTCGGTATTCAGAGCTACATTGATGTTTAGCATACTGGCTGTGGGTCAGTTGAAGGGTTATCCCTTCTTCAACCTAAATGCGCTTCTGTTTTCAGCCCTTATTCTTTTATTGATAGATCCATTTTATTTGTTTGATATCGGATTTCAGTTGTCTTTTGCCGCAATGTTAGGAATCATTTTCTTTTATCAACGAGTCAAGGGTTTACTTTTGATAAGAAATAAATGGATCGATTATTTCTGGCAGGGGACCGCTCTCGGGATCGCCGCTCAAATAGGGACAATGCCCCTCAGTCTGTATTATTTTCATCAGTTTCCAAACTATTTTATTCTAACAAATCTTGGACTGATCATTCTTTCGGCTGCTGCCCTGATCGCGGCAATTGTACTCCTTATTTTTCACTGGATACCCTATTTGGCAGACGTTGTCGGTTATATAACGGACTTGATTTTCACAGTGCTTAATGGTTTTATAGAATGGATCAACACCTTACCGTTTAAGATAAGTTCGGGTTATGACCCGGGACTTCTAATGGTTTTAGTGATCTACCTGGCGATTACTGGATTACTATATTTCTCTGTTCGGAGAAATATCATCGGTTTCAGGCTAATGTCTTATTTGGTATTTATTCTTGCTATACTTTTGCTTGTTGACCGTGAACTGAATAAAACAAGTGATGAGCTCGTGGTTTTTAATCACTACGAGCCCTTTGTTGTACTGAAGGAAGGAGAGAAAATGTTATGTTTTTATCCGTCGAATGATGAAGGTTCTTCAGATTCCTATCAGTTTATGGTTGAAGGTTATAAGGATAAAATGGGCAGTGAGGCAGAGTTTATTGAGGTTCGTAATGAT
Source organism: Brumimicrobium sp. (assembly GCA_033722555.1). Taxonomy (GTDB): domain Bacteria; phylum Bacteroidota; class Bacteroidia; order Flavobacteriales_D; family Crocinitomicaceae; genus Brumimicrobium. The sequence goes on from JAWVYS010000033.1 coordinate 30,003, forward strand.
CGAGCTTTTCGGATTGGAGATTTTTTCTCCCTTACACCCGGCAGGAAGGGATGGGAAATTCGTTACTTTAATGAAAATTTACTTTTGTTGAATCAAAACACGTCGGGCAAGAAGTTATCCCCGAATACGAAAGTGATCAAAGGGGATTGGTTTCCTTATGCAGATGATGATAAAACAGACCTTTCAACACAAAACGGAGCGATTATTTTCAGCGAAAATTAAGATTATTTATACCAGATTTTGGCATTGGTGTTGTCTCCTATATTTCCTACTATTTTGCTTTTTACGACATTGTAATTTTCGTCAAGTACTATTTTGTGATTCACGTAATTCAATACGCCGGAATCCAGTTTTATATTCGCCCAGAAATTCACCGCATAATTGGTTACTTTCGGATAAAAATCCTTTAATTTTTCTTCGGCTTCTTTTTTTCTCTTCTTCAATTCCTCTATCGTACTGGTGAACTCCTCTTCTGTTCCTGTGTATTTTCCCGACGTATACTGTCTTCTAAGCTCGGAAATTCTTTCATCGATACCTTGTACGCGTAACGAGGCCATTAAATATTCATCGGTATAATTCGCTCTGAATTTTTCAAACCTGGGTTCATTGTATTCTTTGAAAGTTGAGTCAGCCCACTTTATGACGGACCGCTGTACCAGTTGCTCATCGCTCAGGTTTTCATTTTGCTGAGAAAACAGTAGCGATGAATGAAATAATATTGAAGTCAGTGATAGTAATAGCGCAATTTTTTTCATTATTTCGTATTTTCAGTTGTTAGCTTTTCAATTTCGAGATAAGGGCTAAATAGAACGGTTGTTTTTTTAGATTCCTCCTTATTTTCCGTATCTGTGTGGTAAACGTCAAGTTCATATCCGAGTAGATTTCCGTTTGGACCTTCCAATGCAATTAGAGTACCAAATTTGTTTAAAGAGGTAGAAGGGTATTTTTCCTTCACACC
>JAWVYS010000034.1:0-30612 GCA_033722555.1 Brumimicrobium sp.
GATAGATTACACCAACATCATTCGTGGCAACCGAAGGGAAGAACTTGGACTTACGGAATACGAACAGCTGCCGGATAAAGAAGTGGTAAAAGCCACTATACGCGGAGGAGAGGTTAGGTTGCGCCCCGTATTGTTAACGGCCATCACTACGGTATTGGGACTTTTACCACTGGCCATTGGTCTGAATATTGACTTTATAGGTCTTGTTAAAGAATATGATCCAAACATATTCATAGGTGGAGATAATAATATGTTCTTTTCTCCAATGGCCTGGACCATTATTTATGGTCTGACTTTCGCAACTTTCCTTACCTTGATTATTATACCCGCAATGTATCTATCCCTCAACAGGTTAAAAGTATGGATTTACAAAAAAATGGGTTGGCAATTGAAGTCAAATATATGATGTAGAAACATCCTTTTAACAGCCCATATTATTTACTTTAGATCGGGTCGGAAGTTTTTCCGGCCTGATTTTTTTTAAAACCTGAGCATGGAATTAATGCATCATCTTTATGAATGAATTCCATAGATCATTAGCTGTCTGATCCCACGAAAACATTTTTGAACGCTCTAATCCTTTTTCAATCAGTTTCTTTCTTAGACGCTCGTCTGTGAGTAATTCCATTAATTTTTGATATATATCCTCTTCATCCAAGGGATTACAGTAATGTGCTGCATCACCACCAACTTCAGGCAAAGCGGTTAGATTGCCCGAAAGTACTGCTGTACCAGACCGCATTGCTTCAACAAGAGGTATTCCAAACCCTTCAAAATAACTAACAAAAGCAAAAACATCTGCCGCTGCCATTAGTCCCGCAAGCTGATCGGGTGAAAGGTGCCCCGTGAATTTGACTGAGTTTTTTATATTCTCGGTAATTTCAATTTTCTGGCTTTTCCAGAGAGGTTCGCCAACAATCAGAAGTTTATGAGGAAGATCTGTTTCGGTTTTGATTCTATGAAAGACCTTGATGAGCCTTTGAAGATTCTTTCTTTTATGAATCGCCCCAACGAATAGCACATACCGATTTCCTTCAGAGAACTGTTTTCGGATCTTTGCTTGCTCATCTTCGGGGAGGGGTTTAAAAATATCCGAAACACCATTGTAGGTGATATCAATTTTATCCGATGGAACGTCATATTTATCAATGATGTCCTGTTTGGAATAATTGGAAACGGTGCATATTCGATTTGCTTTTCTGGCAAATTTTGGGAAGTATTTTTTCAGGTAATTTAACGCAGATTTGGGCAGGTCATCGGGATTGTGTTCGAAATTCAGGTCATGAATTACAGCGAGCTGAGGAAGGTTGGTTTTTAACGATAAATACCCGTCAGGAGAGATAAAAGCATCACATTTATACTTTTTCAAGGCCCGTGTTACTGAATAATTGAACCAAATTTTAAATAATATGGGATGACGAGCAGGCGGATTCAAAATTACAGGAGTCACGTTCCCGGCAAAAATGAACGATTCGTCGTAAGGTCGGTCGAAGAAGAAGACGAACTGGTGTTCAGGATGATTTTTGACAATACGCGATATCGTTTCGTACGTATACCAGCCGAAGCCTTCCATTTTATGGCTCAGCAAAAACCTTGTATTTATTCCTATAACCATTTTGCTCCGGCTAAAATAATCAAATGCGAGTAAAAGATCTTTTCTCCAAAAACTAAATCACCATATCAGACGTTTATAAAAGAAAATATCATGCAAATAAGAATATTTCCTTTGCTTTTAGCATTAGTTTTAGCCTTCGGATGCAATGCTAACTCGGAACCACAAGAAGAAATAAGTACTTCGGGTGAAGTTTCACACTCCCCGGATAGTAAAATAGAAACCAACGCAGTAGCCTATTTCGCCAGCGGTTGCTTCTGGTGCGTCGAAGCAATCTTCGAATCTGTTAAAGGCGTTGGAGATGTGGTCTCCGGATACAGTGGAGGAAAAAAAGAAAACGCAACCTATGCCAAAGTGAGTGCTGGGCTCACGGATCACGCTGAATCGGTAGCGGTTCACTATGACTCCACCAAAATAGATTATCCCACGCTGCTTAAGGTGTTTTTCGGTTCACATGATCCAACACAACTCAACCGACAAGGTCCTGATGTTGGTAAGCAATACCGAAGTGCCATATTCTATCGCAACGAAAAGGAAAAGAAATTGGCTCAGCAATACATTGATAAACTATTGAAGGAGAATGTTTATCCTAAGATTACAACAGAGGTGGTGAAATTTGATGGTTTTTATCCGGCGGAAGATTATCACCAGAATTATAAAAAGAAACACCCCAACGATCCGTATATTAAAAATGTTTCTAATCCGCGGTTTGACAGGTTTAAAGAGAAGTTTCCTGAGCTGTTAAAGGAAAAATCATAAGGTGTATACTGTTCTTTCTTGGAGTAGTTTACAGCGATCCATGGGTCAATTATATTAAGTGGTCGAATATCTTTTGTTTTTTGCTCAAAACAGAACAAAAAACATTGACCTTTCTAAAAGATTATATACCTTTGCACCCAAATTTGAACAAACGATTCTTTTATCTATTTGGGAATGATGTCGAACAAAACGCTTAAAGCATTCATTTGGAGTTTGATACTGTTTATTTCAGCTCCTGCTTTTTCAAGTTCAGCCGAAGAGGGGGAGCCGGTTAATGTGAACGAAATGATCATGCATCACATCAAGGATGCGCACGAGTGGCACATCATGGGGCCTGATCACGGTGAAGGTGCTGTTGTAATTCCGCTTCCTATTATTTTGATCGACGGAGGTTTGAAGGTTTTTATGTCTTCAAAACTGTATCACGGAGAAATCAAAACTTTTCAAAATAAAGAGGGAAAGGAAGATCATTACATCGTAAATCCTGAACTTGGTTATGGAATCGTTCATGAAAAGATTTACAAACTCAACGCTGCCGGTGATTTGGACTTTGAGCATGGTCACCCAACAAATGCAAAACCGCTTGATTTTTCTATTACCAAGAATGTTTTTGCGCTTATCTTTTCAGCAATTCTTCTCTTTTTATTGCTGAAGGCATCTGCCTCAACCTATAAAAAGAACGGACTTTCTGCTCCAAAGGGAATAACCCGTTTCATTGAACCGATTGTTGTATTTGTGCGTGATGACATTGCCCGAGCGAATATCGGAGAGAAAAAATACAAGAAATATATGCCTTTCCTTTTGACGGCATTCTTCTTTATCTGGATCAACAATATGATAGGTTTGATTCCGATCTTTCCCGGGGGCGCGAACCTTACCGGGAACATCAGTTTCACCCTGGTATTGGCATCCCTTACTTTGATTTTGACACTTATTTCCGGAAACAAACATTATTGGCAGCATATTTTTGCAACTCCGGGCGTACCGAAGGCACTTTTACCCATCATGATACCTGTTGAGGTAATTGGTATATTTACAAAGCCTTTTGCATTGATGATACGTCTTTTTGCGAACATTACTGCCGGGCACATTATTATATTATCGTTAATAGGAATTATCTTCACGTTCCAAAATTCGGCGTGGGGCTTTTTGTCTGTTCCAATGGCATTGTTTATCTCTGTTTTGGAGCTTTTGGTTGCCTTTTTACAGGCGTTTATTTTTACGATGTTATCTGCTCTGTTCATCGGAACGGCGGTGGCAGAAGAAGAACATCATTATTAAATTTGTAATCTTTATAAAAACAAATAGTTATGACTGGATTAGCTGCTGTAGGAGCTGGAATCGCTGTACTAGGTGCAGGATTGGGAATTGGTAGAATCGGTGGATCTGCAATGGATGCCATCGCTCGCCAACCGGAAGCTACTTCTAAGATTCAAACTGCAATGATTATCGCTGCTGCACTTATTGAGGGTGTTGCGCTTTTCGGTGTTGTTGTTGGTTTGCTTCAAGGATAGTAAAGAAGGTTAATCTCCGCATAACGGTTGGTTATGCGGAGGTTTTTTAAAAGTGTAGAAAAGAATAAAGTATATAAAAAATGGATTTAATTACACCAGACTTAGGACTGATATTTTGGACCGGATTGGTCTTCCTTTTATTGATGTTTGTCTTGGCTAAATTTATTTGGAAGCCGATTCTGAGCGCTGTTAAGAACCGCGAGGAAAACATTCAGGAAGCATTGGACATGGCCGTGAAGACAAAAGCGGAAATGAAAAAGCTGCAGACACAGAATGAAAATTTGCTCAAGGAAGCGCGTGTTGAGAGAGATCAAATGATCAAAGAGGCAAAAGAGACGGCGAATAAAGTAATTGAAGAAGCAAAGACAAAGGCCAAGGAAGAAGCCGATAAAGTGCTTAATAATGCACGGGCTTCGATAACTGCTGAAAAGAATGCAGCCATCACTGAATTGAAGACTCAGGTAGCGTCTGTAGCGCTTGAGATCGCTGAAAAAGTTATTCGTGAAGAACTCTCTTCTGATGAGAAACAAAGAGTATTGGCTTCTAAACTTGCTGAAGATATCAGTTTAAACTAGTAAGATGAAAGGTTACAAAGTAGCAGGACGATATGCCCAATCTTTATTGGAAATCACCGAAGACAAAGGTGTAACCAAGGAGGTTGTGAGGGATATGGAGTTTTTGATCAAGGCAGTTGCTGAGAGTCGGGATTTCATGGTTTTTCTAAATAGTCCAATCATCAATCCAAACAGAAAAAATGACATTCTCGATAAGGTTTTTGAAGATTTTCAGGAATTAACCCTAGGTTTTATTCACCTGATTACCAAAAACAGAAGAGAGATGCTATTGCCGCTGATTGCTGAGCAGTTTATTGCTAAGGTAAAGGAGGTCAACGGCATAGTGCCTGTGACTGTTACTTCTGCCGTTAAAATGGAAGAAGGTTTACGAAATCAGATTCTTAGTAAACTGAAGCAAGGAATTGATGGTACGATAGAGATTGAGGAGAAAGTTGATCCTAAGCTTTTGGGCGGATTTGTGGTTCGTATGGGTGATATCCGTGTGGATGCAAGTGTCGCTCATCAACTGAATGAATTAAAACAACGATTAACACGATAATTGGTGACGCTGAGTCACGACAAAAAGTAATAGAAATTATGGCAGATATAAAACCAGCAGAAGTTTCTGCAATTTTAAGAGAGCAGCTTTCGGGATTTAAATCGGAGGCGGAGTTACAGGAAGTTGGTACTGTTCTTCAGATTGGAGATGGTATTGCACGTATTTACGGACTCGGTGGGGTTCAGTACGGTGAACTTATTGAATTTGAGGGCGGACTACAGGGTATCGCACTTAACCTGGAGGAAGATAACGTAGGTGCTGTATTGCTCGGACGTTCTTCTGAAGTAATGGAAGGCGATACTGTGAAAAGACTTGGTCGTATTGCTTCTGTGAGAGTCGGAGAAGGAATCGTTGGACGTGTTGTTGATACGCTTGGAAATCCTATCGACGGTAAAGGTAAGATCGAAGGTGAACTTTTCGAAATGCCTATCGAACGTAAAGCTCCCGGGGTAATATTCAGAGAGCCTGTAGCTGAACCGTTACAGACAGGAATCAAGGCTATCGATGCAATGATCCCTATTGGAAGAGGTCAGCGTGAGTTGATTATTGGTGACCGTCAGACCGGTAAAACTACTGTGGCAATCGATGCCATTATCAATCAAAAGGAATTTTATGATGCCGGTAATCCGGTACATTGTATATACGTTGCCGTTGGACAAAAGGGATCCACGGTTGCAGGTATAGTTAAGAAACTCGAGGAAGCGGGTGCGATGGCTTACACTACAGTAGTTGCTTCTAACGCTTCAGATCCTGCTCCAATGCAGTTCTTTGCTCCGATGACAGGTGCAGCCATTGGAGAATATTTCCGTGATACGGGAAGACCAGGGCTGATCGTATTTGATGACCTTTCGAAGCAGGCCGTTGCTTACCGTGAGGTATCACTGCTACTTCGTCGTCCTCCGGGTCGTGAGGCTTATCCGGGTGACGTTTTCTATCTGCACTCAAGATTGCTCGAGCGTGCAGCGAAGATCATCAACGATGACAAGATCGCTTCCCAAATGAACGATCTACCAGATTCGTTGAAAGACAAGATCAAAGGGGGTGGTTCTTTAACGGCGCTTCCTATTATTGAAACTCAGGCCGGTGACGTATCTGCGTATATTCCGACAAATGTGATCTCCATCACCGACGGGCAGATATTCCTGGATTCTGATCTTTTCAACTCCGGTATTCGTCCTGCTATTAACGTAGGTATTTCAGTATCGCGTGTGGGAGGTGCTGCTCAGATTAAATCGATGAAAAAAGTAGCGGGAACGTTGAAACTTGATCAGGCACAGTATCGTGAACTTGAGGCATTTGCTAAATTTGGTTCAGACCTCGACACAGCTACAAAGAATGTTCTTGATAAAGGGGCCAGAAACGTTGAAATCCTTAAACAAGATGAAGGTGATCCTTACCCGGTAGAAAGACAAATTGCGATCATTTACGTAGGAACCAAAGGACTTATTCAAAATGTTCCTGTAAATAAAGTGAAAGATTTTGAACAAGAATATCTGGATTATCTGGATGCAAAGCATAAAGATGTGATGAATGAACTGAAAGCCGGTAAGTTGACTGATGAGGCAACTCAAACACTTGCTAAAGTTGCTAAAGAGATCGCATCGAAATATTAATCCGTTATTGCACCAGGCTAATTTTGTAAAAGACAAATGGCGAATTTAAAGGAAATAAAAAGTCGTATAACTTCGATAAGTTCAACAATGCAGATAACTTCTGCAATGAAGATGGTGTCGGCTGCAAAATTGCGAAAAGCACAGGATGCGATCACCCAGTTGAGGCCCTATGCCCAGAAACTGCAGGAGATTCTTCGCAATGTTAGTGGAACACTTGATCTTTCGGAGAACAAATATGCGGAAGAAAGAGACATAAAAAACGTTCTTATTATCGGTATATCCTCGAATCGTGGTCTTTGCGGTGGATTTAACAACAATATCACGAAAAGAATCAATGTTCTTTTGAAGGAAGAATATCAAGGCAAAGAAGTTAAGGTTCTTACAATTGGTAAAAAGGTGAACGATGCTTTTAAAAATCGTGGCCTGACTGTCCGTCCAGATAAACTGGGATCTGCTGAGGATGTCTTCAACGATCTTACTTTCGCTCGGGTGGCTGCTCACGCAGAATATGCAATGGAAAGTTTTGTAAATGAGAAATACGATAGAGTAGTGATCGTTTACAATCAATTCAAGAATGCAGCGGTACAGGAAGTACAGGCTGAACAGTTGTTACCCATTGAGCCGTCTGAAGAAAACTCAGCGAAATCGTCAGGTGATTACATTTTTGAGCCTTCAAAAGTGGAGATCGTTAAAGATTTAATTCCTAAAACCTTGAAATTACAGTTATTCAAGGCTGTTTTGGATTCACATGCTGCGGAACACGGTGCGCGAATGACAGCAATGCATAAAGCTACCGATAATGCCGGTGAACTTAAGAGAGATCTTACCTTGGAATATAACAAGGCTCGCCAGGCTTCTATTACCAACGAAATTCTTGAAATAGTTGGTGGTGCTGAGGCATTGAATAATTAAACATTAATATTTTGTAAGAAAGGGGTTTACCGCATGGTAAACCCCTTTTTGCGTTTTGGAGTCTGCAGGTACGAAATGTAATTTTTCAACCATTTGTGGGTTATTTACGTCTTTAATTTGTAAAAGGCAACATTTAGGACTATTTTGTCCGCTCATTCTGAAATTATGAAATACATTTTCCCCTTTATTTTACTTATTTGTTTTATCGGTCCAATCCACAGTCAGGAAGGAAACTGGTGTGGGTTTGATCCTATCTTGGAAGAGGAGATGCAAAGTAATCCTCATTTTTTGGAGGAGATCGCTCATAAAATAGAGCAAATTCGCTTACAGGCAGCCCAGAACCCATCTTCTAAATCTGCTATTTACACAATTCCAGTTGTATTTCACATCATTCATGATGGAGGAGCAGGAAACATCTCCATGGAACAGATTCAGAGCGGACTGGATGTCATGAATGAAGATTTTGCAGCACTTAACCTCGATGCCGGTCAGATTAGAAATACTTCCGACGCTCCGTTTGCACCGATACATGCTGACGTTCAGGTTGAGTTCAAACTTGCTAAAATTGATCCCGACGGTAATTGCACCAACGGTGTTCAAAGGAAATTTGCTCCGCAACTGACCAATAATGCAGGAGAAGACTGTAAATATTCCGCCAATGGTGGTCTGGATGCATGGCCAAACGATTCTTACCTGAATATTTGGGTGGTGAATTCCATTGGAGGCAGTGGAACAGGAACTACACTGGGATATGCTTATCTCCCCTATAATAATTGGGGTCCCGGTCATGGAATTTTGAATCGGCACGATCGTATAGGAAGAATAGGAACCGCAGCCAACAATGGAGGGAGAACGCTAACTCATGAAATGGGTCATATTTGTGGTTTGTTTCATACCTTTCAGGACGGTTGCCATTCTTCGGATTGTAATTTTAGCGGTGATTATATTTGTGATACTCCTCCTGTGGCTGAAGCTATCTGGGGCTGTCTTCCTTCCAACAATTCCTGTAATGATGTTCCTGTGAATGATTTTTATGGTCTGGACGCACTTGATATGAATGAAAATCATATGAGTTACAATTCGTGCAGACTAATGTTTTCAGAAGGACAGAAAGCATTGATGCAGAATAATTTTGAGACTATATCAAATTTTGTTTCCCTTACCTCCTCTGCTAATTTAATTGCCACAGGAGTAAACGCACCTGAAGTGCTCTGTAAGGCAGATTTTGATGCCAATAAAACGGTGATCTGCCTCGGAGAAACTGTTGATTTTTCTGATTTGTCATACCATGGAATTACGAGCCGGAGTTGGACTTTTCAGGGAGGTACACCGGCCACCTCAAACCTTCAAAATCCTTCCGTGATCTATAATACACCGGGTGTTTTTGAGGTTTCCCTTACCGTTTCTGACGGCAATAATTCGGCGACGGAAACCAAATCATTCTTCATTCATGTTTTGGGGAATTCAGTTCCATTGCCTTTTTATGAGAGTTTTGAGTCGGTAACTAGTCTTCCCGATCTTTTTTGGGTGACCAATAATTTCGGTAGCGATAACGCTTTTGAAATAGGTAATGTCGGATTATCCGGAAGTAAAAGTGCTGCACTAATGAATTTCGATCAGCCCATAGGAGGCATGGATGAAATTATTTCTTCTCCGATCGACCTTTCCGGAGTTAGTGGTCAGATGACACTTTCTTTTCGCTATGCTTATCGCAAGAGACAAGCGGCCAATGAAGAATGGCTTCGGGTTTTCATTTCAAACAATTGCGGTGAGAACTGGGCTCAACGTAAAACGCTTAAAGGAGATCTCCTCGGAGAAATTATTGCCACTGATCCCTGGTTTCCCGGGAATGATAATGAATGGGTTACGGTTCATATGACGAACGTTACAAGCGCATACTGGGTAAACGATTTCAGAGTCAAATTTCAGTTTGAAAATGATGGAGGAAACAATTTTTTCCTTGATAACATCAATATCTATGAAGGAGCTCCGTCAAATGATATAGTGTTGAGTGCAGGAGAACTTAATCCCCTGGAACAGCTAAGTATTTATCCAAATCCCGCCGATCAAACCATACATGTTTCTTTTAGTGCTTCCGAACAGAAAGAGGTAATCGTAAGCATTTTTAGCGCAGACGGAAGAGAAGTGCTCGCTCAAAAGGTGCTGGCTCAGTCCGGAAAAAACCTTGTGCTACTAGATGTATCTGCGTTATCCGAAGGTGTATATGTGATAAATATGCAAGGAGGAAAAGGAAGCCAAACGATTAGAAAAATAGTCATTCATTAGGTTGAAGGTGCATTTAATCAATAAATACAACCGTTTAAATAATGATTTTGGCATTTGCCTACATATAGTTTAATTTTATGAAGCTAAATATATAAAACCCGAATATGAAAAAAATATTATTTACACTTTCTGCCGCTATCGGACTTACTTTTTCCGTTTCCGCTCAGGAAGCATATCCTTGTCATACCGACGAAAAGCATCAGGAATTTCTTGAGTCGCTTACACCGGCTGAAAGACAGGCCTATGAGGCAGATAGAATTGCCTATCAACAACAACTTCAGAATTTCATTCAGGCCCACCCTGAACTAGCCACAAATTCAGGCGCAAGAGCTGTACAGTATACCATACCGGTAGTATTCCACATTATACATGCGGGTGGTCCTGAGAATATATCCGATGCTCAGATTGAAGACTGTATCCGAATCATGAACGATGATTATCAGAAACTAAACGCTGATGCTGCTAACGTTCAGTCGGAGTTTCTTCCTATTGTAGCTGATGCTGAAATTGAGTTTAAGCTTGCTAAGCGTGATCCGAACGGTAACTGTCACAATGGAATTACACGTACCTACTCCACCCTCACATACGGCGGTAGTGGAAATGACAGAGTTTCTGTAGTACAGAATGAACACGGCAATTGGCCGGGAGATGAATACTTGAATGTCTTCGTAGCGGGAGATATAGGTGGAGCAGCAGGATACACTTTCCGCCCTTCTAACTGGGTGGGTTCCGGAATGGGTAATGGAATACATGTATTACATAACTACGTAGGAAGTATCGGAACATCATCTGTAGGAACAAGCAGAACAATGACTCATGAAGCAGGACACTGGTTTGATCTTCCACACACCTGGGGAAACAGCAATAATCCCGGTGTTTCTACGAATTGTAATGAAGATGATGGAATAAATGATACTCCGAATACAATTGGCTGGACAAGCTGTAATTTACAGGGAGCAACGTGTAATTCAGGCAAAGACAATGTTGAAAATTACATGGAATATTCCTACTGTTCCAAAATGTTTACGTTGGGGCAAAAAGCAAGAATGCACGCCGCGCTTAACTCAAGCGTAGGAGGTCGAAGTAACCTGCATACAACACAAAACCTGAACAATACGGGTGTAAACGAACCTGAGACAATGTGCAAGGCAAACTTTGGTGCTGACCAGCTGGTTGTTTGTCCCGGACAGGCTGTAACATTTACAGATTATTCTTATCATGGTCCAACGGGATGGCAATGGACTTTTCCCGGTGGAATGCCTTCTGCTTCTACGGATCAGAATCCAACGATTGTCTATAATACACCCGGTGTGTATGAGGTTACGCTAACAGCAACCGATGGAACCATCTCTGATTCTGAGACAAAAACAGCTTATATACGTGTTCTGGATGAAAGCGTAGTTCTTCCTTTCGTCGAAGGATTTGAATCTTATTCAAGCCTTTCTTCGTCGCCATGGTTTGTTGAGAATCCAAGCGGTAATGGATTCATCATGGAAAATAATATAGGTCATACAGGCACCAAGAGCGTACGATTAAACAACTTTGGTCAGCCTGCAGGAAATGTAGATAATTTGATCTCAAGTCCTGTGGACCTTTCTTCGATTACCAGTGAAGTAACACTGTCTTTCAGATATGCTTACAGAAACAGATCGTCTGCAAATGAGGAATGGTTAAGAGTATTTATCTCAAATGATTGTGGAGCCAACTGGGCACAACGTAAAACATTGAAAGGTGCAAATCTGGGTGATATTACAGCAACGAGTTCATGGCAGCCGAGTTCTCAGGACGACTGGACAACAGTTCACATGTCTAACGTTACAAGTTCTTACTGGACGGATAACTTCCGTGTGAGGTTTGAATTTGAGGCAGACGGAGGAAACAATTTCTTCCTGGATGATATCAATATTTATTCAGGAAGTTCGGCAAACGATCCGCTTTCTGTTTATGAAGAAGGAGCTGAACTTACAGGGTTTGAGGTTTATCCGAATCCTGCGACTGATGAGGCAAATGTAGTATTCCATGTGAAAAGCCTTCAAGCTGCAAAAGTAGAAGTTTTGAACGCTATGGGACAGGTTGTAAATGTCATGAACATAATGGCAGAGACCGGTAGAAACCTCGTGATGCTCGACACAGAAGGAATTCAGTCAGGTATCTACCTGGTTAGAGTTACTACCAACGGTTCTCAGCAGGTGAAAAGACTTGTGATCCGATAGATCAACTTAAAATAATTTGATTGAAGCGAGTGGAAATATTCACTCGCTTTTTTCTTGTTACAGATATTCGAGGATTTTACTATCAAACTTATAAAAGACTGCTGCTTAATCTTTATCTTTGCCCCTTCAAAGCAATTTAAAAACAATCTAGGAATGAGTACAGCTTCACTTTCTGATCAGGAGATTTTGAGAAGAGAAACCCTGCAAAAACTGCGTAACTACGGGATCGAGCCATATCCGGCTGCACTTTTCCCCGTTTCACATAAATCCCTGGATATTGAGGAGAATTATCAGGAAGGATTGGAAGTAACGATTGCAGGAAGGCTTATGCGCCGAAAGATTCAAGGTAAAGCTTCATTCGGTGAACTTCAGGATGAGAAAGGCAGGGTGCAGGTCTATTTTAATCGTGACGAACTCTGCCCGGATGAGGATAAAGGCATGTACAACGATGTTTTTAAGAAAATGCTTCATCTCGGTGATTTTATCGGTGTCAAGGGAACATTATTTAAGACACAGGTAGGTGAGATAACTGTAATGGTGAAAGAATTTACCATGCTTTCGAAGGCTCTCAAGCCGTTGCCCTTACCAAAAACCGATGCCGACGGAAATGTACATGACGCTTTTACGGATCCCGAACAGCGCTACAGACAACGTTATGTTGATCTTGTTGTGAATCCGCATGTGAAAGAAACTTTCCTTAAAAGGAGTAAAACAATGAATGCAATGCGGGAGTTCTTTAACTCCAAAGGATATATCGAGGTGGAAACCCCTATTTTACAGCCTATCCCGGGCGGCGCTGCGGCACGACCATTCGTTACCCACCATAACGCCCTGGACATACCATTATACCTGAGAATTGCCAATGAGCTCTATCTTAAGAGGTTGATTGTTGGTGGATTTGAAGGAGTTTATGAATTTGCAAAGGATTTCAGGAATGAGGGTATGGACAGAACACATAATCCGGAATTTACTGTCATGGAGATCTACGTGGCTTATAAAGATTACAACTGGATGATGGAGTTCACCGAACAAATGATAGAAAAGGTTGCAATGGATGTGTGCGGTTCGACAGAAATTAAAGTGGGTGATAAGAATATTTCACTGAAGGCACCTTTCAGGAGAGTTACCATGCGACAGGCAATCATTGAGTTTACAGGTTTTGATATCAAAAACAAGTCGGAAGATGAATTAAGAAAGGCTTGTCGGGATATGAAAATTGAGGTGGATGAAACAATGGGTGTTGGTAAGTTGATCGATGAGATTTTTGGTGAGAAATGCGAAGGAAAGTATATCCAGCCTACCTTTATTATCGATTACCCAAAGGAAATGTCCCCCTTGTGTAAGCAACACAGAAACGATCCTTCCCTTACAGAAAGGTTTGAATTAATGATCAACGGTAAAGAAGTAGCAAATGCTTACTCAGAGCTCAATGATCCTATCGAACAACGTGCAAGATTTGAAGAACAGCTTAAACTCTCAGAGAAAGGTGACGATGAAGCCATGTTTATCGACCAGGACTTTTTGCGAGCGCTGGAATACGGAATGCCTCCTACCTCAGGAATGGGGATAGGAATCGACCGCCTTGTTATGCTTCTTACCAACAACAGCTCTATACAGGAGGTTCTGTTTTTCCCGCAAATGAAACCTGAGAAGTTTGAAACCGGAGGGCCTGCCCTGAACGAAAACGAACAACTAATTTTCGACCTGCTTCAAAAGGAAGAGAAAATGTCGCTTGAGGAACTCAGGGATAAATCCGGACTGAGTAACAAGCAGTGGGATAAAGGGTTGAAAGGTTTGAGAAAACATGAACTTATCAAGGTAGAAAAAGAAGGTGAGAATCTTTTTGTCGAGATGATATAAAACTGTTCCGGAAAGTGTTCCGTAGGAGTTTTACCCCCTTTAAATTCTTCATATATTCATGTCCGGTCAGCAAATAATGACTAATTTTGGCTCGTTCGAAGATTGATCATTAATGATACAATCTGCGGTCGAAAACAGCGAGATGAATATTGCTCAGAAAATCAAAGATTACATGCTGTTTACGAAGTTTCGGCTTTCGTTTTCAGTAATAATTTCCGCACTCTCCGGATTTCTTTTTGCTGGTGGTGGATCATGGAAAGAAGCCACTTATCTGCTTGTAGGTGGAATCCTGGTTACAGCTGCCAGCAATGGCACGAACCAGATTTTGGAGAAGAATCTTGATATCATGATGAATCGCACGAAGAATCGCCCCTTACCCAAAGGGAATATGGGAATGTTCGAGGCTTTTTTTGTGGTTGTAATTAGCCTTGTTGCAGGTTCCTGGATGCTCTGGCAGCTCAACGCAAACTCCATGATGCTTGGGCTTATTGCTTACATTTCATATGCCTTTGTTTATACTCCTTTAAAACGTGTTACCCCCTGGGCAGTGATCGTAGGAGCTTTTCCCGGTGCAATTCCTCCCATGCTTGGAGCTATAGCGGTAACCAATGAGTTTGGACCAATGCCAGGAGCTCTTTTCTTTGTTCAGTTTGTTTGGCAACTTCCCCATTTTTGGGCAATTGCATGGATATCACATGAAGACTATCAAAAGGCAGGTTTTTATTTGCTGCCCTCAGGCTCCGGGAAGAGCAAAACATCTGCATTCCGAATTGCCTTTTCTGCACTGATGCTTATTCCTTTTTCCCTTTTTCCTTGGGTGCTGGATCTGGTGGGTATTTTTAGCGTGTTGGCCGTTTCGGTTTTGGGACTGTTATTTTTCCTGATCGCCTACAAATTATACCTCACCCTGGAAGATAAGGATGCGAAGAAATTGATGTTTGCCTCCTTTATTTATCTTCCGCTGGTGCAATTTGTATATGTAATTGACAAATATTTCTTTTTCAACGGTTAGGAAGAGAAATTTTGTCTGAAGGTTGTTTAGATTGAAAATGATTGAAAAATGAAAGATAAATTTGAGAAATCTTATTCTCCCGAGGTCGTAGAGAAAACCAAGAAGAATCTCGTTTGGGTAACGGTTTTCAGTATCACGATGTTGTTCGCTGGATTTACGTCAGCCTACATTGTGTCAATGGGAGATAGTTTCTGGATCAAAATAGACCTGCCTGATGCATTTTATATCAGTACGGTTCTTATTGTTGTGAGCAGTATTACCTTGTGGCTTGGTTTGAAGTCAGCCAAAGCAAAAAAGACCGGCTCAACGAGGATATACATTCTGACAACCCTGTTTCTTGGGATATTGTTCGCCATATTCCAGTTTATGGGTTATCAAAAGTTGGTGGAGCGCGGAGCCCACTGGGTGTCTCGGATTATCGTAAGCGACGGACGCTACGGAGATTATTATGAGATTAAGAAAGACGGGGCATTTCTCGAGGTTATAAATAATCAGTATGCATACAAAGGTGAAGTTTTAAAGGGAGAAGAACTGGATGACTTACAGTCTTTTGCCGGTCAGTTTTTAACCAAGGAACGCAACAATCTCGATGGCATTGAATATGGTGATTACATCCTTTATTACAAGGGCGAACCGGTTTCGCTTGTCAACGGTCAGTTCTTTTTACCCAACGGCGATCCGATTGAGCTCCTTGATTATGAACGACTCGTTTTTCTTGCGAGAAATATAGTGGACAATAGGGCTGATTTTTTCATGAAAGGTGAGATGGGGAAAGATTTTAAACTCCTTTATAATGGGAAAGAATTAGATTATAAGAACAGGAAGTTATATTTGAATGGTCAGGAGCTACCTACGAATTATCAGAACAAGTTATTGCGCGGTAACAAAGATACAAGTACGGCTTATTTTTACATTATAACTGTGCTGCATTTGCTACATGTTTTGGCAGGGGTTATATGGCTACTGATAATGACAAAACGTTCATTTACAGGAGAGATAGTTGAAAAAAACGCGATGTCTCTCAAGGCCGGTTCAATATTCTGGCACTTTTTAGGTGTTTTATGGATATATTTATTACTATTTTTGGTTTTTATTCATTAAACTTGCAAAAAACTCTTAACAATGTCAGGACACGCTTCTAAAGAAATTGATATTACTGCGTCATGGAAAGGCAAGGTTTCTCCTTTCAGCGTAAGTTATGGTAAATTAATGATGTGGTTCTTCCTCGTTTCAGATGCCTTAACGTTTGGAGGATTACTTGTTGCTTACGGTTATACACGTTATACATTTGATGGAATGTGGCCGATCGGTGAAGAGACTTTTGAGGCACTGCCTTTTCTTGGTAACGGATACCCGCTTGCATACGTGGCGCTAATGACATTCATCCTGATTGTGAGTTCTGTAACCATGGTACTTGCTGTTGAGGCCGGTCACAGAATGGATAAAAAAGGAGTTATTAAATGGATGCTGGCTACCATCATCGGTGGATTTTTCTTCCTGGGTTCTCAAGCTTGGGAATGGAGTCACTTCATTCATGGAACTGAATTCGGAAGAGTGATGCTGAGCGACGGTTCGTCGGCGATAGTTAAAGGTAAGTTCGGTGAAATCGAGAGTTTTGAAGTGATCAAACCTGGAGCACATTCTCCGGCAAAGGGAGAGCTTATCACAAACGAAAATATTTCAAAGGAAGAGGGTGATTTAATGCACGCTTTTCATCATGCAGCAGAACAAGGACACCTGGAAGGAACTTCTGCTAAGGACCTAACGATTCATTTGCATGACGGTACGGTAGCAAAAGTGAACAAAAAAGAAGATAAAAACCTGGAACTAGTGATTAAAGAGGCCGGGAATAAATATGCTGTATCTCTTCCTTCTGATCCGGGCACACGGATCACAAAAGAGGAGGGAGCTGAAAAACTATATTATGAAGCGCTTTCTGCGGGTAACGTAATTTACGGTGCGAACATGGAGCAGAATGAATACGGTCCGAAGCAGTATGGCCAGTTTTTCTTCTTCATCACCGGTTTCCACGGATTCCACGTGTTCTCAGGAGTAATCATTAACATTTTAATCTTCCTGGGTGTACTTAGAGGCATTTACCACAGAAGAGGCCATTATGAGATGGTTGAAAAAACAGGATTATACTGGCACTTTGTAGATTTGGTGTGGGTGTTTGTATTCACCTTCTTCTACCTTATCTAATAGAAAGTTACAACAAAAAATTAATAACCGGATATTATGGAAAGAGACGACGTTATAGAATATTCACTCTACAACCACCACGGCGAAGAGGAAGGAAAGAAGATCAGAAAAAAGATCTGGTTTGTGACCATACTACTGACTGTTGTTACTGCGGTTGAGGTATTGCTAGGTGCAATGGTAAAACAGGGTAGCAGCGCTTGGATGACAGTGAAAATTTTGTTCATTGCTTTGACTTTGCTGAAGGCAGGATATATCGTTATGACCTTTATGCACCTTGGTGATGAGAAGAAAATGTTAAAATGGGTTATCCTGTTGCCTTATATCATATTCATAGTTTATCTAATGTTTATCTCTTTCACTGAGGCTGCTGCCGTTGGTGAGCAAATGCATTAGTAAAAACTATTTAGCGTGGCTGAAAAACGTTCTAAAGCCGGTCTTTTAAAACCCCTCCTTTTGGTTGTCTTGGTTTTTGGGCCGGCTCTTTTTTTGATTTTAATTTCACTCAACAAATGTGAACATAAATTCCAGACCCTTCCCGAATATGGCAATATCGGGGAATATAGATTCGTGAATTCTGATGGGGAGGAAATTACGCATAAAACGCAGGAAGGGAAGATAACCTTATTCACAACAATTCAGACAAGCTGTCCCGAAAAATGTGCAATAAATCTGGCCAAATTCAATCTTTTACTGTATCAGGATTATCGCAAGAATCAGAAAAACCTGGGTCACGTGAAGTTTGTTTCTATCCTTACGGATGAAAATGGAAATCCTGTAGATAATCTGGATGAGATACTCTTTACAATGAAGGATATAGTGGAGGGGTTTGATCCTGATATTTGGAATATTGTAACAGGAGATCCAAAACAGGTTTACGACATTGAAAGTAATGAGATCAATCTCTATGAACAGCGGTCAGACAGTGCTTTTGCAAATAAACCTTTTCTGGAAACCCTGCTTATCGTAGATAAGCAAAATACACTACGACTGGTTAGAAGAGGTGATCAGGAAGGACTTATTCGCGATTTTAAACAACATGTAGCCTTGCTGCAAAAGCAGTACGACAAGGAAAAAGCAAAAAAAGAAGGAGAATGATGCCAAGGTTTTTAATAATCTTTGCAATCTGTTTACTGATATCGTGTGAAACGGATGAACCCGAAGAGGTAAATGGGTCTGGTTTGCCTTATATTGGACAACACGATGTGGTCTACGAAGCTCAGGGAAACTATCAGGTTGGGGATACAATGTATCACACAGTCCCTTCCTTTTCATACCTCACCCACGATTCGCTTATGCTGAACTCGTCGGAAATTTCGGGCAAGATCTGGATTGCGAAGTTCTTTTTTTCACATTGTCCTACCATTTGTCCTCCGATGACTGTAGGAATGAAACAAGTGAACGACAGTTTACGGGCATTTGAAAATGAGATTGTATTTCTTTCGTTCTCCATAGATCCTGAGAGTGATACACCATCACGGTTGAGGCTTTATCGCGAAAGACACAATATAAAAGCGGAAAACTGGTATTTTCTCACCGGAGAAGAAAAGGCTACTCACCGTTTGGGGGTAGAAGGTTTCAATATTCTGGCTCAGGCAGATAAAAGCGCTGCAGGTGGCTTTGCACACAGTCCGAATTTCGTGCTTGTAGATCGGAACAAACATATCAGAGGAATTTATGACGGCCTTGATCCTGCTGAAAGATCCCGTTTGATCCGTGATGTAAAAAAACTTTTGAATGAAACAGGAAATTAGAACTCAGGCCCAGATTAAGAATTTTAAGAAATTCATTGTCATTTTATCCATTGTAATCCCTCTCGCTGTTGCCTTACTATTCGGCATCCGCATCGAGGGACTGGATTTTTCCTTTTTGCCTCCCTTGTATGCTACGATCAATGGAATAACAGCTGTTGTGCTTATCGGAGCTCTCGGTGCGGTGAAGACGAAAAAATACCTCCTACACCAGCGTCTGATACAAACTGCTCTCATTCTTTCTGTGCTTTTCCTTCTGTCCTATGTGCTTTATCACATGACCTCTGACAGTACTCCTTACGGTGGGGAATACCTAATTCTTTACAGGATTATTCTGATCTCTCATATACTTTTCAGCGTTGCTGTAATACCTCTCGTCCTTTTTACGTATCTATACGCCTGGGAGGGTAATTTTGAAAAACATAAGAAGTGGACGCGAGTTGCTTTCCCTATCTGGCTGTATGTGGCCGTAACCGGAGTTGTGGTCTACCTCATGATCTCTCCCTATTACAGCTGAAACATTCCTTTCGTTTGAGCGGAACATATGTGATCCGATTTTGTTATTAAGATCAAAATCGATGTATGTATCAGTTAAAACGCACCCAGAAAGTCAAAACAGATCTTGAAACCTGTTGGGATTTCTTTTCATCTCCCAAAAACCTAAAGACCATTACACCTGAATATATGGGATTTGACATCAAAGGTGAATTGCCCCAACAGATGTACGAAGGGATGATGATCGAATACAAAGTGAAGCCTTTGTTTAATATTGCCATGAGCTGGATTACCGAGATTAAAAACATACGCGAGAAGGAGTTCTTTGTGGATGAACAGCGAAAAGGGCCTTATAAAATTTGGCACCACGAACACCATTTTAAAGCTGTTGATGACGGTGTTGAAATGACAGATATTGTAAGTTATGAACTTCCACTGGGTTTTCTGGGAAGGATTTTTCATCCCGTGCTGGTAAAAGGAAAACTCGAAGAGATCTTTGATTACAGATATAAGAAAGTAGAGGAAATATTCGGTTGAAAAAGACAGTGAGGTCTAACAAAGTCTATTTTTTAGCTACGGTAAAAAGACGTGCGGCGTTTTCCATGATATTCTCACTTTCTTCCGTCAGGTAATAAAACGAATCAACAAGGGTCAGACCTTCGCGTTGTGTAAACGTTTCAAATTCCTGAATAGCTTCGATCTCCCAATGATAATTTACTCTTTTCAATTTGTAAATTTTTGAATAGGTGAGTAAATGCAGGTATTTTCCATCGAAATGCGCGTCTGTAACACTATCCTCCATCCATGAACTAGCCTTTAGGGCAACCGGTGGATAAATTACGATAGTAGGATTTTCTTCCTTTGCTGAAAAAGCATAAACCTTAGACAGTCCGTCGAAAGGAACAGTGCGGTTTTTGGTAAAAACAAACAGGCTGTCATTAAGATAAATTAGGGCTTCTGCATCGTAGTACAAATTAGTATCAGCCGGCGGGAATTCCTCCTGATCTGGATAATGGAAATTGATGATCTCCGAGTCAGTACTGTCCTGCGACAAGACCTCGTCGATACGTACCTTATAGATCTTTTGGTTTTTTCTTTTGTTTGCATTGTTCCCGATATCACCGATATAGAGATATTTTACTCCGTCAAAAGTAAGGGCTTCCCAGTCAACATTTTTGGCATGAAGGATAGTACAGGTATTAACAAGCTCACCCTCTTTACTGAAAACGTAGAGAGCGTTTTCTCCACCCGAATCATTCAGGGAAATAAAGAGTCCTTTATGATAAACGAGCGCAGAGGATTCCTGGAGGGATTCAGGCAGGTGAACTTCCTTAGGTTTACTGATACCACAGGCTGCGAATGTCAGAATTAATAAAAGGGACAACGTCTTTTTCACCGACCGGATTTTCATGAGAACAAAGTTAGCAAAATCCTAATTCTCTGTTCCCCTTAAACGGGGAATAAACAGAGAGAAACTTCCGAAGGAACTTTGAGACCAAAATTCATTTAGTTAATTTTGCGTGCTTAATTGAATTATATGTTGCAGCCGGGTGCCAAAAATTGGATCGAAAAGTATTTCGAGCTTGTCCGGGGAGGAGTCGTAGATCTTTCATTTGAATTTCCTGAGGAGATTGGCAAGGAGGAATTTCTTCACACCGCACTATTTCAGTCGGGATTAACTTTTGGAGTAGTAAGCGACTTTATTTTTTGTGGAAACCTCGAAACCAGAAAGTGGACTGCGGATGAAAAGCTGAAAGTTCTTTTATTCGAAGGCCTTATTTTGACCTATTTGTCTGAACATGATTCTTTCGACGAGCAGGAATTTGAAAAGTGCCTGATAGAATTTTATAAACAGTATCAGGAGCAAAGAAGTTTCAATGTTTTTCAGATCCTTGTTAAGGAGACTCCTCGTGCCAAAATGGAGCACATACTAAAACAGCGCTTGCACATTCCGAAGACACTTACGAACCAGTTGTGGGTGAATTATTTGTATAATAGTTTGGTGTTTCTGGATATTCTTGCTTTCCGTCAATTTTTGAAAAACGGAAGAACGCTGGAGGAGACACATGTTCAGTTCGCCATGGGTGTGCTGAATACTGTCGGTCTGGCTTCACTTATCGATGGCGTAATTGAACCGGCAGAACAAAATATTCTGGACGTATTTCTTTCTTCATCGAGTATAGATGATAAAAAGAAAAGAGAGTTTCGTCGGCGTATTGATCAAAAGGATTTGTCCATCAGCAGCATTACTCTTCCCGACGAAAACGACATCCTTTACAAATATTACCTGGTTGACGTAGCAACACTGACTGTTCATTCAGACTTGTCCGCAATGGATACGGAAATAGTGTTCCTTTACGAATTGTGTAATTACCTCAAGCTGGATACTGAAGCGTTGCACAATGCAATCATTTTGATCGAAGCTTTCATTATTGAGAACGGTAAAAAGATAAATTTCCTCAAGGAGCAGAATTCCTACGATAGACTTTACGGCAACTTCTCAAAAAGGTGGATAAAAATCCTTGGTCGAAATAAGGATAAGTTTGTTGAAGAATTAAGAGAGAGCAAGGAACTTATCGCTCTTGTAAATAAATCATTGAAGGAAGAACTTACGCCGGAAGAGAAGGAAAAAGTAAAAAATCAGTTCAAAGACCTGGTAAAATCCATGCCCGCGCTGGCCATATTCATGTTACCCGGTGGAATGATTTTATTACCTATAATTATGAAAATAGTGCCCGACCTCTTGCCGAGTGCTTTCAAGGGGAATGAACCTGAAGACGATTCTGATACTAAGAAGCCGGTTTGATAGGAGCGACGCTCTTGATTGATTTCGCCATGTAATCCGTTATAGGCTTTGGATGCCCCTCCAGATTTGTTCTGAAGATATAGTTAATCCCATCAATGGTGTGCTGACCCACTACATGGTAGGTAACGTGCTCTGTCCCTATTTTCTTTGAATCTACTTTCCCGTCTACTTTTAACGTCGACTTATAGTAAATGAAGTTATCTGATTGTTCGAGATAATCAATCTGATAGATGTGGGAATGATCTTTCAGATTCTCGATGTGTGCAGCAAGAGCATTATCATCTCCCCAGTCTTCAATATGCATGTGGAAATTCTGACCCAAGTATAGATCCCACTTATAATCATCCAGTTCATGAACCACTTTCGGGTCAGTTGCCGCTCCAATGTTTGCGGTGGCATCCGGAAGATAAATCATCGCATTAATATCGTACGGAGCAAGACTGAACGCCTCAAACTCATACAATTCCGTATCCTCATCTTCATAGATTACATTGAGGTCACCATCCTTGTTATCATCTCCGTTACATGAGAATAAGGTTAGAATAAATAGGAATGCGCTCAATTTTAATACAATCTTGTTCATGATTCAATTTTTAATGCCTCGGTTCGAAAATAATAAATATATTGCTATTTACATGACAGGGAGTTATAAAAAATATATACTCACCATAAAATGAGGAACAAATCCAAGGAATCATTTGTTTAATAGTTGTGGCAGAATATAAAATAGGAGATATAGAAACCTTGACAGGTATAAAAGCGCACACGCTTAGAATCTGGGAAAAAAGATATGATCTTTTAAGGCCTGATCGTTCGGGAAATAGTACACGAACATACGGGGATGAGGACCTTAAAAAGCTGCTCAATATTGCCGTTTTGCAAGAAAGGGGTTGGAAAATTTCCAAAATAGCCGTACTGACCGATAGCCAATTGTCGAAGGCGGTAATCGACATTTCTGCGGATGACGCTCCAGCCAATCTCGTTTTGAATCTTATGCTTCAGAGTCTTTCCGAGTTCGATGATTTTAAGTTCAGCCGTCTGCTCGATCAGGTAGTTTCGAAGGAGGGAATGCACGCTTGTTTCATGAATTATTTGATTCCATTCATGCAAAGGGTTGGTATACTTTGGTCCGCCGGTGCTATCAGTCCTGCTCAGGAGCATTTTGTCTCTAATCTTGTCAGAGAAAAATTGATTGCGGAGATCAAAAACTTGCCGAAATCCGAAAAAAAGACCATTGATTTTCTCCTATATTGTCCGGAAGATGAGCTTCACGAGATCGGATTGCTTTATTATGAATATATGCTGAAAAAGAAAGGTTACCGTACTTTTTATCTCGGTGTTAACGTACCGGAGGAGGCTTTAACGGAAACCATTGCATATTTGAAACCTCAGGCTCTCGTAACTTCTTTGATCAGCGCGTTTGAAAAGAAAGATATAAAAGGACATCTTGACAGAATTTTTAATTCTTTTTCATTGCCTGTTTATCTGGGAGGATCCTTTGCTGACCAAATTGAACTCGAGGAAAACAAGAAGAGATTTCGGGTGCAATCCCTACTAAGTGCGTAAAAATTCCCCAAACATGGGGTGAATATTCCACATCCACCTCCAATTCTAGTCGGAAAAATTTATTCTCGATAAATATTAAATCGCTGTAATACAGACGTTTTTATATTAAGGCGAGCGCTTTTATTAAATTTCTGCTTTGTGGCATAATTTTGTTTAATTAAAGAAATATAAAAGTTAAACAAAAAACAAAATATTATGTCTACAGTAGAATTTAACGACACTTTAACCTCTATGGAGTCCTATTTAATGGCTTTTGCCATGAACTACACCAAGAATGTTGAAGATGCTAAGGATTTGACGCAGGAAACAATGCTTAAAGCGATTCGTTACCGCGATTATTATACTCCGAAAACGAACTTTAAAGCATGGATCTTTACTATCATGAGAAACATTTTCATCAACCAGTATAGAAGAAAAGTGAAATCAAAAACCATTTTTGATAACTCCACCGATTTATTCTTACTGAATAGTTCGACCGAGAAAAGAGATTCTCCTTACAATCATATTGCAAGCGGAGAGATTAATGAGCAGTTGAATAAGTTGAGCGAAGAATACAAAGAGCCGTTTGAAATGCATTACCTTGGTTTTAAGTACAAAGAGATCGCTGAAAAACTCGATATTCCTATCGGAACAGTGAAAAGTCGTATATTTATTGCTAGGAAAAAGTTGATGGATTTATTGCCTGATTACCGTTATTCAACGAATTAATGAGAAACAAAATTACCGTTATCGGCAGCGGAATTGCCGGATTATCTTGTGCCAGTTATCTGGCTAAGGAAGGTCAGGATGTTACTTTGATTGAGAAAAATAATTCAATCGGAGGCCGAGCGAGAAAATTTGAGCAAGATGGATTCATGTTCGACATGGGTCCGAGCTGGTACTGGATGCCTGATGTTTTTGAACGATTCTATAATCATTTCGGTCATACAGGGAGTGACTTTTATGAACTGAGACGCCTCAGCCCTAGTTACAGGGTTTTCTGGCAGGATGATACATTCGATGATGTTCCGGCTGACTTGACTGAGTTTTACGCCTGGTTTGAGAAAATGGAACCCGGATCTTCCTCAAAACTTGATAAGTTTCTGGAAGAAGCTGCTTACAAATATGAGGTGGGTATAAACGATCTGGTGCACAAGCCGGGATTGAAGATCAAAGAATTCGTTGATATCCGAATTGCTACGGGTGCATTTAAGATGCATCTCTTCTCCTCGTTTTCCAAGTACATCCGAAAATATTTTTCTCATCCGAAAATAATTGAATTGCTTGAATTTCCGGTATTATTCCTCGGTGCCATGCCCAAGGATACCCCGGCACTTTATTCCCTGATGAATTATGCGGATATTAAGCTTGGCACATGGTATCCCATGGGTGGAATGCATAAGATCATTGAGGCATTTGAACAAATAGCGCTGGAACAGGGCGTTAAGATATTGACTGGCAAGGAAGCTAGCGGGTTTGTTTATGAAGGAAATCAAATCAAAGGAACAAGGGTGAACGAGGATGAAATTATTGCATCCGATTTTGTCGTTTCAGCAGCTGATTACCGGTTTACGGACAGAATTTTGGCGGAAGGTTATTCGAATTATACGGAGGAGTACTGGAATTCGAGGCTCATGGCACCGTCATCACTTCTGTTTTATCTCGGTGTAAATAAAAAAATTGAAGGCCTGAAGCATCACAATTTATTTTTTGACCGTGATTTTAATCAGCACGCCCAGGAAATCTATAAAACTCCGAAATGGCCTTCGGAACCGTTATTCTATGTTTGTTGCCCCTCGAAAACCGACAATTCGGTAGCTCCTGAGGGAAGTGAAAATATTTTTTTGTTAATTCCTCTCGCTCCTGATCTTCAGGATTCTGAGGAGATGAGAGAAAAATATTATACACTGATCATGGACAGACTCGAGAAACACACGGGGTCAGGGATCAGAGAAAATGTCGTATATAAAAGAAGCTATTGCCTCAAAGATTTCAAGGAGGATTATAACGCTTTCAAAGGAAATGCGTACGGACTAGCAAATACACTGCGTCAAACAGCCTTTTTAAAACCAAAAATCAAGAACAAAAAATTGAGCAATCTGTTTTATACCGGTCAGCTCACTACTCCGGGACCGGGCGTACCACCCTGCATCATATCTGGAGAGGTAGTGGCAGGAGAACTGTTGAAGGTTGCGAATAAATCTGCTTACTATGAAAAAACTGTTTGATAATCTGTCCTCGGAAATCAGTAAAAAAACAACCAGGAAATACAGTACGAGTTTTTCCCTGGGTATTCGCTTCCTCAAAAAAGACCTGAGAAAGCCTATTTACAATGTGTACGGCTTTGTGCGTTTCGCCGATGAGATCGTGGATAGTTTTCATGGGTTTGATAAACGCACGCTTCTCGAAGAATTCAGAAAAGATACTTATAAAGCGATTGAACGAAAAATATCGTTGAATCCTATTCTTAATTCTTTTCAGGAAACCGTTCACACATATGGAATTCCGTTGGAACTCATCGATACCTTTCTGGATAGTATGGAAATGGATTTGGATAAGTCTGCCTACAATCAAAAGTCCTATGAACGATATATCTTAGGTTCGGCAGAAGTTGTGGGACTGATGTGTTTGCGAATATTCGTTCGTGGAAACAATGAACTGTATAATACCCTTAAACCGCAGGCTATGAAGCTGGGCTCCGC
Source organism: Brumimicrobium sp. (assembly GCA_033722555.1). Classification (GTDB taxonomy): domain Bacteria; phylum Bacteroidota; class Bacteroidia; order Flavobacteriales_D; family Crocinitomicaceae; genus Brumimicrobium. The sequence continues at coordinate 26,393 of JAWVYS010000034.1, forward strand.
TTTTCAAAAAATTAATTTTTTAAGGGATCTCCAGATGGATTTCAAGGAACTCGGAAGGACTTATTTTCCCGGAGTGGAAATGATGAATTTCAACAATACGGTAAAGAAACAGATTGAAGAGGATATCGAAAAAGATTTTTTAGAAGGATATAAAGGAATACTGAAATTACCCAAAGAGGCCAGATTCGGTACATACATGGCGTATGTGTACTATTTTAAGCTGTTTGAGAAGATTAAGAAATTACCTGCCGAAAGAATCTTGAATGAGCGAGTGCGCATCGCCGACAATAAAAAGTATAGACTTTTTGTTTCTTCTTATGTCAGACATAGTTTAAACAGGGTTTAAGAATGGGAACTCGGGAAGTTGTTTTAGTCAATGAAAGGGATGAGGTCCTTGGGACGATGGAGAAAATGGAAGCTCATCGAAAAGGCTTGCTTCACAGAGCGTTTTCCGTGGTTATTTTTAATGATAAAAATGAGATGCTCGTTCACAGACGTGCGGATGATAAATATCATTGCGGCGGACTCTGGACGAATGCATGCTGTTCCCATCCGAGATTGAATGAAAATGTTAAAGCTGGCGCTCAGCGCCGTCTGATGGAAGAAATGGGATTCAGTTGTGACCTGACATTTATAGACACCTTCATTTATAAAGCAGCTTTTGAAAACGGCCTTATCGAACACGAACTCGATCACCTTTTTGTAGGTCATTATAACGACCATCCCTCACCCAATGAGCAAGAGGTTTCTGACTGGAAGTATATTTCCCTTGATGCATTGAAGAAGGAAATGACATACGCCCCTCAGAATTTTACATTCTGGTTTAAAGAAATTATGCATAATAAATTTGAACAGATACAACAATCAATTCTATGATAAAAATTGGCCGAAGAACAACTTTCAACGCAGCTCACAGGCTGCACAATGACAAATGGTCTGAAGAGAAAAATAGCCAGGTTTTTGGCAAATGCAATTCTCCCAATTATCACGGGCACAATTACACCCTTGAAACATGGGTGGAGGGAGACATTGACCCTGAAACCGGTTTCATCATTGATCTCGGTGATCTGAAAGAGATTATTAATCAAGAGGTTGTAGAGGACTTTGACCACAGAAACCTGAACCTGGATGTGAAAGAATTCAGGGATCTCAATCCGACTGCGGAGAATATTGCACGTGTCATTTACGACCGCCTAAAAAAGCGTCTGAAACATTTTAAACTGACTGTGCGGCTCTATGAAACCGAGAACAATTTTGTAGAATACTCCAAAGACTGATGGATTTGCATAAACTTGATTTATCGGACATACAAAAACTTGAAAAGCATTATCGTGCGGCTCTAATCAATAGCGTAAGTGGTGTGAAGAGTGCGAATCTGATAGGCACAAAGGACAGGGAGAACAGAACGAACCTGGCCATTTTCAGTTCTGTTATTCATCTCGGGTCGAATCCGGCTTTACTGGGTTTTGTTCAACGCCCTGCCTCGGTGGAAAGACATACGTATGAAAATATAATACAAACGGAAAGATATACCATCAACGCAATTCATTCCGGGATAATTTTTCAGGCCCATCAAACGTCAGCACGGTATGACCGCGACGAAAGCGAATTCGATGAGACCTCGCTGGAAGCGATTTACCGGGATGATTTTTTTGCCCCGTTCGTAAAGGAGTCTCCCTTACAGATAGCCATGCATTTAGAAGATGTAATTCCGATCAAAGCCAACGACACAAAGCTGATCATTGGAAGTATTCAGGCGCTATATTTCCAAAAGGACACTCAGCACGAAGACGGAAGTCTCTCACTCGAAAAGTCGGATATTGTGGGAATCACGGGGCTGGATACATACATGGGACTCAGCAAACATATTAAGCTGAGTTATGCCAAGCCCGATGAACCTTTAAAAAAATTATCGTAATGGTTTTATTTTGGCACAGAAGAGACCTTCGGCTGGAGGATAATGCAGGATTGTATAAAGCGCTCAAAGAAACAGGGGATGTTCAGCCTGTCTTTATTTTTGATACGGAAATTCTGGATGGCCTGCCTGAGGATGATCAAAGAGTCCTTTTCATTTATAAGGAGATTGAACGCATCAAGAAGGAGTATCAGGAACACGACGGTGATCTCTGGGTTTTTCACGGAAAGCCGAAAGAGGTATTTGAAAAGCTGGTGAACGAACATTCAGTCGATGCGGTTTACACCAACCGGGATTATGAACCTTATGCGTTGAAAAGAGATAAGGAGATTTTTGAATGGTTAAAGTCTAAGGACATCCCCTTCAAGGGTACAAAAGACCATGTGATCTTTGAAAAAGACGAGATCCTCAAAGACGACGGTGACCCTTATCGGGTATATTCCCCTTATATGAAATCATGGAAGTCTAAATTGACGAATTACTACTTAAAATCTTATCCCACGGAAGAGTATTTAAAGAACCTCAGGAAGACAGACGACATAAAGGATTTGCCCTCCCTTGCTGATATGGGTTTCGGGGACGAGCAGAAAATCGATTTTCCCTCGCGCGAAATAGACAAGGACATCATAGAAACCTATAATAAAACCCGCGATTATCCAGCCATTAACGGAACCACAAGGCTTAGTGTCCACTTGCGTTTCGGTACTATTTCAATTCGCAAACTCGCCCGGATAGCAAAAAAGTTGAATGAAAAATACCTGAACGAGCTTATCTGGCGGGACTTCTATCAGATGATCATTTATCATTTCCCGGAAAGCGAATCAAAGGCCTTTAAGGAAAAATATGACAATATTGAATGGCGTTCAGACGAAGAGCAGTTTACAGCCTGGTGTGAAGGAAAAACGGGATATCCGATTGTTGATGCCGGCATGCGGCAGTTAAACGAAAGTGGATATATGCACAACCGCGTCAGAATGATAGTAGCCAGCTTTCTCACCAAGGATTTGCTTATGGACTGGCGAAAAGGAGAAGCCTATTTCGCGGAAAAACTTCTCGACTATGACCTGGCGAGTAATGTCGGTGGTTGGCAATGGGCGGCTTCATCTGGAGTAGATGCTCAGCCATATTTCCGCATTTTTAATCCGGAGAGTCAGCGGGAAAAATACGATGAAGACTGGCAATACGTAAAGCAGTGGGTTCCCGATTACGACACCGACGATTATCCCGACCCTATCGTAGAACACAAAGAAGCACGCGAGAGGGCGCTGGATAAATACAAGGAGGCCGTTAAAGAGGAGTAATGATCCTTTCACCCGGTTATTTGTGATTCCTTATTGATTACCTTATCTTAGCTCGTTCATTAACAAACCATATGATATGAAAACAAATTTTTTGAGACTTTTGATTTTAGTATTTGCAGGAACTTTAATTCTGGAAAGCTGTAGAAAAGGAGAGAACGATCCGCTTATCTCATTGAGAACAAGGGATGCGAGAATAACAGGTAAGTGGGAACTTGTTGATTTTGAAGCTACCTCAAGTGAGATCAACAATACTGGAGTGGTTAACACCAATGAGCAAACAACAACCACCTACGATGGAAGTACCTGGACCAACACCAGCAACGGGAACACGGATTCCTATACTTACACGAGAGAAATTACTATTGAAGACGATGGAAATTATATCTACCGAGAAACAATCGAAGGAGAGATTTCCGAGGAAACCGGAACATGGTCGTGGTTAGACAATACCAAAAAGAAAATCGGCATTTTCCTCGATCAGCACGGCCTGTTCCATATCGATCAGTTGAAGAACGAAGAAATGGTCTGGCTTTATGATTACAGTGATCAGTATACAAATAACGACGGAGAAACAGACTCGCAGAGTTATTCTTCACGCGCTGTGTATGAAAAGCAATAGGTAAAACTTTGAAAAATTAAAAGGAAGATCGGCAGTGTATTTTGCCGATCTTTTTTTTTTGTAACAAAACCACGGCTATTTCGGCCGTGGTTCTTCTTTTTTTAGTTTATACTTATCTTACTGCTTCACCATCTTTTTGGTAGAAATTACTTCTCCATCGCAAATCAAAGTGTAAGAATATGTTCCTTTACTTAATTCTGCGCCGAACACATTTATTTGTCCTGCACCTCTTTCGGTGATCTTAACTTCCCGTATCATTCTGCCCTGGTTGTTGTAGAACAATAACTTCGCGTCTCCTACCGAAGCAGGAATTTGATAGTTAATTACTGTTCTTTCAGCAAAAGGATTAGGAATATTCTGCTCCAAAATGATGTTCTCACCATCA
>JAWVYS010000035.1:0-30044 GCA_033722555.1 Brumimicrobium sp.
AAAAGAATAATTATCACCGTCCACAAGACCTGATATCACTACAGATCCTCCGTTTGCAACAGAAGTTGTTGAAAGCGAAGCGGAAGCAGGCTGTAAATTAGAGATGGTAAAGTTACTTCCATTGAATTCCGGCATACCTCCATTTATGGTAACGGTTGCTGTACCGGCTTGACAGTCTTCAACAATGTTTGTGGTAATAGGATTGAGATAAGTAGCAGTTGTCATTTGATCGATAGCAAGATCATAACAGTCCGCCTGATACGTTAAATTACTAACCGAACCAAGTGTCATAGGAACGATATAAAATTCGTCACCAGCACCTATACCTATTGAGTTTAGGAATGGATCAGCGTCACCACCGTTGTTCAACAATGAAATATCTTCAGAAGTAATATAACCTGCGAGGCAAGGATCCGCACCCGGATCAATTCCGACTCCTCCCGGAGTAGGTGGACAAGTGTAAATAAAATATATTAGGCCAGGGTCATTTCCCGGAGCAATTGGTGGTATAGCCCAGTCATCATTTGACGTTACGTCTAATACATCTCCGTCACAAAGGATATAATTATTTACAGCGTTACCTGTTAAATTGGATGTTACAGTACCAGCTTCATCAGGCGGTGTGTATCCAGGTAAGTTAATGGATACCGTCTGAGTACAAAGCGGGTCAGCAGAAAAGTATACAGTGAAATCACAGTTTCCTCCAGCCAAGGTAGCTTGAAGGGAATTATGTATATAATTAATAAGTCCTGGATCATTAAATGGAGCAGAGGCGATTATTGTTTGATTACCATCACAATCTTCGAAAATCAAATCTCCTGATGCCGGAGGAGTAGTGAATTCAACTACGCCATCGATTTCCCACATATTGGAACAGTTGTCCAGAAATGCATAAACTTCGAAATTAGTTATGAGACAAGTACTACAGTTGTTAACAGTGATCGTTGTAGATGCCTGATCATCACAAGGTGCAGAACCGATTGTATAGTTGATAGTGTGTGTTCCGGTTCCGGCTGCAGAGGGATCAAAAACACCCGATGCGGAAACGCCAGGTCCAGACCATGTTCCACCCATATTTACTGCATTTAACTGTACTGGGCCATCTGTATCACAAAAGGGGCCTACCGGTGTAATTGTTGCATCAGGAGGACCGGTTTGAGCACTCCCGGCTGTACTTGCTAAATCCAGTGTAAAACTCGTTTGAACATCACTCCAGTCCTCTACTAAAATCATAATTACGTCACCCGTTTGAACGGTAGGAGCAGGAACACTCGCTGCACAAGGGAAAGCGGTTCCGAATTGTGCACATCCTGAAGATGCGGATGCATAATTACAAGAAAGTTCGGATGTAGTACTTAAATCCCCACAAGGGTTTGCAGATCCGGTAATATCAAAAACCGCAACATCCAAAAAACCACCAGTTGTGTTTGCATTAACTAGCAGATTCAGATTACCTCCTTGAGTAATATAAAGAATGATGTACGCATAATTAGGAGCAGCCTGTCCATTCCAAAAATCCAAACAAGACGAAGGATTAGCCGAAGCGGGCTGAAAATTGAATGGTCCTGCTAAAGAGTTATTATCACAGATCGTGGTGTTTGTATTACACTGAGATAAGGAGTTTTTAGCTACCCCTCCTATTAATGAAAAAATTAAAAACGTGTAGAATAATTGTCGCATGTCGGGTTTACTTTTTTACAATTTTATAATTGAAAACGTGAAAGTGAATGAGTATGTCATCGAGCCGTTCATTTGAAACGGAAGGACCACTGAACTTAAGTATAAATTTATCGTCATTTTGATTATAATCGATGCTCTCAAGTTCAGAATAATGATTCGTTAAACGGGATTTGAAGGCCTCCATCTTGCTGGGATTAAGGTCTCTTTGGTTGATAAACTCAAGTGAAAAACCATTGTCTGACTGATGCTGTTCAAGAAGGACTTCGGGATGGTTTTGTTCAGTATTCTGAGAAAAGGATGAAAAACTGATAACTGAGAAAATTATTAAAGTAAATAAGTATTTCATATCAAAATAGATTGTTCGGTGTACTTAACGAGCACAGAATCTGTAGGGTTGCCTTGTTCAGCTATTTCTTTTCCGGAAATCTATATCCGTAACTTAATCTTAAATAATAATAATTTTGACTATACCTAAAATCATTGAAGCGAATACTTTTGTTGTCAAAGGAGCTTGTCAGCATCAAAAACCAGTTATCAACATTGTAACCGAACTGAAATTTCAAATCTAATCGTGGAGCGAGGCCTAAAAAACCACGACTTGTATTATCATAATTGTAAACTTTAGCTTGTATTACGGCACCTAAACCGGCAAGAAAACCGAACTGCCATCCTTCGTTGTTATTGCTATAGGCCCAACCCGGAACTACACCGAGGTCGAAGGCGCTTATATTGTGAGACCGGTAAAGGGAACGCTGAATTTCAAAAAATGAATGTGGCATTATACTATCAGTGCTTCCGATACCATGAATATTGAGGGTGTATTTCATATAAAAAGTCGAAGCGGGTTGATGGTATCTACCTGCAATACCTACCGCCGGTTTGATTTTAAACTCCTCATTTTTGAAGCGGTATCCGTTCATACTGAACGAAAAAGAACGCAGCTGATCATTTATTAAAACGTTTTCTTCAGTTTGTTCAAGGTTCTTTGATATTCTATCGGCGTTGATTAATCCGAAACCATTATATCCATGTATGTCCATGGCAAAAAACCATTTTTTGACTTCAAACGAAAAGCCTAGGTCGAAATAGTTCGTTTCACCGTATTGCGACCTAGATCTGAGATAACCGGGTAATTTAAAGTTGAAATTAAGAGCAAACCATTTGTAATTAATACCAATTCCCATGATTGCATTTAGATTCGCACGGTACCTCAAATTATTTACTTGACCGAAATCATCGTTCAAACGGAAGGGAGCATCATTAATTCCAATGGAAGTATGCAGAATCAGATTGTCACGATATAGCGTATAGGGAAGAGAGTCATTCTGACCAATGACTTCGCATAGCCTAATGAGAAAAATGAATATTATTACGAATCTTTTCATCGCAAGAGCAAATGTACGTTTCTTGTATTATTTTGTTTCATTCTATAGTCAACTTTATATTTTTGTTCTTCCTTTCAATATTTAAGCATCAAAATGTATTTATATTTGAACATTCATGAAAAAAGTATATAAGTTTTTACTCAATAAATTGCCACGGCCCCTGCTCATTAGACTGAGCTATGTTTTTCGCATTTTTGCACCGGCTCTTTACAGGGGGAATAAGGTAGAATGCCCGGTGTGTGAGCGATCTTTCAATAAATTCCTTTCATACGGTTCATCGGTTGCGCATAGGGAAAATGTACTTTGCCCTTATGATTTAACTCTTGAACGTCATCGGTTGATGTGGTTATATTTAAAAGATCATACTGATTTTTTTTCGGAAAAAAAGGAAGTTCTTCATATCGCACCGGAACAATGTTTTCATAAGCGTTTCAAAAAGCAGGAAAACCTGAATTATTTGACAGGAGATCTTGTTTCCCCGATTGCAGATATGCATTTCGATCTTCACAACATTCCTCTTGAGGACAATCGTTTTGATGTGATTTTTTGTAATCATGTTCTGGAACATGTAGATGACGCGATGCAATGTATGAAAGAGTTGTACCGTGTAATGAATCACGGGGGATGGGGGATTTTTCAGGTTCCTCAAGACTTTAACAGAGATGTAACATACGAGGATAAATCCATTGTTTCGCCGGAGGAAAGAGAAAAACATTTTTGGCAAAAAGATCATGTTCGACTATTCGGAAAGGACTATCCGGACTGGCTGAGAAAAGCGGGTTTTGAAATTGAAGAATTTAGACCCAAGGAGGAGTTTTCAGCGGAACAGATCGCAAGATATCGGCTCATGCCTGGAGAAATCCTTTATATTGCCCGAAAAACAAAATAAAATTCATGCGAATTTTCTTCCTTTTGATCATTTTACCTCTGGTTATTTGCATATCCTGTAAAGGGAAAAGTTCAACCGGTCAGGTAACTAAGGTCGATCAGTACGACACACTGGTTTTTAAGGAAGACTTACGAATACTGGGTGAAAAGCTGTTTTTTGATAAAAGATTGTCCCTGGATAATTCGATTTCCTGTGCTTCCTGTCACATACCTGCTTTGGCTTTTACAGATGGAAAAAAGTTAAGTCAGGGAATTCACCACAGAAGTACGAAAAGAAATTCACCTTCAATTATGGGTGTGGTCAACCAGGATAAATTCATGTGGGATGGAGGAGTAAAAACTCTTGAACTTCAGGTTTTGGTGCCTTTACAGGATACCAATGAAATGGGAAGCAGGATTTCTGAACTGATCCCTGAACTGCGGAGCGATGTATGGTATGAAAAAATGTCTCAAAAACTATTTAAACATTCATTCGATGGATATACCCTTACACGAGCGTTGGGACATTTTCAGAGAAGTCTTTATAAGGAAAACAGTGTATACGACGACTGGAGAAGGGGAGCTGAAGGTGATTTCTCTCAGCTCAAAAGAGGTTACGACCTGTTTACAAATAAACTAAACTGCGCTGCATGCCATTCAGGATCAAATTTCACCGACAATGGGCTCAAAAACAATGGTATTTATGAGCGTTTTTCAGATCAGGGACATTATTTAATATCCGGAGATTCATCCGATATCGGAAAATTCAAGGTTCCCGGCTTAAGAAATGTGGAAATCACGTCTCCTTACATGCATGATGGTTCCATTGCTACTCTTGAAGAGGTGATTGAGCATTATGCATCCGGGGGAAAAAATCATCCGAACAAAAGTGAATTAATTCAACCTTTCACCTTAACCCCTAAAGAAAAGGAAGACCTTCTTTTTTTTCTGAGATCCTTGAGTGATAAGGAAATTAAGCGAAACTGGGAGAAAGTTTTTCGTTAGCTTCATCTGTCTATTTTTCCTTTCGACAATTTATTGCTAAAATTTTCGTTTTAAATATGTAACGAGATTCCCGTATTTCGTTATGAAGTTGAAAAAATGTGTCTGCAAGCACTTTTTTCTGCTTTAAACCGGTAAACCCAAAACTATGACTAGAGTAAACCCCATTTATCATCATTCCGAGAAAAAACTTCATGAGGAGTTGGAATGGATAACGCTCGCAAAAAGTGATCCAAGGCATTTTGCCCCGCTTTACGAAAAATATCACGAACAGATTTTCCGATACATCAATCAGCGAATGGATGACCACGAACTCGCATTTGATGTGACCTCACAGGTTTTTCTAAAAGCACTCAGGAATTTGCATAAATATGAATTCCGTGGACTTCCCCTTGGATCATGGTTGTATAGAATTGCTAAAAGCGAGTTAAATCAGGCTTTTAGAGACCGTAAAGCTAAACGAGCGATCAATATTGAAAAGACCCATCTATCTACTTTTATGGAGGTTTTCAAAGAAGAAGAAAGCCTGATAAATCGCGAAAGACTTTTTAACGCATTGGATATGCTCAAAGAATCCGATCTTCAACTGATTGAAATGCGTTATTTCGAGGACCGACCTTATAAGGAAATGGGGGAGATTCTGGATATTACTGAAAATAATGCGAAGGTAAAGACCTTCAGAGCTTTGGAAAAACTGAAACACTACTTTAATAAAAATTTACGGGAATGAATAACCGAAAGATAATATATGGACCAAAGAGTATCTCTTCCGAAGAGATAAAAAAGAAGCAGAATTTTGAAAATATAATAACGGGACTAAAAAAACCTCCCTCGACCCTGTGGAAAATAACGGGTTTCTGGGGAGCGATTGGCACCTCGATTATTGCACTGCTGCTTTATAATAATTATTTTAAAAATCATGAAAACGAAAATTCGGCTTATGAAGAAAAAATTACGCTAAATGAAAAAATCTCCGCTGATAACCTTCCTGCTGATACTGAATGTCTAAAAACATTGAATAAAGAGGAGGATCTTAAATTTGAAAGTTTTTTTATTGATCCGAAAATGGCCCATGTCCTCAATCTTGAAGATGGTTCGGTGATTAAGATCAAGGAGAATTCATTCATTACCACTTCAGATTTACCCGTGGAGATAAAATTGCGGGTTTTCAGAAATAAATCCGAGGCATTTATAGCAGGTGTCCCCATGGACTATCAGGATGGAGCCTTCGAATCTGCCGGAATGATCGAAATTAGAGGCTTTCAAGGTGGAAAGCCTGTAGGAATTCACGCGGAAAAACCTATTGAGATAAGCCTTAGACTTCACAAAGATCCCGAAGCATTCAGTTTCTATCAACTCGATGAAAAAACGGGTAGCTGGTCTACGTACGAAGCGAAATTCAAAGAAGCATCGAAAAATACGAGACAGGAAAATTCTACTCAACTGATTAATGAGGAGATTCGATCAAATGAGGACAGAATTACCGCAATAACTCATGAACTTGAATCAATAACTCTTCCAAAGAGAGAAGATTTTCATTTGCCTTCAGAAAAGAGCCGTATGTTTAATCTAAAGTTCGATCCTTATGAGTTCCCGGAACTACGTTCTCTCGGTAACGTTCAGTTTGAGGCTCTGCCGGGACAAAAGAATTACAATGAGGTGATTAATACGATCTGGTCGAAAATGGCCCTTGAATCGATCAGTGAAAATGAATATCTGGTAAAGTTTACACATCCCTCAGGAAAAGAAGAGTCATTGCGGGTCAGACCTGTTTTGGGCGGTGAAGCGTTCGAAAAAGCTCTGAATAAATTTTCTGTTGCTTTGGAAGCAAAATTGGCCAAAGAAAAAGAATTGGAGAACGAAATGGCTGAATTAAAACGAAAGAATGAGGAACGACAGGCAGAGCTTCTTGAAAAAATACAAGAAAGAGATGCCCGGTTGGTAGAAAATCTTAAGACCGGTTATTCCGACGAAAATGCTGAAATAATTATAGCATCGGCAGAATTCAGTACAACAAGATGGGGCGTTTTTAACGCAGACAGGCCTGTTAAATATCCTTTTCCTATAGGTCAGCCCATGCGTATGGAACTCGCAGGGAAACAGTTCTTTCCTGATCAGATATTTGTTTTTGATTTGAAAAAGGACGTGCGTTACGAATTTGGTAACCCGCTCCACGATATAAAGGATTTTGGGATCAATAATAATGAGACCGTTATTATTGTCAGAGACTCCGGAAACAGGCTGGGGTATCTAAGAATTGATAACCGCAGTGAGTTAAAGGATATGGAAACCAAAGAATTTACCCCGATCAGAGCTCAGGACATTACCATTGAATACTTCAAGAACCTACTTCATGAAAATCGTGTGCGGGCTTAGCGCTGTTATGATTGCCATATCAGTAATTGCTCAGGTGGATGAAATTAAACTTGAAAGAGAGTTTAATGAAATGGATTATTCACCCCAGATCGCGGGTTATTTTCACGGGGATATTCCTGAGGATAAGGTGTGCGACGTTAGAGGTTTGTTTACCGGAAGAGGACTGCGTATCGTTGTTTTCGATCTCGAGTATTATGATGGTCGCGAAGAGGTGAAAATTCACGTTGTAGGAAACCAGATTCCTGATTCCGTTTGCATGATAATCAAAACATTGTCGATTGAAAATGAACTTTTTTTTACCGGGATAAAGGCAGTGGATCTTGACGGAAGTATTAAAAATTTACCTCCGATGAGATTGGTGGCGGTGAAAGAAGATGAATAAATGTTCTTAGATAGATCGGTTTTGCTAAATTTACGGTCTGTAATCGTTAAACAAAAGTTCATGAAGGTTTTTTTCATAATTATATTTAGTTCTCTTGCATTTACTTCAGCAGCTCAGATTGACATTCTGATAGAGAACTTTGATGCTGCGTCGCTTCCGGCTACATGGACAGTTATCGATAACGACGGTAATACTCCCGCATCTCAGGTCAGTGAGTATACTGAAGCATGGATTCAAAAGGAAGATCCCATAAATTCAGGCAACGGAACAGCCTCAAGCACCTCTTATTTCGATCCTGTTAACAGAGCAGACCGTTGGTTAATTTCTCCTCAAATTACGTTAGGAGGTTCAGGGAATTTTATCTCCTGGAAGGGACTTTCACATGATCCTTCTTATCCGGATTCCTATAAAGTGATGATTTCTACAACCTCGAACAATATAGCGGATTTTACGGATACATTGGTTGTGATCAGCAATGAATTGCCCGACTGGACCGAACATACGGAGGCCCTGGAAGCTTATGCAGGAACCTCTATCTACATCGCTTTTGTGAATACAACATTCAACGGTTTTAAATTGTATTTAGACAGTGTTTATGTACGTGAACAAGATCCTTTGTCGGTAGAAAATCTGTATTCGATGAATCAGAATAAAGCGATGATCTATCCAAATCCGGCTACAGAGAAGCTTTTTATCGGAGGAGAAAAAATAAAAGAAGTCGAAATAATCAGTTTCGAAGGAAAAGTAATGTTTCACTCTGACGAGCATTTTAATTCTTCCGTCGATTTAACAAAATACTCTCCCGGGTTTTATTTTGCCGTTGTAAGATTTACCAACGGAACAGAAGAAAGACTGAAGTTTGTTAAAAAATAACTTCAGTTATAAACCGAGGGAATCTAGAAAGATTATTAATCCTGCTCAGAATTAATCAACCCCCACAGCACTTCTTTTACCTTCCTTTTTTAACTGCATCAGAACCGAAAAGGCAGAATCGATATCATCGGAGTGAACAACTACAGTAAATTCGTTCGAGGTAGAAACAACCTCTACGATGTTTATTCCCTCCCATGCCAAATGTTTAAGTATGTAGTAATAAATACCGGAAATTTCTGTATTAACAGTTGGAAGCTTAATAGTAATTGAGGCCAGATCACGGTTATGTGACTTCAGTTTTTCCTTGCTGAAGATTTTAGAGACTTTCTGCGAAATTGATACACTCGTAATTATTGTGGATTCTCCAACTCCGTGACAAAAGGTGTAAAAAGGATCTTGTTCTTCACTCAATGATTTCATCATTTCTGCCTGACATAAAGTGAGTGAGGGTGAGTTTTCAAAAGTAAAATCTTCAAGGTCACTGCGCACAAGAAAATCTCCGAGCGTACCCATGAAATTCTTGATCTTCAAATTAATTCTATGGTAGTAACCGGGAGACATTCTTTTGATGGACATAATGATTGCCCCTTCTTTTACCTTCTTTTGTAAAATATCCTCAATTTCAGGTTTAATTTTTCTCGCCAGAGCGGAGACATTAATCAGGTTTTCTGTTAGCGACTCCCGTAAAAATGGTGAACGGTTTATAATATCCTCGGTAACTTTACCTATTGATGACATAGAATTTTGTTTTAGTAGATTGTTGTAAAATTAAAAAAAGTTTAGATTAAACAACAGATTTTCTGAATTTTGCATAAAAAAAAACACTCCCCCAAAGAGAAGTGTTTTCATCGAAAAGTTTATTTTTTTAATCTCGAATCAGCTGATATCCCGGGTATTTCTGTGGGTTATAAACGAATTTACTGTCAGAAACTTCTTTGTTTTTCTCCAAATTCGTTACGGTATAAGTCATTGTGCTGCCGTCTTTTGTTTTCATTACAGCCTGTTTAAGACTGTTATCCTTTGTAGAAATATATAAAATTATTGTGTGGTAGGACACCTCGCCCGGTTTGGTTGGAAATAAATGAATAACATGGACCTTTTCACCGTTCAAGGTTTCTTCCTTGACATATTTGCTTTTGAAACCCTCTTCCCAGATGGTCATGAGTTTTTTGGGATTGATGCTTTCTTCATCTTCATCGTTGGCATTACTCTGATAGGTCACTTTTTCTTCCTTAACAACCGTCCAGATTTTTTCACCGTTTGAGATCAAAACATTTTCTCCAAGCTCAGCGTAGTATTTATTTCCTTTGACATAACCATGTCCCGATTGCTTGGAATCTTCTCCTGTGTCAGGATTTTTAACCTTCATCGAAAATTCAACATAAAAGGAATTCATTCCCTTTATTTCCGAAGACATTTTGTCAAGAATGTTTTGGGATTTTTCATCGGACTGAGCGAATAAAGTGCTCGTGATTAAACTAATAGCGATAACTAAGTATTTCATTGTTTTTAATTTTGTTTAGCAATTTGCAGAAACTGTGCCAAAGATACTAAATAAGTCCTTTGGAAGAAAGGTATTCCTCGAGTGCTGTTTCATCAGAAATCAATACTTCTCTCGCCTTGCTTCCTTTGAAAGGCCCAATGATATTGTGAGCCTCAAGCTGATCCACGATACGGCCTGCCCGGTTATATCCCAGTTTTAATTTGCGCTGTAATAAACTGGCCGATCCCTGTTGATGAATTACAATAACTCGTGCGGCTTCAACAAAGTTCTCATCAAGTTCATCCAAATCGCCGCCATCACCACTATCCATGGCATTGTCGTCTTTGTATTCAGGAAGCAGCATAGCATCGGGATAAGCGCGTTGATTACCGATGAAATCACAGATTTCATCTACTTCGGGCGTATCAACGAAACCACACTGTAGGCGAATCATATCATTACCCATCGAAATCAGCATATCTCCTTTTCCGATAAGTTGATCCGCGCCGGATGAATCAAGGATAGTACGGGAATCTATTTTAGAAAGTACACGGAAGGCTATCCTTGCGGGGAAATTAGCTTTTATCATTCCGGTGATCACATTTACGGAAGGCCGCTGTGTTGCGACGATCAGGTGTATTCCAATCGCTCTCGCAAGCTGAGCAATTCGTGCAATCGGATGCTCCACCTCCTTTCCTGCAGTCATTATCAGATCGGCAAACTCATCGATAAGAACGACAATATATGGCATATAACGGTGTCCTTTTTCCGGATTGAGTTTCCGTGCTACAAATTTATTGTTGTATTCCTTGATATTTCGACAATGGGCAGTTTTCAAAAGGTCATACCTGTCATCCATTTCAGTACAAAGGGAATTTAAGGTCGCTACCACTTTCGATGTATCCGTAATGATCGGTTCTTCCTCACCGGGTAATTTAGCGAGAAAATGGCGTTCTATCTTATTGTACAAGGTAAGTTCAACCTTCTTCGGATCGATTAGAACGAATTTGACTTGCGCAGGATGTTTTTTATACAGCAGAGATACGAGAATAGCATTTAGTCCAACGGATTTACCTTGTCCTGTTGCTCCTGCTACAAGAAGGTGTGGAGTTTTGGCAAGATCAAAAGTATAGGTTTCGTTTGTGATGGTTTTTCCCAAAACGATAGGCAATTCAGCGTCGGAGTTCTGAAATTTTTCCGAAGCAATCAGTGACCGCATACTCACGATTTCAGGCTTGCTGTTTGGTACTTCAATACCGATGGTTCCCTTACCCGGAATTGGTGCGATAATACGTATCCCTAAAGCCGCCAGACTCAGTGCGATATCGTCTTCAAGATTTTTAATTTTCGATATCCTAACCCCCGGTGCCGGAACGATTTCGTAGAGTGTTACTGTCGGACCAATGGTTGCCTTTATTTTGGATATCTCGATTTTGTAATGGGCAAGTGTTTCTACAATCTTATTTTTATTACCCTCCAACTCTTCCTTGTCAACACCACCTTTGGAGGTTTCAAATTTTTGGAGAAGATCAATGGGGGGGAGGGTGTAACTGGCCAGGTCAAGCTTTGGATCATAAGCACCAAATTCTTCTAATTTCTTATTGAGATCGGATTCTGATAATTCTTTCTCTTCAGGGGCTATTTCGACAGAAAACTCTTCATCATCGTCATCTTCTGTTTCCCTTACCGGCTCATCCTCTTCGTCATCAATTTCCAGTACAGACTCTTCGGATTCATCATTATCTTCATCATTTTCATCCTCTTCTTCAGAAAAATCTACCTCCATCGCATCCTCTTCTTCCATTATTTCATCGTCGTCAATGGTGTTAATAATGCGCAGATCGTTCACGGCAGTCTGCTCGCTTTCTTCATCTGTTTCTTTCTTCAGAAAAAGGGAAGTAAGACGATCAAAAAGAGCTTTGAAATCAGGGTTGAAAAGTGCTACAACAATCACGAATAAGGCAACTAACACGAGGAGAAAAGCGCCAAAATTACCTAAAGTTGCCGTTAACCATTCATTGGAGGCATACCCGAAAGATCCACCAAGGTAGCTTACTCTGCTTGAAAAGAGACCGAGAAAAACAGATGACCAGACGATAAATATTACACCTCGCAAAACTGTTTTTCTGAGAGGAAGGATTCGGATGTTCAGAAGTAATCTAACGCCCAGAATAAAAAAGAGAAAACTAAAAATAAAGGACGCGATACCAAAACCCGAATAAATAAAAACATGGGACATCCATGCGCCGAATTTACCCAGCCAGTTTTCAGCCTCAGTTTCACTTTGATTGAACATAAATTCAAAAAAGCCGGTGTCCAGTATGAGATCCTGATCAGCCTGCCAGGTGAATAAATAGGAGACAAAGGAAAGAAACAGGTAAACCGAAAACAATAGCAATAAAACTCCTGAGATAGATTTTGCCTTGCGCCGGTCAATTTTAGAAGTGAGTCTGGAAAGCTTAAACCCCTCTCTTTCCTTACTTTCAGAACTTTGTTTCTTTGTCGAGTTGTTCTCCTTTAAGACATTTCCTTTTGCCATGCTCTTTGCGCGAAATTATTCTACGAAGATAATGATTCTTAAAGCGCACAAACGAATGGAATAAAAAGGGTTTCCACAGTCTCCTGTTAGTTCTTTAATAACTCTATAAATTCATCGAGTGTAATGATCTCATGTGTATTGGGTATACCGAAGTAGTCTTTGGGAACCGCCCTTTCCTCCATGGATTTAAGTTCGTAATTGATCCATAGTCCACCTGAATATACGCTGTATTTGGTCGGTAACCCTGGAATACCCTCAAGAGCATTGATGTATTTTGGAGATATATCAGGAAGGTAATACATGGTCATCGTTGTGTCCTGTACTTTATTTATTACCTCAATTTTCTTTGCTTTTTGTCCTGCGAATTTCTTGGATCCGAATTTCGGTTTGAATGCATACTTGTCCTGATTCACAGAATCCGGTTCCGTATAGGTCTGAATCGCTACCTGTTTGTGACCCAGGTCCATGAGTATATAGGCCCTGTTCTTTGGAATGTGTTCAATATAGATCTGCTTTCCAATGGGTGTAAAACTCTCTATTCTTACCATGGAATCGTTGGTGTAGATAATTTGATAATTGATACTGTCTTTGGCTTCGGGTGAATGCATGTCGGAATTTACCGAGTAAATCATTTTTCCTTGAAAGGAAGAGTTTCCTGGACTTTTCACCCCGCAGGCGTAAGAAAAAAGTATAAAAAGGAAGGCCGAAAATATTGTTTGCAGATTGAAGTATTTCATTGAAGGATTGTTATGATCAAATCTCAGTTTTTCATTCACGAAATTAATATAAATTCTCTTCCTGAATAGTTAGAATGCATAAAGTACAACTGTTCATATCTTGTAAAGAACAAAAGAAAGTAAATTACCATATCCTGAAGCCTTTTCTTATCTTTGCTTCTTCGTTTTATAGGATTTGAAATTCGACTTTATGAGAAAATCAATTACTTTAATTATTAATGAGTCTGAGATATCTGCGGGAACACGCGGAGCAAGTTTAGGGCCGGGAGCTCTAAGGGTTGTAGATCGTCAGAGAGAAAATTATATATTCGGGAAATACCCCAATGTTTTTATTCAGACCGAAAATCACTTGCTTGATCAACCTACGAAACTTCAGTGGGGAAAGCATGCAGACGGATTGGCGACAATTTATAAACGTGTTGCACAAGAAGTAAAAACCCAACGCGCAAAAAATGATTTTGTATTTGTATTGGCTGCTGACCATGGTTCGGCCGGTGGAACAATAGCCGGTCTTAAGATGGAAAACCCCGGCAAAAAGCTTGGCGTTTTGTGGATCGATGCTCACGGAGATCTACATACTCCATATACCACTCCTTCAGGAAATATGCATGGTATGCCGCTGGCTACTGCACTGAACGAAGACAACCTCGAATCCAAGCAAAATGATCCACAAGATGAAACCATCAGGTTCTGGAAAGAGATGAAAGAAGTGGGGAATATTGCTCCAAAAATAAACGCTGAAGATCTGGCATTCATTGGTCTTCGCGACCTGGAAAAACAAGAGGTTGAACTCATGGAAAGAAAGGGGCTCAAGAATATTTCAGTTGATGATTTTCGTAAAAAAGGTGCAGAACACATTTTACAAAGTCTTAATAAGAAGTTCGATACCTGCGACGAGATCTATGTTTCCTTTGATGTGGATTCCATGGATCCGGATGTCGTTTCTCACGGAACCGGGACACCTGTTAAAAATGGCCTGACTCCAGAGGAAGCATTACTTATTTTGAAACATTTTGCTGCCCATTCAAAGGTGAGGTGTATCGAATTTGTAGAGGTTAACCCTTGCCTGGATGAAAAAGCAAATAAAATGGCTGAAACCGCTTACGAACTTATGAAAGAGGTTTTAGAGACCGTTGAAAAGAGAGATTAGCTCAGAGTTGAAATGGAAGATATAATTAAAAAACTTTTACTTGAGAATGCCGAAAGCCTATTCGGTGAGGAAATAACTGACAATCTGATCCAGTTTCAGAAAACGCGAAAGGACGTAGAAGGTGATTTTACCCTTGTAACATTCCCGTTTGTTAAATTACTGAAGTCCTCTCCTGAACAGGCCGGTGAAAAAATAGGCCATTTTCTGCAGGAAAATATTTCCGAAATCGCTGGTTTTAATGTAATTAAAGGCTTTCTTAACCTTCATCTGAAGGATGAATTCTGGCTTGATAAACTCGTAAGGATGCATAGTGATGACCGTTACGGTCAGGCCGTTAGAAAGTCAGGCAAGACCTTTATGGTAGAATATTCATCTCCGAATACCAATAAGCCTTTACATCTGGGCCATCTCAGAAATAATTTTCTGGGATATAGTGTGGCAGAAATTCTCAAGGCGAACGGTCATGAAGTAATTAAAACACAGATTGTTAACGACAGAGGAATTCATATCTGTAAAAGTATGCTGGCTTGGCAACGATTTGCTCCTACCGACGAAAAGGGTAATCGGGAAACACCTGCTACATCAGGAATCAAAGGCGATCATTTTGTTGGTAAGTATTATATCGAATTTGAAAATCAGTTGATCCAGGAAGCATTTACAATAGCGAATAAATGGCGTCAGGAAAATTATACTGAATGTGATCCGGACAGCAAAGAAAAACTGGAAGGATTATTTAAAGCGTATGATGAAGCCACAGATCCCGAGATAAAGAAAAAATTGTTCCGCAAAATAGGTGCTGAGGCCAAGGATGAAACTACATTGCTTGAAGATGCTCAGGAAATGTTGGTAAAATGGGAAGCACGGGATCCGGAGACTTATCTTTTATGGAGCACCATGAACGGATGGGTGTATGAAGGCTTTGCTTCTACATACCACAGAATGGGAGTTGACTTTGATAAATTATACTACGAATCGGATACCTTTCTCATCGGAAAGGACCTCGTCGTGGAGGGATTAAATAAGGGTATTTTTTTTAAGAAAGAGGACGGATCGGTTTGGGTGGATCTTTCCGAGGAGGGTCTAGATGAAAAACTTCTTCTCAGAGGGGATGGAACAGCTGTTTATATGACTCAGGATATAGGAACGGCCATCGACAGATTCAAAGATTTTCCTTCTTTAAACGGTATTATTTATACAGTTGGAAATGAACAGGATTATCATTTTCAGGTGCTTTTTCTGATTCTGAAAAAGTTAGGTTATGATTGGGCAGATAACTGCTACCACCTTTCATACGGAATGGTCGATCTTCCCCACGGTAAGATGAAATCAAGAGAAGGCACAGTGGTGGATGCCGATGACCTGATGGAGCAGATTGTGAGTATGGCCAAGGAAAGTACAAAGGAAAGAGGCCATCTGGAAGGAATGTCAGAAACTGAAAAAGAGACGCTTTATGAAACGATAGGCATGGGAGGACTGAAATATTTCCTTCTCAAGGTAGATCCTCATAAACGTATGAAATTCAATCCGGACGAATCGATCGAACTGAACGGAAACACAGGGCCTTTTATTCAATACGCCCATGCCCGTATCCAGTCATTATTAGCCAAAGTTGGAAGAGTAAATGAAACTGAAGGCCTGAAAATCAATAGCCCCGAAAAAGAACTCATCAAACTTTTGAATGATTATCCCTCGGTGGTTGAAGAGGCAGGAAGTAATTACAGTCCGGCACTGATTGCTAATTACACGTTTGAACTTGTGAAGGAATTCAATGCTTTTTATCAGGCTTATAGCATTATGAATGAACCTGATGAGCATTTAAAAAATACAAGGATTGTTCTTTGTGAAATCATGGCCGGTGTTATTGCGTCTGCTATGAAATTACTAGGGATCACCGTTCCGGAAAGAATGTAGCACAAAAACTGAAAAAGATGAACATAGTACTTCTCGATCTGGATAATCATTTGCGGTTTGCACCACTCAGTTTAACCAGGCCTATTGGTAATTTACGCTGCGGAATGTGGACAAATGACGAGCGATGGAAACATTACTTTTCAGATGCTTCGGTAAGCTATAAAACAGAGGATTATTTGTCGGATAAGTATCCTTTGAATCAAAAGGATGATAATTACTGGATAGACGCTTGCGTAATACCCACTCCTGAACTTGTCGTTGAGATAGGTAAGTTGATGAAGGATGAATCACTGTATGTAAACGGTAAGTTCGTTGCCTTTAGAGGGAAGGATTTTAGCCAGGAAAATCCGCAGAAGAAAGAGATAGATTCTTTTCTTTATCTGGACAACCGATGGAGTTTATATCAGTTAAACGAAAAGGTGTTGAAAGCGGATTTTGACTATTATATAAAGGATAAAACAAGTTTTGGACTGAGTCCTTCAAATACACTCATCGGACCCAAAGAAAATCTCTTCATCGAAGAGGGAGCAAGGATAGAATGTTCAGTCGTCAATGTTGCCAGCGGTCCTGTTTATATCGGAGTAAATGCAGAGGTCATGGAGGGTTCTCTTATACGTGGGGGGCTGGCCCTTTCAGAAGGGGCTACGCTTAAGCTGGGTACGAAAATTTATGGTCCGACGAGTATAGGTCCTTATTGCAAGGTAGGTGGGGAGGTTACCAATTCAGTCTTTCAAGCCTATTCGAATAAAGGCCACGACGGATTTGTAGGAAACTCGCTTATTGGTGAATGGTGTAACCTCGGAGCTGATACGAATACTTCCAATTTGAAGAACAACTACAGCAAAGTGCGCGCTTATGATTACAATACTGGAAATATGGAGGACACAGACGTTCAGTTCATGGGTCTGAGCATGGGTGATCACTGTTCCTCAGGAATTAACACCATGTTTAATACTGCTACAGTGGTCGGTGTTTCTTCTACCATTTTCGGACAAGGCTTTCCGCCGAAGTATATTCCTGATTTCAGTTGGGGTGGATTTAAAAAAGATTCTGTTTTCGAATTCGAAAAAGCATTGGAGGTTGCTAAAAATATGATGAGCAGACGCGACAGAGAATTGTCCGATAAGGATATTAAAGTTTTAAAGCATTTATATTCCGAAAGACAGAATTACTGATGATTAGTATGTATTTGCTTTACAGCATTTTAGGTGCCTGAATATCGAAACTGATATAAATCAGTATTTTCTCCCTCATTTATCATTTCTTAAGCAGAATCTTATCCTGAAATTTGTCTTTCGATGGAAGGTGGATTACTTTATATCAGGGAAAAAGAGATATCCTCAGATCTGGGAAAACAACTGATTAACTCAGTTGGTCAAAGTTCCTATCTTATGGTTTTGGTCGAGATTGAACCTATTCGACTAAGTAATGTGCCAATGATTACTGATTTCAAAGAGATTCGTTTAAAAAAGTTTAAAGAAAAAATTGAAAAATGGTTCCGTGAGTCTCTTCCTTCAGAAGTCTCATTTGATATTCATGTTTTTGAAGGAAAACCAACCAAAAACAATCCGAACTATTTCTTTGAAAATAAGGGAAAACTGAATGTCTTTCTCAAAAAAGTGAATCAACTGAGAATAAGCCCCTTTCTGAAAGAGCATTTTACACCTGATCAGGTCCGATTCATTTCTATTGAGGATTCAGGATTTTATTCTGCTGATTATCCGATAAGAATATAGATTGCTCGAAATACATTCATTTAATTTTCTTATTTCCTTTCTATTTGGGGAAAATTTTCTACATTTATTATTTGAACTAATTATCGATTGTACTGTTATATTCTTCAAGTAAAACAATCTTTTTGGTGAGATGAGTAAGCCGGTATTATTAATTGTCGATGATGAACCTGATATTCGGGCACTATGCTCTTCTATCGTGAGGCGATCATTTGAGTTCGATGTGCTGGAATCAGCCTCTTTGAATGAGGCTAAGAATGTGCTTTTAAATAGGAAGCCGGATTATGTTTTACTTGATCTTCAACTGAAAGATGGGATAGGATTTGACCTGCTTCCTTTTTTGTTTGAATCGAATCCCAACGTTAAAGTACTTGTAGTTACAGCGTACAATCAGTGTCATGAAAAAAAGAGAGCTGAGGATCTCGGGGCTCACGGTTTAATGGGAAAACCTTTTAAATCCGATGATCTTGTGGAGAGAATCAGCGAAATGGCCAGATAGAAAAATAACTGACATTGAAGAAAGTACTTGTCATAGATGATGATGTAGATATCTGCACCCTGCTTAAGAGGTTTTTGGAGAGAAAAGGATTTTCGGTTGATACCGCTTTTAAAGGTAAGGAGGGTATTGAAATGGCTATTGAGAACGATTACAATGTTGTTCTTACTGATTTCCGACTCCCGGATCTCGACGGGGTAAAGGTTTTACAATCTTTAAAAAGCGAGAAACCAGGGCTACCTGTAATTGTAATTACGGGATATTCGGATGTCAATCAGGCCGTAAAATTAATACGGATGGGTGCTTACGAATACGTTACTAAACCTATTTTTCCGGAAGAAATTATTTTACTGGTTGAGGAGGCATTGAACAAAAAGAATCATTCTGAGAAGGTCGAAAAACCCGAAGAAGAAGCGGGAACTCCGACCAGTCGGACAGCGTTGAAAAAGAATGATTCATTCATTTATGGTAAGAGTCCGGGTGCTCGAAATATCAGGAAATTAATTGAACTAGTAGCTCCTACCGATATGACTGTTGTCATACTTGGTGAGAGTGGTACGGGAAAGGAGGTTGCTGCCAGGATGATACACGAAAGCTCTAAAAGAGCGAAGAAACCGTTTATAGCGGTTGACTGCGGAGCGCTCCCGAAAGAACTTGCTGCCAATGAACTTTTTGGTCACGAAAAAGGTGCCTATACCGGTGCTATAAGTAACAAAAAAGGACATTTTGAGATGGCCGAAGGAGGAACATTATTCCTGGATGAAATAGGAAATTTGTCCTATGAAAATCAGGTTAAACTGCTCCGTGTTCTTCAGGAAAGAAAGATTCGCAGAATGGGAGGCGAGAAGGATATATCGGTGGATGTACGCATTATCGTAGCAACCAATGAAGACCTTAAAAATGCTATGGACAGAGGTGATTTTCGGGAGGACATCTATTACAGAATCAATGAATTTAATATTGAACTCCCTGCTCTGAAGGATAGTAAGGAAGACCTTGAAGAATACGTGAACTTCTTCCTGAATAAATCGAATATTGAATTGAATAAGCAAATCCAAAAGGTTGATAAAACAGTGCTGGAAGCATTTGATCGATATTCATGGCCCGGAAATATCCGTGAACTTAAAAATGTCATGAAGCGTTTGGTTTTGCTCACAACGGGTGAAACCATTGGTCCGGAGGTACTCCCTGCGGAAATTTTACATCCGGTTTCTTTTGCAGATAATGAAGAAGAAACGTCCTCTTTCGATCTGAAAACAGTGGTTGAAAATGCTGAGTCTCGTGCAATCAAACGTGCGTTGAAGGCTAGTAATTATAATAAAAGTAAATGTGCTCAGCTGCTCGGTGTGGACAGGAAAACGTTATACAACAAGATGAACGCCTACGGATTAAATTAGGTTTATGAATAAACGAAAGATAAGTTATTACAATTATTTTCTTTTCTTGTCCCTTGTGCTGATCGCAGGATATACCCTTACAGCTCTTTTTTTTCTTTACAGAACAAATTCTTCCGGACAGCAGGCTAAAAATTTTGGGAATACGGTAGATAAAACAAACCAGATTATCCAACAGAGTTATGCCATGGAAAGTGCTGCACTTTCTTTTCTACTGACTGGTTCAGAAGATTCATACAGTGATTTTTCCGAGAAGAAACAAGGACTGATAACCAGCTTTGAATTGTTGAAAGATCATTGTGTAAAAAATGCCATAGGTAGAGACGGGTCTCCCGAACTTCGTAACTTGATTTCGCGACGAATAATTAATCTGGAAAATCTGGTGGAAAAGGATTCTCTTCATAAACTGGATAATACTGTGCGCATTGGAATGATTCAGAAGGGGAGAGAACTATCTGACAGTATTGTTTCTTCTCTCAAAGAGATCAGGGGTCAAAGTGAGAAAAAACAGACAGAAAACAGACAGTACGCAGAGGTTGCGACTCAAAATGCAGTATTTATGCTTTCTATCTTTGGTGCTGTGATGCTCGTAATTGTTTTCATCAGTTTTACCAAAATGAAAAAGGAGATCCGAGGTAACGAACGCAAATCCTCTGAGATCAATCAGATCAATATTGAACTAAAGTCGATGAATGAAAACCTGGAGAATTTTGCTTATGTAGCTTCTCATGATCTCAATGAACCGCTCAGAAAAATCAGAACCTTTGGTGATCTGGTGAAGGGAGAATTGAATAACGAAAAACCTGACAAAGAGATTATTTCTTCTCATCTGAGCAGGATGCAGAATGCCACGGCGCGAATGCAACAACTCATCCACGACCTGCTTTCCTATTCCCGTATTACACGCCAGCATGAATTAGCCAAAGAAATTGATCTCAATGAAGTTATACAGACTGTAGTCAGTGATATGGAAGTGCTGATTCAGGAGCTCGATGCACACATCGAAACGGGTAAATTACCGCAGTCGCTGGTTGCCGATCCTGTCCAACTAAGGCAGCTATTTCAGAATCTTTTGAGTAATGCACTCAAATTTCATAAACCGGGAGTTCCACCTGAAATTTTTATTGATTCTGAGATCGTACCGGCATCTGAACTTCCTTTTCAGGAACTCAGAGAAAACAATGTGGGAAATTATCATAAAATCAGTGTGCGCGACAACGGTATCGGATTCGATGAGCAGTTTAAGGAAAAAATATTCGCAATTTTCCAGCGACTTCATGGCAGATCGAAATATCAGGGAACCGGTATAGGTCTTTCAATCTGTAAGAAAATATGTGAGAACCATAAGGGTACTATCGCGGTACAATCAACAGAAGGAATAGGTTCCACTTTCTTTGTATTTTTACCAGTAAACACAACTCTATGACCCACAAGGTTCTGATAATTGAAGATGACGAAGACGATTACGTTATCATGAAACATTTCCTTTCAAAAATCAATACCGTAAAATATGATGTTTACTGGTGTAACGATTTCGATCAGGCAGAACAGGAGATACTGAAAGATGAACATGATATTTATTTGATTGATCATTTTCTGGGGAAGGGAGAAGGAATAGAAATTATTGAAAAAATCCGAGCAAGGGATATCTTAAAACCTTTGATACTCCTGACCGGTGCAGGTAACTTTAACGTGGATGAAAAAGCCATGGAGAAAGGTGCTTCAGATTTCATTGTCAAAAAAGAGGTTAGAACAGATACACTTGAACGTTCGCTGAGATACGCTGTGGAAAGGTATAACCAGCAACGTTTTATAAGAGAACAGGAAAAGAAATACAGAAGTTTGTTCGAATTGAGCATGGAGCCTATACTTATTCTGAACAGATCTTTCGATATTCTTGAATTCAATGCTGCTTTTCAGAGGATCTTCGGGCACCATGAAACGCCTCAGAAACATCTTACGGAGCTTGTATTCAGTGAGCTTTTTAAATTTAATTTTGATTTTGAATCCATCAAACGAAAACTGGAAAAAGACGGTTATGTTCAAGGGTTTAAAACAACCATGCTTGACGGTGAAAAGGATATTACCGTGATAGTTTCGGTTGCTCATTTACCGGGAGAGTCTGAGGAGAATGAAGGGTCTTATCATGTGGCGATAAACGACGTATCCAAACTTATGGAAAAGGAAAGCGAACTGCAGAAAATGGAGAAGTTGAGCATGACCGGTAGAATGGCCAGAATGATCGCTCATGAGGTCAGAAATCCGTTAACAAATATCAACCTCGCTCTGGGTGAACTTTCGGAAATACTTAAATTGAATGAAGAGGCACGTATGTTTGAGTCGATGATCTCGCGTAACACCAAAAGAATTTCTACGTTGATAGATGACCTTCTTCGATCCGCCCGCCCTCCGGAACTCGAACTTGTTTCTTCAAGCCTGCCTGATATCGTCGATTCTGCGATCGACTTTTGCCAGGACAGAATTCGTTTGCTGAATATAGATTTTAAAAAGATTTTTCCGTCGGAGGATATCGAGGGACGGTGGGATCCGGAAAAACTGAAAATTGCGCTCGTTAATATTATTATCAACGCAATTGAAGCGATGGATGAGACCCCTTCTCCAAAATTGAGTGTGGAACTTACCACAGAGGATGAATCGCCCGTAATCTTTATCAGGGATAACGGAAAAGGCATGGATGAAAGTGCACAGAACAGTTTGTACGACCCTTTCTATACGAACCGGAAAGATGGCCTCGGACTGGGGATGACGGCTACCCTGAATATAATAAGCATGCACAACGGGAGAATAGTACTTCATTCGGAGCCCGGGAAAGGTACTGAGTTCAAGATTATGCTTTAATTCTTCTTCATGAAAGAGAATGTCGTTCGTAAGGGTTGAACTGAATCTATTTTTATGGCAATTATCAGCACGATACCTATAAGGGCAGGTGTGACATAACGAACAATAGCCCCGACAACCGGTGTTGTCCATCCCACAATGCAAAGTAAGGCCACTGAGAAAATAGCCAGCGAAATCAGGATTCTGTTTTCATTATATCCTGTTGACCGAGGTTTTACGATAAAAGCCATAATAAGACCAAAAAGAATCAGGATATTTTCAAGAAAAGCAAGGAACTGCAGCCAGTTCGTTTGCTCGTTGGGAATGGGTCGAACAAGTGTATTAAAAAATACTTCGGGGATCATCCTAAGCATATTGAGCGGTTCATTCTGGATTTTGGTTACCTCAATTCCGCTGTTTGCCTTTTCCATGTCTTCCCCGATCTCAAAAACTTGGCCTGTATTGGTTAAATTGATTGATTTTCTATCGAAATTATTATCTATTCGCATGTAATAAGCTCCTACCGGTTTCAGTAAAACCGCCTGATTACCCCTGATTTCGAAATAATTCCTGTTCTCAAAATAGATGTAATAGTAATGATCCGGATCAGCTTTTAGATATAGCCCTCCGTCTCGAACATTTATGAAGTCTTCCTGCTGCTTGGATATTATATGAATTCCTTTATCCAAGCTGCCACTGAAATACAAGGTGAAAAAACCAAAGGCAGAGAATAAAAGGATGTTTATCCACTGTTTTTTAAATAATTTACTGAATATCAGATAGAAGATTATTGCCGGAAGAAGACAAAAAAGTACATAGGGTTTGAAACCAAACAGTAGGATACCTCCAACCAGGAAGCGACTGGTCCTTCCTATGAAAGAAAGATTGTCAAACGTTGCCCTGATCACAAGGCAAAGTCCGAGTATCATTAGCGGCTCCTTAATAATACTGCTTCCCCAGAATGCAATGCTTGGTGTCAACGTCAGGAGTATGAGTAAAAACCCTTCCGGAAGGCGGGAATGTTTTTTGACAAACTGATAAAGATCAATACCGCCTAGAAAAGAGGCTAAGCTAAAGAAGAGAAAATGGACAAGTACTTCGCCGTTCGAGAGAAAAAGTAAGACAGAATTGACTCTGATGACGTTGCGTGAGTCGTTAAGGAGAAATCGTTCACCTGCATTCCAGTGATGTGTTGCTTCCAGATAAGAATCAATGATAATCGGGTCGTTATTAAAGCCAAAGAGAAATTTGAAATACTGGGCGGGAGATTCGTAGAAGACGGAATGTAAAATTTTTGATTCATTAAAAAATTTTCCGGCATCTGCCGTAAGTTCACCGCCACCGTAGTAATAGGTATAGATATATAGAAAAAACAGGGCATATCCGAATTTAATTAGAAAGAGAGCAGGAAGAACCAAGGGTTTGAATTCTGGCAAAAACCTTTTGTTCAGATACCAGGTCAGTGCAAGAGTGATTAGTAAATATAAAATTAGTAACAAATGACTTGGTTATAAAACGTTTGGCTCAAAATTATAAAAGAAATTGATTTACATTCAGTGACTTGACATAAATTATTTTAGTCTCCAGCAGGGATAAAACTCGTCTAAAAGCAAGACTTACCGTCTCCTTGCAAGAAGTATTTTCATTGAGTATTTAAAAGCTACTCAGCGGATTCTTCGCTTTCGCTTTCGAGTTCAAAAATCTTCGGTAAATCCTCTTTGTCTTGCAGTCTGTCAAACAAGCGTTCCAGCTGAGCTACACTCAAAGACTTTGCTATAATTTTTTTGTCCGCATCCAGCACCCAAACTCTCGGGGTAGAAAAAATGTCGTAGGTTTCCTGATAATTCAGCGATTCCAGGGTGGTTTTCGATGGAATCAGCTCACGCGGGTTTTTCTTGGCTTGTTGATAGATTTTTTCTGTGACTCCTACATTGATAAAGGATAGATTATTGTCACGAATGAATTTTTTCCATGCCTCAAAATCATCACCTGTAGCTTTTCCTACAGCAAATATTTCAATACCGCGATCTCTTAGCTTTTTATCGTAAAGAGTCTGTAATTTTGGTGTTTCTTTTTTACAGTGTCCGCAGTTAGGATCCCAGAAATATAGAATAATGTACTCCTTATCAATGTCGTAAAGGCTGTGCCATACGATATTTGTTGAGTCGGGTAAAATAATATTTGGTGGTATAACCCCTTGAACCAGTCTCAATCTGGTTTTTGTATCTTTACATAGATCGTCGAGTTTTTCACTGTCCATCCAGTATCCTTTTGGATTTCCTTCCTTATCTCGCGCACAATAATATCTGTCGACAAATACATTCATAACCTTATCCATTCCCATTATTTTGGATTTTTCAAAATGTGAAGTCAGGTTTGTTACGAAGAAGCGATACATCATGCTTCCCTCCGGAATGCTATCAACAACCCGCGTAAGATATTTGATCAGCGTATCCGGATGCTGTAAAAGCATCCTGTCCGAATAATAATATTCCAGCTTTTTCTGAAGAACGGGTGTGTTAACAAGTCGGTCATCCGAAAAATCAATATTTTCAAAGTAATGATCTCTCAGGTATTTGTAAGAATATGAACTGTCGACAAGGGAGCCATCAGGATTTTTAGGAGGCTCGGGTATAACGACATCCGAAGACATTCTTACCACCTTTGCCACGAAAGTTGAGGGATTACTTTTTACAAGGTTTTTCTGATAGTCAGTAACGGATTTACCAATCGCGTCAATTTCAGAAGATATCTTTGTAATTCCTTCCTTATCCGAAGGATCCAGTTTGCTTTTTTGTTCGTTGAGCTCTTTTGCCTTCAGAGAACTGCTTTGAATTTCTCTGATATAATCCAGGAATATCTTGTTTTCCTTCGATTTTTTGACAACCATGTTTTCTATAAAATTCGGTGATTTAGTTTCAATATAAACCTCCTCATCATTATAAATGAATTCGAAATAACGTTGACCAGGTAATAAAACAGCTAAAATTCCCGGTTCCTGCTTGCTCCCGTCAAACCTGACCATTCCTTTTTTTATCTGAGCAGTATCTGCATAATACAATTTGCTTCCAACGTATTTGACAAGGTGTACCGTGGTGTCCGGAATTCCCTCAATCTTGAATTTTAATTCCTGACTATAACTTATCAGATTGACTGTAATTAAAAAGAATAAAACTGTTAATGCCTTCATTTTTATTTCTGTTTATGCTAATATACTTCGTATTTTGAATAGATTAACGCCTTCAGAGAAGACGTGTTTTGTTTTAACACAATTTTAACGTACACTTACTGCGATTTCAATACCCCTTTTTTTGCGCTTCTGTAGCTCACGAGCGTGTAAAGAATAAACGCCAGAATCAGTGAAGCGATGCTTAGGAAAGTAAAATTCTCACTAATGAGAATTCCTCCTTTCTGAAGCAGATTATCCACGAGAATCTTTAAAGCGGCGAAGGCCAGTAAACTGAATCCTGTAATTATTGCAAAAACTTTTACAAAGTAATTAAGTATTTTCCCGGTTATTGCTTTGGGAGAATATCCTATCCTAAGCAAAGTTCGAATCTCGTATTCGTTCTTGGAAATGAGCAATTGAGCATATTGAATCAGAACCAGGCAGGCGAGAAATACGGTGATAACACTGATTACTATGATTACCGAAAACATAGTTCCGGCCACACTTTTCAACTTCCCGACTATCATCGAATTTTCTTTTGCCTCCAGAGACCTTTCGTTCATGAAGATTTCAAAAAGGCCAAAACTTCCTTCTTTGACCTTAACCATGAGTTGCGTAACTTTTGCAGGGGTTTCAGTCGGAAATTCCCGGTTTCCAAACTCCATAAAGGATGCAGGTACCATGATGGCCGAAACTTCATTCGTAAAACCAATTATTTTGGCATCAAACCATTCCTTTTTGTCGTCGTTATATAGGGTGAATTTAAATCCGATGGATTTTGCCAGATCGTCTGAGACCTGAGGCAAACCTTTTGCACTTGCGAATGTGTTAAGCATAACCAGAAAGTCCCTTGGCAGCACGATGGGGACGAATTCATCACCCTCTTTCCACTTCCAGTTTTTATCGCTTATTTTCATAAAATCTTCATCCACAGATTGCACGAATACATCTGATCTGAAATATGGAACCAGGTCACTGTTGGTCTGAAGTGAAACACCAAAACTGTTACTAAGAATTGGTTCTACTGAAGCGGTAAAAGGCTGTTCGCTGAAATTTTCTATCTCTCTTTGGGAGAAATCTGTTTTCGCAAGATTAAGTGTATTGAAATTATTGATTTTCTTTTGAACGATCAGCGTATTGTCACCCAGTATTTCTTCACCTTCTCCGAATTCATTCACTCGGATCAGATAATGAATGGAGCTTATAAGAAATGTAAAGCCAAGGAACGCACCGATCATAGCTACTACGAGCTGATTCTTGTTCTGAAATTTAAATAGAATTTTCTTTATCATGGCTCAAAGATTTAATTCCCTGTCGTAGTTGAAATCATGAAAGTCTCCAAGGGTGGTAAGAATGAATCCTGCATTCAGTTCATTGCAGCGTGAATCAATCATCTGAAGGCATTTCTGCGTATTCCCCTCATCAAGGTGGCTGAAAGGTTCATCCATGATCAGCCATTCAAACGGCTGGCTCATCGCTCGTATGATGGCTACCCGCTGTTGTTGCCCCATGGATAACAATGAGCATTTTTCTTCCCACTTGTCAACAATGTCAAGTTCTTTTAGCAAATCCAACAACTGAGATTCAGAGAAGGTATCTGTCAGGCTGTTTTTTACGAGAAGATTTTCCCGAACAGTCAAATGGGGAAACAGCTGAAGATCCTGAAAAATGACGGAAACTCTGTTCTTTCGAAAATCCGACCACTTTTCGGCATCGAATAATTTAATTTTCTCGTCGTCAAAAAGAACATTGCCTGTGAAGTCTTTCCGAATGCCTGAGAGTATGTGAGTAAAAGTAGTTTTACCTTTCCCGCTGGAAGCATTCAGTACTACTTTTTGCCCCTCCTTTAAGGTAAAACTGCTGCCCCAGATGCTTTTTTCTCCATGTCGGATTGAAGAAAGCGGAAAAGGCATTACATCGTTAAATGAAATTTGCATTGGTTGTGATTTGAGCTGAATTTTTCAATAATCGTTCCAATTATTTTGTCATAATCGTTCTAGCGGAGTGCGAACACCGTCTACAAGACTGTAACAAGCAAGCCTGTCTTTGAAAACAGAGGATTTAAAAATGGCTTTTTTCAACAACATTCGCACGCACTCCTGAATTCCCTCGACGATTGAGGGATGAGGATGTACAAGTTCAGAAAGAACCTCAATGGACATTCCTAGTTTTATCAGAAGACCTACTGCCTGAATAGCCGAAGAAGCATGTTCGCCGACTGCTCGCATTCCAAGAATTCGCATTTCTGTATCGTTGGTAACGATTATTTTAAAAAATCCTTGGGTTTTTCGCATTGCGATAGCCCTTGCCATAATTGAATAATCGAGCTTAACTACCTTTACCGGAATGTTCTGTTCGATACAGTTTTGCTCATTCAGTCCAACGGCCGCAACTTCCGGTTGGAGAAACATTATGGTGCAAACGTTGTCATAAACGATGGGTGCTGTTTTATTCTCAAACATTTTTTCGACTGCATGCCGGGCTTCAATTTCCCCCATGTTTACTAAACAAATATGTCCTGAAACGTCACCGGCCGTATAAATATGAGGGACATTTGTAACAGTATCTTTATCTCCGATATGTACTCCTCTTTTAGACATTGAAACACCTGCCTTTTCAATATTTAACCCCTGAATATTTGGTACCCGTCCTACTGAAAGTAAAGCGATGTCTACTTGTATGACTTCTTTTTGACCGTTTGGATACGATAATTCATACTCTACTCGTCCGTCTTTCTTTTCAAGTCTTTCAAGATTCGCCTTACTGTGAACCACGATGCCGTTATCCTCGAAATTCCTTGAGACCAGGTTGGAAATGTCTTCATCTTCGAAAGGCAGTATTCTGTCCTGACGGTCGATGATGTGAACCTTTGTTTTACCAAAATTCGAGAATATCGTTGCGTATTCACAACCGATGACTCCGGCTCCTACAATCACCATGCTATCAGGGAGTTCATCGATGTTTTCAATGCCGTCGCTGGTTAAAATGCACTTTTCATCAACCTCAATATTTGGCAATTTTCGGGGAGAACTTCCAGTTGCGATTAGAATGTTTTCACCGTAAACAGTTTTCTTACTTCCATTGTGCTCGATTAACACTTCGTGATCATTCAGAAAACTTGCATTGCCACGTTCATATTCAAAGCAACACTCATCCGTTTCGTTCTGCAAGAGCTTGACATGACACGAATACTGAAATTTTCGCTCGAAAATCGCTTCGTCCAGATTCATTTTTATTTCGGCCCATTTCGGACGATAAGGAGCATGTCCGAAAGCTGATAGATTTTCATTGGTATTTCTAACCTTTTGAGAATGTTCCCAAAGCGTTTTTGAGGAAAGCGCTCCGTTGTAAAGTCCTGCGCCCCCAATTCTGTTTCTTTCGATAATACAAACTTTTTTCTTGAAATCAATTGCTCTCATCGCTGCTGCATAACCCGCAGGTCCGCCTCCAATTACAACCAGATCGTATTTTTCCATGCACTAAATAATTTTCTCCTTAAATATAACAATCCAATTTAAAATAACCGGAATTAGCTGTACTTGGACAGGATCTCTAGGAACAGAACAAGACTAATTTTTGTTAACCTGATTTAAGATAATTTCAGCTGGTTTCAGGCTGATGTAATTAAATGAATTAATTTTGCGTCGTGGAATACTCATCTCAGTTAGAAAAAGCCGTTGCACAAAAGAAAGCCAACAAAAAATTTCTAAAGAAACTTTCTAAAATTTCTACAAGGGAACTTGATTCGAGATTTCACGAAGAGCATCATGCTGTTTTCGAAAAAATTGACTGTCTGAAATGTGCAAACTGCTGTAAAACCACAAGTCCAATCTTTAGGGATGTCGACATTGATCGACTTTCTCGAAGACTGAGAATCTCCTCTTCCGAATTTATTGATCGTTATTTGATCATGGATAACGAAATGGATTATGTTTTGAAGATATCTCCTTGTACTTTCTTACAGGAAGACAGTACATGTAGTGTTTATGAGGATAGACCTTTAGCGTGTAAGGAATACCCTCACACCGA
>JAWVYS010000036.1:0-29924 GCA_033722555.1 Brumimicrobium sp.
AACGGAGGTCTGAACTGGTTAAAGCAGAACGGGCTTGATAATGAGCGATTGATCATGTTCGGCTTTTCCTTAGGCACGGCTCCGGTTTGCAAAATTGCCTCATCGAATAGCTTCGCAATGAAACCCTCAAAAATAATTTTAGAAGCACCTTTTGCCAGTAGTGAGGTAATGGTGCAAGACGCTTCTTTGATCAATATGCCTGCCTCTTACTTTGTGAATGTAGAAATTAATAATGCTGAAAACATCAAGCAGGTAGATGTTCCGTTGCTATGGCTGCACGGTATTGATGATGATTTCCTTTCCATTGAGACTCACGGTCAGCTGGTTTATGATAATCATACCCTTGCCTGGAAAAGAGGGTTTAAAGTTCCAGGTGCCGGACATGAAGGGGTTCCTGTATTCATGGGTGTTTCAGCGTACAAGTCTACCTTGCTTAATTTTATAGTTGATAATGAATAGTTAAGGAAATGACATCTTTTTTTTTGTAATTTCTAACGAGAAAAGGCAACTTTTATTAAGAATTAAACGTTTTGTGAACACATTCATAGAATTATGAAAAAAATACAGACTTTATTTTTCTTATTATTTGCTCCTTTAGGTTTCTTATTGGGGCAGCAAACAATTTGTTTAGGTACTGATACTGATGCCTGTGTTGGATCGACCGTTTCGGTGGATATATGTGGCGGGGGAGTGAATAACACGGTTTACAATTTAAACAACCCTGCATCTTATGTATTAAACGATGATACTTTCACCGGAATAATAAATTTAGGATTTAATTTTACATTTTACGGAAATACTTATAATCAGATTGTGGTTGGAGATAACGGTGTAGTTAGTTTTAATACAGCTAATGCCAATGGGTACTGTTCCTGGCAAGTAGGAAATGTCCCTTCAAATACTAATTCTGTTCAAAATTCAATTTTGGCTGTATGGCAGGATATACTTGTAACAGCAGGAGGAACTGTGTATTATCAAACATTAGGAGCGGCACCTAATAGAATCGGAGTTATTCTTTATGATGGCGTATCATTATTTGGGAGTAGTTGTCAAACTCCAGATCAATGTTATACAGGTGGAATTTTGCTTTTTGAAGGATCCAACCGAATAGAAACACATTTAGCCAACAAATCGAGTTGTTCCGGTTGGGGATCAGGTACAGCGACTCACGGACTTAATAATATTAATGGTACAGTTGGCCAGGCTGTTCCCGGCAGAAATAATACTGTTTGGACAGCTCAAAACGACGCGTGGGAATTTGTTCCCACTTCTCCTACAAATTATGCTATAAATCAGATCCCTTATGGTTTGATAACAACGAATACGTCAAATGGACTTGTATGGATGGATACACAAGGAAATACCTATCCTTATAACAATGGAGTTTTAGATGTAACCGTTCAAAGTGGAACTGTCGGTTATTTTTTAGCCAGTTCTACTTGTAATACAGGGGTAGGAGCAGTTTCTGATACATCGTTTATTACAGGCATAACAATTAACGTTTCCACGACAGGCACAGATGATTTTTGTTCTCAAGGAATTGGTGAGGCTACTGCTGTTGCCAATGGAGGCTCAACACCTTACACCTATTCTTGGAATGACCCCATGAATCAGACAGGATCAACAGCTGTAGGACTTTTTCAAGGTATGTACACAGTAACTGTGACTGATGCAATAGGTTGTCAGGCTACAGCCATCGTGAATATCGGCGATTCTCCAATATCTTTGAATACCACATATACACAGGTATCTTGTCCCGGAGGTTCAGATGGAACTGCAACAGTCACAATTACTCCTGCTCCTGGTGGTGCAACTTATGATTGGTACGATGCAGGTAATCAAAATACGCAAACTGCAACAGGTCTTAGCGCTGGAACATATAATGTAGCAGTGGAAACAAACCTTGGTTGTCGCGATACTGCAACTGTAGTGATCGATGAGATTCCCGGGATGATTGTTAATTTAGTAAATAGCGTAGATGTTACTTGTAACAGCGGTAATGATGGTATTGCAACAATAAGTGTTAGCCAGGGAACTCCTCCTTATACCTATTCCTGGAATAATTCTGCATCTGTATCTCCTACCGCTTCTGATTTGCCGGCTGGTGTTAATACTGTTACTGTAACGGATGCTAACGGTTGTGTAGTTACTTTCGATGTTGTTCTAAACGAGCCAAACGCTTTACAGATTACTTACATTTCTTCGGATACGATTGCATGTGTGGGAGATACTGTTTATTTGAAAGCAGAAGGCTCAGGTGGGTCCAGCCCTTATATATTTACCTGGTACCTGAATGGTAACGTCGTTGGAAATTCTGACAGCATAGCCGTAGTTCCTCCAGCGAACAATTCTCAATATTGTGTGGTGCTTTCTGAACAATGTGGTTCACCTACGACCCAACAATGTATGATGGTTACCTACCCTGAGGAGGTTATTCCAATGATAATGCCTGATTTAACCGGAGCTTGTGTTCCTGTGGAGGTTAATTTTGAAAATATCACGAATACCTCTGAGGCTATCGATTACACCGTGTGGAATTTCGGTGAAGGAACGATTGATACCATTCCTGGAACAGATCCGGCATATAACAGTTTTGATGTGGGTCTTTTCGATATCTCTCTTGAGATTGTTACTCAGCGCGGATGTAGTTATTTCAGGACTTTTAATGACCTTATCGAAGGGTATGCTTATCCGGAGGCTGAATTTTACGTAAACCCAAATCCTGCTTCCGTTTTTGAACCTGAGGTTGACGCCTTCAGTCAATCCAGTAACGATGTGATATCTTACCAGTGGTTCGCTCCTGAAGCACAACCTACATTCAGTACGGTAAAGAATCCCACCTTTTTGTATCCTTCCGAGGTAGCGAATTATCCGTTAACCCTCGTGGTAGAAAACAGCAGAGGTTGTAGGGATACGGTGGAAAGAATTGTGGTTATCAGAAACGAAGTGCTTATTTTTGCTCCCAATAGTTTTACCCCGGATTCGGATGAATTTAATGAAAACTGGAGGGTATATATTCAGGGTATTGATATTTATAACTTCCATTTACAGATCTACAACCGATGGGGCGAACTCATATTTGAATCTTTTGATCCTGAGGGTGCTTGGGATGGAACTTATGGAGGAAATCTTGTGAAGACCGGAACTTACGTTTGGACGATTACAGCCCGAGATGCTGAGAACGATAAAAAATATGAATTTAAAGGATTCATAAACGTTCTACGATAAAAAGGGATGAATCAATGTAATATATCGGAGTGAATTTTTATTTCCTCTCCACATTTAAAATGCCCTTCCGGGCATTTTTTATATCCGTGAATTCCACAAGGACGGCAATATAGATCATAATCGATCTCAACAATTTTACCGTCTTCGGATAGAGGACCAAAACCGAATTTTTCAACCGTGGAACAAAAAAATGCTCTTGTAGGTGCATTCATCGCTGAACTGAGATGTAAGGGACCGGAATCGTTGACAAAATTCATTTTAGCATCTCGCATTAAGGCAGCGCTTTCAAGTAAACCAAGCTTACCTGCTAAATTCACTATTTCTGTTCGTGAGTCCTTTTTAAGTGATGAGCATAGTTCAATATCTGCTGCTCCTCCTATCAGGTATATTCTTCCCTTATTTTTAATTAAATCTATTAATTCCAGCCACTTTTTATAGGGTAGCTTTTTGGTTTCCCATACCGATGCAGGAGCCAGGCAATAGTAATCTTCTTTTTTGTAAATATTTACTTTTTCGAAGTCCTCCTTCGATGGAAATAACTCTGGTCTTATAAGAGGTTTCGCACCATGGTGGGCAATGGTTTTTAAATTTCTTTCAACCTCATGTTCTCCTTTTTCGAGATCATGAACAATTTTTTTAGAATATATGATACCCAGCACATTCTTATCGAAACCAGTTTTGGCCGTCGACCGGGCTCTCAGACACATCAGTGCGGCACTGAAGTATCTTTGTAGATTAATAACTTCGGTATATTTTTCCTGCCTGATTTCACTGATAGTCTTGAGAAGTGACTTGTATTTTCCGTTTTTCTTGTCCCAGATAATGATTTTACGAATCTTCGGATTGTTTTTTAAAAGCCCTTCATTGCCCTTTCTGACTACCACGTCGATTGAAGCTTCCGGATAAATTCTCTTCAACTCTGAAATGACCGGGGTGCATAAAATTACATCTCCTAAAAAAGCTGTTTGAATAATCAGAAATTGCTTCATTCAACAAATATAAGAATCAATTCTTTGAGAATATCCCCCTTTAATTGGAACATTTTTTGAACTTTTACGAATAATTAGATCGTATGAAATTATTTTCTTTTTTACTCTTTTTATTCTGTACCCTCACTGTTTACTCCCAAACAAAGTTTACAGGGACCTGGAAAGGGTTCATAAAAAGTTCTGCTCAGTCGCCTGAAAAAGCTGATGTACTATACCTTAAACTGGGAAAGGAAGAAAATAATTTTACAGGAAAATCGCGCGTTGAAGTGCTTCACACAGATGAATTTGCATTAAAATCTCTTCAAGGTACCATGAATGAAAACAGTATTACCCTGAAGGAAGACTATATAAGTTTGTCATCAAATTCCCGAAACGCCCCAAAGTGTAAAATGGTTTATGACCTTAGTTACAATGATTCAACAGGCTATTTGGAGGGATCATTTAAAAGTTCTGATTGCCGCAATACAGTGGGAAGGGTTGTGTTATACAGAACTGACGATCAGTTCAATGAAGAAAGAACACCTACGGCTACCCATTACTGGAAACAGAATTTCGTAAAAGATTATGAAAAGGGATTCCCTGCCCCGGAAATAAGGGAGCAGGAAAGAAAAGACTTTCAGTTCAAGCCCATTTATTTTGATCATGACAAAGCTGAAATTCGGCCAGAATACTTCGATTATTTGAATAAAATGGCTCGAATTCTCGAAGGAATTCATGATCTTAGGGTAAAGGTTACCGGGCACACAGATGCTGTGGGAACTGATGAATACAATATTGAACTGTCCAAAAGACGTGCGAAGGCAATAAAAGACTACTTTAAATCACGGGGAATAGAACCTGAGAAACTGGAGATAGATTTTAAAGGAGAAAGACAACCTGTTGACACCAATAATACGCCAGCAGGTAAACAGCGTAACCGCCGAGTGGATTTTGAATTTATTTAAAAATTCAAAACCCTTCCAGGTTTTCTTCAACGAGGTCCAGGACGTCTTCAATTGATGGGTAGGTATGGCTCCGGACAATTTCAAACTCTTTTTTTGTCAACCACCTAACTTCCGTGATACCCTCCTCCTGCTGAGGCTTTAATCCACTAGTAGTATTACTTTTCATTAAAAACCAGTTGTTCTTCTTCAACCGGGGTTTTCCGTTCGGATTGAAACAGTGATAGGTATGACAAATAAACCTGTCTATAATGGGTGAATCTATTCCACATTCCTCTTCAACCTCTCGAATTGCGGCACTTCTAACGTCCTCGCTCTTCTCAATTTTTCCTTTGGGTATATCCCACAAGCCGTGACGAACAATGAACAGAAAGGAATCATTCGCCTCGTTATGAACCAGTCCTCCGGCGGTTTCAATAAATTTGAATCCGGAAAAAAAATCTTTAAAGTCTTCCGAAGGGTTTTCCGAAACGATCCGTATTTGAGAATTAGAAGACATTTTATTGAGGTATCTGACGAAATTATCGTATTTTGTGGCCTCTAAAACGGGGAGGTATTTTTCCATAACTGTGGTTTGATTCCGATCCCCTTTTTGAAAATAAACTGGAATATTTTCTATATAAACTTTATACATTTGCTTTTATGATTACAGATACCGATAATGCTTCAAAGATAGCAGAATATTTACTTCAGATAAAAGCAGTAAAACTTCAACCTAACAACCCATTTCAATGGTCTTCGGGATGGAAATCTCCAATCTATTGTGACAATCGTAAAACCCTTTCTTATCCGAATATTCGAACCTTTATTCGTCAGAGTTATTCTCAGCTTATTCTTGATCAATTCGGTAAGCCGGATGTTGTGGCGGGTGTCGCTACCGGAGGTATAGCGCAGGGTGTTCTGGTGGCCCAGGAGCTTGGCGTTCCTTTTATTTATGTCCGGTCATCAGCCAAGGGCCACGGTTTACAAAATCAGATCGAAGGAGATTATACTGAAAATCAAAACGTGGTTGTGATAGAGGATCTTATTTCTACGGGCGGAAGCAGCTTAAAGGCAGTTGAGGCTCTTCGTGCGGCCGGTATGAACGTGAAAGGTGTCGTTGCAATTTTTAGCTACGGTTTTAGTCAGGCAGAAAAAGCATTTCAGGAGGCCGATTGCCCGTTCCGTGCACTGTCAAATTATGAAATTTTAATAGAAAAGGCACTGGAACAGGGTATAATAGCCAATTCAGATATTGATTCGTTAAGAAAATGGCACGTTGCTCCTGAAAAATGGGGTGTTTGATAAATATGATTTGTGATGAAAATTGAAAGTAATAAAGTGACTGTGAATGCATCGGTAGATGAAGTTTTCAACTTTTTGTCGAATGCCGAAAACATTGAAATTCTCCTGCCAAAAGCAGAAGTGAAGGAATTTAAGGGCAGCAACGATGAATGCTCATTCAAAGTTCAAGGGGGGATAACAATCTCTCTCTTGCAAAGCGAACTTATTCCGAACAAAAAAATTTCGATGAAATCGGGCGAAAAATCTCCTTTTCCATTTACGTTGGACATCATAATGAACGATCAGGATGGGGATACAGAAGGATATATTTCTTTTGAAGGTGATGTAAATCCTTTTTTAAAAATGATGGTAAAAAATCCTTTAACGAATCTCTTTAACCATATGAGTAATTCGCTTTCGGAACATTTTTCGAAATAATTCATTTAATTAATTTCAACTTTAATATAGCTCAATGATCAAAAATGGCTAAGGCACTTGAAAAATCTTTGCTCCCTTTTCTGAGAAAGAGTACACCCAGATGGGTTATTATAATAACCGATCTGATTATCTCTCTGATCGCTCTGGGGCTTGCCTATGCTGTTCGTTTCGATGTAT
Organism: Brumimicrobium sp.; assembly: GCA_033722555.1. Classification (GTDB taxonomy): domain Bacteria; phylum Bacteroidota; class Bacteroidia; order Flavobacteriales_D; family Crocinitomicaceae; genus Brumimicrobium. The sequence goes on from JAWVYS010000036.1 coordinate 7,037, forward strand.
ATCTCAGTGAAAAGATACTGTTGAAAGAATGGGAAATCCTAAAGGTTTCTCTTCCATTCATAATCACCGTAAAATTGGTTGTCTTTTACCTTTTCAGCATACATAAGGGACTCGTGAGATACACTTCAACTGAAGACGTTAGAAGAATCTTTCTTGCGGTATTAACCAGTTCTGTTCTGATCTTTTTAGGAGGGATTATCAGGGTGAATTTTTTCGATGGTGTCTTTCTTATTCCAACTTCGGTACTCTTGATAGAGTTTTTGACCTCCCTGTTCTTACTCATCGGACTTCGGTTCGGATTCAAAGTTTATTTTTATGAGATCAGCAAGCGATCCATGTCGGATTTTAAGAATGTTCTGATCTATGGTGCCGGAGTTTCGGGTTTAATAACCAAGAGAACGATAGAAAAGGATCCATTGATTGCAAGTAAGGTAATTGCTTTTATCGACGACAACAAGAAACTAGCTGGAAATCGATTGGAAGGAACTCAGATCTATCACACTTCCAAAATTCGTCACCTTATTTCAAAATACAACATAACAGAAATGATTTTAGCGATCCAGCATCCGGATCGTGAAAAGACTTCTAGAATTGTTGATATCTGTTTGCACTATAACCTGAGTGTTAAACGTGTACCAAGCTTTAATACCTGGATCAACGGAGAATTCAGTGTAAAGCAGATTAGAAAAATAAACATTGATGATCTTCTCGGAAGAGAGAAAATAGACCTCGATATTGAGGAAGTAAAAAAGCAGGTAAAGGATAAAGTGATTCTTGTTTCTGGTGCTGCAGGATCCATTGGTAGCGGAATAGTAAGGCAGCTGGTCGAATATTCCCCGAAAAAGATAGTTTTACTGGATCAGGCAGAATCTGCTTTGTATGATTTTCAGAACGAACTTTTTGCTGCTGGACATGAAGATGTGCTTGAGGTCATAATTGGAGATATAAGAAGTCTGGAGCGGATGCAAAGACTTTTTGATTGTTTTAAGCCTGAACTTGTATTTCATGCCGCCGCATATAAACATGTGCCTCTGATGGAAAATAATCCTACGGAAGCTGTTCATACAAACGTATTAGGAAGCATAAATCTGATTGATCTCGCGGATCAGTTCGGTGCTGATAAATTTGTAATGATTTCAACGGACAAGGCTGTTAACCCCACAAATGTGATGGGTGCTTCCAAGAGAATTGCCGAAATGTACGCTTCGCTAAAGAACAAAAACTCCAATACCCGTTTCATTACAACCAGATTCGGAAATGTCTTGGGATCGAACGGTTCAGTAATTCCTCTCTTTAAAAAACAGATCGATAAAGGTGGGCCTGTTACTGTTACCCATCCGGAGGTTACACGGTATTTCATGACTATTCCGGAAGCCTGCCAACTCGTTTTAGAAGCATCTGCAATGGGTACAGGGGGCGAGATTTTCGTTTTCGACATGGGCGAATCTGTAAAAATTGTTGATCTCGCAAAGAGAATGATCAAACTCTCCGGACTTAAATTAGGAACCGACATAGAGATTAAATTTACAGGCTTGCGTCCCGGTGAAAAGTTGTTTGAGGAACTGCTTGCCAGTGAAGAAAATACTTTACCAACCCATCACACGAAGATTTTAAGGGCCCAAACAAGGGAGGTAGAAGAATCTAAAATGGGAGATATTAAAGATCTTGTTGCAATGTTTAAGGAACAAAATAACCTTAAACTTGTAAAACATATGAAACTCATTGTTCCGGAATTTAAAAGTAATAACTCGGAATTCGAAAAACTTGACGAATGATAGAACCTGCAGAAATTCAAGTGCGTTTTGCGGATTGTGACATGATGGGGCACGTCAATAACGCTGTCTATTTGAGTTATTTTGAACAGACCAGAATGCATTATTTCGCTCGGCTTATAGGTAAGGACTGGGATTATAAAAAAGAAGGAGTTTTACTTGTGAAAAACGAGGTCACCTACCTGAAACCAGTTTTTCTCAACGATTCTCCGAAAATTTTCCTAAATTTAATTGATGTCGGAGAAAAAAGTTTCACATTCGGTTATCAGGTAAAGGTAAACGGAGAACTTAGAACAACAGGAAGTTCAAAATTGGTGTGCTTCGATTTTCAGTCCGGTAAAAGCGTAAAGGTTTATCCGGCTATGCGAGAAGCCTTTGAAAAAATTAGATAAAGCAATAAAACGATGAAAAATGTGCTGTTTTTTCTGGTTGTATTTCCCTGCTTTTTAACGGGACAGATTACCAATATGCGCAATGTCCCCTGTTTTCAGAAATCCCTTGACCGGTATGGAAAGAGATACGTGGACTGGGAATGTGATCCCTCGGATCCTGTTGTGGACTGTAATGAGAACCTTGAAAGCGATCCCGGATCCAATCTGGTACTTACCAGAAGTTCAGGACGACCCTTTACCGGTGATTGTGAAACCTGTCATCACAACGGTTTGCGAGAGCGGATAGTACACTTCAATAACGGGAGAGTGGACGGAACGGATACTACCTACTATCAGTCAGGGTGTCCGCAGGTGGTCAGAACACATATTGATGGGGTCGAAAACGGACTATGGACCTATTATAACGATAGCAGTGGCTTGGAGGCCTGGCAAATCAATTATTTCAACGGCGAAAAACACGGAAAGTCGATTTTTTGGAGTCATTTCATGGTTGGAACGGCTGAAACTGAAATAGATCTCGGAAATAGAAAACAGAAACTGATTTATGGACTCTACGACAGAGATACGTTAAGAATAGAATTCTATAATGCCGGTAAACTGCATGGAACAAAAACAGAGTATTATCCGGGTTCAAAGGTGAAAAAAGAGGTGAATTATGAAAATGGAGTGATGCATGGAGCCTTTATTACCTATGACACCGCAGGCAATGTTCTTCAGGAACTGAATTATGCAAAAGGGGAGAAGGATGGAGAGTGGAAGTATTATTACGATGATGGCAGTCTTCTGAAAACTGAAAACTGGAGCGACGGCGTAAAAGACGGTACCTTCAAGAATTTCTATATACAGGGTCATGTGCAGTCTATAGAAAATTATAAAAATGGTCTAAAGCATGGGCGGTTTGAAGAACGCTATCCGGATGATAAGATAAAACGTGAGGCCATTTATAAAAAAGACGAACTTGTGGAGGAACACGTTTTTGATAAATACGGAAACGAAATTAGAACAGTCGATGAAGACGGTCCTGTTGAGAAAACCGAGGATGACGAAATCCCTACGACAAAAAAGAAAAAATGGTGGCAATTCTGGAAAAAGAAATGAACTGTTTGAATTAAGACATTATGAAGCAAGATTTAAATTTAGCCGTATTAATTGACGGAGACAACATACCTAGCAAGTATATCAAGGAGATGATGCAGGAGATTGCCAAGTATGGTGTGCCCTCTATCAAGCGAATATATGGTGACTGGACAAAACCTCATTTGGCCAAATGGAAAAATATCCTTTTGGAAAATGCTATACAGCCAATACAACAGTACGGATACACTCAGGGCAAGAATGCAACGGATTCAGCCATGATTATTGATGCAATGGATATTTTGTATAACGGGAAAACAGATGGTTTTTGTTTGGTTTCCTCGGATTCCGATTTCACACGACTCGCTACACGACTCCGCGAGTCCGGTCAGAAAGTAATTGGAATAGGAGAGCAGAAGACGCCCGAACCGTTCATTGTTGCCTGTGACAAATTTATCTATCTAGAAATTCTTCATGAAGAAGAGGAAACAGGTAAAAAAACAGGAAGCAGAAAACAGCAGAAAGAAGCGGTCGAATCCATGACACCTAAAACGATAAAGTTGATAAAGAGTTCCATCTACGATTGTGCGGATGACGACGGATGGGCTTTTCTGGGAGATGTAGGTTCTCTGATCAATAAAAAACAGCCCAATTTTGACCCACGTAATTTTGGTTTTTATAAGCTCACTCCGCTTATCGATTCGATAGGTGATTTCGAAGTTGAAGAAAGACAAGCACCAAATAGCCGTTCCAAGCATATTTATGTGAAGAACAAATCTCGTTCGAAAAAGAAATAAACCCCTAGATCGGAACAACAGAATTGAATCTTTCTCATTTGGCAAAATCAGACGCCCTTATGAGCTATATTTTTCTTTCTGTGCCTTTTATTTGAGTCATAGAATGCCTATATTCGCATGCACATATTTCAAAAAATAAAGTAACAAATTAATTATGGCCTTTGATATTGATATGATTAAAGCCGTTTATGAGCGATATCCCGAGCGAATCGCTGCGGCGCGTAAAGCAGTAAACAAACCTCTTACCCTATCTGAAAAGATTTTATACACTCACTTGTGGGACGGTCCTGCCGGTGAAGAATTTGTAAGAGGTAAGTCTTATGTGGATTTTGCTCCGGATCGTGTGGCGATGCAGGATGCAACCGCGCAGATGGCATTGCTGCAGTTTATGCAGGCCGGTAAAAAGAAAGTTGCTGTTCCTTCTACCGCTCACGCAGATCATTTAATTCAGGCTAAATTGGGGGCAGATAAAGATCTTCAGGAAAGTTTAAATAAAAACAATGAGGTATTTAATTTCTTGAGCTCTGTTTGTAATAAATACGGTATCGGTTTCTGGAAACCTGGTGCGGGTATTATTCACCAAGTTGTTTTGGAAAACTACGCTTTTCCGGGTGGAATGATGATAGGAACCGACTCGCACACAGTAAATGCAGGAGGACTCGGAATGGTAGCTGTTGGTGTTGGTGGAGCCGACGCGGTTGACGTGATGGCAGGAATGCCTTGGGAACTAAAATTCCCTAAGTTGATTGGGGTGAAGCTGACAGGAAAACTTAACGGCTGGACAGCTCCTAAAGATATTATTTTGAAAGTAGCAGGAATTCTAACCGTAAAAGGTGGAACAGGTGCTATCGTTGAGTATTTTGGAGAAGGTGCGAAGTCACTCTCTTGTACAGGTAAAGGTACTATCTGTAATATGGGTGCCGAAATTGGAGCTACTACTTCAACCTTCGGTTATGACGATTCGATGAGAAGATATTTGAAAGCGACAGGAAGAGAAGATGTTGTTAAATTGGCTGATAAAGTTGCTGAACACCTTACAGGGGATGATGAAGTTTACGCAAATCCGGAGAAATATTTCGATCAGGTCATTGAAATTAATTTGGACGAACTTATGCCTCACGTAAATGGTCCTTTTACACCCGATCTCGCTACCCCTATCGATAAACTGGGCGAGGCGGCTACCAAGGCGGGATGGCCACTCAAAATTGAATGGGGACTCATAGGTTCTTGTACAAACTCTTCCTACGAGGATTTGACCAGAGCAGCTTCCATTGCTAAACAAGCCTTGGATAAAAATCTTAAGACTAAATCAGAATTTGGTATTAACCCAGGTTCGGAACAGGTAAGATATACAGCTGAAAGAGACGGATTGCTTAAAATCTTCGAAGATCTTGATGCTACCATATTCACAAATGCATGCGGACCGTGTATTGGACAGTGGGACAGAGCCGGAGCTGACAAACAGGAAAAAAATACCATTATTCACTCCTTCAATAGAAACTTCTCCAAGAGAGCAGACGGAAATCCAAACACGCATGCTTTTGTTACCTCTCCGGAAATGGTTGCGGCCATGGCAATTGCGGGATCACTTACTTTTAATCCGTTGACGGATACCCTTAAGAACGAAAAGGGTGAAGAGGTAAAACTTGATCCGCCAACAGGCTTGGAACTTCCGCCTAAAGGATTTGATGTGGAGGATAACGGATATCAGGAGCCAGCGGCTGATGGAAGCGGAATTGAAATTGTAGTTAAGCCGGACTCGGACCGACTACAGTTGTTAACTCCTTTTGAACCTTGGAACGGTAAAAATATCACCGGAGCCAAATTGCTGATTAAAGCACACGGAAAATGTACAACGGATCATATTTCAATGGCTGGGCCGTGGTTACGTTACCGTGGTCACCTGGACAATATTTCGAATAACATGTTAATTGGCGCAGTAAATGCCTTTAACATGAAAACAAACGAAGTAACAAACCAATTGACCGGGCAAAAAGGAGAGGTTCCTGCAACAGCGAGAGCTTATAAAAAAGCCGGTATTCCTTCAATAGTTGTTGGTGATCATAACTACGGAGAAGGGTCTTCAAGAGAGCATGCGGCCATGGAGCCGAGACATCTTGGTGTAATTGCAGTTATAGTTAAATCATTTGCGCGTATTCATGAGACAAACCTGAAAAAACAGGGGATGCTAGGGCTTACCTTCGCCAACGAAAAGGATTATGACCTGATCAAGGAAGACGACACATTTAACTTTATCGATCTTGAGCAGTTTGCTCCTGATAAGCAGCTTACACTTGAGGTGGTTCACGCCGATGGTTCAAAAGATACCATTAAACTAAACCATACTTACAACGACCAACAGGTTAAATGGTTCGAGGCGGGTAGTGCACTCAATCTTATTAGACAGAAAGAAAGCGTTTAGTTCTATAAATTATAAATTCAATTAGCGGGATATGATGGTCATGTCCCGCTTTTTGTTTTTGGATTGAGTGATTTTAGGATGCAAAGTAGTTTTTAACACGTAAGACTTCAATACTTTTTAAAGACTTTGAGGGAACTATGAAATATTCCCTTAATTTCGATTAATCGTTTTAAACATTATGAGCGGCGTTTTTATTCTATCAGTAATTCTTGCTTACTTCATTGTTTTGTTGTTCATTTCTTATCTGACCTCCAGAGGTGCAGGTAACAGTACTTTTTTCGTAGGTAACAAATCATCGAAGTGGTACCTGGTAAGTTTTGGAATGATAGGGGCTTCCCTCTCAGGCGTTACTTTTATTTCTATTCCCGGTCTCGTAGGAAAATCCGGATTCAGTTACATGCAAATCGTGATCGGCTATATGATTGGATACGCAATCATCACTTTTGTTCTGCTCCCGCTGTATTATCGTCTAAACTTAACTTCTATATATTCCTATCTTGGACAGCGTTACGGCGCAATAACTCATAAGGTAGGAGCATCCTTTTTCTTGTTGTCCAGGATCCTCGGAGCTTCGGTGAGACTTTTCATCGTAGCGGATATTCTGGGATTTTTTGTTCTGAGGCACTACGGAATTGGGTTTGAATTTTCTGTTCTGCTGACCTTGCTGTTGATCTATGTTTATACATATCGTGGTGGGATCAAAACAATCGTTTGGACCGATACCCTGCAGACTTTCTTTATGCTCGCTGCGCTTGGAATAAGCGTTTACTTCATAGCGAAATCCATTGGATTTGAAAATACAACAGAAGGTCTGACATCGCTGGGTATGACCGACTGGTTTGTTACAGAGAACGGAAAGAATTCTAATTTTTGGCTGAAAGGAATACTGGGAGGATTATTTATTACACTTGGAATGACAGGACTTGATCAGGACATGATGCAAAAAAACCTGTCTTGTAGGAATACTAAAGAATCACAAAAGAACATGATTTGGTTCTCTGTAGTTCTTTTTGCGGTAAATTTTGTGTTTCTTGTTTTAGGAGGATTACTTTTCCTTTACGCTCAGAATAACCCTGAGATCATTGATGTATTAAGCGGAGTAGACGAATCAAAACGTTCAGATCGCTTGTTTCCAACGATCGCTCTAGAAAGTGGACTCGGGATTACCGTAGGAATTACTTTTTTACTCGGTTTGATCGCTGCGGCATATTCATCGGCGGATTCAGCACTTACTTCTTTAACGACTTCCACCAGTGTTGACATCGTAAAGTTGGATCAATGGGAAGATCAGAAGAAAGCGGAGAAAATGCGTAAACTCATTCATATTGGAATGACAATAATTCTGTTTTTCGTAATAATTTTGGTAAATCTCCTAAAGGAAACAGATGTAATCAATACGCTTTTCACCCTTGCTCAGTATACTTATGGTCCATTACTGGGGCTCTTTTTCTTCGGTATTATTTCTAAGAGAACAGTAAAAGATCATTATACCTGGTTGATCTGCCTGATAGTACCTTTAATAATTTATGTTTTCAAAGAGTATGAGTCCGTTTGGTTTAACGGCTATCATTCCGGTCACGAAATGCTTGGAGTAAACGGTTTGCTGTGCTTCATTGGTTTATATATAATCTCAAAACCGGCAGATCAAATTAAGACGGATGAAACTGTTCTTAATGGCGTGACACCTGAAAAAATCTGACATAATCTGGATTTCGAAGAGCTCTCAGCGTTCTATCACTGAATCTTTTAATAGCAGGATACTCCTCCCATCCTTAATAATGCTCTTCTTCGCCTTCTTCGTATTCCTGTTCCTTTTCATCCCAACGTTCCACCCGCTTGATACCTTCAAGAATCTCAAATTTCTCTATGAGTTCTTCCAGGTGATATTTGTCCAGAACGTATACCTGAATTAAGCCTTCAAACAGACCATCGTTTGATTCGAAACTGATCGAACGCATATTCACATTGTGTTGAAAGGATATTATCTCAGTGATCTTATTCACGATACCTATGTCATCAATACCCGTGATTCTGAGTTTGGCAATATGTTCTTTTACTTCTTCCGCTTTCCATCGCGCACTAATACATCGATAAGCCATTTTAGACATCATGTTTTCCGCGTTGGGGCAGTCCGTTCGATGAATTTTGATTCCATCGTTGATAGTGATGAAACCGAATACGGAATCTCCGGGTAAGGGGCTGCAGCACTTTGCGAACTGATAATCGATATTATTAAAATCTTCCCCGATGATAAGTGTATCTTTTTTCTTATCAATCGTTTTATGAATATCCTTGTCTCTCTTTAGTTTTTTTGACTTTTTCTCTTCCTCGAGTTTCAGGACGCCACCTACATTCTTGATTTTTCTCAAACGCGCCAGATCAACTTTTCCCTTTGCTATACGGATATAAAGATCTGTGGCAGTGGATACGTTATAATATTTTTCAAGAAGAGAAATATTCTCACTGATGAAACGGATGTTGTGCTGTTTGAATTTTCTATCTAAAATTTCCTTTCCATCTTCAGCAATCTTATTTCTTTCCTCATTCAGAGCAGCTTTTATCTTTTGCTTCGCCCTTGCAGTAATTGCAAACTTAAGCCATTCCTCGTTCGGTTTCTGCTTATTGGAGGTGATGATCTCTATCTGATGTCCGTTTTTCAGCTGGTGACTGAGAGGAACGAGTTTATTATTCACCTTTGCACCGATACATTTAAGGCCGATGTCTGTGTGTATATCAAATGCGAAATCGAGGGTTGTAGCCCCAGTGGGTAATACCCTTAGTTCTCCTTTCGGCGTGAAAACATAGATTTCATCATTAAAAAGGTTCAGCTTAAACTCGTTAACGAAATCCATCGCATCGTTGGAAGGGTTTTCGATGAGTTCTCTGATCTCACTGATCCATCGATCGAATTTATTCTCTCCTGATTTGGACTCTTTATAATTATAATGTGCCGCAAGCCCTTTTTCAGCTATTCTATCCATCCGACTGGAACGAATCTGCACTTCGACCCATTTGCCCTGAGGACTCATGACGGTAGTATGAAGAGACTCGTAACCGTTGGCTCTCGGAGTGGATATCCAGTCTCTCAGTCGGTTTGGATTCGGTTGATAGAAGTCTGTTACAATACTGTACACTCTCCAGCAGTCCGGTTTTTCCAGTTCTTCAGGAGTATCTAAAATGATTCGAATGGCAAAGAGATCAAAAACTTCCTCGAAGGGTATTTGCTTGGATTGCATTTTTCTCCAGATTGAGGAAATAGATTTCGTCCTTGCTTTCATGTCAAAAACATATCCCTCACGGTGAAGTTCTTCTTTGATTGGATGCATGAAACGTCTGATGAAACGCTGTCGGACTGCACTGGTCGATTTTAATTTGTTTTCAATTTCGCTGTAAGCTTCCGGATTCATGTACATTAAGCAAAGATCTTCAAGCTCACTTTTAATGGTGTATAATCCAAGCCTATGCGCGAGCGGAGCGTAAAGAAAATTAGTTTCCGACGCAATTTTCAACTGTTTATCCGATCGCATGCTTCCCAGAGTCCGCATATTATGTAAGCGGTCTGCCAGTTTGATTAAAACCACTCTTAAATCGTCAGAAATGGTCAAAATCATCTTACGGAAATTCTCGGCCTGAATCGAAACGTTTTCATCAAATACTTCCGGGATTTTCGTTAATCCGTCAATTATCTTCCGTGCAGACTCCCCGAACAGTTCTTCGATGTCTTCAAGTGAGATATAGGTATCTTCAACCGTATCGTGTAATAGAGCACAAATGACGGCGGTTGCTCCGAGTCCCATTTCTTCGGCACAGATCCTCGCCACGGCAATCGGGTGATAAATATATGGTTCTCCCGATTTTCTACGCATATCCTTGTGAGCCTCGACAGCCACGTCAAAGGCTTTTCGGATCATCTTGGTCTCCTTGGTTGTTCTGTTGTCCTTTGTGACCTTTAAAAGGCCTCTGAAAGCTTTGAGAATCTCCTTCCGCTCCTTGTCGTAATCTATTTCCTGACCGTTCTCCACTTTGTCTATGATTCGTGTATTATTTTGCAGGCAAGACTTTGGTTGAGAGTTCACCAAAACCAATGCGTACCTTATCTTTCTCACAATAACCTCTCATCACCACGGTATCCGAATCCTGAATAAACTTTCGTTCTGATCCGTCTTTCATTTTCACGGGTTTGGTTCCTTTCCAGGATATCTCCAGCATAGATCCGTATGAATCAGGCGTTGGACCGGAAATAGTACCTGATGCCATCATGTCACCGCATTTGATGTTACAACCATTAACCGTGTGATGGGCTAATTGCTGCACCATGTTCCAGTACATGTGTTTATAATTTGAACGACACACCACTGTTTCCTCACTTTTTTCCGGAATAATTCCGACTTCCAGATTAATGTCATAGTGATGCTTTCCTTCGTACTTCAGATAGGTAAGAACGGCCGGCTCCTGTTTTGGACCCTCAAGAGTAAATGGCTCCAGTGCATCCATTGTTACAATCCACGGAGATATGGAAGAAGCGAAATTTTTAGCTAGAAAAGGTCCTAAAGGAACGTACTCCCATTTTTGGATATCTCGCGCTGACCAGTCATTCATAATACACATGCCGAAAATATAATCTTTTGCTTCTCCTGTGCTGATTGAATCGCCCAGAGGTTTACCGTCATACGTAATAAAAGCCATTTCAAGTTCGAAGTCAAGCAGTTTACAAGGGCCGAAAACCGGATCTTCATTTTCTGAAGGTTTTTGTTGTCCTTTTGGTCGACGTATGGCTTGACCCGAGGGAATGATGGAGCTTGCACGACCGTGATATCCTACGGGTATCCAAAGCCAGTTTGGAAGTAAAGCATTTTCGGGATCCCTGAACATGGTTCCTACGTTGGTTGCATGGTCTCGGGAAGAATAGAAGTCCGTATAATCTCCGACTTTTACAGGTAACAGCATTTCTACCGATTCAGCATCGAGGAGAACCTGCTCCACATGATGTTCGTTCGATTTAAGATCATTATTATCAGAGCAGAAAAGTTTAGATATGCGATTTCTTAAGTCCCTGGTGGCCGTTTTTCCTTTTTGCATCATCCCGTTGAGAAAAGCAGTATTGAAATCTTCCTTGGTGAACGGCAAGTTTTCAAGATATCCAAGCACGTAAAGTGAGTATAGATCAATTACTTTATCACCGATCCGGGTTCCCACTCGCGGGGTTAATGAATCGGTTTTAAAGGTTCCGAATGGAATATTTTGTATTGGGAAGTCAGAATTCTCTGGTACTTTAATCCATGTCTTTAAATTGGGGTCGTTTGCTTTGATCATCGTTTAATTTGATTTTTTTATACTTGATAACAAAAATAAGAAAGTCTTTCAATACCTCAAGTAAAAAGAACATTGTTGGAAAGGCTGTGATGTTTATTTCTGCCAAGTAGAATTCATTAACCGATGAATGTAGATAAAATATCAGTTTTTCCAATTTTCCCTCATTCATAAAGTCTAATTTTGTAGTAATGGAAGACAGTTTTAGACACAAAGGCATGCGACGTAAGCTCATTGATGAATTACGTGAAAGAGGAATTTCTGAAACTTCCGTACTGGAGGCTTTTGATCAAGTTCCCCGACATTTTTTTCTCGACCTCGCATTTACGAATCAGGCGTATTCCAATGTTGCGTTTCAGATAGGAGCTGGTCAGACTATTTCTCATCCTTATACCGTGGCTTTTCAGACTTCCTTACTTCAGGTAAAAAAAGGAGAAAAGATACTTGAAATAGGTACAGGTAGCGGATTTCAAACTTCCATTCTTTGTGCGATGGGCGGAAAGGTGTTCTCTATCGAACGACAGCGCGAATTATACCTGAAAGCTAAACAAATCATAGACAGGCTCGGGTTTACTCCTAAATTGTTCTACGGAGACGGGTACAAAGGTCAGCCTTCGTATGCACCATTCGACAAAATTTTAGTTACCTGTGGCGCTCCTTATATTCCTGATCAACTGCTGGAACAACTCAAACCGGGAGGAATAATGGTTATTCCCGTAGGTGAAGGAGATTCCCAGAGAATGACACGCGTGGTGAAGACGGAAGCAGGCGAATATGCTCATGAGAGCTTCGGTGATTTTAGTTTTGTACCAATGCTTGAGAAAACGGCAAAATAATGAAGGATCTGGTTCCTCTAACCATATCAGGAAGCGTTTTGGGTGCCCCCACAGTACTTTTGACTCCGGATTATGAAAAATACCTTCTGTATCAGCCGTTAACGGAAGAACTTATTCTTTCCAATGAAATTCTGGAGTTTTTATTCGGTCATTTTAAAGTAAGTCGACTTGATACAGGTGTTTTTTCCCTTAAAGGCAAACGATACTTCTGTAATAAACAGATCGCAGGAATTGAGGAGTTTCATCCCTGGCAGGAATTTCTCTGGGATACGAAAAGAAAGTTTAATGCTTTTTTGTCACCGAAAACCCTTTTTTACAGCTTCCTCGTGGATCTGTATTTTCCGCTTTTCGGGGGCAACAGAATTTGTATTCTGCCGGGTAAAAAGAATATGTTTGCAGTCCATCCGGTTCCAAAAAACAATTTCTCCGAAATTTGTTTTGATCCCACTTCTCCGACTAGGCTTGGGATGACAAATGGTGCTTTAAGTTCTTTCTTCAGATATATACGAAAGGATCTTAACGCTTATACGGATGAATTCGAATCGCTGATTCATGAAAAGTTTCAATCCGATCTCAAATACCGGGTAAGTCTTTATCCTGAAAAAAGAAATTTTTTCTGGAACGAAATACGCCTGTGTTTTGACCCGAATTTTCAGAAACTGATCAGGGCTGAGATCGAGAATTACATATTAAAATTATAAATGGAATCATTTTATTCAGTTATTTATTTTAAACCGAATCCAATGACCGACGAACATCTTGCTATCGGACTGTTCGGTGGAGGAGGGGAAGGTCCTTTTTTTTTCATTTCAGAAAACAGGTTAAAACTTTTAAAGGAGATCTTGCATCCGAATACTTTTTTGGCCGTGCAGAGGCATTTGAAAACTTTCCGGCAAAAAATTGAATTGTACAATAAGCAGTACAAAGAACCTTTCCTGTTCGACCCACATTATTCCGTACAGGAATTTGAAAACCTGAATAAGATTACCAATGGAAGCATAAAATATGCTATGCCAGTTATTATAAACGATTGGTTGGATATTGGTCTGTTTTATAAATTGATACAAGAAATACTTGGTGATAAACCGAAAGATAAATCTACTAATCGGAAAAACTTTTATTTGAAGTGGCGCGCTTATTACAGATCGGCAAATTGTGCACATTATCAAAGGGATCTGTTTCTTCGCGATCTGAGTAAAGAAATCGGCATGGATATACGGTTGGATCTCAGTGATCCGGCAAGAAAATCTGTTGTGAAAGCTATGGATTTTGATCTAAGTCCCAAAAGCGTTTCACGCAAACGATACGAAATCGAGCTTTTATCCAACGTATTGAAAAATTATAAGGTAACAATAGTGTATCCCAGTCCTCTTACTAAATCAGGACGGGAACTGTTACAGTCAACCAAAGCTACACTTAAACATTTAAGTTTTGTAAACTTCAGAGATTTCAAAGATAATCCTTAACTTGCATAAACTTTGATATCCGACCTGAGTAAATAAGATCTTTTATTTTGAAGGTATCCGGTAAAATTTGATGATTGCTCCCATTTTTTGCGGAGTATTTTATTTAAAAAACTTATATGAAATTAAATTTCCTACTTTTATTTGTCATCGCTTGTTTTCAGCTATTTGGACAGAATGCGAATATAAATTTGTTATCCCATGTTGATTACGAAAACCTTCACAGTACAGAACTGAATGATGTTTGGGGTTACGTCGATGAAACGGGTAAGGAATATGCCCTTGTTGGAGCGAGAAAAGGAGTATCGGTGGTGGATGTTTCCGATCCTTCCAATCCTGTGGAGGTATATTGGCATGTCGGAACCCAAAGCACATGGAGAGATCTTAAAGTAAACGGTGATTATGTCTACGTTACGACAGAGGCTCAGGATGGACTTTTAATAATCGATCTTTCTCCTCTGCCTGGAGGATCTGTTACATCCACAACGAATTATTTCGGCCCCACGGGGAACAACTGGTCAACGGCCCACAACCTTTATATTGATGAAAACGGATATGGTTACGTTTTTGGCTCAGACAGGGGCAACGGTGGTGTGATAATGCTGGATCTTTTTACCGACCCAATGAACCCTGTGGAGGTTGGTGTTTTTGACAATTGGTATGTCCATGACGGATATGTGCGAAATGACACAATGTATCTTGCACATATTTATGATGGATTCATTTCCATTGTGGACGTTACCGATAAGTCAAACCCTGTTTTATTGGGAACAAAAGAAACTCCTTCAAGCTTCGCCCATAATGTATGGTTGAGTCAAGATGGAAACTATGTGTTTACGACAGATGAAGTCACCAATGCTTATTTAACCGCATATGATGTATCGGATCCTTCTAATATTGTTGAGGTAGACAGAATACAATCCAGTCCGGGAATGGGCGTTGTGCCGCATAATGCTCACGTGATGGGAGATTTTCTCATAACTTCATATTATGCTGATGGGGTCGTAATACACGACATTTCTGATCCGTCGAACATGGTGGAAACAGGTAGATATGATACTTATCCCGGAACTTCAACTTCAACAACGGGCTGCTGGGGAGCATATCCTTTTCTTCCATCAGGAACCTTACTTGCCACGGATATCGAAAACGGATTGTTCATTTTAGGTCCCGATTATCAGTACGGAGCACGACTTCAAGGCACAATTACCAATTCTGTTACCGGAAATCCTGTGCAGGGAGTAAATGTTACTTTTTCCTCCGATCCGGCTTTTGATAACAGCGATTTTCAAGGGTTTTATAGCACCGGTGTTGCACAAACAGGCACTTATCAGGTGAGCTACGAAAGATATGCTTACGTTCCTCAATCAACATCCGTGAATCTTACACAGAATACGGTCGTGGTTGAGGACATTCAACTTGTTCCCATTCCTGATTTCCCGTTCACAGTTCATGTTGAGGATGAATCCGGAAATCCTGTCTTGAATGCCAATATTCGTCTTGATCACGGAATTAATGTTTTTGACGCTTTGTCGGATGGCTTGGGTGATCATGAATTCACCCTTTATTATGAAGATAATTATTCCGTTATTGTTGGTAAATGGGGCTATAAAACAAAATGTCAAAACCTCCTCATAAATGACACTACCATAGAAATTACCGTCGTTCTTGAAACGGGTATATACGATGATTTTACATTTGATTATGGCTGGTCAACTACCTCAAATGCAAACGCAGGGGACTGGGAAAGAGGTATTCCGATCGGAGAGGAGGTGTGGGGTAATTATCCTAATCCGAATATAGATTCACCCAATGATTGCGGTAAATATGCTTTTGTAACGGATAACCAACCGACCACGGCTGGCGATGTAAAAGAAGGGACTGTAACGCTAATATCACCGGTATTTGACGTTTCGGGAATGACTGATCCTCATATTTATTATGAAAGATGGTTTTATTGCAGTTTCGGTTATGTTCCTTATAACGATAGTCTTGAGATTCTTCTTTCAAACGGAACGAACATCGTTCGAATAGATATTCAGGGAAGTGATCCGTCTATATTTGATCAGTGGGTGCCTATTTCAAGAAAAATTTCAGATTATCTTACTCCGACTGCTACGATGCAACTTTTTATCACAACTTCTGACCTTCAAGGGTCTGCTAACTTAACCGAAGCCGGCTTTGATCATTTTATTGTCTCTGATGGAAGTATCCTGTCTTCCGAAGAAATAGTCGACACCTTCAAAGAGGATAAAATAAAAGTATATCCTGTGCCTTTCAACGATGTCCTTACTGTTCGAGGAGATTTCGATGACGATAAAGTGGTAATTACAGACCTGAATGGTAAAGAATTGAATTTGGAGGTCACTGGAACGACTGGATCATTAGAGATTAATACTTCATCAATCTCCTCAGGAATTTACTTGATACGTATCGGTGATGAGGTACTCAAGGTCGTGAAGAAGTAAATACTCCAACAGCGATTTGAATAGACTTCCTACGGACAGGTTTACCTTGAACGGGCAACAATAAAATTTCGTAAATGTACTATTTGTTACTCAGGAAGAATTTCCATTCCAAAAATGCCCAGAGAAGGATAAAGATGAGTTGAACCGGTTGTACGGAGGATTTCAAAAGATAAACGAATATCCAGTAAAATAAAAGATACAAGGAAACCGGATAAACGATTCTTAGCAGGAATTTTAATTGAGGATTGAGCTTTCTTATTTTTAGTCTGATTGTCTCGAACATATAATGGTGGGAATAAAAAAACACCATACCAGAGGCACGGTGTTTTAAGTTTCAATATAAAACGAATCTAATCTTTTCTTTCGTAATAATTTATTTGATCCTTTGTTTCAGATTTCAAATGTAATTCCTTTTCATCTAATTTCTGGATTGTCATTCTTTCCAGAATTACAGTGTCTGGTTTAGTGAATCTAAGTAATAGTTCATCTGATTCAATTTCCCACTGTCCTGAATTACGTGGTTCGATTCTTTTTACTCCAGGCGTATCGCCTATATTTCTTAACGAATCGTAAACACGGAAATAACCGTTGTCCTCAAAAAAAGTAATGACAGTTGAAGTATTCTCGTTATCGAATTTCAAAACTTTGTCACCCTTGATGTTCGTGCGTTTCACAAGAACCCATCTTTTGGATATTTTTTCCATAGGGGTTAGCTCTTTTTTAGCAACTTCTTGTGTTTTTGCGCCTTCATCCCGTACTTCGTCCGCTTTATCTTCACACGCACTAAGAATAACTCCGAGAATGGCAACTAAATAGAGTAATTTCATTTGATTTTTTTTTCTTTAATAACAACTGAGACAAATATATAAAACTTTACCTATTGATAGAATTTTTCCCTGAATTTAAATTAACTGTTAGTTTTTTAAAACTGAGGTATTTATTTAATAATCGTTACTTTGTATAACTTGAAATCCATTTCGTAATATTCTGTTTTTAAGTAATAATTACCGTTTTCAAATTCCGAAATGTTTATTTCATTTGAATTTTCAACGGATTTTAGTTCTTTTCCTAATAGGTCGGTTAGGATAATTCGTTTCAGGTCTTTCGTTCCCTCGATATAAATAACTGATGCGGATGGATTGGGGTAAATGCGAACGGGGTAGGGATCAACACCGGGGATATTGTTTGTGCATGGAGTAAAAACAATCGGTGAGGTTTGTAGGTTTCCGGCATCCACGTTCCATGCAGACCAATCAGCGGCATCAAGTTCTACAAAATTCACGAGGTCGAAGCGATTAGTTCCATTTTGTACTCCTTTAATATTACATGATAAAACGGTCCCGTTTGAATGCTGCCATGTTAATGGAGTCGAGGGTGTTAAAACCGAGGGAACAGTTCTTTCACAATTTGTTCGCAGGAAGAATGCGTTGTCGTCATAGGTGGGGTATTCGCCGTAAACGGATGCTATTCCATTTTCATCGATGCAGATAGCGACATACTCGTCAGCTGCGATTCCAAAATAATCTTGTGAATTGTCTGTTTCCTGCATGCGGGCAAGAAAAGTTACGTGTCGTCCTTTCCTGTCAGGATTATCGTAATGGGTATCTGTGATGGTGTTAACAAGAAATGGAGCCTGGATAAAATCGGTACCAATCGTTATTTTATTGTCGTAAGGATTATTCATAGCGTCTGTAGAAGTAATAGTGCCATTTTCTGCGCTGAAATAATAATCTCCCAGAATGGCCATCCCTGCGCTGGTACCTCCGATTGGAGCTTTTTTAACCTGAATATGATCGTTCAGTAAGTTCTGGACATCGGTGTTTTTCCAGTAAGACTCATAAAGATATTGGTCGCCACCTGCTAACCAAATGGCTTCGGCCTGTTGTATTCGTCTTAGTACAAAAGGATCATTTGCCGCTGCCGAATTGTTAAAAACTATTGTTTCAACCGATTGTACAATTACGCCTAACTGACTGTAGAAGTAATTGTTATATCCGTCGCTTCCACTGGTGCGAAGTACGACTATATTTCCACCGCCGGACCTGTTTAGAAACCAGGTTGATCCCTCGTCGTTCTCAGTTGCTCCTCCCATGAGACAAATGCCTGCAATGGTTGTTGTTGTAATATCAGAAGTATCTCCTGTATGATGATAGGTGTAATTCTGAGCAAACGAGGTATTATTAAGAAGCGAGAGGCTAATAAAAGCGACTAGCAGTACATAAAATTTCATCACTTATTTCTTTTTCGAACGTTTATTTTTCTTACCGTTTAAATTCGAATAACTCACCCCAGAAAAGCCTTTTGAATCAGGCTTTTTATCTTTACTCTTTTTGATTTTCTCCTCCTTATCGGTTTGGTTTTCAGGAAGAACTGCTTTATGACCTCCGCCGGCTACAGGAGCATTACTGTCTTCGGGATTTATCCATTTTGATTTCACCGGAACATTTACTACGGTATCCAGTTCGGCGTCGTAAGCACGTAGATTTATTTCTTCCTTTTTCTCTTTATTGACTGCAATCACATCTTCTTCAAGTCTCCATTTATTATTTTCAAAAAAATAAGCATCATACGACATATCAGGAATGTAATAATCTCTGAATTCTTTGAGAGCAGGAGTTTCAGGACTCAGATGATCAAAAATAATTTTATTGCGTTCAGTGTCGTATCTGAGAGACATTGTAGCTCTCGCGGAATGTTCAAATATAACGCGGTTGGCAAATCCATTTTCGACCTCAAAGATGGGATATCCGAATTTGGGATATTTTCCTACGAAATACATAACATCCAATAATTTGATGCTTGATCTTTCGTTGTTGGCGTCATAACCGAGAAGGGTATAGTAGGTTTTATTGCCTTTTTGAACATCAATAATGTCGTAATATAAAGCTCCGTACCAGTTTTCATGTTCAATAGTTTCGTTGACGATAGAAGATAAGTACTGTTTGTTACGCTTTAATTCGATTAAATGGACTTTGTCTCTACGTTCATCTTTTTTCAAAACGAAAGAAAAATAATCGTGTAGTTTGCTTTCGTACTGAATATTCCAGCTAAAAATTCGTACAAGTTCATCATCGGAATAAATTTTTCCTACTGTTGTAAGACTTGCAAAAGGATAATCAAATGCTTCGTCTGAGCTGAGAGCCTCTTCAAGTAAGGTCTTGAATTCTTCATTTTTAACAATTAAAGCAGAGTCTTCTCTTAATTTTCTTAGTTCTGTCAATTTTTCAGAAAGCATAAGTTCATAGGTCGCCATGTTTTTCTCTTTTTCTTGTGAAAAGAAAATAACAGGGAAGCAAAGCATAGAAATAAAAAAAGTTAACCGAATCATATTTATACAAACGAGATTTACAGACAAATGTTACAGTCAAAATTTATTCCAGTAATTACTTAAACATTAAAAAAACAGTGATTAATGAGATACTCTTGCAGGGCAAAGGTATTAAATCCATTCTAATTTGAAACTAGACCAATTTGTAACCCCTGTTTCAGTAAACATGGAATGAGAATGCAAACGTTTTGAGCGTTTGATTCGTCTAATTTAAAATTGAATAGATTAAACCTGAAACTAAAAAAGAACGTTCAAATATTATTAAAGAGGAAATAGTAATCGGTTAATATTTTATTTTGTTGCTTTACAGGGTCTTCACATTTGTTAGAACTCGGGGATTTAAATATTTAAATGCTCCGTAAATTTTGCGATAATGAGTTTAAGTTTTAAATTTACCGAAAATTTGGTGGCACGTTTGGCCTACTTACCACATTGAACACGTCTCTTATGAAAGCACGAAAATTAGGATTGGTTCTTTTTGCCTTTATTTTTTCCATACAGCAAATTGTAGCTCAACAAGATACAGAATTTTGGTTTGCAGCACCAGAAGTCTCTGCTTCTGTCGGAGATAGTCCAATTTTCTTACGGTTTATGACTTATGATAATCCGTCAACTGTGACTGTTTCACTGCCTGCTAATGGGAGTTTCACACCGATCAATTTAAATATTCCTGCGAATTCAGTGGACAGTGTTAACCTGACAGCTTTTCTATCGCAAATTGAAAGTCCCGCAGCAGATGTTGTTTCGAATAATGGTATTCGGATATTAGCCACCGAGAATATCAGTGCCTTTTATGAGTTGAGAAGTGCAGGGAACAAAGAGATCTTTACATTGAAGGGCGGAAAGTCTTTAGGGACAAATTTTTACACCCCGTTTCAAAAGAACTGGAACAACGGAAGCACAACACCCGCTTCCTTTTCATCCATTGATATTGTCGCGACACAGAATAACACTACGGTACTCATTACTCCAGAAACAAACATCACAGGCCATGTCCAGGATGTAACTTATTCAGTGGTTCTTAATGAAGGTGAGACCTACAGCGCTCGTGACATGAACGCAAGCGCAGCTACAAGTCTTTCAGGATCTATCGTTTCGTCAGACAAACCAATCGCTGTGACCGTTTTTAGCGGTGCACTTCTAAATGCAGGTTGTACAAGTACTGTCGGCGATCAGATCACCCCCGAAGATTATGCGGGAAGACAATTTATTGTGCAGGCCGGTACCGGAGGAAATGACCGTATTACAATACTGGCAACGCAAAACGGAACAGCAGTAACCGTTCAAAATTCAGGCACCACCAGCACCACGATTAGCTGGGGAGAAACCCTGGAGTTACCAACTTCTGATGCACTGAACTATATTTCAACCAACAAACCTGTATATGTCTGGCATACCAGCGGCTATGGATGTGAGTTGAGCGGAGCACAGGTTCCTGCGCTTTATTGCGCCGGTAAATACAGTACGGCATTTACGCGAACAACAAGTGATTCAATGGGATTAATACTTTATACACGGACAGGTTTCGAGAATCAGTTCACCCTGAATGGAAATGCTTCGCTTATTCCGGCCGGGGCATTTAGTCCTGTTCCGGGAACTTCCGGGAATTATCAGGCTGCTATTATCTATTTCAGTACCGCAGATGTTCCTGTGAACTCCTACAATATTGTAACCAATGCCGGAGATATTTTTGGAATGGGGGTTTTGTCGGGTAACAACGGCAACGGTAGTTCTTACGGATTCTTGTCTGAATTTACTTCTTATCCCTTTATAAATGCCGGAATGAACGATACAGTTTGTGCGAACATAAACTTCGGAATTAACGGTGATATCGGTGGAGGAGACATAACCGGAGTTTGGAGTACCAGTGGATTCGGAAACTTTGCCAGTCCTACTAATGTATTAAACAATACGTACATCCCCAGTGCACTGGATACCATAATTTCTCCGATAAAATTGATCCTGACGAGCACAGGAAATTGCCCTGTACTTAAAGATACGCTCTTTTTAGAAGTAGAACCCGCACCAATTGTCAGTGCTTCTGCCGACCAAACGCTCTGTGAGAACAACGCAACGGCAACACTTTCCGGTTCGGTGGAAGGCGGAGCAACCACGGGGTATTGGTCATCCACAGGAACAGGAACATTCCTGCCCGACAGTTCTTATTTGAATGCACAGTATGAACCTTCGCCTCTCGATATTTCAAATGGTAGTGTCGAACTCATTCTACATTCAACAAACGCCGGCTCCTGCCTCTCTGAAACAGACACGATGATGATTACCTACACGCAAGGACCTGTTGTAGATGCTTCGTCGCAAGACACGGTATATATTTGTGAAAACAATTCACTGGTCAATCTCAGTGGTTCTGTATCAGGTGTATCGAATACCGGAAAGTGGACATCTTCCGGATCCGGGGTGTTCTCTCCAGATAACCTGGACTTAAACGGTACATTTCAGCCGAGTTTTGGGACTGTCTCCTCCGGTAGTGTGTGGATTTATCTGGAGTCTACCTCTAACCAGAATTGTACGGCCGTCGTAGATAGTTTCTTGGTCATATTTACACCTGCTCCAACGGTAGATGCAGGTGCCGGCATCTTATCGTGTTCTAACGACCCGGAAGTGACCTTGAATGGTGTTGTGGGAGGAGCTACCACCACAGGGATTTGGTCCGGAGGAAATGGCAATTTTTCATTAAACAACACGGACCTTAACGCGACATATACACCGACGCCAGCAGAGGTTTCCAACGGATTCGTAATTCTCACACTCACTAGTACCAACAATCAAAACTGCACTGCCGTATCGGACAACGTACAGATTCAGTTCATTGCTCCTCCAATAGCTAATTTCAGTGCTACAGACGGTTGTTTGAACTTACCTACCGTATTTACAGATTTCTCGAACCCCGGTTATGGCAACATTAATGCATGGCAATGGGATTTTGGAGACAACGGCGGAACTTCAAACAACCAAAATGATACTTACACCTATGGAAATCCGGGTGTTTATACGGTAGAGCTGGT
>JAWVYS010000037.1:0-29373 GCA_033722555.1 Brumimicrobium sp.
ATGTTGTGTGCAGTTGTGCCAAACAGCCGTCGACAAATTCGGAGGAATAGATTTGCTCATTAATAATGCGGCAGTTACTGCACGAGGAACGCTTGAAGAATCAAATCCTGACATATTCGATAAGTTAATGACCGTTAACGTGCTGGGCAGTCTTTATCCAACAAAAGCAGCGCTTGATGAATTAAAAAAGGCGAAAGGAGGCGTACTGTTCATTTCTTCGCTGGCAGGAATTATCAGCTTACCCGGTTATTCCGCCTATTGTTCTACCAAAAAGACCCTCATCAGCATTGCAGAAAGTTTAAAGGTTGAGATGACGGAGCACAACGTTTTTGTAGGCATTTATATGGCCGGTTTTACAAAAAATGATGCGCGCAAGACGATCCTAAATCCGGATGGAACACCTCAGCCAATACCTGAGAGGAAAGATGTTAAGGTGAATTCCCAAGAAAAAACGGTCAACAAAATAGTAAGTCAGCTGAAGCGAAAAAAATTCATGGGGTTTACCTCCTTTCAAGGACGTCTCATTTACGTAGCCTATCGCTTTTTTCCGGGTTTGATACTGTTCATTCTCAAAAAGAACAGAAAGAAAATAATGCCTTTAGATTAAATAGTAGTATTCGTTACCTGTGATGATGCATTCTCAGGTACTGACATTTTCTTCCCTATTACCTTGTTTACTGATAAGTTTTTGTAAATCAGAATAAAAGGTTTATTTTTGATATTGCGAATAAGAGATTAAATGAAGGTGTTTAGAAATGTAATTTGTTCATTAGGATGTTTTTTTGCTGTTTTTCTTACCAATGGACAAAATGCTTACATTGTTGGACAACCTGTAGAGGATAGTCTAATATCTTTAAACTGGACCAGTTCCGGCAACTGCCATACCGATGGTTATCCCGATTTCACCATCGAGTTCGATGACTGTATGGTTAGTGGCCTTTCGCACGTTTTAATACTTACTAATGTTTCCCCAGTAAATTCCGTTTACACTGATATAGCCGGAACAGTGAATACAGGTGATACACTCAATTTGGACGGGAGTGACCACACATTTTATTTCATGGGTAATTCCACCCTTGAAGGAACGTTTAAGGTTATTGGGATACCCGAAGTCGAGGGTGAAACATATTTATGTGGAGAAATATCTTCCGTTCAAACACTCGCAGAATGTTGGAACACCTTCCAGTATTATTATGACACTATGGTGGCTGCTCAATGTGATGTGAAACCATCGTGTTATACCGAACAGATTTATCAAGTAACTGCCTGTGACAGTTTTTATTGGTCCGAGGATAATGTAACGTATACCAATGATGGACTTTATGAAAGTGTTTATAGTAATATGGCCGGATGCGACTCAGTAATTAAATTAAATCTCAATCTAAATCATTCCGTTTTTACCGAGGATGAAATTAACTCTTGTAAGGAGTACACTTGGATTGACGGGAATACCTATACAAGTGATAATAATTCAGCCACATATATTCTTACTAATGCCCAAGGTTGTGACTCTGTTGTTACTTTAAATCTTACTATTTCAAATATACCACCCACGGTTGATCAGGTTTTTTCCTGTGCAGATTATACCTGGATTGATGGAAATACTTATACCTCTTCAAATAATACTGCTTCTTACACGCTTATTTCCGCTGATGGTTGCGATTCGGTTGTTTACCTTGATTTAACGATTAATGAACTGAATGCTTTGGTTGAATTAACCGAAGTGCCAGAAGGAATAATGCTTTCAGCAGTAGATGATCAAATGCAGTATCAGTGGCTTGACTGTGATGACAATTTTTCTCCACTTCCGGGAGAAACATCCCAGCACTTTATACCTTCAAGTAGCGGAAATTATGCACTTCTTTTATCAGACGGAGACTGTCAGGATACCAGCGAATGCATAATCGTTAATGTTTCGGACATCTCACTGTTAGAGAATGAAGAAGTTCATCTCTTTCCCAATCCGAACGACGGCGTTTTTACGGTTAAATACCCGAATGGTCAACCCGGTGAACTAACGATTTCTGATGAATTGGGAAGGGTGAAATACCGCGCAGAATTCATCGAAAAGAAATTTGAAACGAAGCTGTCGCCGGGAATCTATTTTGTTAGTTTAACTCAAAATGGCGTGAATACTGTAAAAAAGATGGTGGTCAGATGAAATAGATCATTTGATTAACTGAACAAGGCTTTTTATTCCTGCAGTAAACTAAAAACCCCAAATCCGATAAACATATTCATCTGTCAATACGCGGAAAAATATAGCTGGAACTTCGCTTAAAGTTTTCTATCTTTGTTATGCTCAGTGATTGTATACTAAGCGAAAAAATGCCTGTGGAAGCTGAAGATTTCGATTATAGAAGTGAGAGTGAACGTCCCGACAATGAGTTGGACAAAGTGCTGCGCCCCAAAAGACTTGAGGACTTTACCGGCCAGAAAAAAGTTGTAGAGAACCTTCAGATTTTCATTGAAGCTACAAAGAAAAGAAACGAACCACTTGATCACGTTTTACTTCACGGACCTCCGGGTCTGGGTAAAACCACCCTGGCCAGTATAATTGCGAATGAACTGGGTGTGGGTTTTAAAGTTACTTCCGGCCCCGTTCTTGACAAACCGGGTGATCTTGCCGGCTTACTCACAAACCTGGAGGAGGGCGATGTCCTTTTTATCGATGAGATACACAGACTGAGTCCGGTAATAGAAGAATACCTGTATTCCGCGATGGAGGATTTCGTTATCGACATAATGATAGACAGTGGTCCCAATGCCAGAACTGTGCAGATAGCGCTTAATCCCTTTACACTAATTGGTGCTACAACCCGTTCAGGATTACTTACCGCTCCGTTAAGAGCTCGATTTGGAATCAATGCCCGATTACAATATTATAATGCAAAGACCCTGACAATGATCGTCGAGAGATCATGCGGGCTTTTGAATATTCCTTTTAAGGAAGATGCTGCTTTTGAAATTGCAAGCAGAAGCAGAGGAACACCCAGGATTGCAAATGCGATATTGCGTCGTGTAAGAGACTTTGCGCAAATCAAAGGAAACGGAACGATAGATCTTGAGATTACCAATATCGCTTTAGAAGCGCTTAATGTGGACCAAAACGGATTGGACGAAATGGATAATCGTATTCTTTTGACTCTCATAGATAAGTTCAGTGGTGGTCCGGTTGGAATCACGACGTTGGCAACGGCAGTCGGTGAAAATTCAGGAACTTTGGAAGAAGTGTATGAGCCATTTTTGATTCAGGAAGGTTATTTGGTTCGAACTCAGCGAGGAAGAAAGGTAACACAAAAAGCTTACGAGCATCTCGGAAAATCCCCTGGAGCTTATCAGGGAGGACTGTTTTAATCCAATATTTTTTGAAGAAAGAAAAACGTGAAAAAAATACGCGGTTAATTAAATCACGGGCGAAAGAACTCGGATTTATGTATTGTGGTATTTCAAAAGCGGATTTTTTGGAGGAGGAAGCGCGACAGCTTGAAAAGTGGTTGAAGGAAGGGAAACATGGTAAGATGACTTACATGGAAAACCACTTCGATAAACGGTTAGACCCACGATTGCTTATGGACGGTGCAAAATCTGTCGTTTCCCTGTTGTTTAATTACTATACTCCGGAAGAGCAAGAGGATCAGAACGCTCCGAAAATTTCGAAATATGCCTACGGGGAAGATTATCATTTCATTATTAAAGACAAGTTAAAAACCCTGCTTCAGTTTATTCAGACCGAAATTGGAGATATTGAGGGAAGAGTTTTTGTAGATTCTGCACCGGTAATGGATAAGGCATGGGCGAAAAGATCCGGTTTGGGATGGATGGGAAAGAATACAAACATCATTCATCCTAAGGAGGGATCGTTTTTTTTTATTGCTGAATTAATCATTGATCTGGAACTGGAATACGATGGGCCGATAAAAGACTATTGCGGAACTTGTACCCGATGTATCGATGAATGCCCTACGGGAGCAATCAAACCCTATGAAGTAGATGGCGAGAAATGTATTTCCTATTTAACTATAGAATTAAAAGATAACATTCTGCCGAAAGAATTCGAAGGAAAAATGGATAACTGGATGTTTGGATGTGATATATGCCAGACAGTCTGTCCGTGGAATCGGTTTGCTAAAAAACACGATGAACCTCGTCTCGAACCACATGAAAAATTGCTGAAAATGTCGAAAAAAGACTGGAAGGATTTGACAGAGGAGGTTTTTAAGGAAGTTTTCAAAAAAAGTGCAGTGAAGCGAACGAAGCTGGAAGGGTTAAAACGAAATATTAATTTTCTGGATAAAAATTAGGGGGACTTTAAAGTCCCCCTGGTTAATATTATTTTGAGAATACCTTCTGCAGAATAGAAGGATACAAATGTCCGAATTCGAGCATACACCACTCACGGAAAGACTGCAATTCTTCCGATTTATTAATCCATTTTACAGCCTTTTGCAGCTCCTTCTGAAAAAGATACCGGTCAAAACTTACCTGAACTAATATTTTTTTACTCAATTCAACCATAATCAAATGATTTTAATATTCATTCGAATATATAAATTTTTCAGAATATTTTATATCAAAAAAACGTTGAAATTTTAACTTGCCGAAAAAAACTTGCCATTCATCGTAGAGAACAGCCATTTTACGGACGTATTCTTCAAAATACTTTCACAAGAATATACGTGAAAATTTAAACGGATCACAAAATTTCCGGTTTACCTGGAAGTATTTTAGTCAAAGGTATTAGCTTTGACTAAACGAAAATGATGTTCCGTACTATTTTAGTTATCATGTTCTTGGCTTTGATCAAGAACTCCTTTTCACAGGTCCGGGAGGAACAGTTTCAAAAACTGGCTGATAAGATCAGGAAGAGTACCTTTTTCGATTCCAGCAGCGTTTTCCGAAATGGACAAGAGGCCATACAGCTGGCCCGAAAGGGTAGGGACCGGTCCAAAGAAGGACTTATATACAGGTACTATGGTGATTTTCATTTTTATTCCGGACGTCCGGATTTGGCAGTTAAGTATTATGATACAACGTTAATACTTGCTCGAAAAGCACAGGACACCACCCTCATAAATTCCGCGCGAATCAGGAAGACCTTTATTCTGTCGGGCGACAATCCTAAAAATGCCGAAAATGATTTTCGAAAATTACTAGAAACTTCCTTAAATCGGGGCGATAGAATGAATGCGTTGGAATGTTACAACGGACTGGGAATCATCTACGAAGGCAAACACGATCAGGCTGGAGCTCTGGATTATTATTACAAAGCTCTCGGAATGGGAGAAAAACTCGATGATGCTTATTTACAGGGGATGGTGCTTAACAATATTGGTTTGATAAAGTATAGAAATCAGCAGTATGATGAGGCTATAAAAGATTTTGAAAAAGCACTGGAATTTGCCAAGGTTTCTGAAAACGTTCGACTCAGCTTCAACCTTGAGAACAACATGGGTCTTTTGCACGAGAAAAAACAAGAATATGAGAAATCGCTCACTCATTTTAAGAAATCTTTGATCAACGCAAAACGGATAGGCTTTCCTTTCAATATAGCCATCACCCATCTCAATCTCAGTAGCAGTTATAATTTGAACCGACAATATGATATGGCTGTTTTACACGCGGATTCAACCATAAGAATTTTCGAAGAAATCAATGACCTCAAGCACATTGCCAAGCCGTATCTCATAATGGCCGAATCCTATATGAAAAAGGATAGTTCAGACCGGGCTCTTCTCTACGCTGAAAAGGCGTTGTTTCTTGCCGGTGAGCAGGAAAACACAGAGGATATAATAGAGGGCCTGCGCATGAAGTCTCTAATACTTAAAGCACAAGGCAATTTTGAGCTTGCCATGAAATATTTTGAACAGTATCATTCGCTTGAGGACAGCATTTCCGAAATCAGTAGCAAAGAAAGGTTTACCGAACTTCAGGTGATTTATGAAACCAAAAAGAAGGAAGCCGACTTAAGGGAAGAGAAGGCCCGAACTGCGGTGTTGGAAGCCGACCAGAAACTGAACGAAACAAGAATGCTCTTCGTGATAATAGGAGGTGTATTTTTAACGATTAGTGTTGCGGTAATTCTCTATCTCAGACAACTCAAAATTACAGAGGAATATCAGCGCAATTTCAACAGAAAACTTATTGAAAGTATCGACGAAGAGCGATCCAGAATATCCCGCGATCTGCACGACGATATAGGACAGTCACTTTCCGTAATTAAATCACGTATCGGATCCTATCAAAAGGGTCAGACTACTGATCTGACCGGCCTGGAGAATAATCTTGGCGACCTGATTGAACAAACCAGAGAAATCTCACACAGATTACA
Organism: Brumimicrobium sp.; assembly: GCA_033722555.1. Lineage (GTDB taxonomy): Bacteria > Bacteroidota > Bacteroidia > Flavobacteriales_D > Crocinitomicaceae > Brumimicrobium. The sequence goes on from JAWVYS010000037.1 coordinate 6,332, forward strand.
TCCGTCCTATCTTGAAAAGATCGGACTCAGAAGATCAGCGATTTCTTTGCTTGACAAGGTAGAGAAAAGTACGGGTCTCATTACAAGCCATGAAATTGTTTCCTCGGTTGACAGTTTGTCATTGGACAAACAGACACAGGTATATCGCATTCTGCAGGAATGCCTGAGCAATACATTGAAACACGCAAACGCAAAATCGGTTCGACTCATTATTAAAGAGGACAGCGGTGAATTTGAACTGATTTACATGGACAATGGTAAAGGATTCGAATCGCACGGAAAAAAGGAGGGTCTTGGGTTGATGACCATGAAGGAGCGAGCGGCTAAGATCAGTGCTAAACTAATCATCGAACAATCCTATGAAAAAGGCTTTAAGTTAACCCTCAGATTCCGATAAAAACCGTATTTTCGGATATGCGTTTTCTCATTGCAGATGATCATCCGATTTTTAGAAGTGGATTGAAATCTCTTCTGCTTAGTTATTTTCCTTACTCAGAGATCGTAGAAAAAAATGACGGAAGAGAGGCGGAAAAATATATTCTTGAACACCAGCCTGATTATGCAATTCTCGACATCGACATGCCCGGGAAGAATGGACTGGAAATCTGTCTGTCAGCGAATGCTGCTACCACCACAAAGGTAATTATTCTCACCATGTATAAAGATGCCGATATGTTGAGAAAGGCCATGGACAATGGTGCAGACGCCTATCTTGTTAAAGACAACACATCCGACGAACTGGTCGAATGTATAGAGACATTGATTCTTGGGAAAAAGTACTGGGCGAAGTCACTGAAATCTCCGGAAATTCAAAGTGAGCTGAAGGAATATCGAGAAGTAGCAGGAAAACTGTCATTGCTGACAGAAACAGAACTTAAAACACTAAAGCTTGTCGGGAAAAAATATTCCAGTAAGGAAATAGCCGAACTTCTATTCGTATCCGTGAAGTCGGTTGAAAACTATCGTTCAAGAATCTGTAAAAAACTAGAACTGGACGCCAAGAATAATTCCCTTCTTATCTGGGTCCTCGACAATAAATCTGTGCTCGAAGAATTTTGACGGTAAATCACCAGTCAAACCGATTGCTTGAAACTCTCGGTCTGTTGACGTATCGGATATCATCGAGAAGATACTCCATGACCTCATCTCTTTCTTCCGCGTCAAACACTTTGCTTTTCGTTTTAAGATTTTCAAAGGTGAGTTGTTCTTCAGGATCCACGAAATACACGGCTACAAACTTTTTTGAATCACCGTAATTTCCAACAGTGGTAAATAGGTAAACCACCCCGGATTTTTTATAAGATGAAACGAATACAGTTGTATCAAACCTGAGCGAATCCTTATTTATACCGTAAATATCCTTGCTCATGATGTATGATTGATAAAACAAATGTTTTTCGGGGCCAACCAGATTATAAAGGCTGTCGGCCAGATTGGATTCTGAAACCCACGAAAAGAAATCAAAAATATGGACCGTGTCCTCCATAACCTTTCGAATTTCATCCAAGGTATACGGCCTTTTCCTATTTATCCTTTTAGCGAGAACATTTGCTTTGAATCTCGGATCAGAAATGGTGTCAAGATACCTGAGCTCTTCCTTGAATCTGCTTTCGTCCTTGGTATAGCAGTAAAGCACACTCGCAAGTGGAATAAGTTCATCCATGAGGTCTTCGAATTCAGATTTTTTCTCCGATCTGGCATAACTCATCTTTCGCATCTTTTTGTAGGTAAGGTTTTCCAGTTCGCGTAAAAATTTATCGGAAAGATCATTCGTACTGAACTTGCCCTTTAAATTACCCTTGTCGATCAAATGAATAAATTCCGGTAAATATTCTTCGTATTCCAACGTGAATTCCTGCATTTTTTGAAGATGAGGAACCAATAGTTCCAGACTATCGTAGTATACCTTAAAAATCCTGTAAATATCATTCTCGTTACTTACGATTGGTGCTTTTTGCTCAAGGAGGGAAATTACACGGGAAGCAGCTTCTGCTGTGCCTGTTTTACTCAGATACTGTAATGCATTTATTTCAAATACAGGTTTATTTTTGAATTTTTCATAAAACTTCAGAATGAAGTCTAAATAGTTTTCTGATTCATGAAAGAAGTAGTAATGTATTCCCAGCAGTTCTGATCTGAAACTTTCGTCCAGGACCTTGAGGGTATCGTTAAGCAACAATTCTTCCAGAGGTTCCCTGGATTTATCGTCAAAAACAACCTCGCTGACGGATAGTTTAGCCTGTTCCCGTAACTGATAGTTGTCCGACTTGATATGTTCAAGCCAGAGAAGTCCTTTGTGATTCAGTACAAATTCCTTTTCAGAAGTACTTTCGTAAAGAGGCTTGAAGGTTGAGTAAATCTGGTCGATAAAGATCGGCTTTCCATATATTGTATCAAAGGAGGAGGTCACGGTAACAAACTGATCCTCGAAAACAAAGTCAAGTAAATAAAGCACTCGGTCAGTGCCCTTTTTGCTGTACTGATACAGGTATTCCAGTGAACTATCGGTTTTAACCTGACGGAGCATCTTTACGTCATAATAGAGCGAGTCTTCGGAATATTTTAATTGGAGCTGTTTTTCTATTCCTTCAGCTCCCTTCTCCACGGAAGAATATGTATTGACTTTGGTATGTCTGATCAGAACCTGACTTCCGGTGACAGGATCTTCGTAAAGTCTGGTCGTATATTCAGATCTGAAATCGGTGTTTAGTGAATCCTCCCGATTTTCTGCACGTACAAAGTCTTCCTTCAAAGAATATATTTCGGCCAGAATAAGAGAATCAATGTTTCGGTTGAAGTACGAGGAAAATCGATAGTTTAAGGCCGTATCTTTTTCCACCTTTCGGGAGATATTTGTGTAATCAGGATCTGAGAATTTCAGGCTTTGGAAGTATTTCTCCGCGCGTTCATTTTCTGCTTCGCTTATGAGCTGATAATAGGTGTTGTGATGTATAGCGTAAAAAATATTGAGTTTTTTATCCTTACCGGAAAGAATAGCGGTGGCTTTTTTATCCCCGATTTCCTTTTTTTCAGTCTCCAATTCCGCATTTTCGGCAAATGTATTTATGAGGTAATCAAGTTCGAAGGAATCTACTTCCAGATTATTAAAGTCCTGTAGAAATTCGGAGTGGAATGAAAAATAATTTTTCCCATCATCAGTACCGGCGATCAGCACACGATTTTTCTCTCCTATAAAACCGATTGCTCCTTCAGGAATCTTAACCTCAACACCTTGTTTTTTAAGATCAGGAATCTGCGACATAGGTTTGATTGAAATACTGCTGAAATAAGCTTTTACGTTCTTACTTTTTATAAAAGCCTTATTTCCACCGGCCTTAAAAACAATGATTTCCTGTGGTGTATCTACGATCAGCATTTTTAAAAAATTATTTCGAGACATTTCAGTTGTTACATCGATGGCGTCATACCCTGAAATTTTCACCTTTTTTCTTTTCGAGATCTCACCCGGTGTAATAAGATAAAGTGTACTGTCGATATAATTCAGGTTGCATTTCGATGCGAAACTCTTACCGTACGGAATTTTAACCATGCGTTCATAACTGTAGTAAGCTCCGTTTGCAAAGTCCGGAAGAAAATGTGTCTGATAGTATAAAGGGCTGTTTTCATTTTCGGGATAAAATTTCCCTATACTCTGGAGCTGAATACGGTTATCCGAGGACGAATGTATTTTTGTGGGGGGATCAACGGCTGATTTTTTAATTTTTCTGAAAGTTTTATTGGCTCCGGTAGATTTACTGAATTCCACGGGTGTAACTGTGTAACCCTTTTCGCGCAACATTTCAATCATTCCCTTTTCCCCTGCCAAATGAGCGGCTCCCACACCGGCAAAAACACTCATTTTAGGCATCAGGCTGTCGAGGGCATCAACCATATTTTCATTGCGGATATCCAGAAGGTATTTACGGTAGTTATTGGAGAAATTTTGAGAGATCATGCTGTCCAGCTCATCGAGATTTCGTTCAAGGTATGCTGTTTCAAGTTTTTCCTGAGACTGACGACCCAGTCTTCGTTTTTTGGAATTTCCGGTATCCTCATCAGGAAGAGAGGACCTTCTGGCAAGGAAGAATGACTCCATAAAATCTTCAAGGCTGAAAATAGGTTTGCCTTTTTTCTTTGCCGCCTGGAAAAGAAACATATCCAGATAAGTGCTTTCTTCATAATTTTCCTGTCCGTAATTATATCTGTAAAGCAATTCATTCAGCATGCGTTCTTTGGGACTCAAAAATCTCCTGAAGACCTCCAGTTCGTATTCGGGTACTACCGTAAAATTTGTGTAAAATCCCACCCCCGAAAAATTTCGTCTACGGTCATAAACAAGATTCGATGCCTCCCTAAGATCATCGCTTCGGTAAAAATCGAGCCAGTACTCAGGATTTGTTTCTAAAGCTACGGCATCCGCCGATGAAAGAGCATCAAAAAATTCATCCCCGAGGTTAAAAGCTATTTTGCTGCTAACATGCATTGTTCCATACAGGTAGGAGGTTTTTTTCAAACCATTACCTTCTATTTTCCATAAAAGGGACTGATATTTTTCTTGTGCATTGAGAACATTACCAAACATTATTAGAATGAACAGCTGTAAAATTTTGAAAGGGGAGAGATGAAGCATATTTATTTATAATTTTCAAGGATTGTAATATAGTTAAAAAACCCTTTGTCATTTGCTTTCATTTGTCTTTAATGAATATTTTTAGGAAAAATTTGGGAATGAATATTAAAACTCCGCTCGGATTATTACGTTTATTGGCAATTTTAGAGGGAACCTCTTATTTGATGTTGGCCCTTACAATGCCGCTCAAGTATTATTATGCGATGCCGCTCCCAAATAAAATTGTGGGAATGGCCCACGGAATTCTGTTTATTGCCTACTGCTTTATGGTATACGTCGTTAATCAGGAAAAAAAATGGAGCCTGAAAACAAATTTCTGGGCGTATTTTGCTTCTTTACTTCCTTTTGGAACCTTCGTAGCGGATGCCAAAATATTTAAAAAGGCCTGACCCGATTTTGTCAATCAAGGAGGTTTACGACCCAGACACTAAGTTTTTAAGAACTAAGTCGTTAATTTCGAAGTAAAATAGTTTGCCGTTTGAAATTTTATCCTGAATTTTACTTGACTCTTCGGAGCGAGTATTTTTTGTTTAATTCTTTAATAGTACTACAATGAAGCATTTTTACAAAGCAATCTTTATAATTCTCGGTTTTTTGGTTTTCAGTTTCACGGGCCGTGCTCAGTTTTCAGGTAATTATGCACCTTCGAACTGGACTTTGATTCTAAATACGCCGCCCAGCGACGGATATGTGGATATAACCTACGCTCCGGATTCCATTATTCTGGCCGGAGATAATGATGATTCTGGGGCGTGCTGTAATGAAAGCACTGTTTACCAGACAACAGTTTGTAGCACGGGAACCATAAGTTTTGACTATAGTTTTGTTAATCCGGACATAGAGGAAGCTTATTACATAATCAACGGAACATCGACATTCATTACGGGTTTAACCTCTACAGGGACCGTATCGAATATTCCTGTCACGGCAGGAGATGTGTTTGGATTCATGGTATATACAAATGATGACTGTTGTGGAAGAGGTATACTTACCATTTCCAATTTCTCCGCCCCTTCGGTTCAAGGAACCACTTATACCGAGACAGCTTGTTTTAGTTATACCTGGCCTCAGAATTGGCAAACATATACTGAGTCCGGAATATACAGAGATACGATGATGAACTGGGTGGGTTGTGATTCGATTATCACCTTGGATTTAACGATAGACACCGTGAATACAACCGTTCTCCAAAACGGATCAACACTCACGGCAGATCTTTTTGCCGATGCATACCAGTGGATAGACTGTAACAACGGTAATGTTGCCTTAATGGGCGAAACGAATCAGTCTTTCACGGCTGAAATCACAGGGATCTACGCCGTAATGATTACGCTCAACGGGTGCACGGATACCTCAGAGTGTATCTTCGTAAATACCATCGGACTTTCGGGGGAGAATCTTCAAGGCGGGTATGTTCTTTTTCCTAATCCGTCTAAACAGCATATTACTTTAAGGTCAGCGGATGGATTCATGAATACTACGGTGCGTATGTTGGATCTTTCAGGTAAAACGATGCTGAAGAGAGAAATAAAGAACGGAAAGGAGGTACAACTTGGGTTGACCGATTTTGCGCCGGGTATTTATTTTATAGAAGTGATTGAAAGTTCACGGGTTACCAAGCTCAGATTTGTAAAGGAGTAAAGATTAGGGACTATTGAGGACATGGGTTGGATTCAGTAAAAAAGCTGTTCGCCTAAAGCCGTCCGAAAATCTTTTATCCCGTAAAATTCTTGATTGAGGGGGCAGCCCTCTAATTTTATCGAATCTTAGAATGTAGATTTGTCAGAGTAAATCAAGGGTCATTAATTGTTAACACTGCAATGTAACTTATTACTTAAGACCGCTAATCCTGGATTAGCGGTTCTTTTTTTGCCCAGCCCCACGAGTATTTTTAATTTTGCCCAGAATATAGAAGCTTTTTCTTTCAATGAAAAGTGATAAAGGAGATTACATCTGTTGCTTAAGGGATACATTTATGGATCACGCCAATCCTTTGGTTGCAAGTGGTCAGATGGCTTATATGAAAGGGCATTTCCCTTTTTTCGGAATAAAAACCGTTCAACGAAGGGAAATACAGAAACCGTTTTTAACGAAAGATTCACTTCCTGATAGCAAGGTAATCGTTGATCTGATCAAAGAACTCTGGAGTCTCCCGGAAAGAGAATTTCACTATTTTGCTCAGGAACTCCTTTTTAAATACCATAAAAACCCAGATCCGGATATCATTCAACTGTATGAATACATGGTTGTAAATAAGTCCTGGTGGGACACGGTAGACTTCATTGCAACAAAGTTGATTTCCTCTTATTTCGTCCGGTTCCCTGAATGCAGGAAAGAATATATCGACAAATGGCTTCGTTCAGAGAATCTTTGGTTAAAGAGATGTGCTCTTTTGTTTCAGTTGAAATATAAAAAAGATACGGATACTGATCTCTTGAAAGAGGCGATTGTTCAATTGGCAGATTCTAAAGAATTTTTTATCCGCAAAGCGATAGGATGGGTCTTGAGAGAATATGCAAGAACCGACCCAGATTGGGTCCTTGATTTTACCGAAAAATGTCCGCTGAGCAACTTAAGCACGAGGGAAGCGCTAAAGCATATATCAGTATAGTTTAGCTATTTACTGCACTTTGAATCTGCCAAACGGCGAGCTTCCTTATTGATTTCCACAAAATCCTCATATTTCGGCGTAGAAATGTGTTCAACCGCGTGCAGGGTTTCTTCGTTGATACGACCAATATCAAGAAACCCGATTTTGTTTTCGAGAAAAGCCCTGACCGTCACTTCATTCGAGGCGTTTAAAGCACAGGCCGCCGTTCCTTCCATATGCATTGCCGTAAAAGCCAGGTCCAGATTCCTGAAAGTATCTCTGTCGGGCTGTTCAAAAGTCAGCGAGGGATATTTAAGAAAATCAAAGCGTGGAAAATCCGTTTTAAAACGTTTTGGATACGTTAAAGCATACTGAATGGGTAATTTCATATCCGGCAATCCCATTTGTGCCTTCATGCTACCATCTTCAAATTGAACAATGGAATGTATAATTGATTGAGGATGGACGATCACATCTATTTGTTCCGGGCGAAGAGCAAACAACCATTTTGCCTCTATAACCTCCAGACCCTTGTTCATCAGAGAAGCGGAATCAATGGTTATCTTGGCACCCATTTCCCAGTTAGGGTGTTTCAGTGCTTGCTGAGGAGAAACATTTGCGAGTTCATCCTTTTTCCATCCTCTGAAGGGACCTCCGGATGCGGTGAGGTATATTTTTTCAATGTTGTTTTGAAATTCGCCGGCCAAACACTGAAAGATCGCAGAATGTTCAGAATCCACAGGATAAATATTCACTCCGTTTTCACGCGCCAGACGTGTGATTAGTTCTCCTGCAACCACAAGAGTCTCTTTGTTGGCAAGGGCTATATTTTTTTTAGCTCGGATTGCATGAATGGTTGGTTTTAAGCCCGCATACCCCACTAAGGCGGTTAGTACGATGTCGACTTCGCCAAACTCTACAACCTGACAAAGGGCTTCTTCTCCGGCATAAACATGGATATCATGGTCCCAAAGGGCATTTTTCACCTTTTCATAATGCTTTTCGTTAACGATCACCACGGCATTGGGACGAAATTTGATCGCCTGAGCGATTAAGAGGTCTGCATTGTCATGCGCGGTAATGACCTGAAGATCAAAATAATCAGCATATGTTTCTATGACCTCTAGTGTCTGTGTTCCGATGGAGCCTGTCGAACCTAAAAGCGCGACTCCTTTTTTCGTCTGTTTTTCTGAATGGGATTTGTTCAAGATGAGCTGTTTTAAAACAAAAGTAAAGAATTGTTGAATTAAACGCTTTTTTCCGGGCTTAATTTAGGTCGAAGAATAGAAATGGTGCATCGTATTTTGAACACGACGCACCTTTCAATGTTTTAAAACTTAACCAGCAAGGATAGAATAAAGTTTCTTCCCGCAGCTGCAAGACCTGAACTATAAGGCCTGTAACGGATATCCGTAATGTTTTCAACTCCTCCGCTCACCGTAAAATGCTTGGTGAAATTATACATGGCTTTAAAGTTTAAGGTATACCAACCGGGTGAATAGGGTTGACCCTCCTCGTTCTTAGCATACAAATAAGCCTTCTGACGTTCACCTTCATTCAGGTTTTCTGCCTGAATTTCTCCGCAGTACATGATGTTATACTGTAATTCCAACCGTTTTCTCTTGTAAGTAAGTCGTGTTACTCCGAACCAAGGCGCTGCGTGACGTGATCTGGTAACTGACCCGTCATCCATCTCCTCAACGCCCAGTTGATAACTGAAATTTGACCGTATTCCAAAACCTTCGGGAAGTTTTATTTCTACAGTGGCATTGAATCCATAGACATCCGAGTAAGCAGCGTTTTGTAGGGCAAATGTTTTACTCAGTGTTCCGTCAAATAGCAGACTATCTTGCCCATTGACCTGGTAGGCTCTTCGAACAATAGCATCATCCAGATAGGTATAAAAACCTGTGAGATCCAGTTTCATAAACGCTCCAAAAATTCGTGAAACGGATATTTCCGCATTGTAGGCATATTCTGCCTGTAAGTCCGGATTTGGGACAACGATGTTTCCGGCGGTAAAGTCGAATATTTTTCCTATGTCGTCTACGTTGGGGGCTCTGAACGCCGTAGAGGCATTTAAGCCGATCTTCCATTTATTTGACGGGCTATAAACCAGTCCTAAACTACCGTTGACTGCTTCATTGCTGATTTCTGCCGTTTGAAAATCGAAAGGATAAAAACTTAAATTCTCTGAAAAATCGGCCGTTAACTGATATTGCGTAAAACGAGCGCCTGTTTGGAGGATGAGGTGATCACCGAATTTATGATGATAGTTTAAATAGGCTGCATAAGTAGCCCATTCCGAATCCGGATAACGGTTGGGTACGGGAATTTCTGACTGATCCGTGATATTTATTGCCGAAGCGTTGGATTCCACCACGTTCAGTACAGCCTCCAAGCCATAATATAACTGATGAGGACCTTTTCTTTTTTCGAGATCCACATTCGCCGAGTAAGCCGCCACCTCCTCAACCTGGTTTCGAAGCCGGGATTTATTGAATTTTCGGTCAATTCTGCTCTCTTCAAACTGCTGATGAGCCAGGTGAATCTTTAAGTGATCATAAATTTTGTTGCCCGACGAATGCGTAAGATTGATGCGATTCATCATCCATTTTTGGGGGCCGTATTTCCAAACAGCACTGATTGGCAAGCCGTCTTCATCCGTTTCAATCAAACGGTCATACCTGTCATATTCTGAGGTTTCAGAATAATGAAAGGCATATTCGAAATCCCATTTTTTTGATGGGCGATAGCGTACTTTTTGCATGAGATGCATCTGTGTAAAACCTGAGGGTTGCTGAATTTCCGGATTTTCATTTTCAAATACAACATCCATGCTGTCTATTCTTTTGACATAAAAGGATTTTAAATAGTCGTCCGGACCCTTTGAACCCATCTTAAGATCGCCATATTTGTTGTAAGAGGCACTTGTCAAAAACGCCCATTTTTTCCACCCCACATTGACATCGAAATGTGATGAAAACTCGTTGTTTGCTGAACTGAAACGCGTCGCTGCTTTCCCTGTAATTATTTCCTCTTTTGTAGCCGATAATTCAGTCAGGAGCGTTTGAAAACTCATCACACCTCCGATGGCATCACTTCCGTAAATTACGGATCCGGGACCGAACAGGATTTCGGTACTTTCGATGGCGAATGGATCAATGGAGAGAACATTTTGGATATTTCCTCCTCGGAAAATAGCGGTATTCATGCGCACACCGTCCACAGAATACAACAATCTGTTGGTGGCAAATCCCCTGATCATAGGACTTCCGCCCCCTTGTTGGCTTTTCTGAATAAAAACCTCTCCTGTTGCACCAAGCAGATCGGCAGACGTTTGAGGGTTTAATAGTTCCATTTCCTCGCGCGAAATTCTACTCACTTTATAAGGGATGGTACTTTTGAATTGCCTCCAGCGAGACGCAGAAACGACGAATTCATCCTGGGAAAAGGTGGCCGGCTCGAGACGAACCGTAAAATCTGATTTACGAATCTCTTCCAGGGAAAGGCCTATTGTCCGGTAATTATACAGCCTGAAAACGATAGAGTCTGCGGTACTGAAAGGCTCAATGTCTACCTGACCTTTTGCATTGGTTAAAAAGGATTGTTTGATGGCCGGACTGGATACCGTTACCATGTCCAGCGGCTGATTCGTCTCAGCATCGATGACTGTGACGATTTGATTAAATACGCATTGATGAATACTCATATAAATAATGAGTACGAATAATGTTTTCATAGATTAAATATTTTTCTTTCCATTTTCTCTTTTTTCGAGAGAAAAGATGCTTTCTTGAATTGTCTAAATAATGTTTTAATCTTTGGTAAAAACCGCCAAAGATCAAGTCAATGAATTTTTAAGAAAGACACCTGGTCTTGGGAGGAGAGAAAATATCCGGCGGGAAGAGGTAAGCATAGAAATCGACTTTTTCACCGGTTATGTTTTCAGCGATTTCAGTGTTTTGAATTAAAACAGGAACGGGAATACTGGAATTATCAATAAAGTTCAGGTTTACCCAGTGCAGGAAGCTTGACTTTTCACTTTTGAAGGGAAAGTTGCTGAATTTCAGATCTACCAGTTCTGCGAGCCGGCGGTTTAAAGTCGTTTCTCGCTGATCCCACCACAATTTATAAGTGACGCTGTCGCCTGAATATTTTCTGGAGACTATGTCATACATTTCACCGCGATATTCGAATTCTTTTGAATGCTCCCATTTTAGGTGCGCTGCAGTATCTTTCAGGTTAAATGTGAAATGAACGAAGTGCTCTTCTTCCGAAATCAGTGAGAGTTCCTTTTTCAGGCTTTTTTTAAGGGTATATTTCTCATATTTCAGCCAGCCGTAGCTACCCCAGAACGGGATACTCACAACCAAGAGTAATAAAAGTGCTGAAATACGTTTCATCTCGACAAATATAATTCAGAGATTTTGAAATTACCACACCGGATAATCAAGTCGTATGTTTTGAACCCGTGTGGTAGGCACCTGCTTGCCGTGTGAAAGATTCCCCACTTTATCGAAGAGGTACCTTTGTAATTCGGAGAGCATTATGGTGCCGTCGTTGTTTAAATCAGCTGTTTTATTTTTCATTCCATTTAATAAACAGTAGGTAAACAGGCCGTTTTTCCAGTCATCGCCTTCCATGGCAAACTCAACACCTCCCGCGCTGGAAATTACAGTAGCCCCTGTTCCTTTGCGAATATCTGCGAACAAGAGCCGAGCCATTTTTCCTGCCGAAGCTCTCGTTTCGGTGCCTTCCCTGAGTTTTGGTCCCACGGCGCGGAAGGTGACATCTTCAAAAGCTACGTCCTCTTCGTTACCGGTTACAGTGCTCACTTCATCTGCTTCGACTTCACCTGAATGACAAGTGTCCATGAGTAGTAATTTTTTTACAGGAGCTATTCCGGAAAGGATTTCTTCCAGTTTGTCATAGGACAATCCACGGTTTCCCGGGGTGAGAAAATCGATGTCATGCGTTCCGTAATAGTAGTCATAATCGGCATCGAGCACACCGTGGCCGGCGATATAAAATATTACCTGATCATTACGCTTCGCCAAGGCTAAGAATTCCTTCAGCTTCCCGAAGGACTCCTTGCGGACTTCTTCATTTGTGAGTGTCAGACTGTTGATTTCAGCAAAATTACCCTGATTATAGGAAGTAAACAGTTTATTTAGGTCTATAGCATCTTTTGCGGCATAATTCAGGTTGAAACGAGCATCCTTATATTTTGAGGTGCCTATGGTTATTAAATACAGGTCCGGTTTGTCGTTCCGCGAACAATTGACGGTTACGCTTTCCGCTAAACTTTCCTGACGGCCTGCATCTATAACATAAACGTTGATTTTATTCAAACCGGCAATGAGTTCGAGGTTTATCTCCTGTTCGGTTTTGGTTCCGCTTACGGTCTTCATTTCGACAGGAACATTATTGATCGTAATTCTTATTTTGGATAAGGGATGTTTCTGACTTTCCGCGTTTAGTTTGAGTTTGAGAACAGATTCGCTTTGGGAGAAAGGAATATTTGCTCTGTTTGCAATGGTTAATTTAGGAAGGGCCTTGAAATCGGGTGTCTCATCCGAACTTATATTGAGTTTTTTTAGTCGGCGATCATGAGCGTTTTTATACAGTTCAACATATTCTTCATCCGGACACTTCAGCGATTTCAAAACAAGGTCAGGACGGTTGTAGTAGGCATCAAACTGTTCAAAAGGATACGCTTTTCTACCTATTCGGAAAGAAACAAGCTCAAAACCGTCTTTATTTACTTTATAGAAGTTGTCGTTAGTTTTTATGATTGTATTCTCTTTTTCTCCAACAAAAGTAGCGAGTAGCTGACCGGTTTTTGTGTCTATCAATCGGAATTCACCATTTTTAAGTCCTATACCGATGTATCCTCGCGGGGAAGCATCCACCGCATTGATTAAAGCCCTGTTTGTGGGAAAGGAGATCAGTTCATGCGAATTCAGGTGTTCGATATACCCTGTGTTTTCATCAAATCCAACCATAAAATCGTGCGGAGTATTCAGGGAATAGGGTCTCCCCGGCATTTTAAGTTTTGTCGTCAACAAGGGGTGAAAATCTGTGAGATCATACGCGCGGATACCGTCAATTCCCTTCAAGTACAATTTGGTTCCATCGGGAGAATAACTTACCGAAGCATTTTTTCCTGCTCTGAAGATGTTCATTCCTTCCGTTTTGTGGACTTCATAAAAACTGCTGCTCCACACGAATATCTGGCCCTTGCCGGTACATACTGCAAAGTTTCTTCCGTTGGGATTATAAGCTCCGGATACGGCGTTATTCAGGATTTCACGCTGGTTATTCGGGTTTTCCGTTTTCAGTTTTCTAACCAGCTTTCCGGTTTTAAGGTTTATGACGGAAACGGCCTCTTCTCCCGCGCCCAGACAAATGAGATATTCTTCGTTGGGATCCGTCATGAATTCATTGATTCGTTCCTGCTGATGTTCGGCATAGTGAAGGTACTTAAATCCCTTGCCGTCAAAAGAATATATTCTCACTTCATCGTCCTCCAGTTTGGTAATCAGGTAATTCCCTTTCGAAGAGAATTTTACCAGCACCGGCTCGCTTATCACTTTGCTAACGGTTTTATGAACTGTATTTTCAGTAACCTTGTCGGCAAGTTTTCGAAGATTGATCGTTTTGGTACCGAAAAGTGTATTCTCTTTCAGGTTCTCTTTCTCCTGTTCAGATACCAGGGCTATTTTTTGCTCGCGCTTGGGTTCCATCAGCTCGAATTCAAGAGATTTTTCTGCGTAATCCATGTTCCATAAGCTCAAAGAACGACCTTCTCCCAGCAAGGCAACCAAATTTTGAAGGGGATGAAAAGAAAACTGGGTTACAGGATTTACCGACCCTTCCAGTTCTCCCATGAGTCCCTTTCTGTTCAGGTCCCACACTTTTATACTGTTTCTGGAACTCAAGGTGCCGGAAAGAATGTTGCTTTTGAAACTCGAGGAGCACAATACATTTCCATTGGGTGAAAAGGCCAGTACTTTGATTTCTTCCGCCTCTACGGTGTCTATGAGCTGAAAGCTTAAGTTTCCTTCGAAATTATAGCAATCTATCTGGTTTTTTTCGCTGATGTATGCAACGATACCGGATTCGGCATTCGCTTTTGCATAAACACTTTTAAAGAGACCGCCCGAAACCGGACTGATATTTTTCAGCAGACTTAAACTGTTTACGGAAATTATTGAGAGGCTTCCGTTTTTATTTACTGAACATAGCCTGTCCTTGCTTTCAGATAGATCCAATTGTGTAAAATCGGTATTTGCGTATGTCTGGCGTGAGTTGACCTCCAAAGAAGTCAGATCTATTTTAATAAGTTCACCGGCATCTGTTCCTACCCAAAGATGATGTGAGTCGCTGAAAGACCCTTGTGGTTTTCCTTTTACATCGACAGCGCCTTTTTCCTTAAAGTCGACTGAGTAAATAGAAATTTTCCCCGCTTTACCAATGAAAACCTGTCCCGAGGCAATTTCCACGAAATCCGGGGTATAGTCCAGCCTCAATGAATCCTGAATGGTCCATTTGTTTAAATCCCAAACAACAACCAGGTCATCCGAATGCAGACTGATAATTTCATTTCCGGAATCGGAATAAGCGAAACGAACCACCTCCTTCTCATAATCCTGTAAGCTTCCTATGATTTTCTCGGAAGGCAGGTGCCAGACGTGAATGCTTGCATCTCCTTCGCTGATATTGGCGATATAATCTCCTTCCGGACTGAATACGAAATCGGTAATCACCCCTCTGATGTTTTGCTGGGTAACCAGTTCGGCCTCCTGTGAGAAACCGATCAACGATAGAAAAAGACTGATAATGACAAGACGGATACGCATGGATTTTAAAATTTTATCAAAGATATGAATTAATCACCTATTCCAAAAAAACAGGCAAGGGCATAAATGGATTCGAGAGATAAAGGAATTGCTTAATTATAACTAACTTTAGCCTATGAAATTTAAAGAATTAGGATTGAACGATCAGTTGATCGAAGCAATTGAATACATGGGATTTGAACATGCAACGCCCATCCAGGAAAAAGCCATACCGATCATTCTGGAAAACAGGGATATCATAGGTTGTGCTCAAACAGGAACGGGGAAAACGGCAGCTTTTGTGCTGCCTATATTGCACAAGTTGGTCGGAAAAGAGGAAAGCTCCATAGATACGCTCATTATTGTTCCCACGCGGGAATTAGCGATTCAGATAGAACAGCAAATACAAGGTTTGTCCTACTTTGTGTCAGTAAGCTCAAAAGCAATTTACGGCGGTGGGGGAGGTAAAGACTGGCAGGAAGAAAAAAATGCTTTGACCAGCGGAACCGATATCATCGTAGCGACTCCCGGAAAATTACTGTCTCATCTTAAACTGGGGTACGTAGATTTCTCCCGCTTAAACCACCTCATACTGGATGAGGCAGACCGAATGTTGGATATGGGATTTATCGATGATTTGACCCAGATATTTAAAAGCTTACCTCAAAAAAGACAAAACCTGATGTTCAGTGCAACCATGGCTCCGGCTATTCGGAAACTGGCAAGAAATCTTCTGACAGATCCTGAGGAGATAAATCTTGCGCTTTCTAAACCGGCAGAAGGTGTTGATCAAACGGCCTATCTCGTGCACGATGAACACAAAAAACCCTTGCTCAAATCTATTTTGAAGGAAAGGCAGGATTATGAACGCGTTATTCTTTTTACTTCCACCAAAAACAAGGTGAATGATATTGTGCAGTATTTTAAGAAAAACGGATTTCAGGCCAGTGGAATTTCATCCAACCTTGAACAAGAAGAACGCGAGGAGGTTTTGCGCGGATTTAAGTCGGGTAGAATTCCTTTACTTGTGGCTACGGATGTGATGAGCCGGGGAATAGACATCAAAGAGATCAATATGGTTCTCAATTATGACGTGCCTATGGATGCCGAAGATTATGTTCACCGTGTTGGAAGAACCGCAAGAGCCAATACAAAAGGCGAGGCGGTAACGCTTGTAAATACCAAAGACATGCGTCGTTTTGCGAAAATTGAAGCGCTCATCGGATCGGAAATACCGAAGAAATTTCTGCCGGCTGAAATCGGAGAGAGTCCAAGTTGGGAACCGGGAAAATCCAGGTCGGGAAAACCAAAGTTCAAAAGAAAACCCAAAGGGCACGGAGGGGTGCGCAAAAAAGAGCATAAAAGTGAAGGTTAAAACAGTTTTCATAGTTGTTGGACTGCTCGGTATAATTGCTGTTTCATGCCGGGAGAACACTCCTGTTGATGCGGAAGCTTCGGATCAGGAAAAAGGTGTTTGGAACGGTGAGTACCTCAAAATTGAAGAAGCGGATAGTGTAAAAAAAGCAACGAAAAAAAGTTACGGGTCGGAGGTTCTGAACCTCGGTAAAGTAAACTATACTTTAGGAGGAGAGGAAAACGCAATCACGCAGTTTCCAAAAAACAAGAATGACATTACCCTTTTCAGGGATAAGATCGTAATAAGAATTGGCGGAACTGAGGGAGAATCGTTCTTCATGACCTTCTTGAAAGCCAATATTTACAAGGCCGCAGAGGGAGAGTATAACTTGCTTTCTACCCAAAAAACTAAAGAAAAGCAAGTATTTACTATGAGTTATGTGGCTCCTCAACAGGCGAATCCTTGTATGCTCAAAGAAGGTAAAGCACTGATAAGAGAATTCAACCCGCGACTGGGAAGAATTGTTCTTTCCGTTAGTGGAAATTGTATGCGATCAAAAGACCTGATGGATCAGTTTTCTGAGGAAATCATCCTTCAGGTAAACATGAATTTTGAAACGGTGGTGAGTTCCTTCAATCCGGAGGAAAGTGATAAGTGATGGAGTGACGGCACCTTCGTTGCACTCAGTTTAGTGACTAATGATAATGGTGCAGGAATTCCCTCTTACACGTCCGACAATTAATCACTAAGAGCAGCCAATGTCTTTCTAACCACAAAAAATTTAGTCAATAACTCCAATCTCATCCAGCTCAAGCGTATATTCTTCCCAGAGCGACATCGCTTTCTCCAGTGACTTCTTCAACTGAGCGTATTTCTCAAGCGTTCTAGCCGTTTTATCCTCATCGGAATAGTCCAGTTCGGCTACGACTTTATCCATTTCTTTGATTTCTCTCTCCAGTCTTTCAATGTCTTTTTCCGCTTGTGAAATTCCGTTTTTCAGTTTAGTGATACGGCGTTTGTGTTCCTTTTTCTCCTCGTAGGAAAATTCTTCTTTTACCTCTTCTTCTTTGAGGGGAGCGGCTTCCCCGCCTGCCGGGCGGACAGGTTTTTTAGCTTTTTTGCCGCTCTGTTGTGCCTGTGAGAAAGCGTCGGATTTCCGCTGCAGATATTCTTTGACGGTGAAATGGTGAATTTTCAGGTTTTTGTTCTCAATATCCCAGATACGGTTGGTCAATCCCTCCAGAAACTCACGGTCGTGAGATACGATAATGAAGGTTCCCTCGTAACTTTGGAGGGCCTGTTTCAAAACCC
Organism: Brumimicrobium sp.; assembly: GCA_033722555.1. GTDB lineage: Bacteria > Bacteroidota > Bacteroidia > Flavobacteriales_D > Crocinitomicaceae > Brumimicrobium. The sequence continues at coordinate 24,064 of JAWVYS010000037.1, forward strand.
CTTTACTCTGGATGTCCAGATGGTTGGTAGGCTCATCCAGAATGAGCACATTGGAAGGACTCAACAGCAGTTGGCAAAGTGCCAGTCGGGTTCTTTCTCCTCCCGACAATACCCCCACCTGTTTATCTACATCCTCCCCGCTAAAAAGGAAGGCTCCCAAAATAGAGCGCAGTTGCTTGCGGATTTCTCCTTTGGCGACGTCATCAACGGTTTCGAGTACGGTTTTTTTTGGATTCAGTTTATCCGCCTGATCCTGTGCGAAATAGGTGAGTTGTACATTGTGACCGTATTCCACGCTTCCTTCGCCTTCTTCCGTTTTCATGATACGTTTAAGTAAGGTAGACTTACCTACACCGTTTGGACCCAGTAGAGCTATTTTTTCACCGCGCCCTACGGTCAGATTAATGCCTTTGAAAAGTTGAAGATCGCCATACGATTTTCCGAGGTCCTTCATTTCGAGGACCCATTTACCCGGCTGAACGCTGAGGGGAAATGCAATTTTCATTTTGGCCACCTCATCGGTTTCGACTTCAATCAATTCTGTTTTATCCAGCTTTTTGATCAATGATTGCGCAAATGCAGATTTATTGGCCTTGGCCCGGAATTTATCGATGAGTTCCTCCGTTCGCTTGATCTCTTTTTGCTGTTGTTTTTGCGCTTCTAAGAGTTGTTCGATTTCCTCGGCCCGTTTTATTTTATACTTGGAATAAGCATAAGGAAAATCCAGTATTTTACCATTGGTTATTTCGAGGGTTCGTTTGGTTACGTTGTCGAGAAAGAGCCTGTCGTGGGAAATGGTTATAACCGCCCCCTCAAACCGTTGTAAATATTGCTCCAACCATCCGATGGAAATAATGTCCAGGTGGTTTGTGGGCTCATCCAGCAGTATCACCGAAGGGTTATTCACCAGTATTTTTGCGAGTTCCGCGCGCATTTTCCATCCTCCGGAAAACTTGTTTAAAGGCTTATCGAAAACACCGTCTTCAAAACCCAGGCCGTTGAGTGTAGAAGCGATTTTTTCTTCCCACTGATAGCCTTCAAAGAGTTGAAACTGTTCATTGGCAAAGTTCAAGTCATCGAGCAGTTGCAGATAGGAATCACTTTCATAATCCGTGCGGGTGGTGAGCTGATGATTAATATCGTCTATCTGATCCCGCAGTTTATTCAGTTGTTCATTCGAATAATTCAAGTAATTGAATAAGCTCTGGTTGGTGTCTATGACGATGTCCTGTGTAAGGAAACCAACGGTGGTATCCTTGGAGCGATGAATTTTCCCCTCGGTAGGTTTTTCCTTTCCAGACAGGAGTTTGAGAAGGGTTGACTTGCCTGCGCCATTTTTTCCAACGAGTCCGATCTTATCTCCCGAATTGATCTGGAGATTGATTTCGTTGAACAAATACCCTTGGGGCAAGTGATATCCGAGGCCTTCTAAATTTATCATGGCGCAAAATTACGAAAGTCTTTTGGAAAGATATGGTCTAGTTGCTCAGATTAGGCAAATATCAGTTCGAATATTTACACAGGATAATTTTCCATCGAACTGATTCTTATTTTTTCGACCGCGACAATTGAATATAATGCAGTACTCCTCTATAAAAAGCTCCGCCTATAAAGCTAAATTTGCGTATAACAGTGCATTTTAAGTATTTTAGTGGAGCATACAAACGATTTATACGCAAATCCATCCCGTGTTCAACGCGATACCCTTACCAGTTCCAGTCCGTCAAGACAACGGTTTTATCCTTCAGCAGTTGATCCAACCGATCCTGATACCGGGCTTTGAATCGCTCAGCAGCCAAGGCATATCCTTTTTTGTAATAAGCTTTGCTGTAAACTTCAAACCCGTCCGATTCTTTCAGAAAAGTTCCTTCGGCGAGTTGAATGATAATCGTATGGGTGGATGAACAGTCTGCATAAACCTTTAATTCTTCTATCCAGAGATCCAGCTCTTGGATTACGGCTGCTTTTTTAGCATCGGACGCTTCGGGATCCACACCGCCAAACTCGAAAAGTACGACTCCTTCAGCCGGATCGTCTTCGTTTTCCTCCGTACAATGAGGATCATCGGTATCGTGTTGCACGTACTCCATTTTCTGCACCTTCTCTAAGCGCAGGTGTTTAATTTTAACCTGCGAATAGACAGTCTGCCAGCATACGTTCAGTGCAAGTAAGATAAACAAATGTCTCATAACCATGAAAGTATAAAATTTCTGCTGATTTTTCGAAGGTACCAAGAGAAACTTTTACTTGCCTGCACAATACCTATCCATTCACCTTAAGCATCAGTGCATTCACTTTATCCAGAAAGGCGTTTGTGTTCTTGATCTCCAAACGTTTCTGCGCAGCTTTTTCTTCGTCACCGGCTTTTTCGAGTTTTATCAGTTCTGCATTCAGGTCGCTTATTTGCTCCTCCGTATCTCTTTTAAGCATCATGACATTCATCGGGAGAACGGCCTGGATATAAATCCCTCCGGTTTCCGAAAGTTTTTCATAGGTTCCGAGGTATTTTTCCTTGGTCGGAACATCCTGTTCCTTCAGAAGTCCTGTGAAACTACCCATGGCACCAATCGCGTCATAGCCCGATACCTTTCCAGCCAGAATAGTTTCTGCCATATAATCCAGTTTATTGGCCAACGACGCTGTTTTATAGATATGAATGATCTGTGAACGTAGTGCGGAAGAATTTTCATTTTCCATTTTTTCCGCCATGGTGATTGCTTTTTCCTTATCGCTTTCGTCACCATTTAATAGTCCGCCCAGCCCTCTTGATATGACAAAGTATGAACTGTCTTTTTCGATGGCATGTTGCAAAAGCCGGCGTGTGGAGGATGCATAATCTCCTTCAAAGTATTCTGATGAAAGAAATTTGAGCGCAGCCGCCCGCACTGTTGAAGAAGAATCGGTTTTCACTATATTCTCCAGGGCAGTAAATACTTCGGCTTCTTTGTCTCTCTTTATTTTTTTGAGGTTACTGATAGCGAGCTGACGGATGTACCAGAAATCGTCATTCAAAGCATCCAGTATGAGCTGTTTCCCTTCTTCACTGCGGTCTCTCGAACCGTAAACCACCGCTTGTTCGCGGTCTTTGTAAAGCGGTGCGTTATAATACTGGTGAATATACCATTCGCGCGGTTTCTCATGGTTTATCGAACCCAGCATCACGCGGTCTTCATCCACGATCACGTTATCCAGTTTACCTTTGTATCTGAAGGTAAACGTATTGATGTTTTTATCCACTACCACATTGTGTGAAGTTTTCTTACCGTTCTCGAATACAGCTATTTTCATCGGTAATTTGTACAAAGGCGCTTTTTCCAGGTCCTGTACTTGCTTGATTGTAAGCGTTACCTGATCCGGAATGCTCAGATCCTGAGTTACCTCCAGTTCGGGGTGGTAAGAAGCAAAAAACCACTGATTGAAAAACCAGTTCAGATCTTCTCCCGAAACATCTTCAAACGCTATGCGTAAATCGTGGATTTCGACCGGCTTATACTGATGAATTTTCAGATAATTTTTCAAAGACGTAAAGAAAGCGTCATCTCCGAGGTAATAGCGCAACATGTGCAGGATGCGTCCACCCTTGTTGTAGGAGTGTCCGTCAAACATGGCTTCTTTTTCCGGATAGTCGTACCAGATCATGTCGTGGTGTCCCATCTGTGCGGCGCTCTGATAATAGCCTTCGGCTTCTTTTTCGGCGTTGTAATCCGCTTCATCGCGGCCGTAGTAATGTTCATCCCAGAGATACTGGGAATAATTGGCAAAGGATTCGTTGAGTGGCAGGTTCGCCCAGCTTTCGCAGGTTACAAGATCTCCAAACCAGTGGTGGAACAGTTCGTGCGCAATGATGGAATGATCGTTTCCGTCGATCAGTTCCCTTTTTGTTTTATAAACAAAATCTCCGAAGATAACGGCTCCGGTATTTTCCATGGCTCCTGATACATAATCACGAACGACCACCTGATGGTATTTATCCCACGGATATTCAACACCGAGAAGGTTGGAGAAGAATCCGATCATTTCCGGAGTTTCACCGAAGATGGCCTGAGCGTGCTCTTCCCATTCCGGTTCCACGTAATAGTGAACAGGCATTTTTGTTCCGTCGGGGCGGGTATAGAAATCTTCAACGACTTTAAATTCCCCCACTGCCATCATAAACAGGTAAGGTACGTGAGGAAGATCCTGCTTCCAGTAATCGGTGCGTGTACCGTCTTTGTTTTTCTTCGAGGAGATGAGTTTACCGTTGGAAAGCGTTTTGTATTTGTCTTCAACCGTGATGAATATTTCCTGGGTTGTTTTCTGATTCGGTCTGTCTACTGTTGGAAACCAAACTGAACTCGCTTCGGTTTCTCCCTGGGTCCAGATCTGTGGCATTTTGTTCGGGTCTTCTCCGGTTGGATTGATGAAATAAAGACCTTTATCGCTTGTGATGGCGCTGCTTCCTCCTTCCTCTTTTTCCTCGGGTTTTGCCTTGTATTTGATCATCACGGTATATTGTTCGTCCCGTGTGTAAGTCCTGTCGAGCTTGATACGCAGGAACTTTTGATCGTTATATTTGAACGTGAGTGGCTTATCGTTCAGCATTACGCTGAATATCTCCATGGATTTAGCGTCTAAAATGAGGCTGTCGGTCGGATAGAAATAGGGGGAACAGGTAAGGGTTGCCATACCATTCATCTGTGATTTTTCCCAGATGAAGTTCACCTCCAGTTTGGTGTGTACGATATCGGTAAGAATGGTGGCCGAAGGATTGTAATCGGGCCGTGTGATAACAACAGGCTCAACAACCGTTTCTTCTATACGAATCTCGTTAACTGTTTCATTATTTTCAGCACTTGTTTCAACGGTTGATGAATTGCTTTTTTTGTCTTTCCCGGTTCCGCAGGCGAAAAGAAGCGCTGTGGTTATTACAATGGAAAATGCTATTTTCATGGACGTCTCATTTTTATGATTTACAAAAATGCCAAATTTATTTTGAAGAACGAGCAGACAAATGTTTTTGAGGCATGAAAGTGATTTTTACAGGGATTTTATGGTGATGAGCGGGAGTCGTTTTGTTTTAATTCGCAGATCCGGAGTCTTTATGCAGTAATCGGTAATTCCATTTCATGTAATTTAAGCAAATCGAATGCTGATTCGCCTAGTTTGATGTGCCAGTACTTATCAATGATGAAACGCCCTATATTCTCTCGTTTCTTTAACTGTACACTTCTATAAATCAAAACAATAAATTCTAAAATGTTGTAATAACCAAAAAACTTTCGTAAATTAGCCGTAACAACACTAACGAGTCATGCAACACTATGAAAATCA
>JAWVYS010000038.1:0-29206 GCA_033722555.1 Brumimicrobium sp.
CCTCTGCTCCGTTGAAAAAAAATCTGTGGCAACAAACCATCATTGCAAAAATAAACAATCAGGCCAACGGATTAGCTCTTTTGGACAAACAGAATGATAAACTCAGAAAATGGTCGCGTGAAGTACTTTCGGGTGACTCTACCAACAAAGAAGCCAACGCTGCCGCTTTTTACTGGGAACGCTTCTTTGATATTCCGGGGTTCTATCGGGGTCAAAAAGCTATGCCCCCAAACAACCTCCTCAATTACGGCTATGCCATCCTAAGAGCTGTCTGCGCCCGGGCATTGATTGGAAGCGGTCTCCTGCCTGCTTTAGGGATTCATCACGCCAACAAGTACAACGCTTACTGCCTGGCCGATGATATTATGGAGCCATACAGGCCCTTCGTGGACCAGGTAGTCTATAGTATTGTGCAGCAAAATATGCCTATAGACAAACTATCTCCTGAAATCAAGCAGCAATTACTCATCATACCGGCGATGGATGTAGTTATTGACGGAAAAAACAGTCCCTTGATGGTGGCCATGAGTCGAACCACTCATTCACTTTACGAATGTTATACAGGTGTTTCTCGAAAAATTCTATACCCTATATTATGAGTAACGATGGATTTTTAACCCGATTAAATCAGTATAGAGCCATGTGGATCCTTGTATTTTTTGATTTACCTACAGAAACAAAAGTTGAACGGCGTGTTGCTTCTCAATTTAGAAAGTCATTGATCACTGACGGTTTTTCCATGTTTCAGTTTTCCATCTATCTTCGTTTTTGTGCGAGTCGCGAAAACGCTGAGGTACACATCAAGCGCGTCAAAATGCTTCTCCCAAAAAAAGGGAAAGTAGGCATACTGCACGTTACCGACCGACAGTTCGGTATGATGGAATTATTCCACGGTGTGAAAGAAGTTGAAAAGGAACAGCCCAGTCAACAGTTGGAGATGTTTTGATGTTTTTATCACGCAAAAATTCAATAAAATACAAAATTTAGATAACTCAATATTCTCCTACCCCTACAATTTTACCCAAATGATTTAATCTAACTTTTACGACCTCATTGAGCACCGATAAGCTTTTTAAATTATACCATATAATATCTTTCAACTCTTTAGCATCATTTAATTGTGTTTCCAAATGATGTCTAAAAACATAATCTCTTACCGCTGAATTTCCATATATCAGTTTTGAAAATTTCTGAACCCTAAACAAATTCGGGCTTATTAAAGGATAATTCTTTTCATCCATTAAATCAATCTCTTTAGGATCGAATCCGGTTTCTTCATTCGGGAAAACAAACATTTCATTTTGTTTCATGGTGAATAAAAACTCCCATCCATTCTCGTGTTGTTTTTTTATTATTGGTTGACCAGCGTTCTTACGAACTACGGCCTCAAAGAAAGAAACAACTTCCTCCTGAAGATCTCCTTTTTTATCGCGGTAAACGGCCACATGATGGTTATTGCCGGTGCTTACGAAATCATTAGGCAAGGTCTTCCCGTTTTCAGTGATATTTTCTCCAAAATGATTTTGTTTATCATGCAAGGCCTCTGCATTACTGACCCCTGAAATTGATACTCTTTTTACAGCGATACCTTTTTCTTTGTTTAACCATATCGGATTTTTTTCAAGATCCACAAAGGCCTCTTTCGGCTTATTGTTGAATTCTGCTAAGCGTTCCAAAAGAATTTTCTTTATCCCTTTATCAATAACTTTGTCCAGCTTTAAATCGGGAGTTATTTCTTTTCTTATAGTATATCGCTTCTCTTTCCAAACCAATTTCACTTTCTCAGGAACTGATTGTTCCGAACTGGACAAATAAACTGGGTTTTTAGCCAAAGTATTATTTCCCGCAAATGCTTTTTTTGGATCGTTCCCAAATTCTTCTAACCTATTTAAAAGAGCCTCACGAAATTTTTTATTAGCTACCATTAACACTTTTTCCTTATCGAACTTACTGCCGATCTTCTCATATTTTGTCATGTATTCATAAGAACTTCCATAAACAGTTTCTTTATGTAGCTGACCTCTTGGCGTTTCAACTTTTTGATATTTGTATCCTCCCTGAACCTTAATTTTATTTCGATTCGTGGTGGTTACCTTGTTTTTCGTTTTATGTGAAATAAGTATTCCAGAAAGATGTTCTTTAGCACTTCTTCTTATCCCTTCGAATGGAGGAATAAATTTCCGTTTGCCCCGATCGTCTTTAAACGTGTATTTAGATTCAATGCCGTAAATCTCATTTCCTTTCTTGTTTTCTCCTCGTGCGTGCAGATTATTAAGATACTGAACATATACTGGCTTACAAAATGCAACAGCGATGGCATCCATAGCATGATGTCTATGATCATTTCGTTTGCTCCAATCTTTAATTCTTCTTAATTTTTCTCCTTTATTATTTTCCTGATAATAGGTCATTCCTATTTTATCGTATTTATCCCAGTTTAAATCTTTCAGCACATTAATCAGACCCCAATCACTTCGGAGCCTATCAGTTATTGAGCCTGAAGTAAAGGAAACTTTTCTTACCACATCAATTAATATTTCACCAGATTTCCTGGCAATATAAGCTGAATTACCTAGGTCTCTGGCTAAAAAATCTTCAGGAATATTTTTTTCAGTCATTAACAGTTTTCGCTTCTTAGCTCCGTTAATTGCCCCGCTTGAATGGAGATGCTCTACGCGTTGTTTGAATGCCTCTACATCCTTTTCATTGAAATAGGTTTGCATATAATCCAGTGCAGTCAGTTCACCTTTTTTTAAGTTAATATCTCTTAATTCTAAGGTTTTATTTGAATAAGAATCATCAAAGATTCTGGATTTCGGGATAATATGTTCGATGTCATATTTATTCGTAAAAAGTTCATCAGGTCTAATCTTGGTATTAGAATAAATGGTGCGTCCCCCGTTGCTTTCCAGTTCTTTAAATAGTTTATATCTAATTAAATCATTTTTACTTACATACTTCAAACCAAATTCCTTCCTAATAATTTGGCGGTAATCCTCATGTTCTCTGGTAGCCTTTCCAATTTGAGAGGTCATTTCTGCCCTTTGCTTGGCATTCTTTTTAAGTTCTCGGGCAAGTTCAATTCGAATCTCATCTGGACGCCCCATTTCCTTATCTTCCAAAATCGCGTTGACCACATTGATCATTTGATTAAGTATTTTTTCAACTACAGGATTTCTTAAACTATTTTTTTTCAGTATTTCAATCCTGTTCTGAAGTTTTCGTTCATCATTTTGTTCTCTGGTAAGGGACGAGGAGTGATTATATCCTGCTAATGCACAAGCTTTATCGTAAGTCTCCCCCTCCTCCAAAAAGGGTAATATTTTTTTAATGGCTCGTGAACTTAGGTTCCCATAATCTTCCTCAAAGGAGACATTTGCAATGATTTCCGCATGCTCCTTCTTGAATCCAAAGGTCTTTTGAAGCTTTTCAATTAGTTTATCATTTCCTGTGCGTGAATCATCCTCTTCGTAGGAATATAAAAGGTGCCATAATTTGTATGAGGCTTGTTTATCAAACTCATCACCTTCTATATGAGGATTAAAGTCAAGTATTGCAGCATCAATTCCGAATGAAGTAAATCCATCTTTAAGTACCTTTTCAATTTCCTCTGCTTCCATTTTTGAAAACGAGATATTATCATTTCCTTCAAACAAGAAGAGTTTTTCGTAACTCTCCAACAATTTTTCGTTCGTCCGATTCCCTTGAATTTTTTCAAAATTCACTTTGAATTGTTTATCGGATAATCCCAACCATTTCAAAAGGTCCTTCTCAGAAAGATCATAAACCCAGTTGAGTTTTTTGAAAAGCAAATATTTAGTTTCTTCATCAAGTAGATATTCTGTATTATCTTTAATATTAGCTATAACAATAGCATTAATATTTTGCCAAATTCGAAAATTCTGAAATAGCGGTGAGGACTTAGGAATAACTCGTTGCCCAATAGTTTTTCTTTTCTTTTCTCCATCTATTATAACGTCTTGTTCCCAACTCTCGAATTCACAATAACTGATCAAACCTTTTTGAGACTTTAATTTTCTCTGATAAAAAATAATCTGGTCTCCAATCTTTTTCTTCAATTCTGGAGTTAATTCTTTATAGAATTCAGCTTGTTTATCCCATATTTTATCGAACTCAGTTATGTAATCCTGCCTATAGAACACCTGATTTTTTAAGGAATTATTAGGATCTGATTTTATTAATTCATACTGATATTCTCCGACTGTGATGTCATTAAAATAGAGAACTTTACTTCTATCACTTATTTCACTCAAATAACCGCTCGACTGATTTATTTGGTTATTTATTTCCTGTAAAACAACGGCTAGTTCTTCTAAATCGATCTTTTCTCTTAGAGCCTTCTTTCTCCATTCGTAATTCTCTATTGCCTGTTCTTTTCCTTTGTTTTTTCTTTTAATTCCAACAATATTAAATGGTTTTTCACAAACTTTCCATGTGGCACCTTTATTTTTACCTTCTAGTTCCTTGTATAAATCATCATTGAGTATCTCTGGATAAAAGTCCTTCTGTTTATTCCAAATTCTGTCAAATTCACATTTGAGGTCTGATCGATAGTATGTGGGTAGAACCTTTTTGCCATCAACCAAAAGTTTAAAATTGAGTTCACCGGGGGTAATGTTTTCCTTCCTCAATCTTTTGGAAACACCCATACTGTCAATTAATTCTCCCTCTTCACTATTGTTTGCCTTACGACTGCTTTTATAGCCTCTTTTTTTATTAATCATTAAAAGTAATCTGGCGAACTGGTCTTTCTCAATTTTCTTGTGGACAGCCTCAGCTCTTAAACGAATTGTGTCGTGCGTTGAATCCGTTTCCGTCAGAACTGTTTCATCGCTGATAAAATCAATATTTTTTAATTCATTGATTAAATCAGCCCTACGCATTTTAAAACGGTACTTATTCCGGCGCATTCCACGCTTCAAAGTTCTATCAGCATTTATCGTAATAGATTTCCCTTTCTTAAAATCATTTTCTTCATCAGTAGATAAAGGAACTACCCTTACACCGGTCTTAATAATCGAGGATACCTCAGTGTCGTTTTCGGCTTCATGCACATATGCCCAACCAATAGAAGTCGTTCCTAAATCCAATCCTAAAATCTTTTTCATCATTCAAAAGTTAAATTTCTAACTATCATTCCTTAAACTGCCAACCTTGTCTGTAGACATCGGACATATCATCTGCCCGAAGGCTGTTAAAGTCTGCATTCGAAAAACTTTCTCCATGGGTAAGTAGCTCGGTAAAGAGTTGAACGTAGACGGTATTACGAAAATAATCATTTTTATTAAAAAATAACGGATCGTCAAATTTCACCAACACATCCATACGAACTCCTGCATCCAGCATTCTGGCGATAACCACATTTTCATACGCCGGTAAATAGCCTATTTTCCTTCCCTGTACATAAAGGGCAACTGCAAAATGGTCGTACTTATTATTCGGTTCTCTTTCCAACGCAGGAGATAAAGGCTCACTAAAATTAATTTTTTCAGGCGCTTTTTTATAGTACGTTGTCCCCTTGAGATAATTATCATAAATACAGATAGGTGCCATATTTATTTTATCAACCTCCGTTGCGTGAAGCATTTTAGCCAGGGTCATTCCTGCTCCCGTCAGTATTCCGGTGCGTATAAAATCTTTTCTTCTCATAAGATTTAATTTTCTATAAATTTAGAGGCAACGGACGTAATCTATTTACGTAGTAAAAAGTTTTATTTTATTTGGTGGAATAAGAAATATAATATACTTTAGTTGTCCAATTTGAAGCAATTCACAATAAGGATTATTCCGTTGTGAAAACATTTAAAGCGGTTCTTTCGGGAATCGCTTTCTTTTTTTCTGTTTGTCAGGTTTACAATAAATATCAATCCTAAATCAACTACCCTCCTTCCCAATGTTTTACCCTCACCCCCTCCCAATTTATGCCGTACAACCTTGCTCCCAAGCTCCCAACACCCGAACTTAAGGAGCTGAAAAGGCAATTTATCCAAAAGTCACCCGAAACTTTCGTGCGCGGAAGGTTTATAAATGCCCGCGGAAAACATATTTATGACCGCGGAAGCTTTGTGGATGCCCATGGAAATAATATTTACGCCCACGAGCAACTTACTTTTGCCCGCGACAAGTATGTGGATGCACACGGCAGTTGTACTTTCGCCCGCGGTAACTTTACTTATCAACATTTCATTTATACTTATCAACATTTTAATTATACTTATCAACATTTTAAAAATACTTTCGCCCACGGAAAGTGTACTTTTCCCCACGGAAGATGAATGGACACACATCACACCTGAACAAATGAATCCATATTTCCTACCACAGGCTCAACCAATCACGCATTTCACTGTTGTAAATAACTGATTTAACGGTTGTTAACATTTTTAGGCACGGTTTCGGAAAGGGTGTAAACCAATGTTTAATCCGTCTGAGGGCGGGGGGCTGCAAAAGCTTCAGGGTGGAGCAGAGCGCCTTCTTAAATCAGACACAAACTTTTACACCATGAAAAATGCTGTGAAAAACAAGTTGCAGATGTATCAGTCTGTTCTAAAAGTGATACAGAGCAACCAGGCAAGTTGGAACGGACTTGTGGCATTTGAAAATGCAGTTACACGTTTCAGTCAGAAGGTCACTGAGCTCGAAAATCTGACCTATCAGAAGTCAAAAATCATCATGGGCATGCGGTCCAAACGGGACAAAAAGCGTGATGAGATTGTGGAAAAAGCGCTGCACCTCGGAAATGCGCTGTACGCTCTCGCCTCCGCAATCGGTGACGAAAAACTCAAGGCGGATGTTCATTATTCGCCGTCACGCCTGAGGTACGCACCGATCACCACCTTCATGCAAATCGTGAACGGGTTGATCAACACCGCGAATGATCTCATCGCCGACCTGGCAGATTACGGCGTAGATCAGAACATGGTTGACGACCTCACGCTGGCGCACATGGAGTTCATTGAAATCTCCAACCTGCCCAGACAGGCGATCGTTTCAAGGAAGGTGCTCGTTCAGCAGATCGGCAACACGGTCAGCGAGATCGACGAGGTACTGAAATCACAGTTAGACCGATTGATTGTTTTGCTGAATAGCAGTGCCCCGGGCTTCGTGATGACTTACGAAGGAGCACGCGTGATCATCGACACGCCTGCGACAAGGCGCTCAAAAAGCACCGGAAACGATGACCTCATCGACGAGTCAGAATCACCACCCGGTGAAAACGACAACAGTCCTTAAGTAAGGACAACCTTTACGCAACATTCCATGAATATGCGTCAAAGACGAGAGCAGAATACTGCTCTCGTTTTTTTTAGATGACGTTCCGCCTGTGGCGGAACGATAGCCTTCTCTAAAAACCCGTCACTTCGACGAGCGAAAGCCTTCACTAATAAGCCGTCATTTCGACGAGCGATGGCATTTTTTAAAGACCCGTCATTTCGACGAGCGATAGCCTTCACTAATAATCCGTCATTTCGACGAGCGATAGCGAGGAGAAAGAGGAGAAAAACCAATCCCTCAAAACTCAACAAAAACCATTATCTTTCGAACGTGAATTTTAAAAAATAAAAGGTGGTTTTAGGAATAGAATGGAATGTTGAATCACAGCTCATTGATGGCTGGAACACTCCTAATTTGTACGGAATACTTTTCGTAACCGGATTGATTATCGGTTTTTATGTCATTAAAAAGATGTTCCGCAAGGAAGGAATACCGGATGAATGGCTCGATAAATTACTCATTTATGTCGTGATTGCAACCATCGTTGGTGCGCGACTGGGCCACGTATTCTTTTACGACTGGCACCTGTATAAGCAAAACCCCATCGATATTCTCAAGGTGTGGGAAGGAGGCCTTGCCAGTCACGGAGGTGCCATTGCCATCCTGATCGCCTTGTACATTTACAGCAAAAGAGTATCGAAAAAGTCCATCTGGTGGATCCTTGACCGCATCGTAGCTCCCATAGCCATTGCGGGGTGTTTCATCCGTTTGGGAAACCTGGTCAATCATGAAATCGTGGGTGAACCGACAAACCTCCCCTGGGGATTTAAGTTCATGCAGGAGAGCCCCGAAAACCTTGTCATGGTAGATGGTGAATTAAAGCATGTTTACAGGCACCCGGCTCAGCTCTATGAAGCGATCGGTTACCTGGGAAGTTTCATCGTGCTTTACTACATGTACTGGAAAACAAGTTTGAAGGAAAAAAGAGGTTTCTTATTCGGATCCTTTTTAATCCTGATCTTCGGATGGCGATTCATCGTGGAGTTTGTAAAAGTGGGCCAGGCCGAAAGAGATGCAGGACTGCTCATCAATACCGGACAATGGCTCAGTATCCCCTTTGTACTGGCAGGTATTGTCATCATTTTCCTGGCGAATAAAAAGATGCTTGGTGGTACCAAAACGGCAAATGAATGAAACGCGTTCAGTTATTTGAATTCGAGGATCAATCCTGGTTCCCGGATTTCTTCAGGTCTTCACTTACCCGCTTACTGAGCTTTTTATTGCGTTTGATGAACCTGAAAAAGCCGGTGGCCGAACTGCTAAAAGCCAAGCTGAAGGAGATAGACACGCAACACATCGTTGATCTTGGTTCGGGCGCAGGCGGCGTAATGATAGACGTTTTCAGGGAGATCAAACAGGAAGATCAGTTCAGTGAAGTGACCCTTACCTTAACGGATCTTTACCCAAATACGGAAGCGGTTCATCGCATCAACAACACGAAGGAAGCAGGCCTCCGATACAAGGAAGAACCTGTGGATGCCACGCGGATTTCTTCGGCTCCCGAAGGACTCAAAACGCTGGTGAATTCTTTCCACCATTTACCGAAAGACAAAGCCGCCGCCGTGTTAAAGTCCTGCGTTGAAAACAAAACGCCCATACTCATTTATGAAATGGCACACAACAGTCTGCCTACAATACTGTGGTGGCTCCTGCTGCCTCCCTCACTGATTATATTAATGGTGATGGCCTTGGTGATGACCCCTTTTGTGCGACCGCTCAGCTGGAAGCAGCTTTTCTTCACCTATGTGATTCCGATTATACCCCTCACCTATGCGTGGGATGGACAGGCGTCGTATGCGCGCACCTATTCCTTTGCGGATTTCAAGGAACTTCTGGAAGGCATCGATCTCTCAGCCTATGATTTCGAAATAGATTTTTTAAAACACGTCAGCGAAGGAAAAGCGCCCGGATATTATGTATTCGGAAAACCGAAAAAATAAAATATACAATGAAGAACAGAATCACTGAATTATTTGGAATAAAGTATCCTTTAATACAGGCCGGAATGATCTGGTGCTCGGGGTGGGAACTCGCTGCAGCAGTTTCAAACGCCGGCGGACTGGGCATCATAGGCTCGGGAAGCATGTATCCCGATATTCTCGATGAACACGTCCGGAAGTGCAAGGCTGCCACTGACAAACCCTTTGCGGTAAACCTGCCCATGCTTTACCCCGATATCGATAAACATATAGCAACCATCATCAAGCACAAGGTTCCCATCGTTTTTACATCTGCGGGCAATCCAAAAACCTGGACCAAACACCTGCAGGATCACGGCATCAAGGTGGTGCATGTTGTTTCAAGCGTAAAATTCGCGCTTAAATCCGAAGAAGCGGGAGTAGATGCAGTGGTTGCAGAAGGATTTGAAGCAGGCGGTCACAACGGACGGGATGAAACAACCACCTTTTGTCTGATTCCCATGGTACGAGAAGCCGTGAAAATCCCTCTCATTGCGGCCGGTGGAATCGGTTCCGGTGCCGGTATGCTCGCTGCGTTCAACCTGGGTGCAGACGCTGTGCAGATCGGAAGCAGGTTTGTTGCTTCGGAAGAGTCTTCCGCGCATGAGAACTTCAAGAAAACCGTAGTGGATGCCAAGGAAGGAGATACCGTGCTAACCTTGAAAGAAATCACGCCCGTGCGTCTCATCAAAAACTCTTTTTACAATAAAGTGTTAGAAACATACCAGTCCGGCGGAAAGGTAGAGGCACTCATTGCTCTGCTCGGAAAAGGCCGTGCAAAGAAAGGTATGTTTCAGGGAGATCTCGAGGAAGGGGAACTGGAGATCGGTCAGGTTTCAGGGCTCATCCATGATATCAAACCTGCGGCACAGATTGTAGAAGAAATTATCAGTGATTTCAGAAAAGGTCTGAAAGAACAAAACAGCGAAAAATTTAATTTTTAATGATCCATTTTGAAAAATTCACCCTCGATAACGGATTAAAGGTATTGTTCCACCACGATCCTGCAACGCCCATGGCCGTGGTGAACACATTATACGACGTGGGCGCACGTGACGAATCCCCGGAAAGGACAGGATTCGCACACCTCTTCGAACACCTGATGTTTGGAGGATCGATAAACATCCCCAGTTTTGACGGACCGCTACAAGCAGCTGGGGGGCAAAACAACGCCTTTACGAGCAACGACATTACGAATTATTACGATGTCCTTCCCGCACAAAACCTGGAAACGGCTTTATGGTTGGAAAGCGATCGTATGTTGTCGCTGGCTTTTACTGAAAAAAGTCTGGAAGTGCAGCGGAACGTGGTTATCGAAGAATTCAAACAGCGTTACCTCAATCAGCCCTACGGGGATATGTGGCTGGAATTCCGCCCGCTCGCTTACGAAAAACATCCCTACAAGTGGGCGACCATCGGTAAAAACATAGCACACATCGAGGAGGCCACCATGGAGGAAGTGAAAGCTTTTTTCAAACGCCATTACCATCCTTCCAACGCGATTCTTTGCATTGCAGGAAACCTCAGGTTTGATGAAGTGAAAGCGCTCGTCGAAAAATGGTACGGCGATATTCCCGCCGGAGAAAAAACAACACGATCCTTGCCGATAGAACCGCCACAGACGGAATTTCGAACCAAGACCATCGTGCGAGACGTTCCTTCCGACGCATTTTATTACGGATTCAAAATGCCGGGAAGACAAAAGGAAGGCTATTACACCGCTGACCTGATCTCGGATATTCTGGGCCGGGGAAAATCTTCCAGACTGTTTAAACGATTGAATCAGGAACTAGACCTGGTCACCGAAATAAACGCGTACATCATGGGTTCACACGACGAAGGCCTGCTAATGATTTCCGGAAAACCCAAAGACGGGGTTGATATGAAGGAAATCGATGAGGAAATCTGGAAGGTCATCGAAGAATTGAAGGCAACCATGATCGCCGGGAACGAACTGGAAAAAATCATCAACAAAGTCAAAACAACTAAGGTATTCTCTGAACAGGGCGCATTGAATAAGGCCATGAGTTTGTGTCTCCACGAACTGTTGGGAGATGCGGAAGACATCAATCATGAAACTTCCGCTTACGAGGCCATTACAGCCCGGGACATCCTGTTGCTTTCAAAAAAGATTCTCGCCAAAACAAATTGTTCTCACTTACTGATAAAAGCCAAAGAAAATGATAAATAGATCAGAAGCACCGGAACTCAAGGAAGTAAAACATATTTCATTCATTCAACCCGAAACTGTTCAGGTTTCAAAAGAGGTGGAATTATACTGGCTCCGGGAAGTCAGCGATGAAGCGGTGAAGATTGACTTTTTCTTTGAGGGAGGAAGCATACGGGGAAGGAAGCTCATCTCCAAACTCGTAGGAGATCTCTTGTTTTCGGGAACAAACGAAAAATCAAGTGCGGCAATCACCGAAAGTATTGACAGATTAGGCGGTTTTACGAGTGTTGAGGTATCGAGCGAAGAAGCAACAGTTTCGGTGCTCGGCCTGAAAGAAAACATCGACGAAATCTCTGCAATTGTCATCGATGCGATTCAAAATGCTTCTTTCCCCGAAAAAGAGATAAAACAAGCCATTCAACGTAAAAAACAAGGGCTCGCAGTAAGTTTGCAAAAGGTTTCCACTGTGGCCAGAAGAAATTTCGTCCGCGAAATACTGGGCAACACCCCTTATGGTCAGCTCACAGAATTAGAGGATTTCGATCGGGTGGATCGTAATGAGCTGGTTGAATTTCATCGCAACCATTACAGCACCGGTTTACAAAAAATCGCCGTGGTAGGAAACCTTGAAAAAGCTCAGATCGACCGTCTTGTAACACGTGTCAAAACAATGGCCGGTACAGCAAAGAAATCGGAAGCTTATAATTTCCATTACACACCCGACAGTCTGCACATTGAAAAAAAAGAGGCCTTACAAACCGCTATCCGCATAGGTAGAATACTCTTCAATAAAAACCACGAAGATTATATCGACTTCACGGTATTGAATACCATACTCGGTGGTTATTTCGGTAGCCGACTCATGACAACGGTCAGGGAAGAAAAAGGGTATACATATGGCATCGGGTCGGGTGTAGCTCAAATGTTACCAACCGGCTATTTCTTCATATCAACTGAGGTTGGTAAAGACGTGAAAGAAGATGCCCTGAAGACGATCCGTGAAGAACTCGAAAAATTGCAGAAGGTTCCGGTGAATGAGCGCGAATTGCTTTTGGTTAGAAATTATTCACTGGGACAGTTGCTCAAAGGATCGGATGGCCCCTTCGCCATGATGGACAGGTATCTGGCGGTTAAGAAATACGGCAAGAACCTCGATTATTACGACGAGATTATTCAGCGAATAAATACGGTTTCTGCGGAAAGACTCCGGGCGTTGGCGGAGAAATATTTGAAATGGGAAGACCTTCTTGTTGTTACCGCCGGATGAAAACAACGCTAAAACCGGTTCAAGGGCAACGAAAACAATAATGCAAACGTTATAATAAGTGCTAAGCAAATTCGTTTTGAGGACAATGATTACACTGAAGAAACTTATCTTACTTCTTCTCCTTTTAATTTCGGGGAACATTTCCTACGCTACACACGGCATGGGCGGTGAGATCACCTGGACTTGTCAGGGCGGAGGTAATTATGTTTTCGAACTTATTTTCTATCGGGATTGTAACGGTTTTGAGGTAAATACAACCAGCGAGGAATTGCGTGTGTGGGGACATCCCAACGTAACCACTGTTTCAGTAGACTTTATCGATCGCATTGATATATCACCTTTTTGTACAGCGGCTGGAGGTGTGAACCCCCTCGCCTGTGGTACAGGAGTAGGCGGAGGAAACGGCGTCGGAGCGGTGGAGAAAATCATCTACCGGAGTGCACCTGTTTCTCTGAGCGGAATTCCTCCGGCTAGTGGTTGGCATTTCACCTACGAGAGTTTTTCGCGAAGCGGAGCACTTACAAACATCGTGAATCCAACAAATTACGGCATTACCTTAACGGCTTCCATGTTTCCCTCACCGGGACAAACAACAGGCTGCATCGATAATTCTCCGCGCTTTCTGCAAGAACCCTACATGGTGAGTTGTGCAGGAGAAACCTACAATTATAATCCCCACGGAGTTGACGTGGACCTGGATTCACTGGTTTTTGACTGGGCGGTGCCTTACGATCACTTTCCAGTTGGAGTTTATAACCCGCCAACCAATCCTCAGCCCGTACCCTTCGAAACCGGATTTAGTTATAATAATCCAACTCCCGATGCAAGTTTTGATCCCGGGAATGTTCCTGCTTCCATCAATAATTCAAACGGTGCTATCAGCTTTCTGAGTAATACACAGGGTAATTTTGTAGCGAAAGTAAAAATAGACGCCTTTAGAAACGGTGTGAAAATAGCCAGCGTTCAACGGGAATCACAGTTCATTGTTTTAAATTGTTCGGGAACCAATACCACACCAACGATCACACCACCTTTCGCAGGGGGGACTTCCTTTGAAACAACTATTTTCGCCGGTGATCCGGTAAGCTTTAACATGGTGAGTACGGACAACGAAAACTTGCAAGACGGAACTCCACAGTCCAATATCCTCACCACTACCGGACTGATGTACGGCTCCAATTTCACCAATGCCGGCGCCGGCTGTGCAGTAACGCCATGTGCCACCCTGAACAGTACACCTCCTATCACCGGAATCAATGGTGTAAATGCACAGTTCAACTGGCAAACCTCCTGTGATCACCTCATCGATGCTACCGGACAAGTTAAAGATGAAGTACCGTACATTTTTGTATTTAAAATTCAGGATGATTATTGCCAGGTCCCTAAGGTCAGGTATGCAACAGTGACTATCAGGCTGCAAAACAAAACCGTTTTACCGGCTCCGGAAATCACATGTATTACCACAGCCGCCAATGGCGACGTAACAATAAACTGGACTCCAATCACCGATCCATCAGGAGACTTTGCGAGTTATGAATTGTTTTCGGTTGGGGGAGGCTCTCTCGGAACCATTAACAATATAAATAGCAGTTCTTTTACAGTACCGGCCGCCGGGAACAGTCAGAACGACTATTACCTTGCTACAAATTCCGGATGCAACGGAAACACCGCGCGCTATTCAGATACGGTTTCAAATATTTTCCTGAACCTGAACAATC
Organism: Brumimicrobium sp.; assembly: GCA_033722555.1. Taxonomy (GTDB): domain Bacteria; phylum Bacteroidota; class Bacteroidia; order Flavobacteriales_D; family Crocinitomicaceae; genus Brumimicrobium. The sequence goes on from JAWVYS010000038.1 coordinate 14,410, forward strand.
CCGGAAACGGAAGGGCTGAACTTAGCTGGAACAGGCCACATAATCCGGCTTTAAGTACTTACAATGATTATTTCCATATATATAGGGAGTATCCTGCAGGCATTTGGACCCTTTACGATTCTGTACCCTACAGCAGCACGAATTATTTCGACACCATCACCATATGCCAGACCTTCCTGAATTACCAAATAGTCCTTCCTACCACAATGGGTTGTTCTTTTGAAAGCAATATAGAAGGAGATGTTTTCGAAGACCAGATCGTCCCTGATATTCCTGTGATTCAGTCGGTAAGTATTGACACAACCAATAATGGTTTAACGATCACCTGGAACGAAAATGATCAATCGGACACCTACGGCTATGTCATCTATCAAACCGATGCAAACGGCAACCTGGTTGAAATTGATACGGTCTGGGGAATAGGATCCACCAGTTATACCCATTTTCCGGATATAAACTCAGGACCCTTCGAATACTCGGTGGCAGCATTTGATTCATGTTTTACGGCAAATATTCCTCCCACCTACCAAACTTCGGCGAAAGGAGACCCTCATACCTCCAACTTCCTGACATCGGGCATCAATGTTTGTCAGCGAACTGCGAACTTAAATTGGACAGGATATGTTGGTTTTGGTCCGAACACCACGTATAACATTTACGCCAGAATCAACAATGCCTCCTGGCAACTGATGGGCACAACCCCAAACAACGCCTATTCCATGAATATAAATATGGGAGACGAACTGATTATTGTGATAGAAGCCGTGGATCCTTCAAACGGTGTAAAGGCTTTCTCAAATAAAGACACCCTTCAGTTCACCGATGCGGGCGGGCCTTCGATCTCCTACCTGAGTGTGGCGACAGTGGCGGAAGATAATGTAATTGTCAAACATCGATTGAGTCTGGACGGTGGAATTGCACAGGTGAACCTGTGGAAATTCAATACACGCACCAACAATTTCGAAATGATAGACGATCAACCGGTGGGTAGTCAGAACGAGATTATCTTCGAAGATCCGAACGTGGAAGTGGATAGGAATTCATACCGCTACAAAACAGAAATTGTGGATACATGCGGTATATCCCTCGGGTTTTCAAACATCGGCCAAACCATTCATTTAAACGTAATTACCGACAATGAAAACCTGGTTCATATCCTGCAATGGACGCCATACGATGAATTCATCGGAAACATAAAGGCTTACCGCGTGTACCGATCGGTTTATGGCGCGTATAATCCGACACCGATTGCTGTTCTTCAACCCAACGTGCGTTCACTGGTTGATTCCGTAGAAATATTCGCAGATTCAGACGACGGCAGGATCTGCTATTTTGTGGAGGCGGTTGAAGGACCGAACCAAACAGGAATCAGTGAGGTAAGCCGGAGCAATGAAGTTTGTCCGGTGATTCCCCCAACCATTTACATCCCCAATGCCTTTTCTGTAGGAGGAAACAACCCTGTTTTCAGACCGGTGCTGCAACAGTTTCAGGTTACAGATTACAGGTTTGAGATTTTCGACCGCTACGGCAGGTCCATATTTGAAACCACAGATCCCCAGGAAGGGTGGAACGGTGAAATTAAGGGAACATCGCTGATCGCCCGCGAGGGTGTGTATATTTACAGGCTCTCGTTGAGAGACGGAAACGGCATCGAAGTACTCAAGCACGGCCACGTCACCCTTTTGGATTACACCGGTGTCGAATAAATAAAGTCTTTTTTTCTTCATTCCCCCGAAGATCTGATGATTACAAATCTTTCAGAACAATTCCCTGCGGGAAGAAATATTTCATATACTTTTGCATTTATCTATGAGCAAAGGAGAAGAACAGGACATGTCTTTCCTCGATCATCTCGAAGAACTGAGGTGGAGGATTGTGAAATCAGTAATTGCGATACTGATTTTCGGTGTCGGTGTCTGGTTTGTGAAAGAATGGATCATCAAGCATCTGTTCATATCCATGACCAAACCCGACTTTATTTCCTTTCGGTTCATGTGCAATTATTTAGGAATCTGTATTGATGAAATCCCGGTACAATTTCAGTCCAACAAAGTAGGCTCTCAGTTTACCTACGCATTGCTCTTGTCACTGGTAGGTGGATTCATCGTTGCTTTCCCTTATGTATTTAATCAGATCTGGGGATTTATCAAACCCGGTCTTCGGGTCAACGAGAAAAAGGCCGTTCGTGGTCTTGTCTGGTTTGTTACGATCCTTTTTCTAATGGGTGTTGTTTTCGGCTACCTGGTTGTTGCCCCCCTGTGTATACAATTTTTCGGATATTTCTCGATGGCTCCGGAGTTTCAAAACATCTGGATGATAGGATCATTCATGTCACTGATTATTTCCAGTGTGGTATTCACGGGCTTGTTATTCCTCTTGCCGGTGGTGATTTACATTCTGTCAAAAATAGGTTTGGTTACACCGGCGTTTCTTAAAAAGTACCGAAAACATGCGATCGTAGGAGTTTTGATTATTGCAGCACTTATAACTCCTCCTGATTTTATCAGCCAGATAGTTGTAGCTGTACCTATTATCATTCTGTATGAATTCAGTATCCTGGTGAGTGCCCGTGTCGATAAAAACAGAAAAAAGGCTCAACGTAAATAAGTTTATTAAAACTTGATTTAATTTTCGTTTCGGACTTCCCGAAGTTTATTAATTTAGAGCCGATATGAAATGGTCAATCTTGATACTGCTATTGGTAGGGACTTATTCCTTTGCGCAACGAACCGCTGTTTCGGGGAGGGTCATAGAAAACACTACCGGTGAACCGATACCTTTTGCCTCAGTTTTCTTTCAGGATTCCAAAATTGGTACCCAGACCGATCTCGACGGTAATTATTCCTTAGAGTCTTATTACGCCACCGATTCGCTTGTGGTTCGGGCATCAGGATTTGCCTCTGAAACAGTAAAAGTAGTTAAAGACCAAGCGCAAATCATCAATTTTCGCCTCGATCCACTTACCCAGGAGATTGACGAAGTAACAATAGTTGCTCCTGACAAGACGCCTTCAACCATATTGCATGAACGTGTAGTTCGAAACAAGCCCATCAACAACAAAGAAAAACTGGGAGCCTATGAGTATGAAAGCTACAACAAAATTCAGCTCGACCTGAACAATCTGACTGACAAATTTGAAGAACGAAAAATTGTCAAAAGTCTGGATGTAGTGATGAATTATCTTGATACGCTGGATGGAGGAACTTATTTACCGCTGTTACTTACGGAATCGGTTTCAGATTTTTATTACCGTACACATCCCACCAAGAAGAAGGAGGTAGTAAAAGCCTCACGGATTTCAGGTATTCAAAATGTTGAGGTCAATCAGTTTTTGGGCGAAATGTATCAAGACATCAATGTATACGAAAATTATATCGGAATTTTTGACAAGTCCTTTATTAGTCCAATCTCCAACTTTGCGATGAGTTTTTACAAATTCTACATGGAAGACAGCGCTTTCATTGATAATCAGTGGTGCTATAAACTTCGCTTTATCCCTAAACGAAAAGGAGACCTCACATTCACCGGAGAAATGTGGATCCATGATACAACCTACGCTGTTAAGCAGTGGACAGCCGATGTTTCCGGTGATGCCAACATAAACTATGTGAACGGTTTTTATTTGGAACAGGAATTCGACCAGGTCCAGGATGAAGTATGGATGCTTACGCTGGACAGACTCATTGTAGATCTGAAGGTCACCAAAAATTCCAAAGTACTTGGTTTCTACGGCCGAAAACTGACGAGTCGTAAAAATTTCGTCATCAATACCCCCTACGAACCGGATTTCTATCAAGCCAGTGAGAACGTGGTTGTCCTGGACAGCGCCGATCAACGATCCGAAGAATACTGGGAAAAGCACAGGCACTATCCGTTGAATTTACAGGAGAAAAACATTGAGGTAATGATCGATTCATTAAATCAGGTACCCTTGTTCAACGCTTTTAAAACCCTCACTTATCTTGCAACAACGGGGTTTTACCAGATCGGCAAGATAGAAATTGGAAACCTTAAAAGTTTGATGAGTTACAACCGGATCGAAGGATACCGGAACCAGATACAGCTCCGTACTTCAAATGATTTTAGCCGAAGAATAGAGTTCTTTGGAAAGCTCGCCTACGGATACGGCGACGAAGTTTTTAAATACGGTGGAGCTATTCGGTACAATGTTACTCCGAAAAAACGAGGGATGTTGCGCATGTTTTATGATTACGACCTCACGCAGCTTGGACTGGGAGAGAATGCGGTAGAAATCGATGCTGCGCTGGGAGCGTTTTTCCGAACAAAACCTTTGGATCAGTTGACTTTTGTAGAAAAATACGGTTTTACCTTCGAGAAGGATTTAGGAAAAAATTTCATTCTTTCAACGGGTTCACAATGGAAAGAACTGGAATCAATGGGAAGTGCCAATTACCGTATCCCGGATGGACCGAATTCCTTTAACACAATACGCAAAATAGCTACGTTTGAGACCTTTTTCAAAGTGCGCTATGCGAAAAATGAAGAGTTCCTTTCCGGTGCCTTCGACAGACTGTCTCTCGGTTCAAAATATCCGATAATCTCGCTGACAGGTACTCTGGGGATCAAAGGAGTGCTCGAATCGGATTACGAATACCAAAAACTCGAGCTCGACATTGAACACAGTCCGCGATTAGGAATTCTGGGGAAACTGAATTACAGTATTTACGGAGGATATGTTTTTGGTACAGCGGCCTATCCATTTTTAAAAGTCCACGAAGGTTCACAGACTTACTGGTTTCAAAGCCAGGCGCACAACCGCATCGATTTCTTTGAATTTATTTCGGACAAATACGTAGGGGTTCAGCTGGAGCACCATTTCAATGGTCTCTTCTTTGACAGAATCCCGTTGGTTCGAAAATTAAAGTGGCGACTGGTTGCGTCTGCACGCTCTGTCTATGGAGATATCTCGGACAGACAGTTAGAAACAATGTTGCTGCCGGACGTTACACGTTCTTTTGGCAATACTCCTTATGTAGAAAGCTCTATAGGGATAGAAAACATCTTTAAAGTGCTGCGGTTTGATTTAGTATGGCGGATGACTCACCTGACACCGGAAATTTCCCCTTTAAGCATTCGGGGTAAGTTTGAAATTCGTTTTTAACAAACAAATTACACAGCCCTTACGTTATAAACCGCATGGATATCGTATTTTAGCTGCACGAATAAAACATGAAGTTACACACGGACAATATTTCTAAAACGTATAAAGGCCGCAAAGTCGTTAAAGGTGTTTCCATTGAAGTAAACCGCGGCGAAATAGTTGGACTTCTTGGCCCCAATGGCGCAGGTAAGACCACTTCTTTTTATATGATTGTCGGACTCGTTTCGCCGGACCAGGGAACTGTGCATCTGGATGATAGAAACATTACGGGATTACCAATGTATAAGAGGGCTCAACTGGGAATCGGTTATCTCCCTCAGGAGGTATCGGTTTTTAGGAAACTGAGTGTCGAGGATAACATCATGGCCATTCTGGAAATGACCGACCTGAATAAAGCGGAAAGACATTCCAAGCTGGAGAAACTGATCCATGAATTCGGACTGAATCACGTTCGGAAAAATATGGGCAACAGCCTGTCGGGAGGTGAAAAAAGAAGGACAGAAATTGCACGTGCTTTGGCTACAGACCCGAAATTTGTTTTACTTGACGAACCTTTTGCAGGTGTTGACCCCATTGCAGTGGAAGATATTCAGTCTATCGTAGCAGATCTAAAGAAAAGAAATATCGGTATTTTAATTACGGATCACAACGTACAGGAAACACTTTCAATAACCGACAGAGCCTATCTTCTCTTCGAAGGAAGCATTTTAAAGGCAGGCACAGCGGAGGAACTGGCTGCTGACAAACAGGTTAGAAAAGTATATTTAGGCCAAAATTTTGAACTTCGCAAAAAAACATAGTATTTTTGGATAAGATTAGCAATGAATCATTTTTAAAAGGCAATGAAAAATATATTATTGAGTACTTTAACTTTAGTTCTTCTCCTGATCTTTTCGGGTTGTAAGAAATGTGATCCCTCGAACGAAGAATCAGGGCTAGTTATAGAAAATGCGATCGTACGTGTAATCGGAGGACAGGGAGGTGCCAACTTCATCACCGATGCGACACAGTACAATGCTCCGATAGAGGTGAGTTTCGACGGTGGCATCACCTATGAACCTGTTGACTTTACGAAATATTCTGTCTTCTCGCTACCGACCACGGCTAACTGTAGTTCAGGTTACAATAGATCCGTTTTAAAAAATGACGCTGCTCAGGTGGTAACCTACAGCATTACAGTTACGGAATGTGACTACTGTGATGATTATTCTATTACAATCATGAACTGGGTTCTCACAGGCCTGGTACCGGGGAATTACACACCCATTTTCGAGGTAAATAAAAACTAAAAGATACGGCAGCTGAATATCGCAGTGTCATCAACAAGTTGTTGCGTACCCCGAAATTCATCAAGTTTCGAAAAGATCAGGTTGTTCAAGTCTTCCATTTTAAGCGGATAAAAGCTGTGCACGAGCTTGATCAATCTGTCGGTTTCAAAATATTCACCTTCCTTGTTCTGAAGTTCCACCACACCATCCGTGTATAAAACAATCGTAGAATTTGGCGGTATCGAAACCTCGTCCGGTTCAATAAAAGGGATTTCGTCTAGCATTCCCAAACCTATGGAGCCTTTATCAAGAAACCTTGCTTCTCTGCCATTGGTCAGGATGGGATAATTGTGGCCTGCATTCACATATTTAAAGAGTCTTGTCTTCGAGTTATACTGGCCGATAAAAAAGGTAATGAATTTTTCACCCTTGGCTGTCCGCATCACCTTTTTATTGAGTTCTTCTACCAGAAAATCGAGTTCAAAACGCTGATAATTGAGCAGTGTGCGAATCGTTGCCTGGAAATTAGCCATCAGCATTGCCGCACTTATCCCTTTACCCGAAACGTCCGCAATACAAACAATAAACTCGTCGTCGTTCAGGGGAATGAAATCATAATAATCTCCGCCTACCTCATGGCGTGCCTTATAGGTTGCAGCCAAATCCAGTCGACGGTCGGAAGGAAGGTCATCGGGAAAAAGCAGTTTCTGCATTTCGGAAGCCACTTCAAGTTCTTTCTTGATCCGTTCCTGTTTTAAACCCTGCCTAGCCATTCTTTTGTTTTCGATGGCCACCACAATAATATTCGTGAGTGTTTGTATAAAAGTTAGATTATCCAGAGAACTTTTCAGTTTCAGATCTTTGCCTTTCTCTTCAATGCCTTTGATTAACAAAAAGGCCAAAGGTTTTTCCTTGTGGTACACCGGGATAACCACGTCAAATTCGTTCAAAGCATCAAGGTGTGAAGATTCTATTACTGTGATTTCCTTAAATCTCAGGAGGTCCCTTTCCACGTCCAGGTTCCTGACTTTTCCTTTAACACCTGTTTTAATCAGGTAATCCCATTTTTCCTGTTTGTTGAAAAGAATAAACTTCTCGAATCCGAGCTGTTCCTTGAGTATAAATTGGTAAATCGAAGTGAGTTGTTCAACAGACTCATTGGTATTGATACCGTTGGTGATTTCCAGAAGAGAGTTGAGTTTAAAATCCTTTAATCTCAGCTGATGTTCCAGTTCCTCAATGATGGTATCCTTCATTCCGCTTAAATATTTTCCAGAAGCTCCGGCAGTTTTCTCAAAGCAGCCATTTCTCTGTAAGCCAACCGAACTTCCTTCGCGGGGCTGCCAAAATAGGTTTTATTTGGGGCGAGACTTTTAGAGATTCCGGACTGGGCCAGAACAATGACATTCTCACCAATGACGACATCACTGGTACAACCTACCTGTCCCCAGAAAATAACATTATCCTTTAATTCAACACATCCGGCAAGTCCGACATTGGCCGCCAAAAGACAGTTTTTCCCGATAATCGTATCGTGACCAACGTGTACCTGGTTGTCTATCTTTGTGCCTTCACCGATCATGGTTACCGCCGAAACCCCGGCATCGATGGTACATAGTGCACCAAGTTCAACATCTTTTTTGATGTGTACATATCCGCAGGTATGCATGCGGTCATAACCCGAAGGTTTCTTTTTGTAGTAAAAAGCATTGTGTCCTATGACCGTATTCGAACCAATCACTACGTTATCCTCAATAATGGTTCTATCCATGATCACCACACCGGGAAAAAGAATGACATTCTTCCCTATCGTTACATTATTACCGATGACCACGTTCGGATAGATCTGAGCCGAAGGATCAATTGTGGTATTTTCACCTACTTTATTCTGTAAAAAGAGGGTAGGTTCAAAGTATTTAGTCAACTTATTAAAGTCATCGAAAGGAGTTTTACTTATCAGAAGTGCTTTTCCTTCAGGATATTCCACATTTTTATCGATCAGTATGGTGGTTGCTCTGCTTTTGAGTGCTTTGTCATAATATTTCGGATGATCGACGAATACAATATCACCTTCTTCAACGCGATGGATTTCATTGATTCCGGTTATCTGATGATCCGGATCACCTTCGAATTCACATTTTAAAAAGTTTGCTATGGAGGATAATGTTCTGGGTTCTTTTAATTTCATTCTGATGAATAGTTATACATAATCTATATTCTCGTAAATATAAAAAGATATAAAGGTCCAAAAAAACGCAACGGTGATTAGTTTTTATCTTTCAAATGTTAGTAAACACGTATTTTTATCCAGGTATGAATACAATTTTCATCCATAATAAAGCGTGATCTTTACCTGAGGCCCCGAATGATTAAATATCGATTACAACAAAAACAAATCGTATCTTTGCAAAAAATTATTCGTAACGGGAATGTTAATACAGGTTGTAAAATCTAAAATCCATCGTGTCAAGGTAACCCAGGCTGACCTCAATTATATCGGTAGTGTGACCATCGATGAAACATTAATGGAGGCCTCAAATCTCATTGAAGGGGAGCGTGTTCAAATCGTAAACATCAATAATGGTGAGCGTCTTGAGACATATGTCATCAAAGGAGAGAGAGATTCAGGAGTAATCTGCTTAAACGGTCCGGCGGCAAGAAGATGTGCTCCCGGCGACATAATAATCATTATCGGATATGCATTCATGGAGTTTGAGGAAGCTAAAAATTTCAAACCAACACTTTGCTTTCCGAATGAAGAAACAAATCGACTGACTGATTAATTCAGGGATTCTGTTATCTTCGTTTTGTCATTAAATTAACGAAAACGGAATTCATCGTGTTCCGAACAAAAAGTATATATTTTGAGCAGATCAACGAATAAAAAGATCATTTCGGTCATTAAGGTTCTTTTACCTTTGCTCATCGGCATATACCTGCTTTGGCATTTTTACACGGCAATGGACAAGAACACCAAGGAAGTGTTTTTCCGCGCCATTCGTGATGCTGATTATCTTTGGATTATCATTTCATTGATTCTCGGTTTTTTAAGTCATGTGATCCGTGCCTACCGTTGGAAATATTTACTTGAGCCCATAGGCTACAGACCTCGGTTTTGGCACCGTTATCATGCCTTAATGGTTGGATATCTCGTGAATTTACTGATTCCAAGGGCGGGAGAAGCTACCCGTGCAGCTCTATTATACCGGACCGATAAAATATCCTTTTCGAGCAGCTTCGGAACCATTATCGCAGAACGTGTATTCGACCTTGTAATGCTTGGCCTCATCGTTTTAACAGCCTTCTTTTTAAGTTTCGATGATCTAATTACCTTAAAAAATATCATTGTATCAAACACTTCAGAGGAAGAAGGATCTAACTGGTTTCTCCGCATTTTATTAACGGTAATTTTGGGAGGACTTTTTCTATTCATAATCCTCTGGTGGAAGCTTCCAAAATTCAGAAACAAATTCAGAGGATTTGTAAAAGATGTTATTGAAGGAGTATTTTCTATTTTCAAATCAAAAAATCCCGGGAAGTTTGTTTTTTACACCTTTCTGATGTGGGGTTTATATATCCTCTTTTTCGGGATTTGTTTTCTTTCTTTCGAAGAAACAACAAACTTTCCGCTCGGAGGCATATTAATCGGGTTCATTGCAGGGACTTTAGGCATTATGTTTACGAATGGAGGTGTGGGGGCCTATCCCTACCTGGTGGGAATTGTTGTGAGCTTTTACATGGGAAGTCAGTTCGACACAGCAGAGGAATCGGAAGGAATCGGTAAGGCTCTGGGAATGATTATCTGGCTTTCTCAAACAGCAGGAATGATTATACTGGGTCTTATTTCGCTCGTACTTCTGCCCAGAAATTATAAAAAGGAAAAAGATGACAAAATGGGAAAGAATCCGGCATAAGATAGTCACTCAGGAAGAAGCACGAACGATTATTGAAGCGTGGAGATCGGATGACAAGGAGGTGGTTTTCACGAATGGTTGTTTCGATATTTTACACCGCGGTCATGTAACTTATCTGGGAAAAGCAGCAGCGATGGGCGATTTCTTAGTCATTGGTGTGAATTCAGACAGCAGTGTCAAGCGCCAAAACAAAGGCCCTGAAAGACCGGTGAATGACGAAGAATCACGTGCTTTGGTACTGGCATCTCTGGCTTTTGTAGATCTGGTTGTTGTTTTTGAAAATGACACTCCTCTGGACCTCATTAAGATGTTAAAACCCTCCATGCTTGTCAAAGGGGCTGATTACGACGCAGAAGAAACAGATGAAAATCATCCGCGCTATATTGTTGGTTCCAAAGAAGTAAAAGAACACGGCGGATCTGTAGTTACTATTGACCTCGAGGAAGGCTATTCCACCACCGGCATCATACGAAAGATCAGAAAATAAAGGTTGCCCTACTCCTAACGGCCGGCTTTTCTTTTCACAAAATAAATTGATTGAAAGAGCAGAACGACGAAAAAGAGTATAACAAACTGCAACAGCACCTCTTTCGCGTATTCAGGCTTGGCATAGCGAATATATGCCGCGAAAACCATTGCTCCCAACAACTGAACGGTGGTGAAAATCATGAAAAGTTGAGCAAACTGAATTTCCTTGAAGCGTTTGGTTAGTCGGAAGAGGGAATTACCCGTAAAACTGAGAATGATCAGGACTGCATAGCTCAAAATGATTTCATCCCCAAAATATAGCCCGGGAAACAGATTATATACCAACCAATGGGCGAGAATTAAAATCAAATAAAAAAAAGCGAAAAACAAATGGTCCCTAATCATCTTTATCCTTACCCAATTTATTGACTTCCCGTATAATACTGTAAAGCGATCCGAAAATTGCGATCAAAACCAAAACAATGGTCCAGACCGGATGTTTATTCGCTTGTTTAGCATCAAGCCACTGTCCGGACAAAGCAGCCGCCGTAATGAGAATTCCCATCTGTAAGCCAAGCGTGGAAAACTTCAGGTAATTTTTTACCTGATTGTTTCGATCATCCTTTTCTGAGGCCATCAATATACTACATCAGACTGAACAGCCTCACGCATTGAAGCACTGTTCTTCACCGAACCATTACCTAAATCTGAAGAAAAAGAAGTGCTAAGTTTCATATTTTTGACATCGCCTGTTTGAATAGACCCTCCTATCTGCGCACCATCCTCAATAACTAAGCGTGACGTAACAACGTTGCCCTGAATAACAGCCGTTTTTCTAAGAATGAGCAAGTCTTCCACAATAATATCACCTTCCACAGCACCTTCTATCTCCGAAGATCCGGTGTTTAGATCGCCTTTAACAAGACCTTTTTCACCAAGAACGAATTTTCCCTTGCAGCGAATACTTCCAATTATCTCACCGTCAATTCTAAGGTTACTTTCAGTGATAAGATCTCCCTTCAACTTTGTCCCGGAAACCAACCTGTTTAGTCTCTCCGGACTGTCAATCATTGATTTGGCTTTTTCTCCTTTAAACATCGTTTTTCAGTTTTAATAGTTTACCTGATAAAAGCGCTCATAATCTTCGAGCGCCTTTTCTTTTACCAAGGTCTTAAAATTTTCTTTAGAAATAAAGAGAATATCATTATTTCTTAATTCCTCCAGGTGTTTTTTAGTTTTTTTAAATGTTCTAATATACTCCTTTGCTTCGGCAGTAGATTCAAATTCCTTCACCTGAATGAAGGTCATATCCGGCGAATACATAACCGGCGAAGGACTCAACCTGCTTCTGCTGAAAAACTCCCGATTGAAATCCGATACACTACGTAAAGTCTCTGTCTGGTTCCCTCCTTTGGGAAGATAAATAAGGACGAAGAATTTATCGTTTCCGCGGATCTGAAACTGGCTCGTTGCGGAAAGATCAAAAGGTTTAAATTCAGGAACTCCTTCTTGAATATATTTAAGCATTTCTTCCGCTTTGTGCGCCACATCGGTTTCGGGATATTCACTAATCACCTTTTGCAGAACAGGAATCAGCGTTGATTTATCGTTGTTGAGATGTCCCATAGCCATTGCTTTCAATAAATAATATTCCTTTCTGAAAGGATTATCGGATTCATTGGCAATCACATCGTCTGCTTTCATTACGATGGGATAGTACAATCCTCGTTCGTACCGTTCTACTGAGCGCAAATACTCTTTCAAGGCAAGGGCATCACGTTCCTTCTTCTTGATAAAATAATCCGGATCTCTCAAATAATTTGCATAGTCCGAATTGGGATAATTGTTAAGAATATATTCCTTGTATTCACCAGCACTTCCGCTGCCTTCGTTAATTTTATACAGTTGAAAAGCCGCCAGCAGGTTGTGCTTATTCTCCACGTTTCTTTCAAGGATGCTCTTAAACTGTTTTGCTCCCATTTCCTTTTCGTTCAGCTGCTCCTTGTAGATCATTCCAGATTCGTAGAGTGCTGCAATCAGTTTTTCATTGCTTGCTTTCATGGCAGAATCACTTAAGGGTATATCCTTCATCAGATCCTCTGTTGTCATGTCTTCAATTCTTGACTTACCGCTATTATTCTCGGCAAGCAAAGAATCTTCCGGAAGGGTATCGTTCAGGTTATCAAAATTCATTTCTGCCGGGATATTTGTATATCTCCAATTGTCTTCATTCGCTCGCTGACCCCAAACACGGCGGAATTCTTCGAGTCCCTCCTGCATAGCTTTTTGATTTGAGAAATACCATTTATTTCCTCTTCCTGCATTCTGAGCAGCATAGGATTGCTGTAATTTCCTCATTTCCTCGGCCCGTTTGGCCTCCTGTTCCTTTCTAAGTTGCTCTTCTTTCTTAAGCTGTTTGATAACATCCTTCAGGTATTTCTCACGTGTATCCTCATCCATTCGGGCAATTCTCTGTACACTATCCTCGAAGCTAACCGTGGTGATAGCCTCAACAAGTTTGGAAAGATTGTCTGCCTTACTCCTGATTTCCTCAGCATTCACGTAAGTGTCGGGGATTACACGCGCTGAACTGTCATAATATTTTTGAGCCGAAACATATTCCTTTTCTTTGAAGGACAGGTCTCCCAAGGTTTCGTAGCTAATACCCTTTTGTCGCGGATTATTCAATGAATAGAAAACCGATTTAGTCAAATATTGCTTTGCCTGAGAGACGTCATTTCTTCCAAGTTCTATTTCCGCCATCGCATAATATATCTGATCCCGGAATTCCAGATATTTCTGCTCTTTAGCCATATCTTTCAGCTCGGCGATCATTTGCTCATCGTTCAGGTCGCTGATGATTGCACGATTAATTTTAGCATGGAAACTCATCTCAAAAGGAGCGTTCTTTTTGATGCTTTTGGTATAATATTTCCGGGCTTCCGGATTGTTCTGTTCTTGAAGAATCTGACCGATTATGAAACTGATCCGTGCTTTGTCTTCCTTATGAAAAGCCTCATCCAAAGCAATCTTCAACTGTTTCACCGCTTCTTCGTAGTTGTCCTTTTCCAAGGCAAGCTCAGCCTTAACCTTGGCTAGCTCAAACTCAAAATCCTTTGGTAGGTCGGGTAATTTATCTTCTTTCTTTTCTTTCCGCTTCCTTTTATCGAAAATTTCCTTAAACGCAATCTTATCCCCTTTCTCCGCTTGTTTATTCTGAAACATCAGGTCAAGTTTTTGCAAGGTCCGACCTGCTTCGGTCAAATCCCCCATAGCAATCTCCGTTTTTGCCTTCCAAAGTTGTCCCGAATAATTACTTGGTCTGTCGGTGTAGAATTTTCTTACATAATCAAAATTCTTATAAGCTGCCTCGTAATCCCGGCGGACGTAGTTCAGTTTGCCGATCATGAGCCAGTTCATATCGATCCAGTTGGCGTATTCCGTCTTCTTCTGAGAAGGTTTGGAAGCTGTTGGCATACTATGCTTGGAAATAACTTTTTTACATTTGGAAATTGCCGTATCGATGATGGGATACATTTCTGAAACATCTTCTTCAGTGGGATAACGTTCGACAGGGAGAATATTATAATAATCTTCTCGGTAGTTGGATCTGTAGTTCTCTAGTCCTTCCCTGATCAGTTCCTTCGCATTGAAATATCCATTATATCGCGCGGTAGTACTGTGATAGGTCCTGTTGATAAAAGTGTTCTTTTCCGTCGAGCAGGCAAACAGCATGAGCATTGCCATAAAAATCAGCAACAATCCGTTATTCTTTATCGAAAAGCAATTTCTCATCATTCGGTAATCCCCGGCGTTATAAACTGTAAACCTGCAAAAATATTATTATTCCCCGAGAAAAAATTGATTATCACCGAAAATAGCCGATGAGTAAAAAAATGAAGGCTCAAAAAATAAGTCAGGAAGATAGTTCATTTAGGATCATAGGGACGAATACCTTATCTTCGATTAGACCATGTACCTTAAGGTCGCGATGTAAAACATCCAGTAAACAAAAAAGAACTTCG